>NZ_JACJSJ010000157.1 GCF_014698115.1 Nostoc sp. FACHB-973
GGATTGGGGATTGGGGACTGGGGACTGGGGACTGGGGATTGGGCATTCAGAAAACTTTTCTCTAGTCCCTAGTCCGTAGTCCCTTAACTTTAAAACTTGCATAAATATCTGATCAATCACCGATAAATCTACACAATAAATATTTTCAGTATTTTTAGAAGATGAAAGTTACTTTATTAACAAAATATTTCCTTCCCATTCCCCATTCCCCACTCCCCACTCCCCATTCCCTACTCCCCACCATTTTAAATGTAAAAAACAATACAAAATTTATGATGACAAATTTGAAACAAATTTGTTAAGAATAGTTACAGCACTCGTTATCCAGAGAAATATTTCTTATGGTAAACTTACTTGACAATAACCCAATCCATCAAGTTGTTATTGTTGGCGGTGGTTTTGGTGGACTTTATACCGCAAAAACACTCGCCAAGGCAGCAGTAAACGTTACTCTGATCGATAAACGCAACTTTCATCTATTTCAACCCCTGCTGTACCAAGTCGCTACAGGTGCCTTATCTCCGGCTGATATTTCGTCACCTTTGCGTTCTGTACTCAGTAAAAGCAAGAATACAAAAGTGTTGCTGGGAGAGGTGAATAATATCGATGCAGAAGCACAAAAAGTAATTGTGGGCGACGAAGCAATAGCTTACGATACATTGATCGTTGCCACAGGTGCCAAGCATTCCTATTTTGGCAAAGACAACTGGGAAGAATTCGCCCCTGGTTTGAAAACCGTAGAAGATGCCATAGAAATGCGTCGCCGGATTTTTACAGCATTTGAAGCAGCAGAAAAAGAAACCGATCCAGAAAAACGCCGTGCCTGGTTAACTTTTGTGATTGTTGGTGGTGGTCCTACTGGCGTAGAATTAGCGGGAGCGATCGCAGAACTCGCAAACCAAACCCTTAAAGAAGATTTCCGCAACATCGACACCTCAGAAGCCCAGATTTTGCTCTTAGAAGGACTCGATCGCATTCTGCCACCCTTTGCGCCAGAGTTATCACAAGAAGCAGAAGCATCTCTGACGCGGTTGGGGGTGGTTGTCCAAACAAAAACATTAGTAACCAATATTGAAAATGATATTGTTACCCTCAAACAAGGGGATGAAGTAAAAGAAATTGCCTCAAAAACGATATTATGGGCAGCAGGAGTGAAAGCTTCGGCTATGGGAAAAGTGCTAGCAGAACGCACAGGTGCCGAATGCGATCGCGCTGGACGCGTTATGGTTGAATCTGACTTGAGTATTAAAGGATATCCGAATATTTTTGTAATTGGCGACTTGGCGAATTTTTCCCATCAAAATGGTAAACCACTACCCGGTGTTGCACCTGTAGCCAAGCAACAAGGAGAATATGTTGGAGAACTAATTAAACAGCGACTAACAGGTAAAACTTTGCCAGCCTTTGCTTATGTCGATCAGGGTAGTTTAGCGATGATTGGGCAAAATTCGGCTGTGGTAGATTTGGGTTTTATCAAACTGAAAGGATTCTTTGCATGGGTGTTTTGGTTATTAATTCACATTTATTTCTTAATAGAATTTGACAACAAATTAGTAGTAATAATTCAATGGGCATGGAACTATTTCACCCAAAATCGTGGAGCCAGATTAATTACAGGTCAAGAATCAGTGACGGAGTTAGGAATTTACACATCAGAAACTAATAAACAGCCAGTAAATGTCTAAATTGGGCATTGGGAGTTAGGAGTTAGGAGTTAGGAGTTAAGAGTTATTCTCCCCATATCCCACTCCCCACTCCCCACTCCCCGCCCCAGAATAGCAGTAAGCTGTTTTAGGGCGTTTTTTCATAATTGACTATGGCAAGTATTAACGACAACTACCTGAAACTGAAAGCGGGTTACCTGTTTCCAGAAATTGCTCGGCGGGTGAATGCCTTTGCAGAAGCGAACAGTAATGCTAAAATCATCAGACTGGGCATTGGCGATGTTACTGAACCTCTGCCGGAAGCTTGTCGGACAGCGATGATTAAGGCTGTTGAAGAAATGGGCGATCGCAATACCTTCAAAGGCTACGGCCCAGAGCAAGGCTACGCTTGGTTGCGGGAGAAAATTGCTACTCACGATTTCCAAGCACGGGGAGCCGAAATCGATGCCTCAGAGATTTTTATTTCCGATGGTTCCAAATGTGACACGGGCAATATTCTGGAAATCTTTGGTCATGACAACACTATAGCCGTTACCGACCCTGTATATCCCGTATATGTAGATACAAACGTAATGGCGGGAAATACAGGAGATGCTAACGATAAAGGCGAGTTTGAAGGCTTAGTTTATCTACCGATTTCGGCTGATAACAACTTCACCGCGGAGATTCCCTCAAAGAAAGTCGATTTAATTTATCTCTGCTTTCCCAATAACCCCACTGGCGCAACTGCTACCAAGGAATATTTAAAGGCATGGGTGGACTATGCTAAGGCTAATAACTCGATTATTTTCTTTGATGCAGCCTACGAAGCTTACATTACCGATGCATCAATTCCCCATTCAATTTATGAAATTGAAGGTGCAAGAGAAGTTGCGATCGAATTTCGGTCTTTTTCCAAAAATGCAGGCTTTACAGGAACTCGCTGTGCGTTAACTGTGGTACCAAAGACACTCACAGCAAAAGCCGCCGATGGTTCCGACGTGGAACTGTGGAAACTGTGGAACCGTCGCCAATCTACCAAATTTAATGGCGTTTCTTACATCGTTCAACGGGGAGCCGAGGCGGTTTATTCTGAAGAAGGACAAGCACAAATCAAAGGATTGGTTAGTTTCTATTTAGAAAACGCCAAAATTATCCGCGAGAAACTCACAGCCGCCGGATTATCAGTTTATGGAGGGGTGAATGCACCTTACGTTTGGGTAAAAACGCCTAATAATTTATCCAGTTGGGAATTTTTTGATAAATTGCTGCAAACCGTCAACGTTGTGGGAACACCTGGTTCTGGGTTTGGTGCTGCGGGTGAAGGTTACTTTAGGATTTCGGCGTTTAATAGTCGGGAAAATGTGGAAGAAGCCATGAAGCGGATTACTGAGAAGTTTAAAGTGTAAAGCGATCGCTTTTATAGCATTTCTCGCTTTCCTAATGTACAAGGTAGGGTAGCACAGCTGTGCTACCCTAAAAATTTTTGTACTTCATGTAATTGTTAACTGCTATATTCAGCTTCCGCAACAGCTAATCTACTTCATACCTTTGTTTATGTCTAGCCAAAAGGTGGAGATATTTTTCATTTGTTTTTGCTTGCATCCATTTGATTTTAAATATAGCCGCTGATTCAGCTTTTATGGGATCTACTTCATAAGGTAAAATCTCTTTTGGCGAATCTTTTTTATATTTTCTGCCGCTTTTATGATTCGCATAACGACGGGAGCGAGTATAACCCATTTGGATAAACTTTCGCGCCATATCTGCTCCGACAAAATCATCTTGTTCTAGATAAGCCAGAAACATTTCGTAGATTTTTTCGCTCGACTCTGTAGCAATTTCAGGAGTTTTGAACCTCCAGTAAGGAAGAATTTCCGATTTGTATGGTTCTACCAAAAGTACACCTTGCTCACCCTTACCAACGCGATAGAGTTCAGGGTGTTGTCGAAAATTGATATTTTGAAAGTCTAAAGAATAATCAAAAGGCATGATAGATTTTTATTAAAATAGTAAACTTTAAGAAAAAAGTTTAACTTCTATCTTTGTAGAGAAATTTTGTTTACTATGCTATCTAGCACCGAATCTGTGAATAGTGTCCTTGCTCCAGGAAATTTGCGTAAAGTGCATCACATTGCACTCAATGTCAAGGATATGCAAGCTTCCCGACATTTTTATGGGACTATCCTGGGTTTGCATGAACTTACAGGCGACGAAGTACCGGCAACCTTGGTGGAACTTGTCGCATCTGGAAAAGTAGCCAATTTCGTCACCCCAGATGGTACAATCCTAGATTTATTTGGGGAACCAGAATTATCACCACCAGATCCGAATCCAGAAAAGACTTTCACTAGAGCATACCATTTGGCTTTTGATATCGAGCCGCAGTTATTCGATCGCGCCGTGGCAGTAATCAGAGAAAATAAAATAGCGATCGCTCATGGCCCAGTCACTCGTCCTACTGGTAGAGGTGTGTACTTCTACGATCCAGATGGCTTTATGATTGAAATTCGTTGCGATCCAGAAGCTAGTTAACTTAGGGGTAATAACAAAAGTATCTACTATGACCGCGAAACTCACGGAAATATTTAAAGTAATTGAAGAGACAATCACAAAACCGCCAATTCCACACGAACCATACAAGCAATCATTGAAAGCTTGGGCAATGTATTGTTTGCGAGACAAAGGTTTTATAGTCGTTTATGCTCAAAATGCCGACTTTGCCATTGAAAGAAAACGTGAAGAAAAGCTATATTTTAAAGTTTCAAATAGCCCCGATGATTTAGATAATTCTCTTAACTGGATAGTTTGGGATAGTGCAACCAAAAGCGCCAGTTTCATTGCCCAAAAAATAGATTGATGGAAAAATATTCATCAAATGTTTTCCTGATTCTTTAACTATTCTGAATCATGAATTCTGACTAGACAACTGCTGCACAAATATTTGATGTTCTGGCGAATTTAAGCCTGACTGCAACACTGCCAATACTTGCTGCATGTTGCCAGCAAGTAAATTGAATCTTGATAACCACAAACCAGGAAATACTTGACTTTCAATAATTCCATCTGCATCCACTTCTAAAGAGATATATTCTCCTTTTTGTAGGCTAAACCAATCTAATTTGTTTTCAAAGATTTGCCAAATAATATATTCTTTTACCCCATTGCGACAATAAACTTTTTTCTTGTCATGTAAATCAATAGCAGCGCTGCTAGCTGCTATTTCTACTACAAGTTCTGGCGCACCTTCTAGATAATCATCATCGCCCAAACGAGATTGTCCTTTAGCTGTCGGTGTGATTAATAGCACCCCATCTGGCTGCGGTTCATTATCTGAATCTAAGCGGACTGTTGGCTCAATTCCCAATCTCACACCAGGGGTAGCAATTTGGTAAGTCCACAACCAACCTATTACATGACCATGTGGTTCAGCATGACTTTCAAAACGTAATGGGGATGCCAAGTAAACAACTCCTTCAATTAATTCTGCCTTTTGATGACGGGACATTGCTTGATAGCGTCGCTCAAATTCGTAGCGAGTGAGGCGATCGCCATTTTCTAAAAAAGGAATTCGCTGCTTGAGTGCTAAGTTTACCATGATTATCGGCTCTCGCAAGTGATGTTATTTTATTATGACTTGCTGCATATTTTTCTAGATATATCCTGCCCAAGCTTCATCTTGTCAAAAAATTCCGAGAATCAGGTTTCTCAAACACCATTAAATGCTGTTGAGGTAACAAACTTTTAGTTTCACGCCAAACTAAACCAACAGCTTGCATTTCTTTACGGACTTGTTTTTGCGTCATTTTATGCAAACCTTTGATCATAATAAAGGGATTTTCTCCCCGATACTCAACTAACACCACCTTACCACCAGGTTTCAGTGCTTTGACAATTTTTTGCATCACTTCTTGGGGATACTCCAATTCATGATAAGCATCTACCATCAACGCCAAATCGATACTTTCAGATGGTAGATTTGGGTCAGAAAGAGTTGCTAAAACAGGTTCAATATTGGTGATATTTTTCTCTTTTTTGAACAATTCAATAATCTCCAACATTTCTGGCTGAACATCTACAGCCAACACCTTACCTGCTGTTAATAATGGTGCAATACGAAAGCTTAAGTAACCTGTACCAGCGCCAATATCGGCCACTACATCGTTAGGTTTGAGGTTGAGGAGGCTGACTATTTTACTTGGCTGTTCCTCCACCTCTCGGCTTTGTCGTTCTAGCCAGCCGGCACCTGTATATCCCATAACTTTGGCAATTTCTCGCCCCATGTAGTATTTGCCTATACCATCTGGATTATGGATTACCCGTTGTTCGTAAACTTTAGTAGAAGGGAAATCTGCTCTTGCTATGCCGACTGGATTCAGCAACATGACTAGAATTATTAGTATAAAAGTGAATAAATTCAACTTATGGTGATGACTCATATCAAATATTTAACGTAGGATTAGCGCCCTATATTAGAGTACTATAACTATGCTTGCCACTTCCAATTCAAAGAGTTATGGATGCTTACAAACAGCAGGTAATAAAGTTATACAATGCTAAAATTTTTCACGAGCCTTAAATCAGTTGCAACTTGAGTACAAAGCTAAAATTGAAAAATTAGCAACTGTTCAAGGTATTTGGGAAGAAACTGCAAATTTCCAAGTTTGCACTCGAAAATAAGTTGATAAGCAAAGCTTTGCTCCGGATTTGGTAGCTTCGGGCGATCGCGATCGTCTTGCTGTTAATAATCACAATGACACTCTAATATCATGTCCGGCTATCTTTGCATCGCCCTGAATAATTAAGTCTTTTAACAGACACGACATAATCTCCCAGGCCGATGCGGAAGTAAACATTTTCAGAATTTACTTGAACAGCCCCTTGAAAAATTTGTAATCCAACCTTTGGACACTTCTATGCAAAACCTGTCCCTAATGTTAGTGCCTGTACTCACTGCACAGAAAGTAGCAGGTGACGGTTTAATTAAACCTCTCGGTCATCATGAGCTGCTGTTGGTGCTGGTGCAACTGTCACTATTGCTTCTCGTAGCGCGGGGATTAGGTGAATTCATGCGTCGGATCAACCTACCCCCTGTTGTTGGGGAATTACTGGCGGGTGTGCTGCTTGGCCCTTCTCTATTTGGTTTACTGCTTCCAGATTTACAGGCACACATCTTTCCCAAAAGTCAAGAACAATCTAATTTACTTTCAGTGATTTCTTGGTTAGGCGTATTATTTTTGCTGATTGTAACTGGGTTGGAGACGGATCTAAAACTTATTCTTCGTAAGGGGAAAACGGCTCTACTCATTTCACTGGGCGGAATTATTGTCCCGTTTATCACAGGATTTGGACTTGGCTGGCTATTACCAGATAGTTTTTTAGCCGACCCAGAAAAGCGATTGGTATTTAGCCTGTTTATCGCCACAGCAATGAGCATTTCAGCAGTACCAGTGATTGCTAAGGTGCTGATGGATTTGAACCTGATTCGCCGTGACATTGGTCAAGTCACCTTAGCAGCCGGCATGACTGACGACACCATTGGCTGGATTTTACTTTCTGTAGTTTCAGGTCTAGCTAGTAGCGGCAAATTTGACTTTGGGACAATTTTCCACTCTGTAAGCGCAGCTATATTGTTTCTAGCCATTGCTTTCACAATTGGGCGTACCATCGTAGACCAGATTTTGCGGTGGGTTGATGACTACGTTGGCGGAATCGCCGCTAGTATGTCGGTTGTGCTAATTCTTTCGCTCTCGGCAGCAGCACTTACCCACGCGTTAGGGCTGGAAGCAGCGTTAGGTGCTTTTGTATTGGGGATTCTGGCAGGTCAATCCCGCCGCTTTAGCAATGAAGCTGGACATATGCTAGAAGTATTCACAGCAAGCTTTCTAGCACCAATTTTCTTCGCTTCAGCTGGCTTGAAAGTTAACTTGCTAACTCTGTTAGTCCCCCAAACGTTGATATTTGGCTTGATTGTTCTCGCTGTCGCCTGTGTTGGCAAATTTACAGGTGCTTACCTTGGTTCTCGCGTCGGCGGCTTGAGCCATTGGGAAGGTTTGGCCATGGGTTCCGGGATGAATGCTCGCGGGGCGATGGAAATTGTCGTTGCCACCATTGGTTTATCTTTGGGAGTGCTGAATCCACAGATGTACTCGATTATTGTTATGGTAGCGATCGTCACTTCTTTAATGGCTCCACCCCTTTTGCGCTGGTCTTTATCAAAGGTGGTTATGGGTGAAGAGGAAGCTAGACGTTTAGAACAAGAAGACCAGGATAGCCGCAGTTTTGTCAAGCAGATTCACCGGATTTTAGTTCCCACCAGTGGTGGCCCCAACATTCAACTGGCGGCGCAACTAGTTGGTCACATGGCTCATCAAAACTCCATAGAAGTCACAGCTCTATATGCCCTGAGTGACAAGCAACCCCAAAGCAAAGGACGCCGAACGGCAACCCAAGTTAAAGATACCGCCGCTGAGCAAGCTCTTGCTTCTGTCAGTGAGGAAATGCAATTACCTGCTGATACTACCCTGCAAACAAAAACGGAATCTGGGGCTAGTAAAGCGGAGGTAATTCTGAATGAAGCGAACAAAAGCTATGACTTAATCGTATTGGGAGCTTCGGAACAGATACGCCCCCAAAAAGCATTGTTCAATTTGCTGGTTGACCGAGTAGTACAAGAAGCGCCTTGTGCAACGATGGTGGTGAAATCGCACCTACCGCAACCGAAAGGCGAGATATGCAAAATCGCTCAACAACAGCTCAACAGAATTCTAGTGCCAACGGTGGGGACAGAATACAGTAAAAATGCCGTAGAGGTGGCAAGTACGATCGCTGCTCAAACAGGAGCATTAGTTATGATCGTTAACGTGATTAATTTGCCACAGGTTGAGTATATTCTTTACGAACAGCGATCGCTAACTCCAGTCAAGGAAATTGCTCACGATTTGCTCGAACAGCAAGCAGCAATTGGCCGCAATCTCGGTGCTGATGTTAAAACCTATGTTCTTCAAGGAACCAGCCCAGAAAGGGAAATCCTCAACTTTGCCCAAACCAAAGAAGTTGACTTAATTATTTTAGGGAGTAATATCCGAATGATTACGGGTCGCGTTTTCTTCGGTCACAGAGTAGACGCAATTCTGAGTAAAGCACATTGCCCAGTGGCTGTGATTACAGCGCCGCAGTCGTTATGGTAGCAACAAGTACCCTTGGCTATTTAAATCACAAATGGTTCAAGTTCAGTGTTATACCATTCTTCCTCAAAACGTTCAGTGACCAGTGGTCTGACGATAAACTTCGGTGGACGACCGTCTAAAACATCAATCCGCACACATGAATAAGGCAGTCGTTTCTGGAAATTCTCGTCATGGCGACCGACAAAAAGCATTGAATCAGCAACTTTACGAGAGGATTTACCTGTAATTTCCGTAAAAGTCTCCATCAATTCAGCCCCCTCTCGCCGTTGATAGCGGGGACGATGACCACTACCACCAGAAATAATGCAGTTAATGTGAGAATCAGCAAATCCGGTATCAGTTGTGCGGAGATATTCCAAACAGTGAGCGTGACCGTTTAAAATCAAATCCACTATGGGACGCTCTTTAATTAAAGAACCAAGAGTTTCAGCCACTTGTTCAAACACCCAGCGCAAGCGGTGGCGAACCGCCAAAGTTTGTGCTTGATGCCATTTAGTAGCTTCTGTAACATAGGGTGGATGGTGGAAAAAGATGACACGTCCCCGTACCTCAGAAGTATTCCAAGATTCGATGAGTCTATTTCGTAACCATTCAAGTTGTTCAAAATCGATCGCAGGCATTTTCTGAGATGCTAATTGTTTTTCAATATCGATTTTGATTTCATTAATTTGGTCTAATTTGGCACTCAATTCATCAAGTTTTTCCGCTTCAGTGGGTTTATCTGGGTTGAGTCCATCGCATATTTTCAAAATTTGCAATTCTTCTCGGTCTATTTCATGGCGACGCTTTTGCAATTCCCGACGATAAATTTCCCCTTCCTGAGTTACAGGTAAAGGTGATGGTGTATTAAAGGTATTAGAATCCAGTGCGAAAAAGTCAATCCCGCCGTAACGAAACGTATAATAGCGATTAGGTAAACGGGTGAACTGTCCAGGTTCGTAACGCAAACAGCGACCTGTATCAGTTTTAGCAGTATAGTGCCCATCTAAATGACGTTCTAACTCTTGGGAAGACATCGCCGCCGTATAATCCATAAACGCCTGTGCATAGGCATTACCTTGATACGAACCATGCCAGCCAATCTCAGTATCTTTATAGCCAAACAGCCGACGTAATGACGACGTTGTACCAGTCAATAAACGGTACATCAACGGTACATCGTAGTAATCATGATTACCAAGCACTGGCAGGAACGGCAAATTAAACACCATACGGTCATAGGAAATGTTTCTTGGATTATTACCACCTACAAGAAACTCTCGGTAAGGCTCAATAAAGTTTGTTGAGTAATACTCCTGAGAACCCACCACATAGATTACATCTCCCGTGTGCAACACAAAACTGCAATCCTCGCGGTGAGGAAGCATCAGTTCGGCAACTTTTCGTTGGGGGTGGTGTGGAGAATGGGATTTAGTACCAGAATCACCGATAACCATAAAGGAAAATTCTGGACTATCACTTTTGCGATCGTCAATAACCAAGCTGGTTTGGTCAATTCCCCGTTGCACAAAACTCGGATGCATCCACCGCACCCGTTCCTTCATCTTTTGAATTTTCACAGGAATCGGTGGATCGAAAATCAAATTCATGGCTGATAACTCGTGAATGCCTAACGCACAAGCCGATTGTAACGAAATAATAAGGACTGGGGAGTGGGGAGTGGGGAGTGGGGACTAGGGACTAGGGACTGGGAAAGGTGAGGGAGTGGGGAATAGGGAATGAGTAAACTTTCAATCCCCAATCCCCAATCCCCAATCCCCAATCCCCAATCAAGGCAAATTTTCTCGCAATAATGCTCGAAAGCCTGCTTGTTGAAAATGCTCATCAGCAGTTAAGGCTTCAGTGATTCCGCTATATTCCATCACAATAAAAGACACGCAATCGACAAATCCCCATTCTTTCTCTGTTCGATCGCAATAAAGTTGAAAAGCACGTTCGTAGAGTTCCTGAGAAAGTGGGACAATTTCTACTTTGGAATCTGCTACCAAAGAATTCAATAATACGATCGCCGCCTGACGATAAGGTAGTTGGGATAAGGCATTGCCAATTTCCAACATCACTGCTTGTGTTGTCACTAAACGAGTTTCAGCGGCTTGTAACATTTTAGCCAGATGTAAAGCTCGGTGATGCAAGCGATCGCTTGGTGCAGATAAAGCAATGGCAAATGATGTATCCAGAAAGACTTCAGAATGCATGAAAAGTTTATTTAGGGTACAAATATTTATCTATATTGGCAGACCAATCAGGCGACCCTTCGAGGTTGAGCGATCGCGCCGTTTGCAAAAATGATACTGTTTCATGTTCACCAGGCGGTAAAATTTCAACACTGATTCGCACACGGGTATTAATTGGCAGTGCGATCGGTTCAGACGGATAGAACACTTTGCCATTAAACACAGCTGTGATTTTTTGTACCATTTTCCTCAAAAAATTCTTTTAGTCCATCCTAAGCTGGTTGTGCAAATACGGGTAGGCTAAACGACGTAATAACTACTCAAGAGTGCTGACTTCCAAAACCGCCCTCAAAACAGGTAAATAAAAGTTGCAAATTTAATACCAATTTTAGAAATGATTGCCACAGATGAATTGCCACAAACGATTACCACTAAATCTTTGGCAATCCAAAATCCAAAATCTAAAATCCAAAATAGTAAGACTCCACAGACACTAATTCAGATCGCATCCCTCAGAGGAGAGAGCTTGCAGCCTAAACCCTGTTGTAAAATAGACATAAGAAGGATTCGGGGGGCCACTTAAGTGGTCATAAACGCCTATAGAGACTATTTTTGGAAATCTCCAAGGTCTAAAGACCAGCCAGCTGAAGCAACTACAGCGGCTTTATCACCAGCGCATACCAGGCGATCGCATCACCACGCCTGAGTTTTCCCAGCGTCTGGCAGCAATTAGCACAGAACTCAATCAGCCGGTGTGTGCCTATCTCAACCGTCGCGGACAAGTGATTCGTGTGGGGGTAGGCACACCGCGTCAAACGCAAATCCCACCTTTGGAATTGCCTCGTTACGGTGCGGAACGACTCAGTGGTATTCGTTGTATAGCCACTCATCTAAAGCCAGAACCGCCAAATGAAGCGGCACTCACGGCTATGGCACTACAACGTTTAGATGCTTTAGTTGTGCTAAATATAACTGGAATAGGATTTACACGGCGGGGAGGCGGCGCTACTGGGTACGTCAAAGAAGCTTATTTGGCTCATCTGACGCCTCAGGACTCCCGCGCCTTGATTACTACTCCTGCTGGCTTGAAGGTAGATGAAAAGCAAGTCCAATCTCCCAGTTGGAATATATCAGCACCTCTAGGCTTGGACGATCTGGCACAACAGGATTTTCTGGACTTGGTAGAAAATCTGGAAGCCGAATTCCAGCGGGAATTTATCGCCCAGGAAGTAGATGCTGACCACGATCGCGTGTTAATTGTGGGGTTAATGACTGAGGAAATCACCCCTCTACAATTCCAAGACACCCTAGTGGAATTGGCACGTTTAGTTGATACTGCTGGGGGAGATGTATTGCAGACAATACAACAAAAGCGATCGCGCATTCATCCCCAAACAGTAGTCGGCGAAGGTAAGGTGCAAGAAATCGCCCTCACAGCCCAAACACTAGGAGTCAATCTCGTCGTCTTTGACCGCGACCTCTCACCCTCCCAAGTCCGCAACCTAGAAGCGCAAATTGGTGTCCGCGTAGTTGACCGCACCGAAGTAATTTTGGATATCTTCGCCCAACGCGCTCAGTCCCGTGCTGGTAAATTGCAAGTAGAACTAGCACAATTAGAATATATGCAGCCGCGACTCTCTGGTAGAGGTCGCACCATGTCCCGATTGGGTGGTGGTATTGGTACTCGTGGTCCTGGTGAAACTAAACTGGAAACTGAACGACGTGCCATTGGGCAACGTATTTCCCGACTGCAAAAAGAAGTCAACCAGTTACAAGCACATCGTTCGCGCTTACGACAGCGACGACAGCATCGAGAAGTTCCCTCAGTAGCTTTGGTTGGGTATACCAACGCTGGTAAATCTACGTTGTTGAATGCTCTGACTAACGCAGAAGTTTATACAGCCGACCAGCTATTTGCCACCCTTGATCCTACTACCCGCCGCTTAGTAATTCCTCATGGCGAAGCTGATGAACCTCAAGAAATTCTGATCACAGATACAGTAGGGTTCATACACGAACTGCCTCCATCCTTAATGGATGCCTTCCGCGCCACCTTAGAGGAAGTCACAGAAGCCGATGCCCTGCTGCATTTAGTAGATTTGTCTCACCCGGCTTGGTTGCGTCATATTCGTTCAGTCCGGGAAATCCTCGCACAAATGCCAGTCACTCCTGGCCCGGCGCTAGTTGTTTTTAACAAGATAGATCAAGCCAATAGCGACACACTTGCTTTGGCTAGAGAAGAATTTCCCCTAGCGGTGTTTATTTCTGCAAGTCAGCGCTTGGGATTAGAAACCCTACGTCAGCGCCTTGCCCAGTTGATTGAATACGCCGTTGACTCTGGTTAAAACTTAAGTACCGAATTCAGTATCAGCATCTTAATACTAGCGTCCTAAATTTTTAACTTTGGGGAAGGCAAAATCGCCTTCCCTTCTTTATTTCATCTTCATAAAATCTCGTGGTATCTGTGGAAAACTATCGGTTTTTATCCTGAAGTCAATTACCAATCTTCCATAAAAATTGATTGATTAAGCAAAATTATTGAGAAATAGAAGCTTATCTAATATAGAAGCTTATCTAATTAAGCTGATTCTGCATGATTTAATATCAAAAGAAAGTACTCAGTGTAAATGCTGAAAATACTCAGTCAATTCGTTAAAAATATATTACTCATTCCCAATTTAAAGTTTTAGTTAATCTTAATACATAACGTAGACAAATAATATTTTTGTATGCCAATTTATACATGAGTGATTTTCATAAAAATTTCTCTTGAGACGTTTTAAATGTCCTCAATAGAAACCAAAGGAGTTTTAAGCAAGTGTCTCAACTATATTCCAAGAAGATAGTAGGTTATGCAGCCTACTGTATATCAGCATTAGCTCTGGTTACGGTTTCGCAGATGCCAAGAGCAGATGCAGCCTCCATGACTTTTTCAGCCACAGGTACTAACCCAGTATCAGGTGGAAACAGTACAGCACTTTCCGCGACAGCTGTCTTTGATAATTCAATAGCAGGGAAGTTGACACTGACCCTTACTAATACAGGTCCAGGTGCGTCAGCCCCTTCTGATGTTCTAACAGGAATCTTCTGGGATTATGCTGGATCTCCCTTAACAAACTTAACGTTGTCTTCAGCCAAAGCTCCAACCGTAATTACGAATAATGTAACTACCGGAACTAATGTCGATCTTACCAAGGTTGGAGGAAATAAAGTTGAATGGGGTTTTGCTAAGACTACCGCTAGCACTGGACTTGGTGGTGTTGCTGGCGTAGCTAACCCAGTAACTCAGCACTACGGTATTGGTACAGCAGGTTTTGGCATAAATCCTGGTTTCGGTCTTTCGGGTGGACAGCAATTCAATTACGGTATTATTACTGGTTACGATAATAATGCAAATCCAGCAGTAAGTGGGGGGACTTTTGTTAAGAACTCTGCCACATTCGTTTTTTCAGGGCTACCTACTGGCTTTGATTTAACAAAGATTCAGAATCTTCGTTTTCAGTATGGTACTGCTTTAAATGAGCCTAGTACTTATTATATTGCTCCGCCACCTCCACCTAAAAAAGTACCGGAGCCTAGTACAGCAGTTGCTCTTGGTTTATTTGCTGTAGGTGCGCTAAAGGTTGCCAAGAAAAAGACTCTAGTCTCAGCTTAAATGATAACTTGAGTACTAATTTACAACTGAGTTACGCCTTATAAGCAATTCTCACAATGAGATAAAAACCACCCTGTTTTTTAAGAAAATTGGTATAGACATAATATCTTAGTCAAGAGTCTAGACTTTATCTCTTGGCTAATTTTTTTCCGTATCAACCTAGTTAGCGGCTTCTGAGGATGAAGACAAACAAGGATAAAGTGTCTAGAGTCAGTAGCAAAGTTCTAAAATTAAATAGTGGTTCGTGCCTACCCAACATAATTTGCTTATAACTGTTTATTTCAAATACCAATAGATGAGGGACATTGTGCTTTATGTTTTTTCAGTGAACATCTTTTTGATGTAATTACCGAGCCTCTTCTTTGGGTAAAGTAAATAGAAAATCTAAATATTGTAACTACTAAATATTAGTTTAAATCAATATTGTTGATATTCATAATTATTCAATTGATTTTTAGTAAAAAATCAATGGCTTGCGTAATTTTACAATTTATTGATGAACAAGAAAATGCAATTGTAAAAGTACTGAAAAAATCAATTTTTTTTAAAAAAATATTTTTATAAGTTTAAATTAAAAATTTGGTAAATATATCAATAAAGCCTAGATTATCAGTGTGATGTGTATCAATATATATATGTGCATCAATGAATAAAAATCAGTCTCAAAGAATCAGATGCACAGTATATCAGTTGGCACTACCTAATGATTAGAAATAGTCCATAAGTAAACTAGTTTTGCTGGCATTAATTTTTATATAGCTTGCTAATCAAGAGAATTTTTCAGACAGCTATACGGCAAATTAGTTTGTCTAGTTTACTATTCTGATTTCAAATATCTTGAGCCAACTTGAGATGCAGTCATTTAATTTATTACTCAATAACAAAGGGGTTTAGACCAAGTGTCTCAAATATATTCGCAGAAAGTGGTAGGTTATATTACCTGTGGTTTATCGTCACTAGGTTTAGTAATAGGCTCACAAGTTTATCGAGCAGAAGCTATTACCTTTGCAGGTTCATCCGGCGATCTGTCTGCATCAGCAGATTTTCAGCTTAACGGCGATATCTTAACTCTCAAGCTAACCAACACTAGTTCAAAAAATGTTTTAGCTCCCGCAGATTTGTTAACAGGAGTTTTCTTTAATGCATCTAAATCTCTAAATCTCGTGAGTGCAACATTAGGTCTTGGTTCCAAGGTCTACCAAAATGGTTATGCATCTCTTCTGCAACCTATTAATTTATCAGTTGCTAGCTTAAACGGTGGTTGGCAGTATAAGTCCAACATTAGTGATTCAAATTTAGAAGGTATCAATCAAGGTATTGGTACTGCTGGCTTTGGAATTTTCAACGGTAACTTAACAGGTAACGGTAACCAATTTGATTACGGGCTTTTGAGCGCCAGTTCAAATTTGACTGCAAATGCTAATAAACCAGTAAAAGAGACTTCTTTAATTGAACATTCCCTTGTCTTCACATTTTTGGGAGCTTCTGGTTTAACTGAATCTAGCTTCAATAACATTATCTTCCAGTACGGTACAAACCTCAGCGAACCTCAGTTTGCTGGGAAAACCCCAACAGATACAAAAGTGCCGATTAGTACGGCACCAAATACAGTTGACACAACATTAAAACAACTAGCTGACAAACTAGCAGCTGACAAACTAGCGCAAGACGCAGTAAATACAGCCACAGATGAAATAACAACGGCTGACAAAGTAGCAAAAGCAGCGAAAGAAGCATCTGATAAAGCAGCTATTGAGTTGACTAACGCAGAAGAAGTAGCAAAAGCTCTAAAACTAGAAGCTGACAAAGCTCAGACAGATGCTAACACCAAGAAAGCTGATGCTGACAAAGCTCAGATAGACGTTAACAGCAAGAAAGCTGATGCTGATAAAGCTCAGACATACGCTAACAGCAAGAAAGCTGATGCTGACAAAGCTCAAACAGACCTTAACAGCAAGAAAGTTGATGCTGACAAAGCTCAAGCAGACGCTAACACCAAGAAAGCTGATGCCGACAAAGCTCAGACAGACGCTAACAACAAGAAAGCTGATGCTGACAAAGCTCAAACAGATGCTAACAACAAGAAAGCTGATGCTGACAAAGCTCAGACAGACGCTAACAGCAAAAAAGCTGATTGTGACAAAGCTCAAACAG
>NZ_JACJSJ010000158.1 GCF_014698115.1 Nostoc sp. FACHB-973
GAATTTGCCGTACTACAACTGACTGACCATACAGTGGGTGAATCGGATTGGTGATGGTGACACTACTTCCCAAAAGAGACTTGAAGTTATGTGCAGTTTTATTATATCGTTCCCACCATTGCAGACAGAGCATGGCAATGCCTTGCAAAATATGCACTAGAACCAGCGCACGAAGCAACTTTCCACGCATGGAGTTATGGATTTAGAACAGGACGCTCGGCACACGATGCCCAACAATACCTATTCAACAATCTAAGCTCCTCAGCCAATGGAATAGATAAAAGAGTTATAGAACTCGATATTGAAAAATGCTTCGATAGGATTTCACACTCCACCATAATGGATAACTTGATAGCCCCTAGTGGGGTAAAAATCGGGATTTTTAGATGCCTAAAAGCCGGAATAAACCCCGAATTTCCAGAGCAAGGAACACCACAGGGTGGAGTCGTAAGTCCTTTATTAGCAAACATCGCCTTAAATGGGATAGAAGATATTCACAGATATCACGCCAGTTCTCACAAGAGAATTACCGATAAAACCCCAAAGGAAGCTATTAGAACCCCATCCGTTCGGTACGCCGACGACATGGTAATAGTGTTAAGACCTCAAGACGATGCAAACGAGATACTTGGAAGAATTAACGAATTTTTAGCAGCACGTGGGATGAAGGTAAGCGAAAAGAAGACCAAGATTACTGCTGCGATAGATGGATTCGATTTTCTAGGCTGGCATTTCAAAGTAAAAGCCAATGGAAAGTTCAACTGTACTCCCTCAGTGGAGAACTTTAAAAAGTTCCGTGAGAAAGTTAAGAACATCGTCAACTGCTCAAATTATGGCTCTAAGGTAAAAGCTCTTAAGCTCGCACCAATAGTTAGAGGATGGAGAAACTACCACAGGTTCTGTGACATGTCAGGGTCAAGGTTGTCACTCTGGTTCATGAGTCACAGAACATACACGGTATTTAACAAGGAAACGAAGAATGACCGCGAATCAAGTGTAAAACTTGTACACCAGGCTTTCCCAACGGTTCCCTACTCTCTAGGCAGAGCCTATGTCATGGTCAAAGGAAATAAATCACCTTATGACGGAGACTTAACTTACTGGAGTCAACGCAACAGTAAGCTATACGACGGCGCAACCTCTAAAGCTTTACAAAAGCAAAGCCATTCATGTGGTCACTGTGGGCTTAGACTGACAAGCGAAGAGCGAGTTCATCTACACCATATTGACGGTAATCATCATAACTGGAAGCCTAAAAACCTCCAAGCAATACATAAGTCTTGCCATGATTATTTACACATGAGCAAAAGGGCAACTCCCTAAGAATATCGGGAGCCGGATGCACAGAAATGGGCACGTCCGGATCTAACTGAGAGGTGCGCTGGATAATACCAGCCATCGACTCAAACCAAGATAGAGCCGACTTGCTGCGGATTGACCAGAAACGCAAACACGCATTAACCGAAGTTGCAGCCCAATTACACCACGATTTGCAAGCGGAATTGTGGCGGCATGAAAATAAAATCAGCAGCATAGAAAATAAGCAAACTGTGCAAGCTGAAAGGCAAGCAATTACTACAGGATTAAGAGAGAAACGACAACAACTTTTAGCCCGTGCGAGGTTTGGCTCACGAGCATTAGAGCCTAATCTTGCTCCCCAAGAAGTGATACCAATTCAATCCCAAAATCATGCACCATCTTCTAGTGTTTCTGCAACAGGAACAGTTCGCGGTTGGGGCGCAATGTTGGGTAACTTGTGGCAGAAGTTAGGCGATAGATAATCAATTAATTAGGTAAGGCTGATGCTAGTAAGGAAACGAAATGAAGATCCTCATAGCGTCAGCCCTTTTTTGCATGAAGGGCTGGCACAGACTCCACAACAACAGAAACAACAGCAACCAGAACAGCCACAACAATTACCAGAAAACAATCGAGGTAGAACATTTAGACGTGCTGGTAACGCCTGTGAAATTGTCGCTGGCAGTTGTTTGAATAGTGCAGTAATTTTCACCTTTCACCTGTTGCAAGTTCACACAGTTGGAATGTTCCTAGCTGTGGGTACTGCACACTTGTATTTTACTGCCACTGCAACAGGTGAAGGGTTCAATAATTTCGTTACTAATTTAATGACTGGTTGCAGTGCATCACTGGCTTTATTGTGTGCGCTTTCTGACCCGATTAGTGAATGGAATGAAGCGAGAACTTCTACACAAACAGCTAATACTTCAATTGAGTCGGTTTATAAGCCAAAAACTGCTGAATCTTCAAGTTGGATGGATGGTGCAGGAGTGGGCATATTTCTAGCGATATTAATGTTTTTTCTATTTGGTGGTAAAAGAGGTAAATGAACTATCTATCTGAGAAGCACAAACAGTTATCCGAGTCGCAACAATCGGGTTTAATGTTGTGGTTTGGTCGCCTACCGATGGACAAGAAAGCTGTCGCAATTGGGCTGAGTCTGACTGTAGGAATTAGCTCGGCTGCGATGGCTTGGAAAGGAACCAGCAGCGATCGCGTTTACTTCTGTTTGAAAACCCCACAGAAAACATTGACCTGCTCAGACAAGAATGGACGACCTTTCAGGATGACCCCATTTTATTGGTCACAGTGGAAGAGTGATGGAATGCCCCGCCAAGTAGTGCGTGACCCAGCTATGGGGGTTAATGGGCTGGTGAAAGCGACTAACCCATACAAACCGTTTTGGGCGTTTGGTGGATTCCTGGGGTTTGCGCTTGCTGGGTGGATGCTGCGACACTGCCAGTCGGAGGAGAAACAGAGAGCCGTATTTGAAGACATCGCCCAAAAACGAGATGCTGCAAAAGCTGAGATGGCCGCACGTTCCGAGCTACTAGAGAGTTACCGAGACGTTGCGATCGCAGAAGTCCAATTGCAAGCCGACTTGGATCTAATCGCCAATGACCGCACTGTTGACATACAAAAAGCCGAGATTTACGCCCACACTGAGATTGAAGTCACGCAAATGGAGGCATCCGAGGCTATCTTTGAGGCGCAAACCGCAGGCATGACCGACCAACAGAAAGCAGATTACATTAAGCAGTTGCGTGAGATGAAAACGCCTTACTTGCAAGGTAGTCAGACGCTACAAGGGACGATTGACCCCAACGACAAGGTTACTGGGGCAGACAACCAAGCGATCGCTCCTACTGAGAAATATCGCTGGATTAAAAACACCATCGGCTACCCCACTTTGATATTTGGTGGCATGGGTGCGGGTAAGTCGTGGACTACTAGAGAGATTATTTGGCATAAGCGCTCTGCTGGCTGGAATCAAATCTTTGTACTTGACCCTCACGGAACAGAAGTTGAATGGCGGGGGGTAAACCTGATTACTGGTTACAGGGAAATAGCCGACTTTATGCAATGGTACATGGCGGAAATGCGCCGCCGTTACAAAGCCTATCGTGAAAGCGGAATGGTTGAGGAGCAATGGACGCAACACTTAAGAGACACAAACCAACATTTCTGTGTAGTCGCTGAGGAGTTTACAACTTGGACAGATAACATAGTTGAGCCAATGCCAGACGATTGTGAGGATGAAAAATGGAAGCCCGACCCGGATTTTGTTGGCAAGTGGTTTCGCTGTGCCATGACTGAATCTCGCAAACAATTAATGATTCCTTTGTTCGTAGCTCATGACCGCACAATGGAGATTTTAGCCAAAGCCAAAGGATTATCAAAACTTCGAGATGCGGCACTGTTAGAAGTAGAACTAATCGCAACTATTGACCCAATCACCACAGAAGCTAAAGCTAGCGGTCAGGGCAAGATTAAGCTACCTGGGCATGGGCAATGGATTGATATTGAACTGCCTAAACTCCACCACAAGCGAATTGACTTTAGACTTGATGAATCTGTGGTAAGCGATGCTCAAGGGAACACCCCAAAGTCAGATCCAAAACTTTCAACAGACTCAGAAATAGCCGAGCGCATCTGGCAACTGGAATTTAATTTAGAGAAGCCCCCGGCAGAGTCTAACCTCACCCAATCCCTAACACCCATTGCCCAATCATTGCTGCAATACCTCCAGCGTACAGGAAGAACATCGGCAGTCATACAAGAGGTACAGCCAAACTTTAAAGTCAAGGGTCAACGGTTTAGTTCTGAGGAATTGAAGCGGCTATTTAATGAGCTAGTTGAAAGTAGTCTGGCCACCTGGACAGATGCAAATACTATCGAAATTAGCCAGAATTAGCCTTACGGGCAGAGCAGACAGGATTAGACAGAATCCTTGTACAGCAGGGGACAGAGCAGACAGAGAGGCAGACAGACAAGGGACAGACCTCCTTGAGTAGACAGAATAAACATTTTCCTAAACTGGGAATATTTCACCAACCATCTTGGTTAATCCGGGGTGGTTTTCTGTTTTACTAAAAGATAAGCTTACGGGTGTTCACTATGATTGATTTACTGTCCGAGGATTTAAAGCACTCCGAGAAATACTTTGGCTGTCGTATTGATGTTTGGCGTGATGATAGACGCAGATGCTACTTGGCTGAATTATATACTTTCGTAGCGAATAGGATGTTGATGCAAGAAAGGCGACCATTCTCAGATATTCAATCGGCTGTAGCTTACATGAAGGAACAGATTGATAAATACTATTCACAAGGTTGGTACAAAGATTGCATCATTGACGTGTGGTTTGATCCATACTTGTACCGCTACTGGGCTGAATTATATGTACCCGTGCAGTCAGAAATGGTGTCACAAGAAAAGCAGACATTCTCAGATATTCAATCAGCCCTAACTTACATGAAGGCGCAAATCGATAAGTTATCTTTTAATGTCCGTGTGCAAAGTTCAGAGGAATGCTCATGATCCACAAAGTTTTCATGCCTAATGGAAAACAGTTAGCGAGTCACGATGCTTGGATGATGATGCACCCAGCAATGGATGCTGATTGTCAATTTTCAGTGGGTGATTTGGTTGAATTAGAAGAAGGGATTTTTGTTCTCAATGAAGATATTAACCCAATGGAATTAGCAACCGACAAGCAGATTCAACAGGCTCTATTGCAATCAAGTAGTTCAGATTTGTAATCTGATACGTTGAGTTATCACCCAACCAAAAAGAGTAAAACTTTTAGAAGTATGAAATTCTCAGATTTACAGAGCGGCGATTTATTTTGTTTTCCAAACGGCGAAGACACCTACAAAAAAATAGGGGATACACTTGCAATGCCCTTATGCAGCCGAATGAATCACGTAGCAGATGTGCGTGTGGGAACTGAAGTTATCGGCATAGAACTAAGCGCTTACTCGCGGGATAGAGAGGAAAATATGCCTGACTTTGAAGGGCTAACCTGGGAGCTTCAATGCCTTATGGCAGAAATGGGACAGTAGATTATCTGTAGTGATCTGTTTGACAAGCTTTTTTAGTTTTGCGAACTGTGGTCAAAAATTATGCAAGCGGTATTACCTGAAACGGAACTGATTTTAATTCAAATTGCAGAAAAACACTATCCGCACACACACTTTAGGATAATCCCCGAATTTAATTTTAAAGTAGATAATTGGATAGAAATGAATTTTCTGGCATACCAAGCGCGAATCTGCGTCCGGTGATAGGCCACACAGTAATCCATTTCATAAATATTATCGAAGAGATAGATTTGATTTTAATCTAGCTTTTGCATTGAAAGATACTCGTTTATTTTTATCCGGTGATTGGCATGAAGTCACCCTTACGCTGCATTATAGTTTGGCTGACGGCTGTTCGTGGTGGGATGAAGGGGATCGGATCGCTCGTCCTCATCCTCATGGCGATAAGTTAGAAGCGATCGCGCAAGAGATGTATCCTTTATTAAAAGAGGGTGATAAATTTACAATTGCTTAGAGTAGCAGGTAAATAACTTTAATCAGGTTTGGGCGCATCTACATCAGGATAAAGAGCGCGATACTGTGACCATTGCTGTCGATAAAACTCTATCCCAGGCTGAGTAATAACCAGCTTGGTTGAGTGCTTACTGTCTTTGTTCCAGTAGCCAACTTCTTTGACTAAGCCGTTGTCTGTTCCGTAATAATCTCGCAATCTCAACCAAGTCCATTGCCAACTAAACCCGGCGTAATCCCCAAAGTTTAAGGCACTATCTATTCCTAATTCACCAGCTTGATAGGCTGTAGCTAGTGCCTCCCACTGCCTTGGTTTTAACTGTCCTTTGGGTGGCTTTTTAGGTGCTGATTCATCCAACCCAGCACGAGCTACAGCACGTCCAGTGGTTGTGAGCTTGATGGAAATTAGTTCGCTATTAAAATAATTACATTCAATTAACTTGTGTCGTTCCAAAACTTGAAGAGTTGAACCTAATCCTTGGTCAACGACACCAGATTGGGATAGCAGCTTATGCAATAAAGTTTCATGGCTTGTGGGTTCAAAATAATATTGCAGATTACGCCATACAGATGCTTTCTCTCTGATTGAACCTAAGCGCCAGCTTTCTTTTTGCGCTGCCTCCACAAACTGGTCAGCGCGGTAAATGGCGGTAAGGGTGGCTTGCTGCCGTTGGTTAAGTTTTTCCCATAGATTAAGGTGTTTGCTCATTATGCGCTGGCGCTTTTGCAGTACCTTAGTTCAATAAGAAGCTGGCTCAAAATAAAGACAATTGTCCTGGCGATACATTTCCCCTGCGTCGGTTATGAAAACTAAGGTGACAAGCTGTGCATAACGCACTTAAGTTTTCTCGACGATTATCCTCTGGCAAGAAATTAAAATGATGCACTGTTAATGTTAGCGCTGTTCTCTTAGAACGGGAAAGTTCGGACGTATCATCACCGGGGCGAATGCATTGCAAGCCACACTTAGAGCAACGCCAGCCCACAGATTGTTTAATATCAACAGCGATATCTGACCAATTTTCTGGATAACGTACCTGGGATTTTCTTGGCATTTCCAATTCTTCTCAAAATGCGTAGAGATTTAATTATCAGTTCTTGGATTACGATTAATCTACTACAAATGGAGTTCAACATAGTTAGGAGTGTACTATGTGGTTTTGGGAAAAGGAATCGGTTGAGTACGAGGTATTTAAGAAATATGAAGGAGCGCTGGTAACTATTGGTGTTAATTTTGCAGATGCCGAAGTCCAAGATGCACTTGAAGGTTGTTCTTTAGACCTAGAGGATGCGTTGCGAAGTGCAATTGAATATGCCCTGTGGTTGAGTGAACACGAGAAAGAGATTTTCCCCAATGCTTTATTAATTCGTGCGCTACAGGATAATTGGAAGCCTAAAGCATGGCGTGATGAATATTTAGAATTGCCCATGTTTGAATCGCCTGGGCAACGGTGGTGGAATGCCGCAGAAAAAATGTGGGGACGCGATGTGCGGAATCAATTGGTTGTTGATGTATTTTTTGACGGAGGTGGAGAATTTATCAAATTCAGCAACGGTAAAGAGATCCTAGTAAAAACTGCATGGGTATTGGGATGGGAACGATTGCTTGAATATGCCAGCCCAATATCTGTTTATCGATAATGGCTATCCGGGAATGCTCAATGTCAAATCGCCAATAATTCCCGCAAGTAGTAACCTGGGATGATGGGATCGATGTCCCAGAGGAATCGATCGCAATCTCAGTCAATCAACGGCGAGATCGCATTTTTTACCAGCGGCATTCTTTTGGGAACTATATAAACGTCACCCAAAATTCATAAGTAGGGTAATTTCGTTTAGGGACTTCCAAAAAATATTTAATAAAGTACAAGCATATAGTTGTGTATAGCGAGATGAACTTCACCCCACACTGGCAACAAATCAGACAAACTTATCCAGAAGCACACGCATCTCTACAATGGGCATCTGGTGGAGTTTATCAGCAATCTGAAGAAACTGTGCCTATCCCAGCAATTGATGAGGTTGATTTAAATCCAGGAATTAAACTTGGGTATATCATAAGCAATGAAGGCAAGATAGGATTTTCTAACCCAGAAGTACGGGATGACTACTTAGTTCGCCATGCTGTGGATTTAGTACTTGCAGCTTGGGATGAACCTGAAAAATTAATTGGTTTGTTTGATGACATCTACAGTTTGAGTAATCGCATTAATTTTAGTAGTCAAATAGGAGTTGCCGTACTGTCGGTGCTGAAGTCTGAATACCAGAAAGATATAGTGGGTCGTATAACAGAATTAACAAGATTAGAATTATTAAGAGAAAAACCACACAAATCAAGAGAGGAGATTTATGATCTTTTCTGCGATGCACTTCCTCAACTTGAGGTTAAACTAGAATCTTTAGTGGAGGTGTTTGAACTAATACTTCAAACCAAAACGGGAGATAGGATATATTCAATTGTTGAGAATTTAGCCTCTCGTTCTCAAAGCAATGCAGATTTCTTTTACAACAAGTTTGTAGTAGGCCAAGAGCAGCGTATAGTTTGGCTAGCTTTTTATTCTCTTCGAGGACTTGCCAAGTTGAACCCTGACGAAGCCCATCGTCGCGCTCTTGTTTTGACAGATTCAGAGCAATCAATACTTCGGCAGATAGGTATTGCTTTCCTGGGTGAGTTTAGTTACGAAACTAGCAAACAGTCCGATCTACTGCAAGCCACTTTAGATAGATTCAATAGTTTTAAAAAAAAGTTCAACGTAGAGACTGACCTTGTATTGCTACAAGCCTACGGCAATTTAGCAAATAAATCAGATGAAGCAGCAGCAATCCTAGTTGAATTTGCATCAAGTCAGAACAATCTTGTCCGGGAACAGTTGGGCAATATATTGTTTCAGAAAGCGAGGGAAGCCTACAGTTGCTCGTGGTACAAAGAAGCACTTTTGCATTTAGTGCGGATACCTTCTTTATCCACAAAGATGTTGAATAGCTTAGACTATTGTATAAACTACTGTTTAAAAAATGATCCCAAGACTGCCCTTCAACTAGTTGAGTTCATAGCATTAGGTTGGGATTATAGTTCTGGACAACAAGCATCACTACCAAAAATTATTGATAGCACTTTTATTGAGCTACATAATAACCATCTCAACGCACTCAATAGTACAATCACACGCTGGTTTGCATCTCATAAGAAACAATTGCACCTTGCTGGAAGTGATGTAATTCGTTTCTTTAATTCAATTCCAGTACATGAAAGTGATGACGATACAACGAAACTTGTTCACAAAAAAACAGCAAAAAATCGCCGTTCAATAACGCTCAATAAAGAAGTACTTGATACCCTTGATGAGCAAACAGTTGTCTGGGTGCTGTATAGGCTTGCAGCTTACATAACAGATATTGCTTCTCTTCCTGCACTTCTATTATCAGCACTAAACCGGGAAATATATTCGCTTAATATTGCTAGCTTGATAGTGGAATTTTTCAGTGAGTACGTACTTTACAATCACCCGCATGACGCTGGCGATTACCTCAAAAGCAGAATGAAAGATGATGATGTGACAGAAGCTGAACTCAATGTAATTCAGGAGGCATTAAATCGTTCGGAAGCTTATTTTGATGCGCGGCAAAAACTACCCTATCTCAAGGAACTCAAACCTTCTTCACAGCGAACGTATCTTCTGCAATTAGCCAAGTGGAAGCAGCAAGATTTAATGATGAAAAAAGCAGAGCAAAGTTCAGTATTTGCAAGTATATCATCAACGGTAAAACTTAAGTACGGTCGCGCTATTGCCTATGAGCGGGATGGTGATTTTACAGAACCATCTCAGATGGCTACTTTCTCCTATGAAGCAGAATTTCCACAAGGAGAATTTATCAACCCCCTTGGGCAATTTAGGATGCGGCTTCAATGGCAGAATGTCGGGTTAAACAATATGAAAAACAGTACAGAAGATGAAATCACTGGAGAGACTACTGTATGAAGTTGCTTATCCGTGAGTATCTCAGTATGCTCAAAGAATCAGGCGAGATAGATGCACTACTTCCCGACCTTCTATTGATGATGGGAATTGATTTATTAAGTCGTCCTGCTGTTGGTTCACGCCAATTTGGTGTTGATATTCCTGCTGTTGGTGTTGACCCTAAAGATAATAAACAGAAACTATTTTTATTCACTGTGAAAGAGGGAGATATTACTCGCAGCAGTTGGGATACTGGGAAAAATGCTGTGCGTCCCTCGCTCAACGAAATACTTGATTCATACCTGCGTAACCGTGTTAGACCAGAACATGAGGCGCTACCAAAAAAAATTATCCTTGCTACTGGGGGTGAAATAAAGCAGGATGTTGAGCCTGACTGGATAAACTTTACCCATAGGAACACTGGGACTGATCCAAAATATGGCGAGATTGAGTTTGAGTTTTGGGGTGGTGACCAATTAGCTTTGCTTATTGAACGTTATTTCCTTGATGAGTACCTATTTCCAGAGTCCGCCCAAAAGCATCTGCGTAAGACGATTGCACTTGCCGACCAAAATGAAGATGAACCGCGTTTCTTCTATGAACTTATCGAGGAGACACTTTTTAAAAAAGACTTGCCAAAAGAGAAAAGTAACAGTGCGGTGCGTGAGCGCCAAAAAGTACTTTGTCAATTTAATCTGAGTCTCAATATTGTTTTCCATTGGTGTCAAGAAGCTGATAATCTTCGACCTGCATTACTCTGTGCCGAACGTGCCATTCTCCGTACTTGGGACTGGATACGTCAAAATGAACTTTTTGATTGCAAAAAAACAGCGGAAAAATTTCACCAACTATTCTTAACCTACATCAAAGTAACTGAAGCATACGCCACCAAGCTCAAACCACATTGTTTTGTTAGAGATGGGTTGTTTGGGTATGGTGCTGATGAACTGGAGTATCCTCTTCGCACTTTTGAAGTCATTGGTATTCTTGGCACACTGGGAATAGCGTTTCATGATTTACTCGCAAATAACACTGATGAGCAGCAGCGTGAGACTTATCAGGGACAGATGCAGGCAGTTGCACAGATGCTTGCTGCTCTAATTGAGAACAATCCTTCGGCACTGACACCCCGATATGACAACCATGCTATCGACATTGCTTTGGGGCTTTTAACACTATCTGTAGCTGGGTACATAAATCAAGCTGCTTATTGGCTTATAGAACTCAGCCATAGTATTGTATTGGCTTACAAGATTGGTAAATACTTCCCTATTGCCTCTGATAGTTATGATGACCTTGTAGCTATGGAGGTGGGTCAAGCTCCACCAAAAGAAGAGTTGATGCACGCTTCCACACTTTTGCCCATGCTAGCTGGTTGGTATGCCGTGTTGAATCTTGCTAATGATTATAGAGCTTTCCAAGAAGCTGTTGCTCGAACTTTTACAAGCACTAATCTTCAGCTTTGGTTTCCAGACAAAGATACAGATAACTATTTGTACAGTACTAATGCAGGTTATGCCAGTGGGTTTAATTTCCACCCGTTTCGATTGCCACAGACATTAGATGAGCTTAAAACTTACATTATTCGTATTCACGAAAAATATCAAACTTACACAGACCTTTCCTGTCTTAGATGGCAGTTGCCTGTAATAGCCCTGATTGCAAGCCGCCACTTCCGAACCCCGATTATTCCTGCATATTGGCAGGGAAATGTTTGTGAACCACAACAGAATGGGGAAGAAAAACCTGAAGAGGAACTGAATAATCTAGATTAAATAATGTTGCAGCCCCCAAAGAAGAGATTGACTGGCAATTCTGGCAGGTAAGCCGGAGTCAAACTGGGGACTGGGGAAGAGTCCGCGATCGCTAATCATAGATTTATTCAATGTAGTTAACTAAATCAGCATTAAAAATTCAATAGATAAAGCACCTCCGCTTTTGGTAAACACCCTAATTGTAGCAACAATATTTCAGTGACTACATTGGCAAGCTAGACAGAATCCTTATGCAGCAATGGACAGAAGCGACGGACTAGCAGACAGAAACGGACAGGAGACAAAGGAATGATATCAATTGTGATATCAATGCCCCACAAAGAGCGATCGCTTCACCACCTGGACGGGACTCTTCTGAGTGAGCTTAGGGCAAAACTGCAATATCCAGACCAAAAGCAGCATTATTACTTAGTCAAATCGTCAGCGCTTACACTTTCATTGGGTAATAATTCTGGTAATTGCGCTCAATAAATGTCAATCAACTGACAAGAACTCGCCCCTGACCCACCCACCAGCACGCTAGGAGATAGTGCGACAATAGCACTTTTCACACCACTTAGAGTAAAAATCACCCCTCTTCAACTAAGATATAGCTTGAGTATTCAAGTTCCCAAATCTCTGCTGCGCTATGACATCGATCCACCCCGAAAACCTTAGCGTTCTCGAAAACTCACTTGCCCTAGCGATCGGCGAGGATTTCTCCTTGGAGAATGACCCCGATGTAATTCAGCAGTTGATTGGTGATAAGCGATCGCTCAACACCAAGCGGGAATACCAAAAAGACCTGAAAGATTTTTTTCTGTTCGTCGCCAAAAAAGAACCCAGCCGGGATTTAGTGCTAGAGTTTCTGCACCTGGAACAGCGTCACGCCGTTGCTGTGGTTCTCAAGTATAAGGCACATCTCATCAAGAAAAAGCTGGCTGAAGCTACGGTGAATCGTCGTCTCAGTGCTATCAAGTCGATGGTGGAAATGGGGCGGCGGCTGGGAGTGTGCAATTTCTCTTTAGATGATGTCAAAGGTGAAAGGGTCGAAACCTACCGGGACACTACGGGAATTCCTGCGACTGACTATGCCCAAGTTATAGCGTTGGTTGACCAGAATACTTTGAAGGGCAAACGTGATTATGCCATTCTGCGGTTGCTTTGGGATAATGGCTTGCGTCGTAATGAGATAGTCAATTTAAATGTGCATGACTTTAACGCCAAAGAAAAAACGCTCTCTATTCTAGGTAAAGGCAAGGGTAGCCAGAAGGAAGTGCTTGACCTATCGGATAAAACTGCAACGGCGATCGCCGGTTGGATTAAAGCTTCTAAGAAAAAACGCGGCGATGACCCGCTTTTTACGGTGCTGGCTTATCACAAGAATGGCGCGAGATTAACCGGGGAGGCAATCAGGCGATTGGTTGATGGACTATGTAAGCAAGCCGGAATTACTAAGAAGATGTCGCCGCATCGTGTCCGCCACAGTGCGATTACTACAGTTTTGGATCTGAACAATGGCAACTACCGTGCTACCCAGCGTTTTAGCAGACACGCCCAAGTGCAGACGGTTTTGAAATATGATGACAACCGCCAGCGTTTGCAAAAGCAGATGAGTGATTCGATATCAGAATTGATTTAGAAAAAACCTAAAAATTTTGACCAGCCGTAGTTAGATATTATTAAGAAGCAAATTGTGGGGATTTTCGAGGATATAATGATTGTCAACTTTTACTAAATCACCTGTGCAGCGAATTGGTAAACGTTCCTGATAAGCTTTAATGGCTAAGATATAATCATGGTCTGCTAGTTCAGTTTTGATTGATCGTAATTTCTCAAAAACTTCACCTAGTAAAGTAATTTCTCCACTCAGAGAATCAATTGATGGAGTGGCAATTTGCATAATTACGCCTTGCACAGTGAAATTGGAATAATTGGTAATAAATTCGCTTAATATCTCAACTTGGTCACGATTTTCTACTGTCTCTAATGTTTTTAATATATCGCTGATTCTTTCAGCATAATCTCCTAAACTATGTTGGAGAGGTAGCAATATTTCATATTCAGGAGCGTCAGATTTTTTCAGTCGCCAAATTGCCCCAGCATCATTATAAATACGCCCGGTTTCATGCCAACCTGTTGCTTGCAAGTGCGCCTGTATTACATTGGGGTTAACAGTTTTGAGTATTTCACTATCTTTGATAGTAACTTTCATGGCAAATCTCCAAAACTAATGCGTTGAATGATGGCTTGGAGTGATAGGGGTGTCAACTGATTACTACGGGGTATTTCAATAGTAACATTGGTTGTATTTTCGGTGTCTGGCATTTCGCGCAAGGATACCCAGTAAGCACAATGTCTAATACAAAGTTCATCTTCGGTTTGTTTTATCCAGTCTGTTATTTTTTCTGGAACTAAAACGACAACTAAAATCCGAGGGACAAGGGCATTGATTTTTAAATCATTATAGTTTTTGAGATTGAGGGGATATTTAATATAGTTTTCATCCAGAATATCTCTAGCTGTACATTTTAGTTGTAGTTCTAGTCTAGGGGAAAGAATTTTACCTGTACCGCCCCTGCTGACTATGCCTAAATCTACGCTGTCGTTATCGACTTCTGGTCTATATAAAGAATAACCTGCAACGGCGGCGATGGCTCTAATATAGGTGATGCTAAATTGTTCTTTTTGTTGGTTGATATCCATTAAATTAAAAATTACAAGCTAATGCCAAATCAACAGCATCGATTGTTACTCAAGGAAGATGGCAATTCATAAGAATGCGCTAAGGCACAAGCCATGAAAAAAGATACCAGCCGTGTTTCGAGTTTATTCGTTGTGTAGCGTGGATCTGGGTTATGACGGCTGGTATCTTTTTTTTGCAGTCTCCCCTAAGAGAACTTTTGCATCATCGACTTCGCCCGTCGCATATTTGCCACTTGTTGCCTGTAATCATTCTTCGTTATCGCTTCAGATAACACTGCACTGAGAAATTCTGGATTTGCCTCACAATACTCAAACATGGCTTCAATCAGAACCTCTCGACAAATGCCGTTCTCCCGACACACCTCTTGTAGGCGTGAGCTTACTCCCTGCTCCAACCGCAGCGTACTCTGCTTTGTTTGCAACGGCTGAAAAGATATAGTAGCCTGATTTTCGGAATTACTAGGTATCTGACCTTCTTGGTTTCTAGATATCGAGGTGTCTGGACTTCCAGAATCTAGCGAAGTATCTCGACTTTTGACAGAAGGACGGCTTCGCTGTTTCAATCGTTCTAGTGCATCACTCATGAGTTAACGCCTCAATAATTTGCTCAAAGGGATATTGCAGGTCGGATTGCCCCAGGTCTGACAACAACTTGCCTTGTCGGATTGCACTCTTAAACTTCTCCGACTCGCGGATGCTCGGCAAAATTGGAATGTCGAGAGCAAACTCTCGCATCGCTTCAATATTTTGCCTGCCTTCTAAGGTTTGGGTGTTTCCTACCCAGCGATCGCGAAAAGGAACTATCCCTAATACTCTCCCTGTAAATGCCATTAAGTTGGCTTGTTCTGTTAAGAAGCTCAGGGTATCAATTAAGCTGTTGGTTCCTTTAACGTTGGCTTCGACGGGGATGATGACATAATCAGACGTTCCCACCGCCGTTAGGCATAGTTGGGAGCGCGATGGTTGCACGTCAATCAGGACATAATCAAAGATATTAGCTACAGATTTGAGGCGTAGTTTGAGGATAAATGCTCCCGTACCACTGCTACTGAGGAAATCTGAAACCTTAAACAGTCCCCTATCCGCTGGGATAAGAAATAGATTTTCATGGGTGGTAGGGTAAATACCATCTTCTGTTGTCACTTGACCAGTTAGCACTTCAAATAAGCTGGGCTGGTTTGGGTCTACCTCGTGATTTAAATAAAAAGTCAGATTTGCTTGTGGATCTGCGTCGATAGTCAACACTCGTAAGCCAAGTCGTGCTAGTAGCAGTGAGGTAAAGAAGATCGTGGTTGTTTTTCCCTGTCCACCGGAGAGGGAGATGCATGAGCAGGTTCGCATGGGTTAAACCCCCAATTCGATATAGCAGAGCATACAGATATTAACTCTAACTGTCTAAATATTTAGATATCAAAGTAAAAAGATACCTGGATATCAAGATACCTATAATTCGAGATATCTCGAATTATAGGTATCTTGGTGGCTCGAATTAAATTACGAATTAACCGTCTGTAGCAACTGATTCCACTGCTCCGAGCGCTTTTAGAGTCGCTTTTTGGGCTGCGGTTAACCCTGTAATGCCTGCAATGTTCATATCTTCGTAGTGGCTGAACTTCAGTTGGTGCTGATACCGATACCCTCAGGGTACTCCCATGACTGCCGTTTTGCTCAACAGGACCGTGGCATTTTAGTTAGAAAGATGAGCCTCACCAAGTGATAGTTGTCAAGAAGTTGATGGGAAGTAGTCAGCCATGCAACAGCGAGTTTAAAAGTAGCCTGGATAGCAAAACACCAAAGTTGGTTATAACCAGAATTTTATCCGGAAATTTCCATAAATACTTAATAGAGTAAAACCCTTGCAATTTAAGGATTACATCTGCATAAAATATTTTCCCAAATATTTTTGGGAAAATAGTTGACAAAAAAATTTGCACTCGTTATATTTGATAAGCACCTGAGAGACGAGCGCTTTTAGAGCGACCACCGAAGGACGCCGAACCTTGAAAATATTATAGTTTGGAAGCCATTATACAACAAGTGGCCTGCGTCAAGCAAATAAAGATAACTAAGCTGAAGTTAAAAAAGAGCAGCTAAAGAGCTAAAAAGCTTTCCAATTCAAAACGGAGAGTTTGATCCTGGCTCAGGATGAACGCTGGCGGTATGCTTAACACATGCAAGTCGAACGGTGTCTTCGGACATAGTGGCGGACGGGTGAGTAACGCGTGAGAA
>NZ_JACJSJ010000159.1 GCF_014698115.1 Nostoc sp. FACHB-973
CTTGAATCTGGTAATAGGTGAGTTAGCACCGACATAGAACTTGTTGAGGCTTATACCTCAAATGTTTGAAGGAGTGAAGTTTGAAGTATCTCGATTATATCTTTCTTCCTTCTTCCTTCTTCCTTCTGCCTTCTTCCTTCTGCCTTCTGCCCTCTGCCTTTCCCCAACCTAGATCACCAAAAGTTGCCAAGAACCAAGATATGATTCAATGCACGTTGATAAGTATTTTTAGGAGACTGTAGTGAAGCAACAAAGCCATCCTTGTATCACATAGGTCACGCTCCCGGAGGTGAGGCTCAAATGAACGAATTCGAGTTTGAAGATTGGTGTAGGGAACAGCAACTAGCAAACCACACCATTGATTTGATTGCACAGATCAGGAAATCTCCACCCTCACGTCGGGTACAAGGACGAACCAAGAACGTTTGTGGCGTGTACCCTAGTTCAAAAATGGGGGTCACAATTCAATTCGAGAGCCATACAGTGGAATTGTGGGCGATTTACTTGATGGAACACGACCCACAAGTTTTAGAGTTCTACGACCAGCCACCACCATTCAAAATCCAGTATAAAAATCAAGCAGGGCGTAATATAGGTCACTATCATACCCCTGACTTTTTTGTATTACGTCATGATGGCGCTTGCTGGGAGGAGTGGAAAACAGTTAAGGAACTAGAGAAATTAGCACAAAAATATCCTGGGCGTTATCAAAAAACAGCATCCGGTCATTGGCGTTGCCCACCAGGAGAAGCACACGCATCACAATTTGGTCTAAAATATTGCGTTCGTACTGATGCCGAATTGAATCCTGTCTTTACCCAGAACTTGATGTTTTTGTCAGATTACCTGGGATTTAAATCAAATTTGACAACAGATGTACATTCGACAGTTCTGGCTTACCTAAAAGCAAATCCAGGAATAACAATTGCGGCATTGCTACAAGAATTAAATGATGTATGTGCCAATGACATATACATCATGATTGCAACTGAGCTTCTGTACGTGGATTTGTCTGCTGTCCCCTTAGTTGAACATTACAGGACACGATTATGGGTAAGTCAACAAAATCATGACGCTTATACACACGCATCTGTTGTAGAAGTAACTACAAAGAATACTCCCAGTAGTCCCACAACACTGCTACCTAACACAGCCCTTGAGTGGGATTCGGCGCTATGGACTTTAGTTAACTATGGCGAGACCACAACCACGCTATTACCAGAGTCCGGCTTCCCAATACAGTTACCCACAGCATTTTTTCTCCAGTTATTCGACAGTGGCACCATTAAAATCCATAACGGAGTTACAGATGCAACTATAAATGAAACAGTACGGGCTTTAATGGAGGCCGCTTCTCCTGTTCACTTAAAAGAAGCGAACCGAAAATTTAATATAGTACAAGCATATTTCCAGCGCCATACAGATATCTATAAGGACATCAAAGAGCGTACCTTGCGTAGATGGGTACAACAGTTCCGTGAAGCAGAAGCGAGTTATGGTTGCGGTTATGTTGGGTTACTACCACGCACACATCAGCAAGGGAATCGTCAACCAAAATCGCCCACAGATTCAAGTGAATTATTAGATAAATTTCTTAAAGAGCATTTTGAAACACCAAGACAAGCAACAGGTGCTTCAGTATATCGGGCGTATGTTAGAGCCTGTACAGCATTAAATATACAACCCCTTAGTAACCGGACTTTCTACCAGCGTTTAAAAAAACGCCCAATCCATGAGCAGACATTAAAGCGTCAGGGAGCAAAAGCCGCATACGCAACAGAGCCTTTTGTCTGGGAACTAGCTTTAAATACACGTCCTCACGGAAACCGTCCTCTGGAGATAGTTCATATCGACCATACCGAACTTGATATTGAATTACGATCACTTGCTACAGGTCGCTTACTGGGGCGACCTTGGCTAACATTACTGACCGATGCCTATTCCCGGCGAATATTGGCAGTTTATCTGACTTTTGATGCACCTTCTTACAGGTCTTGCATGATGGGGCTACGTATTTTAGTCCAGCGCCAAGGTCGTTTTCCCTCAACATTGGTTGTAGATGGTGGCAAAGAATTCCACAGTATATACTTTGACACCTTGCTGGCACGCTACCACTGCACCAAGAAAACAAGACCTGGTGGCAAACCCCGCTTTGGGTCAGTAATTGAACGATTATTTGGGACGACAAATACTGAATTTATCTATAACCTACTAGGTAATACCCAAGCAAGTAAACAGCCCCGCCAACTCACCAAAACTGTTGACCCAAAACAGTTAGCTGTCTGGAATTTGGGGGATTTATATACTTACTTGACCCAGTGGGCTTACTCCATTTACGACTCAAATCATCACGACTCATTAGGTGCATCTCCAGGCGTTGTTTATAACGAAGGGTTGTCAATTGCCGGAGAACGCTTGCACCGAAGAATTGCTTATAACGAAGAGTTCCTTATGGCAACACGTCCTTCCACGCCCAAAGGTCAGGCGAAAGTTCAGCCGGGACAAGGGATTAAAGTCAATTATCTCTACTATTGGAGTGATGCTTTCCGCAATCCAAATGTAGAAAAAACATTAGTACCAGTACGCTACGACCCTTTTGATATGGGAGTTGCTTACGCCTATGTTGATGGGCGTTGGGTGAGATGTATCTCTCAGTATTACAGTACTTTCGTTGGACGCACTGAAAAAGAAGTGTTGTTAGCGGCACAAGAAATTAGGCAATTGAACAAACGTAGCGCCACGGCGACGAATTTGAATGCCAAACATTTAGCTGACTTCATTGCCAATGTCCAAGAACATGAAGCCTTGTTGTTGCAAAGATTGCGTGATTTGGAAAGTAAACGCTTACTAGACAATTTAACGTCTAGTAATTCTTCTGACCCATCAGTAAACCAAGTTCATTCAACATTTGCTGTATTGGCACAACAGAGTTCAGATGTTACATCGCAGCACGTACCATCTCGAAACGTTGAACCGTTGGATCTAAGTTCACTGCCAATATTAGCGGAATACAAATAGATGGATTTAAACCTTAACGGAAGCTCTAGCAATAACATAAACTTACTTACTCAATTTAAGGAGTATGCAGTTTTACATCCACAGTTAGCACGGGTAGATATGCTGCTCATGCGTGCGATTAGAGAACCTGCTGGATTTGCTCATGTGTTGGTTTATGGGCCAAGTGGTGTGGGCAAGACGACAATGATACGGCAAATTGCTCGACGTTTAAATGCTCCTCACAGTGAGGATTCTGTATCAAATGACTCAAGCTACCGCAACGGTTATGTACCTCAATTACCTCTTTTGCTCATAGAGACACGTCCACCTGACAGTGGCGTGTTTAATCGAACTGACTATTACCGGACTGCGCTCAAGCTTTTGGACGAGCCATTCTACGAGCGTCGTAGCATTGTAGACATCGATACGTCGGAGGCATGGGAGAAAAAAGGGCGTGGACGTAGTAGCAAGACTTCCCAGTTTAATGATTCTCCAGAACTGCGCCACGCATTAGAAGAGGCGATGACCAAACGTGGTGTACGTGCGGTTATCCTCGATGAAGCGCAACATTTAATGAAGATTGGGACTGGAAGTAATTCTGGCAAGCTTTTAGACCAGTTGGGAAAAATCTTCAACTTCAGCGATCGCAGATCAGAAAATAGAACCGAGTTGCCTCTCTGCTGAGTTAATGAATGAAAGTTCAGTTTCGGGTGGAGAAGTGAAAGCGGTGAATGAGGGTGAAGCTTCCGCCACACCTGTCCCCAGTGCTGAAAAATGGTCGCATGAGGCGATTGTTGCGCGGTCAAATATGCGACCGGAGCGTATGCAGAAACTCAAAGTAGCAGGCAATTCGGGGCAGAATCCGGGGTTTGACTTCTTGGAGGAATGTTGGAATGATGATCCGGCTTTGCGAATTGTGATCAAGAAGTTGCTGGTGAAGTATCCGCAGTGGGGGTTGGTGACGGCGGATGGTGGGCTGGTGAAGTGGGAGGAGTAGCGAGTGCTATCAAAAAGAAGGAGTATACTTTAGCAAATGCTTCCACTTTAATGCTGTGCAGATTGCGTCACTACTTTTGTATATCAGCTTTGATATTTCAGCGTTTCAATTTGCATCTGCGTGATTATTTAGCAAAATTTAATTTTGTTTATATATTACAGTACAGCATGATAAAAAGTTTACACTGGAACCAGTAAAAATTTTCATGTGAGCATAACTGTATGTTTGAAGGGCAAGATAGCTTCAGTTTGGAGCCTGATACTTTAAATATTTTATCCGCAGATAAACCTCTAAGTGACCCAAAAGATGACAAATTAGGTTATGCTCCATTTGCCAAGAATCTTGCAGAAAGCATCTGCAAAATGTCTCCACCAGATGGATTCGTAATAGCGGTTTATGCTCCTTGGGGTTCAGGTAAGTCAACTTTATTAAATTTCATAATACACTACCTCAAGCAAAAGCCTGAGCAGGAACAGCCAATAATTGTGCCGTATAATCCTTGGTGGTTTTCAGGGCAGGAAGACCTTACTAAAAGCTTTTTTGAGCAATTATCAGGTGTGTTATACGAGAAATGGCAATCCCTTGGGAGAAAATTTAAAAACCAGATAGAAAGTTTCGCAGAGAGAGTTTCTACAGTTCCAGGTTTATGGACAAAAGGTTTTGCTGCAACAGTAAAAACAGTGATTAGTCCAAAGGATATACATAAATTAAAAGAAGAAATAGAAAAAATATTAAAAAAGCAGCAAAAGCGAATTTTGGTTGTTATTGATGATATAGATAGACTAACTGCTGAAGAAATTAGACAACTATTTCGAGTCATTAAAGCAGTTGCTAATTTTCCTAATGTTGTTTACCTTTTACTTTTTGATAAAGAAGTTGTTGTCAAAGCTCTTGAGGAAATACAGAAAATAAATGGAGAAGTTTATCTTGAGAAAATTGTTCAGGTTTCTTTTGAACTCCCACTCCCTGATAGACTACAGCTTTCCAGATTATTTGATAGCCAACTAGATAAAATAATCTCTGACACACCAGAAAAACTATTTCAGCAAAAATATTGGGCAGATATTTATTGGCAAGGGATAGAGAATTTTATTACTACACCTCGTAGTATACTGCGTTTAATAAATACATTGATGGTGACATACCCAGGGGTTAAAGGAGAAGTTAATTTCGTTGATTTTGTTGCTATTGAAACTATTAGGTTATTTTATCCAACTATCTATAATACCATTTGTAATAATCCAAGTTTATTCACTTTTGGGCTTAGGTTTTTAACGCCGTCAAGTATTGCCATGACTGATGAAAAAATAAAAGAATTTCATAAACATTGGGTTAATCAAGTTAACGAAAAAGATAGGGATGCAATTAAATTTATAGTGACCAAAATTTTTCCAAAAGTCGGTAATGCGAATGTATTGTGGGGAGATAGCTATTTAACAGATAAACGAAGATATCTTCATATATGTAGTGCAGATATCTTTCCTGTTTACTTTCGCTTGGCAGTACCTGAAGGTGATATATCCATTTCAGAAATGCAAAGTGTATTAGCTTTAGTGAATAATTGTCAAGTGTTTGGAGCTAAACTGGTAGAACTATCTAATCAAATACGCTCTGATGGTATAAGTAGAATTCGAGTATTTTTAGATCGTCTAAGAGATTATGTGAATAAAGACATTCCTCTAGATTGCGTAGAGTCCGTTTTACAGGCTTTTCTTGAAGTCGGGGATCAACTTTGGAATGTTGAAGATGAAAAAAACTCTTTCGCTTCCATAGGTAATGAATATGAAATAGAATTTTTAATAAATCAACTTCTAGAACGGATTGACAAAACAGAACGAGATCAGATATTAAAAAAAGTCATATTAAACGGTCATGCAATTGCAACAATAGTCAACCAAGTTGTATCTCTGGGATCGCAGCATGGAAAGTATGAAGATAGAAGAGATAAGCCTGAAGACCAAAGAATTTTGAATGCACAGCAATTAGAAGGAATTGAAAAGCTTGCTTTAAATAAAGTACGAGAGGCTGCACAAGAAGAAACTTTGCTTAAAGTGCCAAAACTACGTCGTATCTTAGCTTTTTGGCGTGATTCAGGTAATGTAGAAGAAGTAAGGCAATGGGTAAAAAAAGTTATCCAAGAAGACCAAAAATTAATCTACTTATTAGAAAATTTTCTTAGTGTAGTACAAGGATACAGGCTTGATCCTCAATGGTTATCATCTTATTTAAGTACAGATGAGATAATTACTAGGGTTAAAGATTTAGCTAACCAAAGCCAATTAACAGAAAATCAAAAGATTGCATTAAATCAATTTATTAAAGAATATGAAATGAGACAACAAGGAGAAAACCCAAATCATCCATTTGCTTAAAAAACTACTTAACTATCTGTAAAATAATCCGAATCAACTTTTTTGACTTCATACACAGCAAATGGCGTAACACCAACATTATTTTCTATCATTAACTGAGTCAGAGTTTCACCATTAACCAAAATAATCTTAGTGTCAATCCTTGAAACATAGTCTTTAGCTTCACTTGTAAAAGTTGATGTTGTTATAAATACACCTTTTTTTGCACGGAACCCTTGTAAAGCTCCAGCAAATTTTTGAATTTCAGGACGACCTATAGAATTCTCCCAACGTTTGGCTTGGATATAAATTACATCCAGACCAAGACGATCTTCATTGATGATACCGTCAATTCCGCCATCACCGCTACGACCAACTGTTTTACCAGCATCCTTGCGAGTACCGCCATATCCCATTTTGACTAATAAATCTACCACTAGTTTTTCAAAGAAAGCTGGTGGAGAATTCTTAATTATCTGTAGTAAATCTGATGCTAAATCCCTTGTTAGCTTTTGAATAGCAATCTCTAAATTTTCTTCTGGTGTACGACTTGTATCTAGCTCGACTTCACTACCATTAGATATAGATTGCTCTGATTGCTGATTATAATTTTGGAATTCTAGAAATTCAGGAAATTGCTTTAAAAATTTAGCATTAATTTCAACAGGATTAGTTTTAACAGCATCGAATCCCCTATCAGTTATACGAAAATAACCTCGCTTAGTTGATTCTATTAACCCAGCTTTCTTGAGATAAGTGCGTGCCCATCCTATACGATTATCAAAAGTCGGTTGGCGACCACTAGGCAGTAGTTCTTTGCGTTCTTCTTCGGTTAATTGGAAGTGAACCGCCAGAGCCTCAATTCCTTCCCGTAATGAATGTTCCTTTTGGTCAGTCGTAAACTTCAGCAACGGCAGCATTATAGCTTGGTAATCAGGGATGGGCATACAGTCTATTCAGCAAAGGTAAAATACTTGAACAGAAAATACTATATAATAAACGATTTTTACGTTTCTCTCCTTAAAAATGGTCAAGTGAAGCAATTGCTACTCGTTCAGCTAAAGCGATTGCTGCTTGACGGTGCATACTACTAATGCAGAAGGTGTAGATCAAGATTCTCTTACATTAATACTGCCCAGCGACGAATTACTTACTGAAAACGGGGACGCATAATCTGCGACTCGCTCCCATCCCCACTTATAAGCAGTGTCAACTAGAATTTCTTTCCCATTTCGGAACTTAATAAATTCCTGCCCGTGGTCGTAAAATATGTCTGCAACCAGTTGATTACGCTCGTCGTAACCCCACATATCCACTGCTGCCCTCCACCAACGCTTTCCTCTTGAGAGCAACTGTTCAAGTTCTAAATACTCCGGCTTCCAGTACTTGGTGCGCCATTGATTTGCCAGTGCCTCTATTAGTATCGCAGTCGGGTAGATCGGCTTTAGGTTTTCTTCGAGCCAGAGTATATAAACGATTGCGCTCCTGAAAGCATCTTCTAAGCCATAGCTTGCTGCTTCTAGAGTGTCTTGGAGTTGCTCATCATTAAAATTTACACCGAGCGATTGCAGGGCTGGGGCATACAAATCAAATAATTCTTGTTCTACAGAATCGGCAGACCAGAACCACATAAGAAAAAGAAAACTCCTGCTGGGTGGCTAAATAAAATTTAGCATTTAGCGTGGAAAGTGTTTATGTGGAGACTTTTAGCGATGTCTACGACGGGTTATTCGGCATCGCAGAAATTTGGCCACCTATCTCTAGATTGAACATTTTAAGCATCGAAGTCCCGTTAATTTCTGGGTTAATGTTCCGTGTAGATTAATTACCTATTGTCCTCAACCTAAAAAACCCGATCTTCAGATGGAGTGGTTTTTACTTCCATCTTCTTAACCCCAACTCAGATTAAAATAAATGCTTGTCATACCACAAAACATTTATGCAAGAGTTCTCTTGTTTACGACCAGATGATTTACTTCGTAGCTTGAGTAAAGTTGCAGACGTATCAATTACTGAAATAATTCTTTGTATAAATCAGCTATTATTGTATAAATATTATAATTAACAATAAGTGCGAATTTTAATAAACTTCTTTTCTAGGCAACGCTGCCGGGAACGTCGCTACACCCGACACCCAAAAGCCTTATGAGTAATCGATTTGCCGATATCAAGTGTGCTATGCATTTCTGCCCTTCATGCTTCTGCCACAGGTTTTCAAGATGAAGTTAAATTCTAAGTATGACTACATTGTTATTGGTGCGGGTTCGGCAGGCTGCGTTGTCGCCAACCGAATGTCACAAAACAGTGATACAACCGTGTTACTCCTTGAAGCAGGCAATGCGGATACGAAACCGGAGATTCATATTCCGCCAGAATGTGTCAATCTACAAGGCTCCGAAGTGGACTGGGGCTATTTCTCTGAACCAGAGCCGTACTTGAATTATCGCAAAATGTTTTGTCCCCGTGGCAAAGTTTTGGGGGGCAGCAGTTCAATTAATCTTATGATTTATATCCGGGGCAATCCTTACGATTATGACCACTGGCAGGCACTAGGAAATCCCGGTTGGTCGTACCAAGATGTTTTGCCCTATTTTAAAAAATCTGAGAACCAGCAACGTGGTGCCAATGCTTACCACGGGGTCGATGGTGAGTTGAGCGTCAGTGATCCGATTTCCCCTGCTGTAGTATCCCAACGCTTTGTCGATGCCTGTGTAGCAATGGGATACGACTACAATCCTGATTTCAACGGGATGCAGCAGTCAGGAACCGGACTTTATCAGGTGACAATCAAAGATGGCTTTCGGCACAGTGCAGCCGCTGCCTTCCTTTTGCCGATTCTTCAGCGTCCTAATTTGACCATAATGACAGGAGCGTTGGTGACTCGCTTGTTGTTTGAGCAAACTCGCGCTGTTGGAGTGGAATATCTGCACGAGGGAATGCTGCATCAGGTCAGGGTCAACCAGGAAGTAATTTTAAGTGCGGGCGCGTTCGAGTCACCCAAGTTGCTGCTGCAAAGCGGCATTGGCGATGCAGAATACCTGCAAGGACTAGGAATTTCTGTCGTGGCTGATTTGCCAGGAGTTGGTCAAAACCTGCAAGACCACCTTATCTTTCCAATAGTTCAACAGACGACTCAAGAGGTATACCCTGCCATCACCAGCAATGTGTCTGAAGCCGGACTTTTTTTACATAGCGAGGGCAATCTGGAGGCTGCACCCGATGTCCAGTTCTTCTTCGGTCCCGATATATATTTACCGCCTGGTTATGTTCGCCCTGATTGGGGATTCACCGGTGTCGTCTCTTTGACTCATTTCCAAAACATTGGCAGTGTCAGTTTGCGCTCATCTGACCCCAAAGACCCTCCAGTTCTGCGGATGAACTATTTGCAAAGTGAAGCTGATGTGCAAAAGCTCATTGCCGGGATTCGATTAATGCGGCAATTGTTTCAGTTCTGTGGTTTTGATGAGTTTGGCGGTAAGGAAATTGCTCCAGGTGCTGATGTGACTAGCGATGCAGCACTCGTTGCCTACATCCGGGAAACTTGCAGTACGGGACATCATCCGGCTGGCACTTGCAAAATGGGCACTGACCCAATGGCAGTGGTAGACCCCAAACTGCGAGTACATGGGGTTAAGGGATTGCGGGTTGCGGATGCATCGATCATGCCAACTCTGGTTAGGGGCAACACAAACGCGCCCATTATTATGATTGGCGAAAAAGCAGCCGATTTAATTAAAGCCGCAGATGACATTTCATAGTAAGCACTCCAAGACATACTCACACTCTTGAGTGTGGAAGAAGAGAAAGAGTTACCACAGGTAACTAACGGGCTGCACGACGCTGGCGCTCGTGGATGCTGTACAAAGTAATCCCGCTTCTTCGTTGGAAGAAGAAAACCAGGATCGTTGTGTTGAGCCGAAAGACTATCATGAAGGTACTTGTTCCGCCGCGTCGCCTGCCCAAATTGAATTTTCTTTAACTTCAGCGATCGCAGATCAAAAAATAGAACCGAGTCGCCCCTCTGCTGAGTTGATGACTGAAAATTCGGGTGGAGAAGTCAAAGCAAACCATGAGGGTGAAAGTTCCGCCGCGTCTATTGTAAATCCTGAAAAATGGTCACATGAGGCGATTGTTGCAAGGGCAAATGCGCCACCGGAGCGTATGCAGAAACTCAAGGTGGTGGCGAATTCAGGGGAGAATCCGGGGTTTGATTTTTTGCAAGAGTGTTGGGATGACCCTGCTTTGCAGATTGTGATTAAAAAGGTGCTAGTGAAGTTTCCGCAGTGGGGGGTTGCGATTGTGGATGGGGTGTTGGTGGGATAAACGGGAATTATTACGGTTGTGGTGAATTTTTACTGGGGTGATCCCACCCTCGAAATCGGAGTCTGCAAACTCAATGATCTGCTTGAGTCGGCTTTTGCTGTTCTTGTGCGATCGCCTCCGGCGGGCGCGCCATCGCAGGTTTGGCTAAATGCAGAGATTGGGCGTACAGTCAGGTGATTCTGGGACAAAGTTTGGCTAAAACAATGAGTTCTTAAAATTCCTTTAAGGTTTCCTGTAAGGTTTTTTAACCTATTGTCAGTAGTGTAAAAGTTATGGTATTCCAATCTACCTTGTCAACTACGAGCTTGTGTATAGGTAATTTTGGCAGTTTTTGCCAGAAATGCTGTCAACCCTGCTCTTAACAAAGGTATTTAACCCTCAAATAAAATCGAAAACTACCATGAACAAACAATCATTGAACTACAAAGCCTCAATTATTCCTTTATTAGGTGCAATAATAGTCACCAACGGATTTTTCTCCAAAGTATCGGCGCAAAATATTTCTGCTCCAGAGACTACTGATTCTGTTGCAGCCACTGTCAAAAATCAAGAGTTTCCCCAATGGGGATATTATACGATACGGAGAGATTTTCGCAAATGTGCTTCTCCAGTATGCGGTGGGTATTTTATAAAACAAGTCAACTTGAAAGCTACTCCTTGCTTAGATGGTGTTTTTCGCTCCGAATGCTATGTGTCTGCAATTGATTGGAGTTCGCTGAAAGTCTCGCCTTACGAACTAATAAAAATTCAAAATGATGATGGTAGCCGTGTGGTTCTCAGAGCTAACATCGTTCCAGCAACCTTTTCTGGATTCGGTGAGTTTGGGAATTTGAGAGTAAAAGAAGCCTTCTATGCGGCGACAACTGCCCCAGCAAAAGGTACTTTTGTGGCATTAAAAGACAATGGCATTCGTTGCATCACAACTCCTTGCTTCTCTACAGATAATCTGGTTCTAAATAAACCTAAGACTGCTCAAGTTTCGTCAATTGATTTGAGTCAAACTGGTGCAACACAAAAACAACTTGACGCAGCAACAAACGAAATTTTTGATCAAGGTTTGATTGCTGTAGGTAAAACTGAGGTAGTAGAAAACATAGATCCAACCAAGAGAGATACCAAGTTTGTGGCTACACAATTTTATTTGAGAGTGGAACCGAACTAACGAAATAAGGTTATCTTTGCCACTGGCTCATTCTAAAACTGTGCGATAAGCGAAGCTTAAGCCTTCGGCTATCGCCTATCTCAAAGAAGCGTTACGCACTTGGAAGGGAGTCAAGTCAACGGAAGCCGTGTTTGTGGCAGCTTGCAAGGAAGAGAGGAAGCCGGAGGCACAACAGGCCAAGTCTACTGTGATGGCGCTGTTTCGCCCACCGTAGATGTTCGCTCCCTTTGAGTGGGCGAGGTGGCAAAGGATTGTGATTGCGCTGTCTGGGAAAACTGTGTATACGCCTCAAGCTAATGCAGTGGAATTACTCTCGATAATGCGGCTGTATCCGATGTGGGCGAGACTGCTGCTTTTTCAGCGATTACAAAGCATCCGTGCGATGTATGGATTCAATCAACTCCTCAACTTCTTCTTCATCCAGACATTGTTTTACTTGGGTGCTGAACCACTCAAATTCTTCCGGTTCTGTGTCCGTGACTCGGTAGACGAGTAATGTTCCGGCAACGCGGGCAAGAGTAAGAGGTGATGGAGAAACGTGGCTCAGTAGATCGCACGCATTCTGGTATATTTCTATGACTGATGATTCGTCTAAAGGAAATCCCAACAGAGCAGAAAGCTGTTTTAGATTCTCCTGAATAGACGAATGGAAGTCTGACTCTTCGGGATGGAAAAGAGGTTTACTCATAATTGTCGTTCAAATGCCATTGGATTGGGACTGGAAGCAATTAACTTAAGACTTATTAATAAAATGTCATAGTTAAATTATCTCTGGTATTTGTACTCAAAAAACTAAATAATTATTATACTTTTTGATTGTTTGTTGGTGAAAGTGGGTAATCTATCTGAATAGTTTATCTACAATATTAATATTATGTCTGAGTATTTATTTTCACAGTTTAGAGGCAATGAGTTTGAGGATTTGTACCAGCAGTTATCTGAAGTTTTTACTATTCCACAAAACCATTTATATCCACTATATGAAATAATGCGAAAAGAGTTTGAGATGGAAGGCTTTCCTGAACACACTCTTTCTAGAGATATTTTTCGTTCATCTACTGAAAGTTTTCAAAAATCCTATGATGACGCTTGGCTAATCGGAGTGGATATACCCAGTATACTTGAACAAAATGATAATTTTTTGGAAAAAAGAACAGTTGTTATACTTGGACAAGACCCTCGACGGCAAAGTAAAGAAAGAGTAGAAGAAATTACTATTGGAACGCCATACGCTTTACACCTAAACTATTGCCGTGAAAAACATCGCAGTACGAGGCTTTACTTTGACCTGATCCGAGTTTTACTAAATGAGGGATATCGAGTTTATTTGACAGATGTGTTTAAAATTTGGGTTAGCGAGTCCAATAATGGAAACCATAATATTCCTCTAATTAAACAAGACCAAGAGCGTTTCATTAAAGTTTTGAAGGCAGAGTTAGAAATTTTTGAACCTCTTGCCATTCTCACTTGGGGACAAGTAGCAAGTGCAGCAGTAAACAGCATAGGGTTAAGCGGAAATCATTTTGAGTTCCCTCATCCTAGCCCTGCAAATCATAAAACATGGTCTAACCTCATGGGCAAGCCAGCAACAAGAGCAAATCGTATTAATTTTTGGCAAGAAAAAGTTTTGGCTTTCTTGAATAAGTTATAGTACTAGATCAAGATTCTCTTGCATTGATACCGCGCAACGACGAATTACTTTCTGAAAACGGGGAGGCATAATCTGCGACTCGCTCCCATCCCAGGGCAAACGCATCTAAATTACTCTTGATCGCAACGAAAGTTAAGAACCAACGAAAAAATCAGGATTTCGCGTTTGATTGTTTTTTTAGCCTCATATTTCAAAAGGGGGAAATTTTCCTCAGAGAGAACTTTTTTATCGCCCTCACTCACATTGGGATTATTCGTTAAGTAGCCTGAAATCCAGTCGCATCCATAGTCAATTAATCGATCTAGCCCCATTTCTTGTTCCACATTCCACAGAATTGCAGTTTTGTCGTTGCTGGCTGAGGCAAGTGTTTTACCATCTTTGCTAAAAGCTACTGCATTCACATGGTCGGTATGCCCATATAAGGTTTTCTTCCATGTGCCATCCTTATTCCAGAGTTTAACCGTCTTGTCATAGCTGGCTGTGGCAATTAACTGACCGTTTGGGCTAAAGCATACTGCACGAACAACATCTTCATGTCTTTCGAGGGGTGGAAGTTCTGTGCCATCTCTTTTCCAGCGTCTAACCGTTCCATCTACTGCTGCTGCCGCAATTATCTGGTTATTGAGTTCATCATCAGGGCTAAAAGTGATTCCAACAAATTTAACTTTTGTTCCTGGAAGTGTTTCTACCTTTGAACTGTCTATACTCCAGAGTTTAACTGTTCCATCTAAACTTGCTGAAGCAATTGTTTTGCTGTCAGGGCTAAAACTTACTCCCAAAATTATATCCTCGTGCTCTCCGAGATTTTTCATGAACGAGCCATCTGTGCTCCAGAGCTTAATTATCCTGCTTACACCGCCAGTAGCAATTATCTGGTTATTTGGGCTAAAACTTGCACTTAAAGATTCACCCTGATGCGCTACAGCACCCCTTTCATCACGTAGGTCAGTTAGAAGGGAGCCATCTGAATTCCAAAGTTTGACACCTCTATCCCCACTGGTCGTTACCATCATCCCATTGGAGCTAAATTCTAGGGTAGAAATTGGACCATTATGAATTTTTTTTGTTTCCAGTAGTGTGCCATCTAACTTCCATTCGTTAACAAATCCGTGACCACTCGTCGTAAGTATGGTGCCATTAGGACTAAAACGAACTGTGTAAACAATATCAGTATGATCGGGGAGAATTTTTATTGGTGTGCCACCTAGTTTCCAAAGTTTAACAGTTCCATCATCACTGGCTGAGGCGAGGATATCACCGTTTGAACTAAACCGTACAGCACGAACAGTTGCTCTATGTCCGTGAAGAGTTTTTAGCAGAGAGCCGTTTTTGTCCCAAAGTTTGACCGTAGTGTCATTACTAGCAGAGGCCAGCATCTCGCTATTGGGACTGAAACTAACACTCCAGATATTGTCAATATGACTTTTCATATCTCTTAGGAAAGCACCATCTATATTCCAAAGCTTGACAATGTTTCCTGCTTGCGTGGCGATCATCTGACCATCATTGCTAAAAGCGATTGTACTTGACCCACCATCTTGTTCCAACGTTTTATGCCAACTGCCGTCGATCTTCCAGAGTTCTGGTTGCCCCCAGCCGGTTGATGCAATCATCTTGCCATCAAAGCTGAAAGCGGTTGCTAGTTGGACGTGTACTCCCTTCCAAACCTGAGCTTTATCATCCGAAGTGTTTAAGCTGCCATCATCCAGATTCCAGAGGTGTAAGGTGTTCGTTTCTTTATAATTATCATAATCACCTTCCATACTGGCTGTAGCGAGCATTTTACCATCAGAACTGAAGGCTATCGCTTGAATGTATCCTGTATTTTTTGAAAGGCTTTTAATTGGCTCCTCGTTATCTAGATCCCAAAGATATATTGTGTCTTCAATTGCTGCTGCAATCTCTCGACTATTGGGTCTAAAGACAACTGAAGAGTATCCCAAATTCGGTGGCAGAGATGTCTCCAGTTTTTCACCATTTTGCTGCCAGAACATGACTGTTCCAGTTCCATCTACTGTTGCGATCTCACCATTAGTACTAAAGTCTATTGAGCGAATATCGCCTTGATGCCCTTCTAAACGATTAGATTCTTGTATTTTCCCCAGGATTTGCACAAGGATCACCTCAGCTTGAAAATGATCATCTTGTTGCATCCACGGCGACTTTGAATCTCTCAATTGTTGAAGTATTCTACCTGCTTTCAAAATATGTACCAGTGCCCCAAGCTGATCATCTTGAAAACGAGCTTCAGCTAAAGCAGTTAAGGTAGTGATTTGGTTTTCTAGTGCTTCGTCACGTTGTTTCTCTAGCTCAGACCTCTTACGTTCCTGAAGCTTTTGGCAAGCAACAACATAATCCCTGCCTTTTTCTAACTTATTTAAACGAACTCTCCCTTTCCCTAATAATAATCCAACTGCTTCCTGTAAACGGCTACCTTGAAGTAATAATAGGTCTTCTTTTTTACCTGTGCTTTCCCATTCCTCTGCTTCTTTCTCAGTACGTTGTCGTAACAGTAAGCCACCTCGGTCTTCAATTAGCCAGCCACGTAGCTTTGACCAATATCTAATTAATGCTTCGTGGGCAACTTCCACTTCTGGTTTTTGAGTTACCTCGTTGACGCTAGTGATTACTAATCGCTTACCTGCCCCTGCCAGACGTTCCACCAAATTCCTAGTAATATCTGTATCACTATCGTCAAATATCAATGTCTCAAATTCAACTCGTTTCCGTGTATCCCGTGAGTTTTCTATCTTTACAGCATTTTCATCCAAACGGGTCAATCGCACGAAAATATTCCGCACTAAGTCTTTTTCTTGTTGGGTTAATTTGCCGTAAAAATCATCTGCGGTTGTAGCAATTGTCTGCTTCACACCCCCAATATTACGATACTCCTCTGAAAGTACAGCATTTACGGCTGCTATGAGGTACAGTAGCAACAACTAGCAAACCAGTTTCTTAAATGTTGAGGATTTATTAAGTCGAGTGCAACTGAGATTAGTTTATCAACCATTTC
>NZ_JACJSJ010000016.1 GCF_014698115.1 Nostoc sp. FACHB-973
TTGGTATTGTTGGTTTGGCACTCAACCTGCGGGCTTATGATTTCGTCTCCCAAGAATTGCGGGCGGCGGAAGACCCAGAGTTTGAAACTTTCTATACCAAAAACATTTTGCTGAATGAGGGTATCCGCGCTTGGATGGCTCCTCAAGATCAGATCCACGAACAATTTGTATTCCCTGAGGAAGTTCTACCTCGCGGTAACGCTCTCTAATCACAAAAGCCGACCATAACCAGAATCAGGGTTGTGGTTGGCGATATATTGACACCACCCAGATGAAATAATCTCCTTGGCTGATGCCAAGAAGGTGTTAATATTCTTCATTCTCCAGTCATCTCCCGCCTTTTAGTGGGAGATTTTTTTGTGTTTATGGCTAATACTCTAAATTTATGTGTTATGTTAGGTAGAGGTTATAAACCCGGAGCGAAATGCTCTGTCCCTTTGAGACTAAGACCGCTTAGGCAACAAGGAGGTGATGCCCATGATAGAAAGTAGTAAAAGCATGGGTCATCAGGTTGCAGTTAGCCGGCTGTGTGCCGGGGCTGTTCTCTAAAAGTTAGCCTTAGTCATCTTGAGAGACTAAGTTAGCTCAAGTAGCTAGGCTAAGCTCGGAGTTCCTTCCGGCAGTCTGGTTGCAACCTGAAGACCCGCTAGACCGCTCTGACTTAGATCTCCCGATCTAAATCAGAGCGGATAGTTTTTTATGGGTAATTTTTGTTTGATCAGTGGTTGCTTTTGAAAGCTCAGATACCATCGTCTTATAGTTTTTTCCGAAGCTTAAATTAGTAAAGTTTCACCCTCCCATCCTTCTGTGTGCAGAATCAAAAAGGTTTGGTTTCATGATATCCAATATGTAACCAACATATAGCTAGGAATTTTTCAATATGGCAGAACTACTAACTGAAGCGGAAATTCAAAAACAGGCAAAGCTTCTTTCAGGTTGGGCAGTTGAAGGGGCAAAGTTGCAGATCACTCGCAAATTTCAGGATTTTATCCAAGCAATTGAGTTTGTCAATAAGCTAGTGGAACCTGCTGAATCATCAGGACATCATCCAGACATAGAGATTTCTTACAACAAAGTCAAGATTACACTCACAACACATGATGCAGGTGGGCTGACCCAGAATGACTTTGATCTTGCTGGGGTGATTTCCGAAATTCAGTAACTGATTTCTCCTGATATGAGGTTGGGCATAGCGCATGGGGTATGGCAAAGATGGGGAGGTGGGGTGAAATTCTCTCCCCACTCCCCCCAATGCCCCATACGCCATGCCCAATCCTTGATTTTTATTTACTTATTTATAACTGCAATTGGTTTTTTGATCTTGTCTTTGTTCCAACAATACTAGACGAACTTCGTTGGTATAACCGAGCGATCGCATTGCCAATGGTGATAATTTCTGATTTTCAAGGCTAGATGCAACATTTGATTTCTGCCCAGAAGCTGCTGGGTGTCTAAAGCTTTCAAAAATTTAGCTTAAGTTAGGATTAGCGATCGCCCGAAAGCCTACTCCCTACTTGGATATATAAATGGCTGATGTGTGACAGTTATTAAGGCGTTCGCTTCAATCTTGCCATCTAAATTTCATGTTTTATAATATTTTGATATATGGATATGTTTTTGCATAAGTTAATCACATCAATTTTTAACTAGAAATTAATCGTTTATTAGCTTTGCGAAAACTAAAATCGTATTAGAGGCAAACATGCCTCATCCACAGGTTTCAATGAGATGCCGCATTTTTAAGAATTAGGTGCAACGAACCGAATTATCTATACAAGGTGTGAGGAGTAAAGAAAAGATGTCTAATCTCTTGTGGAAATCCTTAGTGGTTAGCCCAGCAGTTTTGGGAGCAGCATTACTAGTTTCAACAACAGCAATCGCGGCTCCGAATACAACCACTGAAGTATCACCAACTGAACAACCAGGTGTCACTGAAGTTGCCCAACAGCCAGAAATATTGGCTCAAACAACCTTAGATCAGGTTAACCGCTACAGTAACGAAGGCAACCAGAATAACTCTCAGTCTCAAGTCACATCAGTTTCCCAATTTTCTGATGTACAACCCACTGATTGGGCATTCCAAGCATTACAGTCCCTGGTTGAGCGCTATGGTTGTATTGCAGGTTATCCAAATGCCACTTATCGTGGTAACCGTGCTTTAACCCGTTACGAATTTGCCGCTGGTTTGAACGCCTGTTTAGATAGAGTTAACGAATTGATTGCCACAGCAACAGCTGACTTGGTAACCAAACAAGACTTAGCAACCTTACAGCGTTTACAAGAAGAATTTTCCGCAGAATTGGCAACCCTACGCGGTCGTGTAGATTCCTTAGAAGCACGCACTGCGGAATTAGAAGCCAATCAGTTCTCTACTACCACCAAACTAGTTGGTGAAGCTGTTTTTGCAGTTAGTGACGTGTTTGGGGGAAACACCGGTGATAACAACAACACCGTCTTCCAAAATAGAGTACGTTTAGACTTGCAAACCAGCTTCACTGGTAGAGATGTGCTGCATACCCGCCTTGCTGCTGGTAATGCACAAGCCTTTACACAAGTTGATAACAATGGTGTTGGGATCGATACCGCTGAAGGCACACAAACATTTCAAGTCGGTGTTGGCGATGGTAACAACAGCGTCAAGATAGACCGTTTGACTTATGAAGCTCTCATAGGACCAGCCAACGTTTACCTCGCAGCTAGTGGCGGACGACACAGCCATTATGCAGCCGTCAACAACCCTTACTTTTTCGATCAAACCGACGGCGGTAACGGTGCTTTGTCCACCTTTGCTTCTGAAAGTCCCATCTATCGAATTGGTGGTGGTGCCGGTATAGCGCTGAATATACCTTTGGGTAAAGGTGGCGGTATTCTGGGTAACAGTTCAATCACTGCGGGTTACTTGGCATCAGAAGCTAACGATCCTAGTCTCAGTGCAGGTCTTACCAACGGCGACTATGCTGCTTTAGGACAGTTGAACTTTAGTGTTGGTAATCGCATAGCTTTAGCTGCAACCTACGTCCACGGTTATAGTGGCGCAGGTGGTTTCTTGTTCAACTCGGGTTCCGCAACAGACCCTGAGGTTTCTGTAGGTACTCGACAAGCTAACGCTCTAAGTCTGACAAACGGATCTTCAACTAATTCCTACGGTGTGTCCGCTGCGTTTAGACCCAGCGACAAACTATCAGTTAGTGGCTTCGTTTCTTACCATGATGTCACAGGCTTCGGTGCAGGTGATGATTATGAAGCTTGGAGCTATGGTCTTGGGATAGCGTTACCTGATTTCGGTAAAAAAGGTAACGTTTTAGGTATTTTTGCTGGTGCAGAACCTTATTCACGTAACCGAGGATTGGTTGGTGCTGCTGGCAATGATGTACCTTATCACTTTGAAGGCTTCTACAAATATCGTGTGTCAGATAATATCTCAATCACCCCTGGTGTGATTTGGTTGACCTCTCCTGGTCAGAGTAGCGCTAACGACGATGCGATTATCGGTACACTGAGAACAACTTTCACCTTCTAGAACGTTGACAATCTGCCAATAATTTAACTTAATTGCTCCCCGCCATAAGGCGGGGCTTTTTGTTGTTGGTAGCAACAAATAAACCCCAGTGGTTAGCCGGAGTATACTAGAAAAGTTAGGAGTTGTGAGTTAGGAGTTGTGAGTTAAGAAGTAAAAACTTCTAACTTTGCCAATTTTAGATTTTGGGTCACACCTTTGGTGCGCTAACAGCGCAACTTGAGTTCTGGATTGAAGGAAAAATCTAAAATCCAAAATCCAATGACTCCCAATACTGTTCGGTTAAGATAACAGACGCGATAAATCGCCGTCTCTACAATAATTATTCCTTCATAGAGACAGCGATTTATCGCGTCTTTGTGACCTAGAATTTTCATCAAAAAACCTTAACCAAACCGTATTGCAATTACTCCTAACTTCCAACTCCTAACTTGTTACTGCTTGTGGAACTATCGTGTAAATCTGAGTACGGAATTTTAGCATTATTAGAGATCGCCGCCCGTTACGAAAGTGGTGAACCTCTGCAAATTCGAGAGATTGCAGCACAACAAAACATACCCGATCGCTATTTGGAACAGCTACTAGCAACCCTGAGGCGTGGGGGTATAGTCAAGAGTCAGCGCGGGTCAAAAGGTGGCTATCTATTAACGAGAGAACCTCGAAAAATTATCCTTTTTGAGATTTTAGAATGTTCTAATGACTAATGACTAATGACCAATGACCAATAAGTAATTAACTAAGGAATGAATTATGCGAATTGCTCGTAACATTACAGAATTAGTTGGTCGTACACCCCTAGTGCAGTTAAACCGTATTCCGCAAAGTGAAGGATGTGTTGCTGAAATTGTGGTGAAATTAGAAAGTATGAATCCATCGGCATCAGTTAAAGACCGAATTGGGGTAAGTATGATTAATGCCGCCGAGGAGGAAGGGCTGATTACTCCTCTTAAAACGGTGTTGGTAGAACCTACCTCTGGAAACACTGGAATTGCTTTAGCAATGGCGGCAGCAGCTAAGGGATATCGGTTAATTTTAACAATGCCAGAGACTATGAGTGGAGAGCGACGCGCAATGTTGCGGGCTTTCGGAGCAGAACTGGAACTAACGCCAGGAATGGAAGGCATGAGTGGGGCAATTAGCCGAGCGCAGCAGATAGTTAATAGTATGCCCAATACTTATATGTTGCAGCAGTTCCGCAATCCAGCGAATGCAAAAGTGCATCGGGAAACTACAGCCCTTGAAATCTGGGAAGATACTGATGGACAAGTAGATATAATTGTGGCAGGAGTGGGTACAGGTGGTACGATCACTGGTGTGGCAGAAGTGATTAAAGCACGCAAGCCTGATGCTAAGGCGATCGCTGTTGAACCAGCCAATAGCCCAGTTTTATCTGGGGGACGACCGGGGCTGCACAAAATCCAGGGAATTGGCGCTGGGTTTATTCCCCAAGTGCTAAAGATAAAATTGATTGATGAAGTGATTACCGTCACTGATGAAGAAGCGATCGCTTACAGTCGGCGTTTGGCAAAAGAAGAAGGGCTACTATCTGGAATTTCCAGTGGAGCAGCTTTATGTGCAGCAATTCGCGTTGCTCAGCGTCAAGAAAATCAAGGACGTTTAATTGTAATGATTCAACCTAGTTTTGGAGAAAGGTATCTCAGTACACCGTTGTTCCAAGACTTGGAGACCAAGTTAGCCGCTAGCGTCAGCTAACGATAAATTGAATTAATGGTCAATTCTAAACACGTTTCTAACCATTACGAAACTCTCAAAGTTAGTCAAAATGCTAGCCAAGCGGAGATTAAGCAAGCTTATCGCCGCTTGGTGAAGTTGTTTCATCCTGACAGTAATCAGGAAACAGCCGATCGCGAACAAATTATCCGCATCAATGCAGCCTATGAGGTCTTACGCGACAACCAAAATCGCCGCAATTACGACCAGCAACTGCAAGATAAGTCTGGAAGATTAGATAGCGATCGCCAACAGCGTACAGCATCGGCGCAAAAACGTTACCAAGCAACACGCAAAACGGGACGCGATGTTGATGAGCAAGTCGAGGAATGGCTACACCAAGTTTATCAACCAGTAAATCGCTTGCTTTGTACTATTCTTTATTCCTTGGAAGAACAAATGGAGCAATTAGCTGCCGATCCCTTTGACGATGAGTTATTGGATGAATTTCAGGAATACTTAAGAACCTGTCGAGAAGACTTGAAGCAGGCACAAATTACCTTTCGCTCCCTCCCCAATCCCCCCAGTCTGGCAAGAACAGCGGCTCACCTCTACTACAGCCTCGATCAATTAGCAGATGGACTCGATGAATTAGGTTATTTTCCTTTAAACTACGATGAGCGTTATTTGCACACGGGTCACGAACTATTCCGCATAGCTACGAGATTACACTGTGAAGCACAAGCATCTGTAAGTTAATGGGTATGGGGCATGGGGCATGGGACATTGGTTATTCACAAATTACTAATAGACTTCTTGCAGAAATTAAGTTTTTATCTCACGCAGGCGCAGAGAAGAGAACGCAAAGAAGGACTTTTGCAAGAGATTCCATGAGTTGCAATCACTTGGAGCAATGAAAATTTATTTTCCCTACTCCCTACTCCCCATTCCCATTTTCAATTCAGGTCTAATGACTAATGACACAGGAATTAGTCTATGCTGGAAGTGGTGAAAGGTTAAGAAATTTGAAGTTTTATTACTTATGAAATGCATTATTAATCGCCGCGCTCAGTTTTCGGCAAGTCATCGTTATTGGCTATCAGAACTCAGTGAAGCCGAGAATATTGAAAAATTTGGTGCTAGATCGAAATTTCCCGGACAAGGGCATAACTATGTCTTATTGATCTCCCTTGGCGGAGAAGTGGACGAATATGGCATGGTGTTGAATTTGTCGGACGTGAAACATGTCATCAAGCGAGAAGTTACAAACCAACTGGACTTTTCTTATCTCAACGATGTGTGGGCAGATTTCCAAGAAACTTTACCTACTACTGAGAATATTGCACGGATAATTTGGCAACGGCTAGCACCCCACTTACCTCTAGTCGGCGTCCAGTTGTTTGAACATTCTCAACTTTGGGCAGATTACAGGGGAGAGGGAATGGAAGCCTATCTCACCATCAGCACTCACTTTAGCGCCGCCCATCGGCTAGCTCCTAACATTAGTCCTGAGAAATACGGTAAATGCACCCGTACTCACGGACACAACTACCATCTAGAAATCACTGTGAAAGGGAAAATCGACCCACGCACTGGCATGATTGTAGATGTAGATGCCCTGAAGCAAGTAGTGGAAGATTATGCAGTGGAGCCATTAGATCACTCCTGTTTAAACAAAGACATTCCCTACTTCGCCGAGATTGTTCCCACTACTGAAAATATTTCACTTTACATTAATAGTTTATTGGCTTCACCTATTCAGAAATTGGGAGTCGAACTCGACAAAGTTAGGCTTTTTGAAAGCCATGAACTTTGGGCAGATTATGCCAAAAACGGAACAGAAACCTATTTCACTGTCAGTACTTACTTTAGCGCCGCCCATCGGCTGGCTGACCCCAACCTAAGTCAAGAAAAAAACACCGAGATTTACGGTAAATGTGCGCGTCCCAACGGCCACGGACACAACTATTACCTAGAAGTTACTGTCAAAGGAGAGATTGATCCAACCACTGGCATGATTGTCGATTTAGGTGCTTTAAATCAGATAATAAAAGATTATGTGGTGGAACGATTCGATCACACCTTTATAAACGAAGACGTGCCTTACTTTGCCGAAGTTGTACCTACTAGTGAGAATATCGCACTTTACATCAGTAATTTACTGCGATCGCCAATTCAAGAATTAGGATCTGGACTTTACAAAGTTAAATTGTTTGAAAGTCCCAATAACTCCTGCGAAATCTATTGTACTGAGTCTGATTCAAATTCAGTCAGTGCAGCGGTGAATCAGCAGGTATTGGCAGGGGTTTAAGTAATTGGGCATTGGGTATGGGATGAGGGAGATGAGGGAGATGAGGGAGCAGAGTGAGAATAATAACTCCTAACTCCTAACTCACCACTCCCAATGCCCAACTAAAAAAGTTTACTTACTAAGCAGTTAAAACCAGGTAGTAAAGGACTTGTCAATTCATCTTGATTAAAAATACCGACGCCGGGCGGAATGTCGCAAATACTGATAAATGCCCCAGGCTAAAACTCCAAAAAAGAGATTTAGCAAAAAGCGAGTAACTATAAACCACAAAATATAAGTGTCAAAAAGCTTCAATGGACTCAAAGGACTAATTTTCCTGCCTAAGAGAAACAGCCCAAAAATAGCATTTCCACCCAGCAGGAGGGCAAATAACACTAAACTCCTCTGCCAGTAACGGCGCTGTGGTGTACGCTCCCAAATCAGGGTAATTACAGGTTTGCCTTGTACTTTTCGCAGTAATTGTTCTAGTCGCCAAAACATCCACAACAGAAACGGAAATAAACCATAACTCAGGAAACGTAGGGGTAATGAGTAACGCCAAGCACTAGATAGAACATTAACTAAGGCATGACAGATTACAGAATTTAGCCAAGCCGGAAAAATGAACTTCCTGTCTCGATTTAACCGATTTTTAGAGGAAATATAGATTCCTAAGGCATATCCCCAAGGGGCAGAAAACATGGCGTGGACTGGCGTACCGATACTACGATCAAGAATAGATGCTGTACCGTGGAAAAGGTAAATCCAGTTCTCTTCAGCTGTAAATCCAAGGGCAACGGCTATAGTGAAGAGGAAAACGCTAGAGTGAAGTAATCGATAAGAGCGTTGCAGATAGTAGGTTGGGATAACAACCGCAGCCAACTTGCAGCCTTCTTCAATTGGGCCTATTTCCACAAGCTGGCGCAAGGCTATAGCAGGAAGCGATTGCTTAATCTGCTGCCAGTCTACAACCGAGTTGACTACACTTTCAAAAATCCATTCCAGGCTCAGGGCTAAAATACCAGATATTGCCCCGATGATAAAAAACATCAGCAACCTGAATACAGGTGGGGCAAATGGCATCCGATAATAATAGTAGCCTAGCAGCAGCAACGGTGGTATTGCTGCCCACAACACCAGAGATAAATCAACCACTCACCTGAGCAATAATTGTACGGTGACGGTGGGTATTGTTAGCGATGGTGGGAGGTTGGAAACCCGCCTCAATAATAGCTTGCTGAATGTCCAAACCAAAATATTCATCTAAATACGGTTCGGTACTTTTGAGCAAAGTTAAAATATAAGCTGGCATTTTTTTGTACACTTCCGATTTAGGATTCATGTCCATGATTGCCAAGTAACCACCTGGACGCAGAACACGCCGGGCTTCAGCGAAAATCTGTCGAGTTGCTGATTGGGGTAATTCGTGGCACATCAAGAAAATCGAAACTAAATCAAAAGAGGCATCAGGTAATCCGGTAGATTCAGCTTGGGCATGAAGCCAATTGATTTTAGCTTGGCGTTGCTCGGCGCGGTAATGGGCAACAGCTAAGAAGTAGGGAGATAAGTCCAAGCCTGTAATTTTGGCATGGGGATAAATTTCTTGCATCGCAAAGGTACTCAAACCGACACCGCAGGCCAAATCTAGAATGTTTTGGGGTTGATTGGGGAGTTGCGCTTTGAGGACATCATGATAACTTTGGCGGAGTTTAGCATCTCCTTGCGCTCCAGCATCTTGCCAAATTCCGGCATGGACAGTACGAGCCGCAACTTCTAACTCGCAAGCAGCTTTCCAACTGAGGTTTCCACCTTCGTAGGCGTGGAATGGCCGCAAGTAGTATTCTGGGTAGGAAAGCTGGGGATTTTCTACTTTAGCTAGATCGGTCTTCCAATCACGTGCTTTTAGTGTTTCGACTTCTTGCGTCCAAGGCACACCAATTCTCTCGGCACGTTTAATCATCATCTGTCTAGCTTGATGCTTGGCTAGGTTGGCTAAAGGCTGGATTGCCAGTATGGCATTGACCAAGCGGGAAGCGAAGCCAAGATTAGTGTTTACAGCAGCAGTCATAAATCAGTTTGCATTTAACAGCCTCTTTTACTTATGACATACTTGCTGGACACGAGTCTAGAAATGAAATGAATTGAATTGTATTGAAAATGGGGAATGGGGAGTGGGGAGTGGGGAGTGGGGGGAGTGTGGGGAGTGTGGGGAGTGAGGGAGATGAGGGGGCAGGGGAGGCAGGGGGAGCAGGGGAGGCAGGGGAGGCAGGGGGAGAAAGAATAACCAAAGCCCAATGCCCAATGCCCAATGCCCCATGCCCCATGCCCAATGCCCAATGCCCAATGCCCCATGTCCTATTTCGCAGGCTTGAGAGCTAACAGCATCTCTAATTCACTGGTGGATTTGTCGGGGCTGGTGGCGGTGATACCAAAACCACGAATGGAACTGAGGATGGTATTGGCTTCAGCAGAGATGAAACTATTGATTACGGGCAAAGTTTTAGTTTTGTCCATATCTAGGTAGAAATAGCCGCTGTTGGGCTTTTGCAATGAACCAGTAACGGCTTTGAAAGCTTCGCTCTTGTCGAGAGATTCACTCTTGCGATTGGCGATCGCCTCAGCAACAGGGCCACCAACCGCTACAAATACGGTGTCTTGATCTAACCAACCATGTGCCAATAAAGCTCCTTGTTGGGGGATTTGCCATTCAGTTACGTCTTTACCGCCGATATTTCTGTTGGCGATGTTGATTTGTTGGGTTTTGGCGAGGGTATCTAATTTTGTCAAGGTGGCTTCGGCAGTTTTGCGATCGCTGGTGTCAAATACTAAAGCACCTCCAAAACCAACACTTGCTAATACTCCTTGATTTGATGGTATGGCACCTAAGGCGAATTCCCCGTTCATCCAGCCAAAAACATCCTTATCCAAGTCGATATTGACAAATTTCAGTTGTCCGCGCACTTGTTCCAGAGCTTGTTTTAATTCTGGAGTATTTTTGGACTGTTCTACTACTGTTTCCCAGCCACGACTGATGCCATTTCCGCTAACCAAAGCAAAGGTATCAGTGGGAAATTGCCCGACTATATTCCCAGGAGTTGATTGATACTGATATTTGATCAGTTGGGGATCTAAATTGGCGATCGCTTTGACTCGCACTCCTGCATCATCAACACCAACACCCGCCACTACAGATTTCACCTGCTTCAGTTGTGCCAAGGTTTGTGGGGGTAACTGGGTTGCCTGAGGACTTGCAGCAGCTAATTGCTGTACCATACCTGCATAGTCTGGTACATAAATTTGGGCAAGGGTGTTTTTAACATCCACTCCTTTGAGAATGGTGCTTGCACCTTCTTTGCTGGCAAAGGAGGACTGTCCTTTAAATGTGTCAATTGCTTTTTCTACAGATTGTTTTTCGGGGGCTAATACTAAGTGACTATTATCTAAAACAACGCTATAAGTCGGTTTGCCATTTTCTGTAGTTTCAATAATTTTTTGACCTTGGTAGTCGGATTCCTGGAATTTAACGCCTTTTTGTGACTTCAATTTATTGGCAAAATTTAACGCACTGATTTTGTCCTTGATTCCTACTACTACCAAAATATTTGGTTCTGGCTGTACATTTTTCGGTGCAGTAGGTGCGCCAGGGGGCAGATTTAACTGTACGGGTTTCACAGGATTTGGTGGTAGCAGAGCAATCATGACACCACCAGCCCAAGGCTTGATGTCTTTTTCATAAGAAATGTTATTGTCACTAAACATTTCCTTATTCAAATCTTCCAGACCTTTGGCCACTAACTTTTGTGCTTCTGGAGTGCCAAACTGTTGTAACTTTGCCCAAGCTTGCGGGTCAGTAGTAATATAAGTAGCCATCATCGCTGTTGAAGGTACTACTTTGGCACTGCCCAGAGCATCCGAGCTACCCCCTGATGGTCCGCCTTTTAAATACGTATAAGCCGCGATACTTCCTGCTATAACGACAGCAGCGCCAACAGCAGGAATGAGAAACTTTGATTTACTTTCAGGCATTATTGTTATCCTCTTTTGCTGAGATTGTTACCGAGATTTATACAAGTGTCATTGTAGAGTTTTCGGATTTATTGATAATTTTCCCTAATCCATTGTTACTGGAGTTTAGACTAACGCATGACAAAAGGACTCAGCAGCAGGCTTGTTGACAAGCCAGACACCTGAAAATGTAAAAACTGAAAGGTCAAGCTGACTTTGTTGGTTGTTTATTGCATTTATAAGTAGCTTTTTTTAAAGTTATCTACCTAATTATACGTAATAGTAGTTTGTCGTTAGTACACCCAGAGGACTTTCTAGGGGGTTTGCGTGTAACAGCAGGTGTGAAAAAAATTTAATGCATTTACAAATATTTACATAGTTGCCAGGTGATTAATGGTAGTTAGTCCTATATTTTCCTATGAATAAATAAAAATAATTGTAGCTACTACGCATAAATTTTTCAAAGTCTTTAATAATAAGGGTTTTTGATTTTTAGCTGACGAAAATGACACAAACAAGAAAGCTAGAAGCGCAGTTTGTTAAGATAATTTATCTGTTAAAGCAGGGAGAGATAAAGCTTAACTCAAGCGTATTGTTTTATTATTTATTGAGAGAAGCTTAGTATCCGCTCAATAAATCGGGGTAGTAGAAAAAATAAAAAGTAGATAGATGCACATAGCGTCGTAAAATATATGACATGGCGCAAAAGCAATCTCCAGAAAAACAAGTAGAGGCATTGTTGCAAACCATCGACCCATCAAAGTTTGCAGATGAATCATTGCGGCATACATTAACTATTCTGCTAAACGTAATAGAGCAGCAACAATTAAAGATTAAAGAACTAAGTGAAGAAAACCAAAAATTACGGGACGAAAACAATCTAGGACTATGGTGCAGCGACGCAAAATTAGTTACGCAACTCAAACGAATGAGGGTACTAAGGCGTGGGACATTTTTATGTCTCTTGTTGCAACTACTCGTAAATTGGGAATCAGCTTCTTCGAGTACATACGTGACCGGATTTCTCTCTCTTGTAAAATCCCCGAATTGGATACTATTATTCGAGAAAAATTCTCTCAATCCTCAAACTTTATAATATAGCGTTTGCATTCAAATAGAATGCCTGCGTTAGAAGAATATAGTTAACTCTCATGAAATCGGATGTTAGCAAGTCTTTTTACTTTTATTCGCTACCCCGACTTATTGAGCAGATACACTTTTCTGATGTCCAAACTTTAGTAGATGTTGGTGGCGGACATGGGAAGTTATTAACGGACATCCTCACAGCCTATCCCAAAATAAAGGGAATTTTATTTGACCAACCGGAGGCGATTAAAGGAGCAAAATCACTCGTTGAACAAGCCGGAATTTTAGACCGCTGTGAACTAATAGCAGGTGATTTTTTTAAATCTGTGCCAGCAGGAGGGGATGCTTATATACTCAAGTATGTTATTCATGATTGGGATGATGAAAGAGCGATCGCTCTCCTCAAGTCTTGTTATGAGGCAATGCCAGAGCATGGAAAACTCATACTTGTGGAGCAAGTCATTCCATCCGGGAATCAAGCCTCTTTTAGCAAGATGCTCGATCTACAGATGTTAGTGCTTTGTCCGGGCGGGTGCGAACGCACAGAAGCAGAGTATCGCATCCTGATGGAGAAGTCAAAATTCCAGCTGATTAAGATTGTTTCTACCCAGTCCTCTCTAAGCGTGATTGAGGGAGTAAAGGTTTAATTTAACTTAGAAGATGTCTGAATCTTTAAAACTCAATATGACGCTATGCATTAGTGACATCTTGCTTAATCAAAGAGTGGAAGGCTGTGAAGTAGATATGGCAAAGTTTTGAGTAATCCAAGGTGACAATGCAAGAATTAGCGATCGCTTTAAAATTAACACAAGTTAACTTGAGTTGCAGATTGAGGATATTTGACGGAAAATAGCGATCGCTGAAGTTAGATTAGATTTGAGTGACAAAAGGCTTTATTTTCAGGAATCTGGCAATTGACCCTCTCATATTTTTGCTGTGTAATTCCAGTTGCCTTATATTCAGCGATCCTGCATTTAGTCTCAACTCCAGTCAGTATTTACTGATAAAATTAGTAATCCTACAAATTAGCGGTTTAAAATTAGTCTCAAAAATACTTCAATCAGATGAGGAGCGAATCCGCAAATGATATCCTATTCATCTCAAACAAAATAGCCCAATTCACACCGACAAGTTATCCTAAGTTATAAGAATAATTAGGAGTATTTGTACTTAATGACAATCTATCGAGGTGCAAGAGACTCTTGACTTGATGACAAAAAAGTGCAAAACATCAAGAAAAGTGAATGCGGAACAGATATGGACAAAAGTCCAAGGATCGGTAGCCGACTTTAGGAAATTCGGGTGAGATTAATTTCAATCCCCCGATCCCGAAAGGGAGTTGTCACCCTGATATTACCCTATTGATTTGGGAAAAAGGTCAGACACCGCTATTTTGCTTAACAACATCCAGCCAAGCCAGACTTTTCAGGATTACAAGGTCAGTAAGCATCAATGTCGCAGTCTTATTTTGATACAGATAATAATGGACACAAACCTTTTGAGTTACCAGGAGCAAAACCCCACTACAGCCCCGATCGCCCCGGGCAAGTAGAGCATATTTTTCTAGATCTGAGCTTAGATATTCCTGGGCAAATCTGTCAGGGTAGTTGTAGCATTCGCCTGTTGCCAATTCGTAATGGTATTGACCGTTTGACTTTAGATGCTGTCAACCTGAATATCGAGTCTGTGCAGGTAGACGAGGTGTCACAAAATTTTGACTATGATGGCGAACAGCTTTCGATTCAACTTTCTCAAAGCACTCAGATTGGTAAACGCTTGCTGATTGCGATCGCCTACTCGGTAACTAAACCACAACGCGGTATTTACTTTATTCAACCAGACAAACATTACCCAAACAAGCCAACCCAAGTCTGGACTCAGGGAGAAGACGAAGACTCTCGTTTTTGGTTCCCCTGCTTTGACTATCCAGGACAACTCTCGACTTCGGAAATTCGCGTTCGTGTCCCCAATCCTCTGGTGGCAATTTCCAACGGGGAATTGATTAACACCACAGAAGATGGTAACTACAAAATTTACCATTGGTCACAGCAACAAGTTCATCCCAATTACTTGATGACTTTGGCAGTAGGTGATTTTGCGGAAATCCGCGATGAGTGGAAAGGCAAACCAGTCACTTACTACGCAGAAAAGGGACGGGAGGAAGATGCTAAACGCAGCATGGGCAAAACTCCCCGGATGATCGAATTTTTGAGCCAAAAGTATGGTTATCAATACCCTTTTCCGAAATACGCCCAAGTTTGCGTCGATGACTTTATCTTTGGCGGAATGGAAAACACTTCCACAACCCTGTTAACAGATAAATGCTTGCTGGACGAACGGGCGGCCTTAGATAATCGCAACACCGAGGGTTTGGTTGTCCACGAACTCGCGCATCAGTGGTTTGGTGATTTGGTGGTGATTAAGCATTGGTCTCATGCTTGGATTAAGGAAGGGATGGCTTCTTACTCTGAGGTGATGTGGACAGAACATGAATATAGTCTCCAAGAAGCAGCTTACTATCGTTTATTAGAGGCTCGTCGCTACCTCAGTGAAGATAGCAGCCGCTACCGTCGGCCGATGGTAACAAATGTTTACCGGGAACCGATTGAACTTTTCGATCGCCACATCTACGAAAAAGGATCTTGTGTCTATCACATGATTCGCGCCCAATTGGGAGATGATTTGTTTTGGCAAGCAATTCAAACATTTATCCAAGATAATGCCCACAAAACTGTAGAAACCGTAGACTTACTCAGAGCAATTGAAAAAGCAACCGGACGTAATCTTTTGTTTCTCTTCGACCAGTACGTTTATCGTGGTGGTCATCCCGAATTTAACATAGCTTACTCTTGGGATGGGGATGCTAATTTGGCAAAAATTACAGTCACTCAAACCCAAGCGGCTGACGGTAAAAATGGCAGTAAGGATTTGTTTGATTTAAAAATTCCTATTGGTTTTGGTTATACCCAACAACAAGGAGTTAGGAGTGAGGAGTTAGGAGTTAAAAATAATTCCAAACTCAGCACTGGGCAAGGGTTAAACGCCCCGCTACCGCTAACAGCACTCAAAACTTTCACGGTGCGCGTGAATGAACGCGAACAAAGTTTCTACTTTCCACTAGAAAACAAACCCCAATATATCAGTTTTGATGTTGGGAATAATTATCTTAAAACAGTATCTTTGGAGTATCCACTACCAGAATTAAAAGCACAGTTAGAATTTGATCCCGATCCAATTTCCCGTATCTATGCAGCGGAAGCTTTAGCGAAAAAAGGTGGATTAGAAGCTACCATTGCACTGTCTGGGGCATTAAAAAATGACCCCTTATGGTGTGTGCGGGTGCAAGTAGCGAAACAATTAACGCAAGTTAATTTAGACCAAGCATTTGACGGCTTAGTTGTGGGGTTGAAGGATCGAGATGCTTACGTGCGACGTGCTGTAGTCGAATCACTTGCTCAAATCAAAACTAACGAAAGCTATAAGGCTGTCAAAGAACTAGTACAGAAAGGCGATCCCAGCTACTATGTGGAAGCCGCAGCCTGTCGGGTGCTAGGTGCAATAGCGTCTGCTAACTTCCAAGAAAAACCCAAGGAAGACAAGGCATTAAAGCTGCTGAAATCGGTTTTAGAGGAAAAGGCGGGTTGGAATGAAGTCGTGCGGAGTGGTGCAGTTGTTGGTTTAGCTGAATTCAAAACCTCTGAAGCAGCTTTAAATCTGCTGATAGAATACACGAAACTCGGTGTACCACAACCTTTGCGTTTAGCTGCAATTCGCGCTTTAGGGCAGATTTCTGTTGGTCAAAGTCCAGTTAATTTAGAACGGATTTTAGAAAGATTAACAGAACTAGCCAAAGAAACCTTCTTTTTAACGCAAGTGTCAGTAGCCACAGCATTAGGACAAATGGAAACATCCAAAGCAATTGGAATTTTGCGATCGCTAGCTGAACAAACATCTGATGGGCGTGTGCGTCGCTATGCTGAAGAAGAAATTTCCAAGGTGCAAAATAATATTGGTTCCGAAAAAACACTGCGCCAATTGCGTGAAGAATTCGACCAACTCAAACAACAAAATCAGGAATTGAGAAGTCGTTTAGAAAACTTGGAGGCTAAATCTAAGTAACACTAAATGATCAGAAAACTGGACTAATTAGCAGTAGCTATTTGGTAATTCGTAATGATTTTTGGAAAATTATTAATAACCAAATAGCTAATTTTTGTTGTGTTTAATTATAAATCAATACGGTTCAGTTAAGCCGTAAAAATAAATTTGCGTAGGTTGGGTTGAGGAACGAAACCCAACATTTTCGAGCATTTGTTGGGTTTCACTCTGTTCAACCCAACCTACAATTATCCTTAACTGAACCGTATTGAATTATAAATTACCAATAGATTTCTGATAAAGTCAGGACTTACCTATTGACAGAAAATACCAAATATGGGTTATTGAAAAACCACATCTGTCGTAGGGGCGTACAGCTGTACGCCCCTACCCATGTATTTGTATCAGTTATTTTGATATAGCAATCCTATTTGATTTGTGAGAATTGAAAATCATAGATATCCGACTTGTTTGAAAAGTCGGGGATCTTGTACTTCACTAATGATTTAGGATTGTTAGAGTTATTATGGACACATATAAATTTTATTTTACAGCTAAGTATCTATCTTTAGAAATACAACAAATTGAAGAGGTAATTAAGTTTCGATGTAGATACAACAAAGATTACCTCTGTGTTTATTGAACGTGAGTTTGACGAATCAAAGCCGAAAGGTTTATTTAGAAATAATTCCTAAATTCAAAATGCACATTTAGTGTCAATTGAGATATTTTATTGAGAAAATTCTCGATAAATTAGCTTTTTTGGCTGTAAAAGGTGCGATATCTGACTACAAGTCCTCTTCGTCAATCCCAAAGGGGAACACAGCCGATTGCGTTGGGCTAACCTTCTTTGACATTTAGATGTTTGAAGATATTCAAGCATCTGTGGGAATCAGCTAAGGAAGGTTACTTGACAAAGATTTGAGAGCTATTTTGCTGATCTAATTCACATTGTTGAATGTGGAAATATATCTGAGTGTTTGCACCCAAGTTGTGTAGGGTTGACTTTATGCGTAAACCAGTTCTGACGATTTTTTATCAATTTAATCCTTGGAACAGTAGTATAGGCGGAATTCAGACATTAATCAAAATGTTTATCAAATACGCACCCAAAGAATTTGAGGTGCGGCTTGTAGGAACAGGAGATGATAACTTTCAGCCTACTCAAAAGTGGCAAGCAGCAGAAATCGCAGGTAGAGAAATTAGTTTTTTACCTCTATTTTGCTTGAAAAATGATAACGTTAGAAGTCTAATTCCCACCACACTCAAGTATACGGCTGCCCTTTTAGGGCGTTATTTGTCCTCAGATTTTATGCACTTTCATCGGCTAGAACCAAGTTTGGCAGCTTGGAATTGGCAGGGAGAAAAAACTTTCTTTGTCCATAATGATATTCACACACAGATGCAAACTGTGGGTGAGCAAAAGGCGATTCTCTGGCGAAGATTTCCCGCAGGATATTTCGCTCTGGAAAGTTTACTAATTCGACAATTTAGCGAAATTCTTTCATGCAATACTGATGCAACACAATTTTATCAACGGCGTTATCCTGATTTAAAAAATCGCGTTGCATACATCAAAAATTCCTTTGATGGTCAAATTTTTTATCCTTTGAGTCATTTACAACGGCAAGCTTCTCGACGGGAACTAACTATCAGGTTAGGTTTGGATGACGAAACACGTTTTATTTTATTTGCGGGTCGTTTGCATCCGCAAAAAGATCCCCTACTGTTAGTCCGTGGGTTCGCTGCTTTAAATCAACCGCAGAGTCATTTACTGATAGCAGGTGATGGAGAGTTAGCGACAGAAATACGTGGGGAAATTACTCGGTTGGGATTATCTGGTCGGGTGACAATGTTGGGGGCAATTGGTATAGAAGAACTGGCGAAATTACATCGGATATGCGATGTTTTTGTCCTATGTAGTGCTTACGAAGGTCTACCTTTGGTAGTTTTGGAAGCGCTGGCTAGTGGGATACCAGTAGTCACCACTAGATGTGGTGAAACCCCAAAATTGTTAGCTGCTGACAATGGTGTTGTTTGTAAACAACGTACACCAGAATGTGTGGCAGATGCCTTACGCCAAGTAATACTGCATCCGGAAAATTATCCAAGTGCTTCCTGTGTGGCGACTGCAAAGCCTTATAGCGCTCACACTGTTATCGAGGATGTTTACAGCAAAATGCTAAGTCGTTGGAAGTTAGCAGGTTATTCAGTTAGTTGATAATACGATTTTGGATTTTGGATTTTGGATTGAGGATCACCTGATATTGCATTTATTTTTCAACTTGTTATGACTCAAACAAACATTTTTCAAAAAATAACTCATTGCCATGAAAATAGCCGTCATTGGTGTGAAAGGTTTACCTCCCAAACAAGGAGGAATTGAGCATTATTGTGCAGAAGTGTATCCTCGGATAATCGAACAAGGACACTGTGTTGATTTATTCGCTCGGTCTTCTAATACAAATTCTCCTTGGTTTGACCATTATGACTTTTGGGGTGTGCGAGTCATCTCCTTACCCAGTTGGGGTTTGCGTGGGGTTGATGCTTTTATGACCTCGGCACTGGGAGCGATCGCTGCTTGTGGTCAGCAATATGATATTGTTCATTTTCAGGCTTTAGGCCCATCTCTATTTACTTGTTTACCCAGAATTGCTAGCTCTACAAAGGTTGTAGTTACCTGTCACGGCTTAGACTGGCAACGCGCCAAGTGGGGTAATTTTTCTAGTCAGCTAATTCTTTTGGGCGAAAAAGCAGCTGTGCGCTTTGCCCAAGGGCTAGTTGTGGTGTCAAAAGACCTAAAATCTTACTTTCTGGAAACCTATAATCGAGAAACAGTCTACATCCCCAGCGCTCCCGCTAGCTACGGTGCTTCAGACCCCAAATTTTCCTACGTTACCTCTTTGGGTTTGACACCAGGGCGCTACATTCTGTTTTTAGGCAGACTTGTACCGGAAAAGCGTCCCGACTTGCTCATTGACGCTTTTTGTGCATTGAAACCAACTGGATGGAAACTCGTTCTCGCTGGAGGTGTCAGCGATACTAAATCCTTCAGTGTCAAGCTATTAGAAAAGGTTGCCAATCATCGAGATATCGTATTTGCAGGCGAACTCCAAAGAACTCGTCTTTGGGAAATTGTCCGGGGAGCGGGGTTGTTTGTCCTTCCTTCTGACGTGGAAGGACTACCTTTGGCAATGTTAGAGGCGATGCGGGAAGGTATACCGGTGCTGGCGAGTAACATTCCACCGCACCAGCAATTGATTAATGATAATCGAGGGATGCTTTTTAGAGCTGGAAACGTAGACTCTTGTATACATTCCCTAGATTGGGCGATTAATCATCTGATGGAAATGGCGGCAATGGCTAAAAATGCACAAACATACGTGCAGTTCAACTACAGTTGGGATCACATTACTTCTGAAACCTTAAAACTATACACAACTATTCTGAATTCCTCTGAGCCAGTAGGGGTATCGGAGCCTAGTGTTCTGTCGCAGGTGACGACTGACGCTCTGACGCGGGGACGGGGGGACGCGGGGATAAGGGGGATGAGGGAGTAGGGGAGGTAGGGGGAGAAATAACCAATAGACTTCTTGCATAAATCAAAAAAAAGAACCCCACCCCGCCTTTGACTTACGTCAAAGTCTCCCCTCCCGAAGAGCGGGGAGGGGCTGGGGGTGGGGTGTTAGGGGACTTTTGCAAGAGGTCTAATGCCCAATGTCCAATGCCCAATGCCCCATGCCAATGCCCAATGACACAAAGGTATATGTAATGGAGAAAAGCGTTTCATCTTTAGTAGTGGTTTTGAAGCGGCGAAGTTTGCCGGCTTTGGCGATGTTTGTTGCTGTAATTGGGGGAGCGGTAGCCTACTTAGTATTGGCTCCAAGTTTGTATCGAGCATCAGCACAATTGATATTGGATGACAAACGGGTGAGTATTTCTGAGTTGGGACGCGACCTCACACAGGTACCTGTGGGTGTACCTGGTGGTCCTAGTCCATTGGCTGAGCAGGCAGAATTAGTCAAATCACTACCTATTTTAGAGCGATCGCTGGCTAAGGTTTTTCCTGTTTCTCAAAGCAAGTTGACAACTAAGAAATTTAGTAAAGGTTTGCGAGTGAAACTTGTCCCAGCGACGAATATCTTGGTTATCAGCTATCAAGCGCAAGACCCAATTCTGGCTGCTAAACTCGTCAATGCTGTTTCCCAAACAATGGTTGAGGAAAGTGCCGAACAAATCCGCAAAGAAGCTGCCAATGTCAGGAAATTTTTGCAAAAAGAGGTGCCTTTCGCCCGTCAGCGGCTGCAACAAGCAGAGGCTATGGAAAACAGATATAAACAAGCCAGTGGTTTGATTTCCTTTGCCGACCAAAGCAAAAGTTTAGTTGATAGTTTAGCCACTTTAGAAGACGAGGAGCGGACTTTAGTTGCCCAACTCCAAGAAACGCGATCGCGTGATGCATCCTTACGGAAAATTACTACTACTAGAAACCTCACCAATGCTTATGCATCTGTACGCGGTGGTCAAGATGAACAACTCCAGAAGTTACGCACCAAGTTGGCAGATTTGCAAACCCAGATAGCTACTGTGCGTTTGCGCTTCACAGAGAACCATCCAAGTTTGATATTGCTCCTACAACAACAGCAAGCTCTGAGTACCTTGTACAATCGGGAACTAGCTCGCCTTTCGCCTCGAAATCCAGCTATTTCCCCGAATCATGTTGCATCCGATCCTCTGAGTCAGGATCTGACTTCGGAACTGATTGGAAATGAGATTGAACGCTTGGCAGTGGAAAATAAGCTCAAAGCTGTTCAATCTTTAAAAGCTAATCTCCAGACTCGTTTAGCACAACTGCCAATTCAACAACAACCCCTGACTGTACTGACTCGCCAACGAGAAGAAGCAGCCGCATCTTTAAAGTTGCTGCAAACTAAACTCGAAGAAGCGCGGATTGCTGAAGCCCAATTAGTTGGCAATATCCGAATTATCGAAGAGGCTAAACCACCAACTTCTCCCACCTACCCCAAACCTTATCTAGTATTAGGGCTAGCTACTGTATTGGGAAGTATCTTAGCTGTTGGTGTAGTGTTGCTTTTGGAAGCAACAGACAATACCATCCACGATACTTCCGAAACCGAGGAAATACTGCCAAAAATTCCCTTGTTGGGCACATTACCGTCCCTGCCTACCAAAGCCCTCAACCTGCAACCAGCAGAAGGATTTTTAGACGATATTGCTTTGGTTGAGCCTTACCGAATGTTGCTCAAGACGCTAGAGTTTCGCAGTTCTAAAAAATTGCGGAGTATTGTGATTACTAGTACTAAATCTGGGGAAGGTAAATCAGTAGTTGTCTCGCACCTAGCTGCTGTTTGTGCGATGTTATCTCGACGAACCTTGATTGTGGATGCTGATTTACATCGGCCGATGCAGCACAAGCTGTTTAACTTACCTGCCGAACCAGGGCTTAGCGATGCGATCGCTAAAGAGCGATCGCTACTAGATACCGTGCAAATTAGAGATATTGAAAACCTTTCAGTGCTAACTTGTGGCGAACTACACCCACGCCCCTCACAGTTACTAGAGTCTGAGGCGATGAAGTCGCTAATAGCAGATGCTATGGAACATTATGACTTTGTAATCATAGATACTCCACCTCTGAGTGTCAGTGCTGATGCAGCTACCTTGGGGCGCTATACCAATGGCGTTGTGTTGATTACACGTCCCAGTTTTACCCTCAAAGATATCCTGAAAAAAGCAGTATCAGAACTCACACAAAATCAAATACCAATTCTCGGAGTAGTAATCAATGGCATGACATCTCAAACTGAAAAATCTTACAGCTATTTATCGCGTCCTCTGAAACATTCAACTCCTCCAAGGGATACCGTGAATTCTGCAAACGGTTTGAAGTCGAAGTGATGATATGCAAGAGAATTCAGAAAATAGATCATTTGTAGAGACGCGATGAATCGCGTCTGAACCCAACCATATGTTGCTTTCCTTGAAATCTGCTGTAGGGGCGTACAGCTGTACGCCCCCACCTATATCTATATATCTGTATCAGGTATTTCGTGAAATGGTATGAAGATATTGACTAATCAACGCTCGATGATACTGAGGATTGGGTTGGTAGGTGTGGGGATTGGCTTACTCACAGCATTTGAGCCTCTTTATCTGGGGTTGGTGGTGGGCGCAATAGCGGTAGTTTTCTTATTCTTTGCCAGATTCGAGCAAACCGTACTCGGATTATTAATCTTGCGTAGTGCCCTCGATCCTTTCTCTGCTTACCAAATCCCTTCCCTATTCGCCATTGCTGTAGATGTCCTAACTTTACTTTATGTCGCAGTCACATTACTAACTGGTCGAATAGTACGTACTGATAAATTTTGGTGGTTATTTGCAGGTTGGGTAGCTCTCCAGGGTTTAGGAGTAATACTCATACCTTTGGAAGAACAGGGGTTAGATGGTGGTGCTTTCCTAGACAGCATCCGCGAGTGGGTACGTCTTTTTTCTTGGCTGATGGTTTACTTGCTGGTAATGCAACTCCAAGACAGACTCCATCCGCAAAAGATTATTTCTGGATTATTTTTCGCTCTCATTTTACCCCTGACGGCAGCAACAATCCAGATGCTTGTTCCCGTTTCGCTCCTACCAGCCATACTCCAAGCTACCAAAGACCCAATCTCTGGAGAAATTTCCCGAATTAATGGCACTCTTGGCCTCTCCAATACCTTCGCAACTTTTTTGTTGCTGTTCATTGGTTTAACTTATTGGAAAGTTAATCAGTCCCAACGTCGTTGGCCTTGGCTAATATTGCTTGGTTTACTCGGCTTTTTCTATGTGAATACTAAAGCTTTGTTTAGCTTGATAATGCTGGGTATTTTCATTCTGGTTTTGATTGCGCCAAGATTGAGCCTGATTAATCTGATTGGTGGGGTATTTTTATTTGCGGTAGTTATTGTCTTATTTGGCAGCACCGAGTTTGGGCAACAACGCCTCACTTCTCTAACTCAAACACCGTTGTTAAATCCAGATTTAGATATATCGCGGGCAATTATCTTGTCACACGGAGACGGCAATAGTTTTAACTGGCGGCTTGCTCAGTGGTCTTTACTTATACAGGCTTGGGAACAGTCACCTATTTTGGGATATGGTCTGGCGAGTAGCCGCTATTTAACTATTTACAATAACTACGCCCACAATGATTATGTCCGAGCGTTAGCAGAAGGCGGAATCTTTGGGCTTTTAGCTTTTCTATTCTTTCTTGGTCTTCAAGCTACACATTTGATTGAGTTACTTGGGCGGACTTCCTCTACTAGCGCTCAGCAAGACCTGTGTCGAGTATTGTTAGCTATCCTTGCAGCTGTGGTTGTCGGCATGATTACTGAGAATATTTGGAGTCACACAACCTTCTTTTTCTACTGGTGGACTCTGTTTGCAGTTGCTGGGTGGAATTGGGAGTGGGGAGTGGGGAGTGGGGAGTGGAAAGTGGGGGGGATGAGGGAGATGAGGGAGATGAGGGAGTGAGGGATAAGAATTAATAATCAATCCCCAGTTCCCAATCCCCAGTCCCCAGTCCCCAGTCCCCAGTCCCCAGTCCCCAGTCCCCACTCCCCACTCCCCACTCCCTTGCTATAAATGAACCTTTTATGATTCAGCGCTTGATTGATACTGACGATCGCCCCCAGATGACAGCACAACATCAACGATCCTATCGAGTGGTTTTAGTGCATCCGAGTGCGGGAGTTAACTGGAGTGGTGGCTCGGAGATTTTTGCCATAGAACTTGCCGATCGCCTCAGCACTTACTTCGATGTGGAATTATTAGCAGGCGATCGCTGTAGTCAGTTTTACTATCCAGCTGGTGGTATTGGCCGCACACAGGCGCGGCAGATTTTGAATAATTTAGCGATCGCTTCCCTATTGAAACGTTTTTTTACTCATTCTGATATTGCGATCGAACACTTGACAAGCTTTTTACCTTGTGCTTTTCGACTACTCACACACCCTGCTGACCTAATTTTTCCCTGCAACGATTATGGAGGCTTAGCGATGGCAGCCTTTGTCCGTACCCTGATTGGTACACCAATTATTTATACAGAACATACTGGATTGCTGAGTCAAGGGCGATCGCTTGCACGTAATTTGCGATTTCGTCCCGATCATCTCGTAGTTTTTTCGGAAACTATGGCGAATTTTGCCCGAACTTTACAACCCGATCAACCTACTACCATCATTCCTAACGGCGTAGATACCAACCGCTTTACACCAGAAGGAGAACATATAGACTTGGGTTTAAACAAACCTCTAGTTTTGTGCGTAGCTTCTCTCAATCGTCACAGTCACAAGCGTGTTGAACTGGCAATCAAAGCTGTAGCTTTGTTACCAAAAGTCAGTCTTCTGATTTGTGGAGATGGCATAGATCGAGAATACTTTCAATCCTTAGGCGAAAAGTTGTTGGGAAGCGATCGCTTTGCCATCAAAATCTTTCCCAGTAATCAGATGCCCAAAGTTTATCGAAGTGTCAATGCATTCACTTTGCCTTCGATTAATGAACCATGTGCTATTTCTTATTTGGAAGCAATGGCTAGTGGTTTACCAATAGTTACCACAGACGATGAAATGCGTCGCTATATGGTCGCAGATGCTGGAATTTTATGTGATGTCACAGACATAGAAAATTATGCTGCTGCTATTGCCAAAGTCTTGAGTGGAGATTGGCTGCAAAAAGCAACAATGAATGCCTCACGTTTTAGCTGGGATACTATTGCAATATCTTACCGTAATGTCATTTTACAGACAATTCTTCAGTCTGGAAAAATACACTGTAAAAATATCTAATTAACCAACCACTCCAGACCCAGAGTTCACAAAGCAAGAACCAGTTAATACTTTCCCCATTCCCCACCCCCCACTCCCCATTCCCCAATTATTATGTCAGTTTCTCGACGAATTGCTTTTGCAGTGAGTGTTTCTTGGCTAAGTCGAGTGTCAATAATTTGTTCAGGCTTAGTTTTGACTCCGACTCTCTTCCGATTTATGGGAAAAGAGGAACTAGGACTATGGTATTTATTAGGTAATAGCCAATCTTTTTTATGGTTGTTGTCTTTGGGAATTACGCCAACCTTGACGCGGCATATAGCTTTGGCAAAAGGAAAAAGCGGCTTCGACCCAGAAGTAGAATTAACAGATGAGACTCAGCAACATATTGGAGATTTAGTAGTCACAGGTCGGTTAATTTTGCAATGGTTGGCAGTAGCTGTTTTCTTCATAGCGTGGATTTTGGGTTACGTTTTAATCAGTCAAATTCAGTTACATGAAGTGTCTCAAGAGCAAGTAATTTGGGCTTGGACATTAATGTGTGCTGGTTACGCGATCGCAGTTTGGTTATCTTACTTTGACTGCCTACTGGCGGGCATGGGATATGTTGGTTGGGATGGTCTGATTGCAGTATTAACCTATTTTTTAATTATCCTGAGTAACATGATTGCAGTCATGTTAGGGGGTGGATTATTAGCATTGGCAACAATTTCTGTAGTTGCTGGTTTAATCCAGCGGGTGATATTTATCACTGTTATTCGTTGGCGTTTTCCTAATTTATTGCTTTTTCAGGGTAATTGGAATATTCAATATGCCAAGGCACTATTTAAGCCCTCATTATATTGGTGGTTAACTGATTTGGGAGCATTTTTAATTTTACGCACCGATACTTATTTTATTGCGATATTTAAGGGTTCTCAAAATATTCCCAGTTATCAAGCTACTTATAATTTGATAGCTAATATTTCTCAAGCTGCTATTGCTTTTGCAGGTTCTTCAGCAGTTTTTATTAGTCAGGCATGGCAAGCCGGAAATTTAGCAGATATTCACCGAATGACTTTACGTAATGCACGCATAGGATTGTCAATTGTGGCTGCGGGAGTTGCATTTTTGATTGTGGCAGGTGGAGATTTCATCAAATTGTGGTTGGGTAAGGGTAACTTTGTTGGTCTTGATGTCTTGTTGATTTTTTGTATTATCCTGACCCTAGAAACGCAACATGTGATTCTGATAACAAGTTCACGAGCCACAGAAGATGAAAAGTATGCACCTTGGTCTTTAACTTCAGGTGTTCTGAATTTAGCATTTACCTGGGTTTTGATTAAACCTTTGGGGTTGCTTGGGGTAGCAATAGCAACAATGTTGGCACAGATGCTGACGAACAATTGGTATGCAGTCTATAGACCAATGGTGCGTTTGCGTCTCAACTTTGGCATCTATTTACGTCAGGTAGTCGGTTTATGGGCTAGTGTCCTGGTATGCTGTTTGGGCTTGTCTTGGTTGGCGAAGAAAAGTCTGTTTCTGTTAGGAATAACTTCAGAATGGGCTGTAATTATAACTACCGCAGTAATTTGTGGGGCTGTTTTATCAACTTCACTGTGGACAAGTGTTTTAGAAGACCATCATCGTAGAAGTATTCAGGGAAAGCTAAAAGCTTGGCTGAGGCTGTCTGAATTTTAAAATGATCAAATCTTAGACTGTAATAGTACTGTGGCTATCTGTAACTGATAGTAAATATGGTTACTAAGTCCTGAGATCATTCTCTAATTTGTGTATATGGGTAAATATTTATATTTTTATAAATAATAGTTAAGAAAAGATAAAATCATCTGAAACTTGGATAAGTAGTTGTAGTTTTATAAAGTATAATTAAGAAAAAGATAAACAAATCTAAGCAGTAACGTAGGCTAAATTTGCCTCGAACAATATCCGAAAAGGATAAAGTTCTAATTGTTTTAGATCAGAGACTATCGCTATCCTGTACATGCAAATAACTTGCAGGTCAGGAGAGAAAGCAGCAAAAGTGTAAATTTCCGAGTTGAAGAGGCAAATAAAGGCGTGGGTCAGCATCAACCTGCTCAGCTAGAACGCTACAATCCAGACGCGATCGCTCGCTACTATGGTTACCGTCCCTGGCTAGCCTGGGGGCGATTGCTGAAAATTATCTGGTCTTTCGCAGGATTTATACTCAGTATAAAGTTGGATGAATGGCAAGATAAAGTTGAGCAGAACCAGGGAAAACGAGCTATCCAGCTGCGAAAACTGCTCACAGGTCTGGGGCCTACTTTTATTAAAGTTGGTCAAGCCCTTTCCACCAGACCAGACCTGATACGTAAAGATTTTTTAGAAGAACTGGTAAAGTTGCAAGACCAGTTACCACCATTCGATAATGCGATCGCTTACCAAATTATCGAAACGGAACTAGACCGCCCCATTCACGACTGTTTTAGTGAACTGTCACCCAACCCAGTAGCTGCGGCTAGCTTGGGTCAAGTATACCGTGGTCGTTTGGTCACTGGGGAAGAAGTCGCAGTCAAAGTGCAACGCCCCAACTTACGCCCGGTTCTCACACGCGACTTATATTTGATGCGGTGGGCGGCCAGTTGGCTAGCTCCTTGGTTACCCCTCAATCTGGGTCACGACCTGACTTTAATTGTGGACGAGTTTGGCACCAAGTTATTTGAAGAAATTGACTATATTAATGAAGGCCGCAACGCCGAAAAATTTGCTAGCAACTTCCATAACGACCCGCAGGTAAAAGTCCCAGGGATTTACTGGCGTTATACCAACACCCACGTTTTAACCCTGGAATGGATTAACGGCTTCAAGCTAACAGACACCCAACGCATCCGAGAAGCAGGTTTAGACCCAGAAACCATCATCCAAATTGGCGTTACCTCAGGTTTGCAACAGTTGTTAGAACACGGGTTCTTCCATGCAGACCCCCATCCTGGTAACTTGTTTGCTATGCCCGATGGTCGCATGGCTTACATAGACTTTGGCATGATGGATCAATTGGAGGAAACCACCAAGGAAACACTAGTAGATGCACTAGTGCATTTGGTGAATAAAGACTACACCGATTTAGCCGAAGACTTTGTAAAATTGGGGTTTTTGACTCCAGACACAAATATTTGCCCGATTGTACCCGCATTAGAAGCGGTGTTGGGAAATGCGATCGGTAAAAACGTCGGGGATTTTAACTTCAAAACGATCACCGATGACTTCTCGGAACTGATGTATGAATATCCTTTTCGAGTTCCGGCGAAGTTTGCTTTAATTATTCGTTCCCTGGTGACTCAAGAAGGTATTGCTCTCTCGCTCAACCGGGATTTCAAAATTGTTGAGGTGGGTTATCCATATATAGCACGGCGATTGCTGACGGGAGAATCACCAGCATTGCGGCGGCGACTATTGAACGTGCTATTTAAAGATGGTAAATTCCAGTGGCAGCGGTTAGAAAACTTAATTATGATCGCTCGTACTGATGGCAACTTTGATGTCGTACCCACAGCCCAAATGGGATTCCAATATTTGATGTCCGAAGAAGGCAAATTTCTCCGGCGCCAGCTAGTGCTTGCTCTCACCGAAGATGACCGCCTGCACACCGAAGAAGTCCAACGCCTGTGGAACCTGGTTAAAGATGACTTAAAACCAGATCGTTTATTAAATGTGGCGATCGGTATTTTAACAGAATTATCCAGAGAAGGCGCGGCTGCCATCTTACCAAAAGCTACATTCCTTGGATCTTTTGTTGGAAACCAATCAGCAACTAAAAACTAAAAAATTTTAATAAGAATTCAGGAGTCAGGAGTCAGAATTCAGAATGAATTATGTCACTGATTTATTCTGAATTCTGAATTCTGAATTCTTTTTTTTAATATCAACCAGGAGTTTCCATGTACTATTTCCCCTTGCAACCCCCTTACTTTCTCTTAATTGCTGGCTTTCTGGCAGCATTAACATCTGGCATAGCATTATCTGGGACTTTGAAAGTAATTGTACAGAAATGGCCAAGCGAGCCTACAGAAAATACTAAACCGCGTTCTCCATTGAAAGAATTATTTGTGCCATTTCTGGGCATAACTGCTGGTATTTGTTTATTTATGTCTTCAGGCTTGGAAATATTTGGCTTTCCTTACTTACTAGCTTTAGGAGTTGGTTTACCAATTAGTCTGCTGACTTGTTTGTTAGTGTGGTTGCAATTGGGAAGTATGCTCGTTTTTGTCGAACGCGAAGGAATGCAATCTCTGGATTTAGATGCCGAGGGATGATGTAGAAGGAACAAAGAGGGCGATCGACGATTAGTTTCACCTCCAAGGTCATCCTGAAGGGCTAGCGAGTCACCAATGACCTAGAAATTGCAAATCCCTCTTAGCGCGGGCTAGAGAGGGATTTTTGGTATTGGGTATTTGGTATTGGGTTTTTTGACCGTGCCAATTTTAGATTTTAGATTTTAGATTTTAGATTATTTCGGTACTCCTTTCCTGCGGAACGCTACGCAAACCCAGAAGCAAGCTACATGCCCCGCCCGTTCGCGTAGCGTCTCGTAGAGAAGTCAAGCGGAACAAATCTAAAATCCAAAATTGTTTGACTGCTAGGTTAAATTATTTGCTTTCTCAACTGCGTTCTTTAGCTCTTCAAAGGTAATACTACCGTCTTCGTCTGAATCATACTGTACTAGTAACTCCTGGGGGCTATTGGTATTTGTTTCTGATGAGACGATTGCACTTAAGCCAGGACTTAAAAAAAGATCATTAATGGAGACTTTGCCGTCTTGATCGTTATCTAAGGTATTAAAAAGAGATTGAAGCTCTTGCTCGGTTGCCATAAGTTTCTACATGAATTAGTTTTTAAATTTAATATCTCATTAATATGTCAACATTAAACAAACTTATGTCCTTAGACGTAGAAACAGATATCGCTGCGGCTTAGATCGGGTGTACGCTGTGATACAAGGTCTACATCTGACCGAAGACAAAAGGGATACAGAGCCATTGAAGAAGAATTCAGAAGTCAGAATTCAGGGGTCAGCAATCTTGACGCGACTCGAAAATACTCGGCTTAGCTCCGCTATCGAGTACTCGCTTTCCGCGTCGCTATCCGCCAGTCATACAGAAAACATTGCTGAATTCTGACTCCTGACTCCTGAATTCTGTTTGATAAATTCATTTATGAACAATGTAAAAACAATTGTGCCGCGATGCGTCAGCAGACAGCCCAAAAGTCCTTACTCATCTTTATTTAGTAATTCTATCTTTGAAATTGCGGTAGTTTAGCTTAAAATTGTTGATTTTTTGCTGGATAAAACTGGTAGTAGATTTTTGCAGAAGTGTTAATTGACTTGGGCGCGTAAAGGTTTGAGGGCGTTTTTCAGGTGATTTTAAATAGCGATAGTATAAGAAAACGTCGCGGTAAGGAATATCAACATCTTCACCTGCACAAAGGCGCGTAAAATTTGACGAAGATACACTCATATAGTGAAGATATGTTATGGGTGTTTCCTCAGCGTAAAGGATATTATCTACAACATTAAATTTAGAAGCCCAATGACAACCCGTAGCGCCGTCATAATTGGCGTAGTTATAGTAAGAAATTCCACTTTTTAAAACTAAATAATTAAGAACTGTTTGGTCGGAATCTGCCCATGCGAGTGCATCAGCTTCACCTGCTTCTAAATTTTCTAAGATATTTGCTAAAGTAGTAGCGTCAAAAATCTTCTTTTGAGAAGCAAACCAACCAGAACAAAAAATGCGATCGCTAATATTTTCTTGATGAAAAATTTCTTGGAGTTTTTCTTCTGTCCAATCAAAAATATACTTCAAATCTGATTTATATTGAAAGTCATTCGTGATCCAATCATATTGATCTAACTTCTGATAAACATCATCTAGTGGTTTCATCAACAGGGTGTCTCCATCAAAGAAGATAAACTTGTCAAATGGGCCATCTAAACAACAAAGTTTTCTATGTCTTTCTATACGAAAATTCTCTGATAAGCCATATTCTCTCCAGAGTTTTAATGCTCTTGGATGAGCTTTCCAGATACGAGTACCAAATTCTTCCCAGCGAGCTATTGAAGCATAATCTTCAAATAAGGTGACATTATCTCTAGCTGCTATCTCTGCCTTTACTTTGTCTAGCTGCTCATTATATGGAATTACACAAACAGGAATTTTTCTACCTGCATTAGCTTCTATACTGTTGAGCAAAGCAACTAGTTGATCGTAGACTACATCATTGGCTAGGGTATAAATACCATCAATCATCGGGGTACTCCTGATATTAAGTGCGAGTAGCGACAAAGGGAAATAAACGGCGAGTTAATTTGGGAATAAAGGCAAATTTACCCTCGTGAAGATAGCGATAGTGTTCCCACAATTCCCAATAGGGGCTACCAGTTTTAATCCGTATGCCAGCCCAATGTAGATATTTTAGTCGTTGTCCCTGGTCATAGAGCGCGTAGTCTTGCTGTTGGAAATTTCGTGAACCCGCCCAACTACCAGGCCCTCCCCCAGGAATTTTGACGAGATTACCACGTTTGGCAATCAGTTTGAGAACTAAATAATTTAAAATTGGTTGGTCTGTAACTCCTTCGGAAAAATCAAAATATTCCCGATGTGCAGCACATTCGCGCAAGGTTTCATCCATTTGTTCTTCGGTAATTGTTCCTTTTTTGGCAGCCCAAAAACCGCTGTTGAAAACATCTTCAAGTTGGGTATCTGAAAAAATTTGTTGTTCTTTGACTAATGGCGAAAAAATATTTCGCAGCTTGTCATTGGCGTGATGATAATCACAACAGAAGAAATCGACTTCTGCAAGTTTGTCTAAATTGTCAGCAATTTTTTCAAAAACTACAATATCTGTATCAATATAAATAAACTCATCTAAAGGGCCAAACCACGCCACGAGTTTACGCATTTTGTTGGGTAAGGCGAGAAAATCCCGATCAAAAATTTCGCCGATGCGTTGGGTAAATTTATCAATAAATTCTAAATCGGGGAAAATTTGCACGTTGTGTAAGGTACTAAGTTGCTCTGCTACCTTGTGATAATTTTCATTAAAAGGTATGAGATAAATTGTTACTTCTGGGTCATAGTAACGAATACTATTAAGTAAGGCGATCGCATTATCGATCACCCGATCATTGGCAACGATATAAATTCCCCTGCTCATAAATTATCCTTGTTTAATTAACTTAAGTTTTTTCAAAGTCCTAGTCAGTAAATTTGGTGGTGAAGCATTATAGGGTTTGGGAGGATGTTTAAATACGGGAAGTTTCTCTGGTTCATGTAGGTAACGATAATAAAGAAATAAATCTCGATAAGGAAACTCAATATTTTCTCCAGCGCATACTGCTTGATTAACTGTAGGAGGAATTCCAATATAATGAAGGTAAGTTAATCGATTACCTTTGTCATACAAAATTCTTTCTTTTTCCTCAAAATGTAAAGAAGTGACAGTACATCCAGTGATCTGATTATTTGGTAAATGATGAGCAAAGTTGTAAATGGGTATACCCAAACGCATAAACATATAATTGAGAACTGGCTGGTCTCCTGTAGAATAGAGAATTTCCTGTTCTCCATTTCTTAAATAAGATAATAATTCTGCTATTTTTTCTTGATTAAATAAACCTTTTTTAGAAGCATAAAATCCAGAACAAAATATTTCTTTAGAGATGCGCTGTTCAGGAAAAACTTTAAATAATTTGGAGGAATTGACGTTATAAACTTTATCTGGGTATTTAAACTGAAAATCGTAAACAACACAGTCATATTGATTCAATCTATCAAAAACAAAATCTAGTGAATTCATCACTATAGTATCAGCATCCAAATAAACAAATTTATCAAATGGCCCATCAAAGGCACAAAATCTTCGATGACCACCATAAATTCTATATTTATGTTTGTTCATACTAGCAGGACTAGCCTCTAGCATAAATTCATCCCAGCGCTTGATAGATTCTTGATCGTCGAAAAGAAATACATTGGGACGTTTAGCTATTTCTTCAGCAATGCGTTGTGTTTGGTCATCAAAAGGATAGATACAGACAGGGGTTTCTTTGCCTAGTATCACATCAATACTATTGAGCAAAGCTACCAGTTGATCGAAAACATAATCATTAGCAAGAGTACAAATACCATTCATAATTTATGAGTGTTGAACAACAAAGTCTGACAACCAATTAAGCAGATTTAATTTGTGTAAAATGATTTGACGTGCTTCGGCGATCGCATCTTTTGCCTGATACCAAAAGTCAGGCGTTGCTGTCACTTCTTGGATATAAGCAATGCCTTTTTCATCTAAACTGGGCAATCTTAAAAAACTACCCGGTGGTAATAATTTATCAGCAGCCGGGCCACCATAATAAATTGGCAGGCACCAAGCCAGTAAACTATCCCAAAGTTTTTCACTTACATACCAATTATTATCAGCATAGTTTTCAATTGCTAAATTGTAATAGTATGGTGCCATGCCATACCATTTATTACCCAATTCTCCTGATTTTTTCGCCCATTCTGGTAAATTGCGCCCATACAAATCAAACTTAATACGACTCGATTGTAGAGATTGCAAAAAGTCTAAACGCTGGCGATGGTTGGCTGTGCGGTTAATTCCGGAACTAATCCAACTGCATGGGGCAACTTTTTGGGGAGGTGGCATTTCATTTAAATCTTGAAATGTATTTGAATGATACCAAATAGCGGGCATATAGTCAGGAATAGGGGCAAAATCATCAGGACCAGAAATGTAACCGCAATATTTTTGGGCTTGTTGATAATTATGATTATTGATTTCTAAAACTTCATCTAAGGGCGGTTCTCTTAGTAGATAAATAATCCGTTCTTTGTTGACACCACGCAGTAGAGAATCAAGATTAACGGCTGATTTTTGCTGGCGTTTGCGGAAGCGATCAAACCATGATTGTTGCGGCGCTGGTTGGGGAAAATCAAATTGATACATTAGCAAAAAATCTGGTTTTGCTGCTAGGGCTTGCATTTGTATATTGCCCCAAATTCCAAATTGATGGGGGGTTTGTTGCCAAAGCCAATCGGCTCTAGTTTCTAAACCTCGATAGCTGCTAATCATTCCTACTGTTTTCATCGTCATTTGTTATTTGGAAATAATAATTTGTTGGTTCATGGAGGGGCGCCAAGAGTAATGAGGAGTTTAGATGGGTTTTTCTAGCGGTTGAAGTAGAGATTTATCGACGTAATTTAGGATTTTTGCGGCTCTGTTTTCCCAAGAGAATTGTTTTACAAATTCGATGCTATTTGGGTAACCTTCTATTTTTCGGGGATGAGTTTCTAGGACTCGCTTTAAACTTTCGGCAAATTTGCTGGGGTTATCTGGTTCACACCAAGCAGCTATGGCTTGGGTATTTTGGAACTCAATTAATGATGGAATTTCTGTAGCAACGATGGGAGTCCCTGAGGCGAAATAGTCAAACAATTTTAAGGGAGATGTAAAAGTTGCGGCTTTTCCTGAACAATGGGGGTGAGCTAAAACATCTGCTGCTTGTAACAAAGATGCTAATTCGTTCTGTAAGACATAACCCAAAAATTTAATGTTGTGAACTTGTTTTTCTTTGACTAATTGCTGATACGATTCGACTTCTGTTGGTTTACCGCCTGCACAGGCAAATTGCACATTTGGCATTTCTTGAGCTACTTCAATTAATACATCAATACCTTTAAATTGCTGCATAGCTCCTGCATAAACTACCAATTTTTGGCTTTCGTCTCGCAAGAGCTTTTGACGCCATTCTGCTGCTTTTTGTGGTTGTCGCTCCATAAATAAGCGATTAAAACCGTTGTGCAGCGTAATCACTTTTTCTGGCGGCATACCATTTTTAATCATGCTTTCGCGGATAGTTTCTACAACTGTGATGGTAATTTGTAACAGCGGATTGTTGACTATTTCTGGCTCAAATGGTTTTTCTTCGTGGTGGTGATGTTCGTAAATTGCTGGAATACCATTTTTAATAGCAGCTTTGATAAAATTCCAGTTGCGGCTGTGGACAATTTTGGTAGTTGGAAGTATGTGAAAGGGTAAATAATATTTGCAGGCGATGGTGTTAGAATCTGTGAATTTGCTGGGGAAATGGTCAATTGGCCAAGGCATCGGTAAAGGCGCAACTTTTAATTTGTCATGGAGGTTGTAATATTTAATTAGTTCGGTTGGTGTTTTTTTCGGTTGAAAAGGACGCGCTAAATTAATTAGGTTACTGGGATTTATTTTTTTGTCCAGGTATACCAAAACTGCGGAATAACCCAAGTTGGCGGCGGCATTAGCAGCATTTGTAGATTGGACTAAATGAGCCTCTGGCTGGGGCAGTTCTTCCCCAATGAAGTAAACATAGTGTTTTTTATTATTACCATTTTTCATAATTTTAGGCTTTAATATTATCCTCAAATTTTTCTAAGTTATCCAGCAGATATATAGCAGATTCATAACTTTCAGAAATAAATTGAATTTGTTCTTCGAGGCTGCATATCAAATTATCTGATAGAGAGCGGAGAGAGCTAATAATGAGATTCAAAGAAGTCCGAAATTCAACTGATATTTGATTAAAAGTTTGATAATGAATACTGATAACATTCTGATTTTGGTCGGAAATTGAAAGGATTGGCCCCCTGATTTGCGAGTTAATAACGTCATCAAAAACATCAATGGTGTTGAGAATTCTCCAAGCTGATTTGTAAGAGTCTTCAATTAATTCTTGGCGTTCTTCGGCATCGTCTACCAAATCATCAAGTAATAAGCGCAAAAATCCAATCATCGAATTTAATTGGGTGCGAATTTCGTGGGAGATGCGGAGTAAGCTTTGATTTTGTTTGGCAACATTTTCAGGACGTTCAGCAAATTGCATTGAGTAGAGGCGTGAGTAGTAACCACCTTTTTGTAAAAGTTCTTCATGGGTTCCTACTTCTACTACTTGTCCTTGATCTAATACGGCAATTTGATTGGCTTTTTGGACTGTGGAAAGGCGGTGAGCAATTACTAATGTGGTACGATCGCGGCTGAGTTCATCGAGTGCAGCTTGTACTAAGCGTTCGGAAACGGTGTCTAAAGCGCTGGTGGCTTCATCTAAAATCAAAATTTCGGGATTTTGCACTAATGCACGGGCGATCGCTAATCTTTGCCTTTGTCCGCCAGATAACATGACGCCGCGATCGCCAATTAAAGTGTCAAATCCCTGAGGCAATTTGCTAATAAATTCATAAGCATTCGCCCGCTTGGTGGCTGTAATAATTTCATCATCAGTCGCCTCAGGGCACCCATAGGCGATGTTATTTTTTACTGAATCATTAAAAAGAAAGGTATCTTGACTAACAATTCCCATGCGCCTACGCAGGGATACCACATCAAATTGCCGTAAATCGATGCCGTCAATAGTAATAGCACCAGCGATCGGATCGTAAAATCTCGGCAAAAGATCTGCTATGGTCGATTTTCCAGCACCAGAACCGCCTACTAATGCTAAAGTCGTGCCACGCGGTAAATATAAATTTACATCCTTGAGGACTAACTTTTCATGACCAGGGTAAGCAAAGCACAGAGAATTAAAAGATACTCCCTCTTGTAATTTTGTGTAGGGAAGCTTACCGTTGCCCATGAATGGCTTATCATCCAAACTTAAAAACTCATTTGCTACATCCACGCTGGCGGCGGTACTAGCAAAGTTGCTGCGAATAGTATTTAGCTGAGAAAGTAATGGTAATACTCGCAGCAACACTAATAAATATGTCAGAAGTACCGTAGAAAGCGAAGAAATTTCATTAGCAAAGAAAGTTTTACTCAAAATTACAATCAGCAACAAAGCTGTAATACCCATCACCTCACCTATGGGTGTGATTGCTTCTGAGTTAACCTGAGATCGAAAATCTGCTAATTCGCGATCGCGGATTAATTTTTTAATCCGTTCGTATTCTTTTTCTTCATTTCCTGTGGCCTTGACTAACCGAATCCCGTTCAAAGTTTCCAGCACAGAAATTGAATATGCTTTCGACATCTCACTCAGCATCTTCCCAAAAATTTTAGAACGGGAAATAGCATACTGATTGACTAAGGTCACCAACGACAACAACAGCGTAGCCGCAATGGTTAACTGCCAAGAGATTGATAGCAATAAACCAACAAAAACTAAAATCGTGATTCCCAAAATAACTATTTTAACTGTACTACCTACAGCACTAGCAGCACGTCCAATTTCTCCACCAAGACGGTTGATTAAATCACCAACTTTCGTTTTTGCATAATAATCTATATCAATTTCTAGTAATAGTTTTAATCCTGATTCTCGCATATCCGCTGTCAGCTTGCGAGTTAGAGAACTCGATGCTAATGCGCTAGCATAAGTAGCTAAATTTTTTAAAATAATTGTGAATATAATTGCCCCAGCCATTACTCCTATCCGATAATTTTCTGGAGTATTATCAAATGGAGATATCATCCTTCTGAGGATGGGAGGCGCAGTAGTTAAATCTACTTCTTGTCCGACAATTTTTAAAACTATCGGCACAATTAAAGCTGTGCTAATCCCATTAAATAAAGCTCCAGAAAATCCTAACAATATTGTCAGCAGAATCAAACCTGGATAGGGTTTTGCGAATCTTAGTAGTAGTTTTCTGGTAGACATGGGGTATTTTAATTAATATGATTCATAACTGGGCAATTACTGACTTGAGTGTAGAAGCCATAGCCTCTATACTATAGTGTTCTACACATCTTTGTCTTGCCTTAATACCTTGATCGTTTGCTGACTCTAAATTGTGAAAAATAAATTGAATTTTTTCAGCAAGTTGTTCGGGACAACCAGGCTCGACTAAATAACCAGTGTCACCTAAAATTTGGGGAATATCTCCAACGCTTGTTGATAATACAGGTTTAGCCATTGCCATACCATCTGTCAACTTCAAGGGAAATTGAGCGCGGGTTTCTGGAGTATCTCGTTGTGGAACAACTACAATGTGAGCAGCCGCTACTAAATCAGGCATAACATCAGCTGGATAATTTGGTAATTTGATCATCCAGCGTCCCCATCGTTGTTGAAGTTGTTCATCATAATTATCATAAGGACTGCCACCGACAATCACCAGTTTTAAATCTGGCTGATTAATTTTATCCAGTGCTATGAGAACATCTTCTAAACCTTTATAAGGTCTTGGTGCGCCAGGAAACATTAAAATTCGATATTCAGATAAACCATAACGACTTCTACTTTCTTCAGAATTGTATCGAGCAGGGTCAAATAAGGAGGTATCCTTACCGTTGGGAACATAGTGACCGCCAAAACGCTGCTGCAAAAAGTTAGTATGTACCGTTACTGCATTAGCTTGACTCACTAAACCTTCCATCCATTTCAAGTACAAAGGATGATTAGGTTTCCTCAAAACTCCATCTTTTTTAAGTAAATCTCTAGCTAGTTGTTTGAGTGTAGGACGATAACGCCATTCATCACCACCATACCAGCTAAGTTCCCAGTCATCTATATCTAAAATTACTGGTATTTTGCTGTAGAGTTTATTTAATAGTGCAACACCAAAACTTGCTGGCTGAGGTTTGATTGCATAAATAATATCTCCATCAATATTTTTTAAAATTTGACGAATAGATTTCAAAAAACCTGGATAATTTGAGCCATTGACAGCATAAACTTGATCTTCAGAAGAAATTGCTTTGTATAACTCTTGACCAAATATAAAACCTAATATTTGCACTTCATACCCTAAGCTAATCAGGGCTTTTTTTAATAAAGATGCACGAATAAACCCATCGTTAGTTGATAAATTCCAGACCAGCAGTGATATCCTTAATTTTTCTCTCATTACCACCTGTTTTCCTATTTATAAGTTATTTCTTCCGCCAGGGATTTGTAATTTGATTCGGTAAAAATACTTTAGCCAATCTATCAAAAATCCTTGTGTACAAGGAACGAGTAATATTTTTAGCATACTGGGGTCGATAAGGATATGTACAGTGAAGGACTTTTATTTGATCCTCAACGTTATAAGCATCCTGCCATTTACTGAGATAATTATAGGTAGGTGGTAGTATTTTCATGTGGGGGCGTACAGATGCGATCGCCGAAGCAAAAGCCCCTTGGTCTTTTAAAAGCAATTTATCTTGGTTATTTTTGACAATCTCAAAATAATATTGAAATTTATCAAAAAATACCTTGTTGATTTCTGTTTTCCTAAAAGCTATAAAACCGCCATTGTATTGCACGCTATCCGCTTGCAAAGGTAACCCTAAAGATTGCAGAATTGGCAAGACATTAGGCAAAAGTTCTTCTTGTTTACCACGCAATAAATTTGTAGCTTTTGCAATAGAAGGTTGCACATCTTCAGTTAATAAGAAATCATATTCATCCATATACTCAAATACGTCGTTGATATCAGAAAGCAAGCAAATATCTGAATCTAGGTAAATAGTTCTATCAAATTCAGAAGCAGCATACAAAGCCAGTTTTGCTTGCCGTGATGCTAAAACAGTATTTTCATTCGTGGGGACAGGCTTTAAAATTACATTTTTGAAAGCCTTGAGCAAAGGATAGAGAACTGGTGGAACCTGGTCAATTAAAATAATTATTGGTTCCTGATGAAACTTTCTAACCGCAGCTAGGAAATGAATACAATCTTGAAAAGGGTAAAGTCCAGTTAAAATTGTAATAAATCCTCTAGTTTCTGTTGTCATAAATTCAACTAATAATTATTTTGTAGGTAAGGATTCAGGCTATGTATCTAATTTCAGAAATTTGACTCTAGTTTTCGTTATAGCCAAATACGATAAAATATCAACTTGATAATTTCTGATTTTTAAAAGCAAAAATAATAAAATAAATCTAACTTTGCATTTGTATATTTTCCCAGAGAAATTTTACTGATAAATTCATCAGAAGTTGACTTTTTTTAAGTATAATTACCGTAAAAGCACGGTTGTATATTATCATAGTTAAAGTTGCATTAGAGCTATAATTAATCAAGTATAAATACTTGATATAGCTTGTGCAGGTAGCACTATTACTTACTTAAATGTAGGATTGCTACTCAATACTAAACATCTATGTTGTAAGGGAGACAGAGGTAATGCAAGTAATCCGTCTGGAAGCACTCTCAGACAACTATATATTTTTGTTACACGTAGACGCGGAGCGGCTTGTCGGCAGACATCGCCAACAAAACATCGCCGCTGTCGTCGATCCAGCGGAGGCTCAACCAGTATTAAAGAAACTGGCAGAACTAAAGGCTGATTTGGTAGCGATTTTCAACACCCACCATCATAACGATCATGTGGGTGGTAATAAACGGTTGATGGAACAATTCCCCCAACTGATAGTTTATGGGGGAGCCGAGGATCGTGGTAGAATTCCCGGACAGCAGGTGTTTTTGCAACAAGGCGATCGCGTGCAGTTTGCAGACCGCATAGCTGAAGTTATCTTCGTTCCAGGACATACCCGCGCTCACATCGTTTACTACTTTCCCCCCGAAAAACCTGGTGAGACAGGCGAATTATTTTGTGGCGATACCTTATTTTCTGGAGGTTGCGGTAAGTTATTTGAAGGAACGCCGACACAAATGGTAGATTCTTTAAGCAAAATTCGCTCTTTACCCGACGATACACGCGTCTGGTGTGCCCACGAATACACTTTAAAAAATTTGAAATTTGCTCTCAGTCTGGATAGCGACAACACAGACTTACAAAAGTACTTCGATCAAGTCCAGGCTTATCGGAATCGAGGAGAAGCCACCATACCCTCGCTGCTGGGAGTTGAGAAGCGCACCAATCCCTTTTTACGTTGGGATCACCCGTCATTACAATCAGCTGTTAACAAGAGCGATCCAGTCCAAACCTTTGCACGGATACGGGAAATGAGAGATAACTTTTAGTTATTGGGGACTGGGGAATAGGAAATAAATAAGGAATACTTTCTCAATACCCAGCCAATATTCAATACCCAGTCCCTAATCCCTTCAACTTTCTAACTCGAATAGTTGCGATCGCCCCCTGCGTTTCGCTAGGATCTGTAAGCTTTAGGGTATAGGCGAAGCCGCTCTTAATACGGCACTGACATTGTGGAGTATTCTGGCGAAACCCAAATTAATCATATCTTACAGGAAAAACGAAAAACGATGGCGAAGCGCGTGCAGTTAGTTTTAAATAAGGATATCAGCAAGCTGGGCAAATCTGGCGACTTAGTGGAAGTAGCTCCTGGCTACGCTCGTAATTATCTGATTCCTCAGAAATTGGCAACCCATGCCACTCCTGGTATTCTCAAGCAAGTAGAACGCCGTCGGGAACAAGAACGTCAACGGCAATTAGAACTGAGACAACAAGCTCTTGAGCAAAAAGAATCTCTAGAAAAAGTTGGCAGCTTGACAATTCCCAAGCAAGTTGGTGAAAACGAAGCTATTTTCGGTACAATTACCGCTCAAGATGTTGCAGACGCAATTAAGGCAGCCACCGGTCAAGAAGTAGATCGCCGTGGTATTACCATTCCCGATATTAACCATCTTGGTACTTATCAAGCTGAAATCAAGCTGTTCTCGGAAGTAACAGCGCAAATTGATATTCAAGTCGTGGCTAGTTAAGTTACGCGGGGGATGAGGGGGATGAGGGAGATGAGGGAGATGAGGGGGATGAGGGAGAATAATTCTTAACTCCTAACTCAGCACTCAGAATTCCCTACTCCCTACTCCCTACTCCCCACTCCCTACTACCTTTCATCTCAAAACTTAAAATCGTTTTATGGCTGAAGAACTGAGTTTTAAAGGTGATGGTAGCGATCGCTTACCACCCCAAAATATCGAGGCGGAAGAGGCGATTTTGGGTGGTATTTTGCTAGATCCAGAAGCGATTAGTCGAGTTAGCGATCGCCTGGTTCCCGAAGCTTTTTATATTAGCGCTCACAAAGATATTTATCAAGCAGCAATCAGGCTCCACGCACAAGGCAAACCCACAGACTTGCTCTCAGTTACAAGTTGGCTAACTGACCATGAAATACTTGCGCGTATTGGTGGGAGAAATAAATTAGCAACTTTGGTAGACCGCACAGTGTCAGCTGTGAACATTGACGCCTTAGCAGGGTTAGTGATGGAAAAATACCTGCGGCGAGAATTAATTAAAGCTGGCAATGAAATTGTGCATCTCGGTTATGAAACAGAAACCGAATTACCAATTGTTTTAGATAAAGCAGAACAGAAAATTTTCGGCGTTACTCAAGAGCGTCCGCAATCAGGTTTAGTTCACATTTCTGATACTTTAATTAATAATTTCCAGGATATTGAAGATCGAAATCAAGGTATTGCCTTACCTGGAATTCCCTGCGGTTTTTATGATTTAGACGCCCTGACGAGCGGCTTTCAGCGTTCCGATTTAATTATTGTCGCTGCTCGTCCTGCAATGGGAAAGACAAGCTTTTCGATGAACATTGCACAATATATTGCCAATTACGAAATTACTATCAAGGGTGATAATAATATTGACCAGCGGAAAAAACTACCAGTTGCTGTTTTTAGTTTGGAAATGTCTAAAGAACAGCTGACACAACGTCTATTAGCCAGCGAGGCACAAATTGAAAGTAGTTATCTGCGGAGTGGACGCCTTAGCCAAACACAATGGGAACCTTTAAGCCGTGCTATTGGCACCCTTTCTGAGATGGCAATTTATATTGACGATACGCCCAATATTACTGTTACACAAATGCGTAGTCAAGCAAGGCGACTGCAAGCAGAACAAGGAATATTGGGTTTGATTGTCATAGATTACTTGCAATTAATGGAAGGTGCAGGTGATAATCGCGTACAAGAATTGTCAAAAATTACGCGTCAACTCAAAGGTTTAGCACGTGAATTATCTGTACCAGTTATTGCTTTATCTCAGTTGAGTCGGGGAGTGGAAGCACGTACTAATAAACGCCCGATGTTGTCAGATTTGAGAGAATCTGGTTGTTTGACAGGTGATAGCTTAGTGACGTTAGCAGATAGTGGTGTACAAGTACCAATTAAGGAATTAGTAGGTAAATGTGGTTTTGCTGTTTGGGCGGTAGATGAAGCTACCATGCTTATTAAAAAGGCAATTGTTAGTAATGTTTTTTCTACAGGGATAAAGCCCGTATTTTTGTTAAAAACTCGTCTAGAACGTACAATTAGAGCAACTGCAAATCACAAGTTTTTAACAATTCATGGTTGGCATCGCCTTGACGATTTAGAAATAGGTGATAGTCTTGCTTTGCCTAGATGCTTACCTAGTTCTTCTATGGAGACTATCAGTAATGCTGAAATTGCTTTGCCAGGACATTATGTGAGTCGAGAAAGAGATTCAATATTAGCTACTGTTGTAAAATCAGAGAAAATAAACTTCTTAGCTAAGAGCGATATTTACTGGGATGAAATTACTTCCATAGAGTATTGTGGGAAAGAGGAAGTTTACGATTTAACAGTTCCTAATTTGCATAATTTTATTGCAAATAACATCATTGTTCACAATTCAATTGAACAAGACGCGGATTTAGTAATCATGCTTTATAGGGATGAATACTACTCGCCAGATACTCCCGATCGCGGCATTGCAGAAGTGATAATAGCTAAACACCGTAACGGGCCTACAGGTACTGTGAAACTTTTATTCAATCCACAGTTTACCAAGTTTCAAAATCTTAAACTTTGAATTGGGGACTGGGGACTGGGGACTGGGAAATAAATATTGACGTACACGGGTAGGGGCACAACATGTTGTGCCCCTACGATTATCGGCGTTGCTGATTTCATGTATGAAAACGATTGTGCATGATATCAAAATCCTTGTAGAGACGTTGCATTGCAACGTCTCTACACCTGGATTCATACCGCAATTCACCAACGCCCGATTATCTGTACCTCAGCAAGTTGCAATCTGCTGTAATACCCAATACCCAGTACCCAATCCCTACTTAACTCCTAGCAATTCCACATCAAATAGCAGGGTAGCGTTAGGCGGAATTACGCCACCAGCACCACGAGAACCATAACCTAACTCTGGGGGGATGATTAACTGACGACGACTCCCTACTTTCATCGTGCTAAGTCCTTCGTCCCAACCTTTGATTACTTGGCCGAGACCGATTTTAAATTTAAAAGGTTGACCGCGATCGCGTGAACTATCAAACTGAGTACCATCTTCTAAGGTGCCGACATAGTGAACCTCTACCGTTTGTCCACGTTCAGGAGTCGCCCCAGTCCCCTCTGTTAACTCAACGTATTTTAATCCAGAGGGGGTGGTTACGACATTGGCATCAGACGAGGGGGTGTTTACCGCATCGGCATCAGACATAATATGACTCGCAATTAAGATATTGTTTTCAGTTAGAATTGTGGCCGCTGGAGGCGTTGAGGTTAATTGGTCAGCAATGGCAGTATTCTGTTTACTGCTTATTTGCCCCACAACCAAAAGCACAACACACACCAGCATGAACGCCACACTCAGGAAAATTGGTTTCAAAATCAGTTCTCCCTACTTAGGTAGCCTGGTAAAAACATTACCAACAGGACACATTTAGTTTAAATCAGAAAGGACAACCTAACGCCAAAGCTTATTTTCTAAATCGCGCACTTGACGCTCTAAACGGTCAATTCTACCCCGAAGTTCGTCCACTTCCGACTGACGAGCCACCCCCAAATCCTGCATCATATTTCGCATTTGCCTTTGCATCTGGACATCCCAGTTTCCTTGCTCTGACTTTAACTGCTGGGCAATATCATCTATAACCGCCTTGGCTTGTTCAGGATTGAGCTTACCATCCTTGACCAATTCATCGCTGACTTCCCGCAGTTTTTCTGCAACTAAAGACGTTGTACCAATACCCACCATCATTAGCTGTTGCAACCAGTTGTTGTTGCTGTCCATACTCCCTATCCTCTTAAATTTATTTCAAACAGCCGACCCTAGCTCCTGAGTGTACGCGATCGAGCTATGCTAGAAGCGTAGTTACTCTAGCCTACACCTCTATTTTGGCAAATTGCCGGAGACAGGCATCAAAGAACGTGGTTATAGAACTCCTCAAGTTTAAAGTTGCCCCTGATTTACAGGAAAATTTTATCCAGAAAGATGCAGAAATTTGGACAACAGCACTGGCTGAGTATCCTGGATTTCTTGGTAAAGAAGTTTGGCTCAACCCCAACGACTCCTCAGAAGTTATCTTCATCATTCGTTGGGAAACTTTTGAACACTTGGATGCTATACCCGAACAAGAATTAGAAGCTATTGAAGCGAAGTTCGTCCAAGCATTGGGAAAGTTCTACCCAATTGTGGAGTCTGCAAACTATCAAGTTTTAAAAGGATTGGCTGACTAGAGTCGCTACTACACAAAGTTTAGCCCACAACAAGTATTCAGCTAGATGCTGGTTGTAATATATTATTTAACAACCTGTAGTCGTTGGCACTAATTATAGCTACGATAAAGAATGTGTAAATTTTTTATCTTCGAGCTACAGTATTGCTGATTCACATACAGGTAAAACTACTGACATGGATACTAACGAGTTAAAGTTTCTCTTAAAGTTATTGGGCTTTAGCGATTATCGAGCAGGACTTAAGGCCTTTGATAGTTTTAAAGAGAAAAATAAAATTTGTAAAGCATTAGGCGATCGCGAGCTGGTAGACTATACCCGCGAGATTACCACAGTTAAGATTTTACCGCCTGGTCAAGCGGTACTCAAAGATCCAGGCCAAGTGCCCATCGCAGATAAAGAACTCAAGGTTCTAGAGAAGATCGGTAATGCTTCGGCTAAAATCGCTCCCAGCAAAATCACTTCACCAAAAGCTGCGGAACGAGATGCGATCTTGGAGGTATTGAGCGATCGGGGTTTGATTGAAGCTGAAAGAGGAATTAAAAAGGCAAAAGCTGAAGTTTGGCTAACCCAACGAGGAATTGAGTATTTACGGGATGATTACAGCCCCAACAAAGGTTCTAACCCCGTCCTCAGCTTGGAATTGCTGGGTAATTACCTACGCTTTTTACGAAAAACTCTGCGGGTGAAGTCTGAGGAAGTTTGTACTTCAGTACTTACCGTCAATAAAGAAATCAGTGATGAAGAAATTTTACAAATTATTGAGAAATTAGACCGAGAAAAGGGTACTGACAATTATTTGCCCATTTTCCATCTACGGGAAAAATTACAACCGCCATTGTCACGAGATGAATTAGATAAGGCTTTATATCGTTTGCAAGCGAGCGATCGAATTGATTTGAGTTCTCTATTAGATCCAACACCCTACACTACAGAACAAATTGATGCTGGAATTTTACAAAAGGTGGGTGGTTCGCTGTTCTTTATTACTGTGAACTAACAAGACACACACTTTTTTGCTCAACATTAAGTTTGCTCAATCATCCGAATTAATTATGGCATCTATCAACGACATTATTAAACGCGAGGTTAATCCGTTTGACCTAGTAAATTTGAAGACAGGTAATTTTTGGGGTCAAAATCAAGAATTAGAGTCTATGGTCGAGTCAATTAATCAAGAGGCAATAACAGAAATTGAAGGATTTCTCAATTTAGTAACTACAGATAATTGTAGTCGTACCGTTTTACTTGTAGGTGATTCTGGTTCTGGCAAAAGCTATCTTTTAGGTAGGCTAAAACGCACCTTTAACTCAAAAGCTTTTTTTGCTTATATAGGGCCTTGGGTTGATAACGATTATATGTGGCGTCATGTGCTAAGGAATACAGTTGATAGTTTAATTCAAGTACCAGAAGGACAGGAAGAGTCTCAGTTAATACTGTGGCTGAAAAATTTATCTGTTTTCACAAAAACCAATCTGAAAAAGCAGCTTTTTAATGATAGCTTTTGGCAATTATTATTAGGCGATCGCCAAAAGTTTATTAACCATCTTAAAAAGAACTATCTCAAAGCAGGTATCTACAATCCTGACGTTTTTTTTGGAGTTTTACACGATCTCACAGATCCAGAACTTTACCCTTTAGCCTGTGAATGGTTAAGAGGAGATAATTTAAGCGAAGAATCAATGCAAGCTTTGAGACTTAGACACTGCATTGATGCAGAAGACGGAGCAAAGAATATTTTGGCTAATTTTGGCAAAATTTCTACTGCGACTCAACCGATTGTTTTATGCTTTGACCAAGTTGAAACCTTGCCCAATTGGGCTTCTAATCCTCAACCTTTATTTAATATAAATACTACTATCCATAGCGAAAATCTCAAGAACTTTCTAATTATTATCAGTATAGTCACCAATGCTTATAAGCAAAGTTATCATTACATTCAACAGTCAGACAAAGCTAGAATTGATCGATTAGTATCACTAAAACCCATTAATTTGAATCAAGCAGAAGCACTTTGGGCTTACCGATTACAAAGTATACATCAACAAGCTAATCCTAAGCCTGATTTACCTATTTTTCCCTTAAATAGACAATTGTTAGAGGACAATTTTCCTGGTGCTAAAACTATGCCAAGAAATGCGTTTATTATTGGCAGGTTAGAGTATCAAGAATATAAACTTTCTCTATTGAAAGAAATTATAGTAATTAATATACCATCAAAGACGCCAGAACAGTCAAAAGGTCAACCAGGACTAATAGATATTAAAATAGTAAAAAATGATTTTCCTACAAATATTAATGATCAACAAAAAGAACAGGCTGAGTTTCAATTAATCTGGCACCAAGAGTATAAAAAAGTTCAGGATAAGATAGCTAAAATTTCTCTTTTAGCAGCACCTGACCTCATACGGATGGTGCAAGAAACTTTAGAGGCATTACAAGTACAGACAATTAAGCCTAAACTAATCAGTGGTACTTATGCAAGCTATTCGTTAAGTTATCAACTGCCATCTAAGCGAGAAAATATAGGAATAGTCTGGACAGAAGACGCTAATATGAATAGTTTTTATAACGTGATGAATGCTTGTCAAAGAGCGATTCAGAACAATCTTTGTCAAACTCTATATTTAATTAGAATTGCAAGTGTAGGAAATGCAAAACTCGTTGGTAATCAAATTTATAGTCAGATTTTCACTGGCACTAAGCATATTCACCTCAAACCAAATCTTGCTTCCGTTCACTACTTAGCGACATACCATAGCTTAGTTAATTCTTCACTTGCTCAGGAATTAGTTGTTGCTGGTAAAGCTATTACTTTATCAGCACTACAATCTTTAATCCGTGAGTCTAAAATTTTAGAACAATGTACTTTATTGCAAGATTTAGGAATTCTTGCCAAGCAACAACCTGAAAAAGTTAATGTAAATAAAACTAAAGATTTACGACCAGTTAAAGATTTCTTGTTGAATTTAGTAAAAACTCAAGGTTATATGGGAGTACCTACTTTAATCTCACAGGGAGTTAGTCAATTTTCTTATGTAGAAGAAACTGAAACTAAACATCTAATTGACTTATTATGTCAAGAAAAGAAAGTGAAAATTATTAATCCTAAAGTTAAAATACAAGACCAGTTAATCTGTTTAGTCACCCAATAGATAACTGTTGATTAAATTTTAGCCAATGCACTACCTAACAAAAGCTTCTGAAATCCAGACACAAATTGCAAAATTCGCCTTGGCTAAAGTGCTATGGCTAGATACAGAAGTAGCTAATTGGAATACTTCTTATCCCAAATTATCATTAATTCAGATATTAGCAGAATCCGCAGACTCTATAGGAAAGTTTGCTTATATTCTCGATGTATTGGATAAACCTGATTTGATTGCACTTTTTATTCAGCAAATCATGGTTAATTCGCAAATAGAGAAAGTATTTCACAATGCAAGTTTTGACTTAAAATATTTGGGTGAAAAATCTGCACAAAATATTACCTGTACTCTGAAGCTAGCAAGAAAAATTAGTCTCAAAACATTACAAACATCCAATTTAAAACTGAAAACTTTAGCAACAGAACTTTGTCAATTTTCCGATGTAGATACAGAAGAAGGAACAAGCGACTGGGGAAAGCGTCCTCTCAGTGACAAGCAGCTACACTATGCGGCAATGGATACAGTCTATTTGGCTGCTGTTCATCGTCGGTTATTAGAAATTTATAACCCTGATTTTGTAAGTAATATTTTTAAAATTATGCCTCATGATTCAAAAAATATATCTTTAACAGCTACTAAAGTTAGAGTAGCTTTTGAATGTCCTCGGTTGTTTTATTTACATCAAAAATTTGGCGGTAATACTTTATTCATACCACCAGATAATCAGATTGGTCTTGGTAATAGTTTTCATCAATTAGCTGATAGTTTTATCAAGTTAGTTGTTAGTGAATCAAGATTTACAGAAATATTCAAAAATAGTACATCTCAATTAAATATCGATGACATTGCCTCTCGTCTGCAACAGCTTTTTTATGAAATTAAATTTTCTACTTATCTAGAAAAAGCTGTTGAACAAGATGCAAGTGCAGCGCAACCACTGTACAAAGTTTGGCAAGGATTGCAAGGATTAATCAGACGTTTTGCAGAATTACTTGTTATCAATCGACGTTATTGTAGTGCAGAAGCAGTTATTCGCAACACTTTTGTTTCTCAAGAACGTAAGCTTGAACATTATTTTCAGCTACCTGATGGCACACAACAAAGGGTAGGAGGTGAATTTGATTGCTTGGTCTATAATTTTGAAATTAAGCGTTTGTGTGTGCTTGAATTTAAAACTTATCGGCCAGTAGATCCATCAGCACAATTGGCTCAAGTTGCTCTTTATAGTTACATGCTTTGGCATCAGAAAAAGGTAGCAGTTGATTCGGCGGTTTATTGTGTCTTACCAGAATTTAAAGAGTATCAATATTCTTGGGAACAGCTTGAAAATAACGTGCATCAATTGATTCCCTATAAATTACATCAGATGCAGCAATGGCTGACTTGGGAACCACCTCATCCTAATTCGCCACCGCCAACAACTCAGCCTTATCTATGCGAAATTTGTCCCCAACAGCAAAAGTGTAAGAGTTTTTTTGCTTCGCCTGTTGTAGTTCAAGTATCTAGTTTAATATCAGAAGATGAGAATAATGGCGGGCAAGATGCCCACCCCACAAGAAGAAATTCTGTTAATACTGATGCTATTGGTGAAGAGTTGGTTACTACTTTGCAATCTTTTAAAATTAAGGTTGATTATCAAGGTTCTATTCTTGGCCCGGCTTTTATTAGGGTAAAGTTGAAACCGCATCTAGGTGTGAGTGTTAACTCAATTCTTCGCTTATCCAATGATTTACAAGTACAGCTAGGGTTACCTAATGCGCCTTTAATTACTCCACAAGCTGGTTATGTTAGCGTTGATTTGCCACGTCCAGATCGGCAAATTGCGAGTTTTGAAAAGTATATTCAGCCGCAATTTTTACCTCCAACAGTACCTATAAAAATTGCCATTGGGGTGAGTATCGAAGGAGAGTTGGTAGAAGCTGATTTATCCGATGCGAATACTTGTCATTTTTTGATTGGTGGTACAACTGGTAGTGGTAAGAGTGAATTTCTACGATCGCTCCTTCTCAGTCTCCTCAATCGTCATTCCCCGCAACATCTGAAAATCGCCCTAGTTGATCCCAAGCGAGTCACATTTCCCGAGTTTGAGAAAATGCCCTGGTTGTATTCGCCAGTTGTTAAGGATGGCGATCGCGCGATCGAACTGATGGATGAATTAGTCGCAGAGATGGAATCGCGTTACCACCAGTTTGAAAAAGCTGGGTGTGCCGATTTAAGTACTTACAATCAACGCTCCACTAAGATTTTACCTCGTATAGTCTGCATTTTTGATGAATATGCCGACTTTATGGCAGAAAAAGAAATCCGCACTTCACTAGAACAAAATATTAAACGACTCGGAGCAATGGCACGAGCCGCTGGAATTCATCTAATTATTGCCACTCAACGCCCAGAAGCCAAGGTTGTTACACCAATAATCCGCTCAAATCTACCAGGACGAGTTGCTCTGCGTACTGCTAGTGAAGCAGACTCTGCGATCGTCTTGGGGGGAAAACAAACAGCAGCAGCTTATCTATTGGGCAAAGGCGATTTACTCTACCAAATAGGCGCTCAAATATACCGCTTACAAAGCTTATTTGTCAAAAATATTCAACTGCCGTCAGCATAGAAGATACTACAAAAGTTATATTGAATACTCGAATCCTGGTTTTAGGGGAATACAGGGGAAGTTGCAGTAATTCTCCCCCCCACTGCTTGTTATTAGAGGATGTTTGAAAAGTCCTCTTGTTGGTAGCAAAACGTTCTAGATCCCCCTAAATCCCCCTTAAAAAGGGGGACTTTGACTCCGGTTCCCCCCTTTTTAAGGGGGGTTAGGGGGGATCTAAAAGTGCCTAAAGTCTACAGTGAAACACTTTTCAAACAACCTCTTAGAACTTTGTAAAAAAATAGTACCAAATCAGGCTAAAATTCAGTACAAGCTATGCAGTGAGTTATTGCAATTTTTTCTGTCAAGATTGTCATTGGTCATTTGCAAAAAACCAAGGACAAATGACAACTGACAAAGGACAAATATTAACTTTTGAATTATGAACTTATTTCGCGTTCAACGTCCGCAATTAACACGCCGCAAATTTTTAGAAATATCGGGAATTTCCGGCATAAGTTTTTTTCTTGGTGGCTGTGGAACACCGATATTTGAAGATATTGTGGGTAAACTTTCCGAACCACTCAATCAAAAGGTAGAAAAGTTAATATTTCAACCACAAAAGCTTGTACCAGAATTTACTCTCAGTGAGATTGAACCAGAGGCATTAATAGTTAATAGCTTCAGATATAATCCAATTATTGATTTAGAAAAGTATCGTTTAATTGTTGATGGTGAGGTTAACAATCCTCTCAGCCTCAGTATGGCAGAAATTCAAGCTTTGCCGCTAACTTCTATGATTATTCGCCATATTTGTGTGGAAGGTTGGGCTGCGATCGTTCAATGGGGTGGTGTACGTTTACAAGAAATTATTGCCCTTGCTCAACCTAAGCCCAATATCCAGTATGCTTACTTTAAATCAGCTGATGGCTACTATGAAAGTTGGGATATAGCTTCAGCATTACATCCCCAGACTTTGTTAGCTTATGAAAAAAACGGTGATACTTTACCAATAGAAAATGGTGCGCCTTTGCGTTTAGCTTCACCGATTAAACTCGGTTACAAGCAAAGTAAATGGGTGACTCAAATTACACTGACTAGCTATTTATCCCCTTTTAAAGGCTACTGGGAAGATCAGGGTTACGAATGGTTCGCAGGAATTTAGTAAAGACGCCCTTTATCGCGTCTTTACTGTACTTTTAGAATAAACGAATTGCCAAATATATAAGCTTTTGTTTACTTTTTGTATCTCTATTACTTCATCCATGAAAAATATTATTTTTATAACTTAGATATTTATCCTTTTAACCCAGAAAAATATGAACTTTTTTGATAAATTGAATCGAAATATTCTGCAAAATCAAAGCTTACTATTTGTAGGACTCGATCCTAATCCAGAAATGATGCCTACTCGTTATGAATCTGAAGATATCATTGCTGGTTTGTGGGAATGGTTACAATTCATTATTTCTGAAACGTCCGATTTTGTTTGTGCTTATAAACCGACATTTGGCTTTTACGAAGCGCTAGGTATTCCAGGTTTAGAACTACTGCACAAAACTTTAGCAGCTATTCCAGCCCACATCCCAATTATTTTAGATGCCAAACATAGTGATTTAAATACAAGTAGCATTTTTGCTCGTACTGTGTTTACACAATGGCAGGTGGATGCAATTACTTTAAGTCCCTATACAGGACAAGATCATGTAGTACCTTTTTTGGTCTATCCTGATAAAGCAGTGTTTATTTTATGCTGTACTTCTAATCCAGGAGCAGAAGCTTTACAACAGTATCCAACAAACGAATCACCTCTTTATTTGCAGGTAGTAAAAGAATCAAAAACCTGGGGGACTCCAGAGCAATTGGGTTTGGAAGTGGGAACTACAAATTCTGAAGTTTTGGCACTTATTCGTGCAGTTGCTCCTGAAAGAATTATTATGGCGCGTAGTATTTGGGCGGAGGGAGCAAACCTGAAGGAAATTTTAGAAGCTGGCTTAAATACTAATGGTGATGGTTTGCTGATTCCTGTTCCTCAAGATATGTTGGGAAGCCCAAAATTATCTGAGGAAATTCAGTGTTTACGCACAGAAATTAATCAAATCAAAACTGAAATTATTCACGAAAATTCTACTTGTTCTGTGTGGTTTCCTGATGTTTGTTTGCTAAATCAGCATCCTCAACAGGATTTGATTTTACAACTTTATGATATTGATTGCATTATGTTTGGTAACTTTGTCCAAGCATCAGGAGCCGTATTTCCTTATTACATCGATTTACGCAAAATTATTTCTAATCCCCAAGTTTTTAATCAAGTTCTAACTGCTTATGAGGAGATTTTGAAGAATCTCAATTTTGATAGATTAGCAGGTATTCCCTATGGTTCTTTACCAACTGCAACTGGTTTGGCTTTACGCCTTAATTGTCCAATGATTTTCCCTCGTAAAGAGGTAAAAGCCCACGGAACTCGAAGAGTAATTGAGGGTAATTTTCATCCGGGTGAAACGGTTGTAGTAGTTGATGATATTCTCATCAGTGGTAAAAGTGTGATGGAAGGAGCAGAAAAGTTACAATCAGCAGGATTAAATGTTAATGATATTGTGGTATTTATCGATCACGAACAAGGTGTGAAAGATAGGTTGCAGGAAAATGGTTATCGTGGTCATGCGGTTTTAACTCTTTCAGAAATCACCAATACTCTATATCAAGCAGGAAGGATAAATGATGAGCAGTTTTTAGCTTTTACTGAAAATTAGAATTTGAGTAGAGACGCGATTAATCGTGTCTCTAGGAAAATATTTTGTCGTTTTACGAAATTTATTAAATATGAATTTTTCGCTCAATCAACTACTTAAATGGTTAATTTTGACGCTACTATTTCCTTTAGTTTTTCTCAATGCTTGGCTAGCATTCCGGGTTTTTCAAAATTTGCAACCTGTGGTGACAATTCTTTTATTGGCTACTTTGCTGGCGTTCATTTTAAACTACCCTGTTTCAATTCTCCAACGGCGAGGAGTTAAACGCAACTATGCAGTAGCTTTAGCTTTTATAATAGCATCAATAATTTTTGTGGCTTTGGGTATCATTTTATTACCTATTGTTTTAGAGCAATTTAATGAGATGGCTAAAGTCCTTCCCCAATGGATTGATTCTAGCGAAGAAAAACTTGAGATTTTAAATCAGTGGTTTTCTAGCCATAAATTAAACGTAAATTTCAGACAGTTATTAACACAATTTACTGAGCAATTGCCCCATGAATTAGAGTTCATCTCAGATAAACTGTTAAGTATTATTATTGATACAATTGATAATATATCTGAGGCGCTAATTATTGTAGTGCTGACTTTTTATCTGTTGTTAGATGGTCCGAGAATTTGGGAAGGATTATTTAAAAAATTACCTGGAACTTTTTCTCAAAAAATCAGCCAATCGATTCAGCAAAATTTTCAAAATTACTTGATTGGTCAGGGTACTTTGGCTTTGCTGATGGGAGTTTCAGAAACATTAGTGTTTTTAGTTTTTCAAGTCCAGTTTGCTTTACTATTTGGTTTGGGGGTTGGGCTTTTGAGCTTAATTCCCTTTGGTGATGTCGTTAGTCTTGTTGTAATAACTTTAATCATAGCCTCGCATAACTTTTGGTTAGCAGTGAAAGTTTTTGCGGTAGCTGTTGTAATTGACCAGTTAATCGATCAGGCGATCGCACCTCGTCTTTTGGGTAAATTTACTGGCATTAGACCAATATGGGTATTAATTGCTTTGCTTGTGGGCACCAATATTGGCGGAGTCTTAGGTTTGGTAATCGCTGTACCTGTAGCTGGTTTTATTAAAGATGCAGCAGACGGTTTTTCTAAATCTGGTGATTCTGAGAATGTAGTTGAAGTTGAACCAGCATCAGAATTGTTAGCAGAGGAATCAATATCCCAATGAGTCATTAGTCATTTGTCTTTTGTTTATTAGACCTCTTGCATAAATCAAAAATAAAGAACCCCACCCCGCATTTGAGTAAAGCAAACGCTCCCCTCCCCTTACTAAAGGGAGGGGTTGGGGGTGGGGTGTTAGGGACTTTTGCAAGAGGTTTATTGACGAATGACTAATGGCTAATGACTATTTTTCTGTGTTTAGTTGCTCTCGTTGCTTGCCATATTCCCGCAGTTGCTTCAAGAGGTTTTCTTGGGATGAATTAGGGATAGGCTGACTAGGAATTAATTCAGGGTTCGTGGTGCTAGTCTCAAAAGCAGGAGGTTGATTAATTGCATCAACGTTAGTATTAGCCTGGAATTTAGTCTCCGGTAAAGGTAACTTCAAAAGCGGTTTATTATCAGATATTTCCTCTTGAATTACTGGGGTACGAATTATATTATTTGGTTTACTCACAGCAGTTTTTACCGAATCTAGAGTAGTAGCAACCTGCACTTGTTGCTGCATCTGTTGTGTAGAAGATACTAAACTACTTAGACCATTTACAAGTTGTCGCAGATTTTGTCGGAAAGTAGGATCGCCTGTCAATTCATCCAAATCAGATGTAATTTTTTGCGTATTTTCAAATGTTACTCGTGCTGAGTCTAAAGTTTGTTGTAATACCACGATATTCTTTGGATCGTTTAAGGTTTTAGAAGCATCACGTAAATTAGCTGAAGCTTGTGCCGCATTGTTGGAAAGGGCTTCTAAATTGTTTAATAATTCTCCTTGAGTCAAGCGATTGACAGCTGGTGATAGGCTACTAACTGTAACACGTAATTGATTGCTGGTTTCGGTAATATTATTCAGGGCACCAACTAGTGAAGAACGATTTGTTACCACCAATTTATCTAGGTTACTCAGCAATCGATTCGCTTGAATTGCAGTTGCACCGAATTGATTTACTGTTTCAGTTGCGGATACATTAAGTTGGCTAGTCGCCCGCTGCACTGAATTAGCAGTAGCTGAAAATGTATTTAATTGTTGTCGCAAACTTTTAGTCAAACCTCTTAAATCCTGACTTAAATCTGTGAAACTGGTTGCTGCGACTGTAGTAGCTTCTAAAACTCCATTGATATTTTTATAAAATTTTGGATCGTTGTATACATTAGTGAGTTCAGTTGAACTGCGAATTAGTTGATCAACACTGATGCCAACCTGACCTTTTAATCGAGAGCCATTACAAATTATCAGGCTCGAATTACAATTTTTTTCTAGAGGTTTTGCGATGGCAACCCCAGTGGGAAGTGTTGTTTTTGGTGTGATGTCAATAATACTTTCGCTAATTAATCCGGTTTGATTAGCTTCTATCACTACATTCCGGGGAATAATTAGGTCAGTTTGGACAATTTCAACTTCTACATCAATGGAATTTGCTCCTGGTTTAACCCTGGAAATATTTCCTACCTTAACGCCACGATACCGAACTGGTGTTCCTTTTTGCATTCCCCCGGCGTTAGCAAATTCGATAATAGCTTTGTATGAACCGCGAGTAGCATTGAATCTATTTAACCAGAGGAAGAATATTCCAAATACCCCTAGTCCTAGCAAGACTAACAATCCCACAGAACCTTCTCTAAATGTTCGCCCAGACGCGAAGCGGTTTGTCATTAAACCTCGCATTTTTTCCTCCACCCAATAATTAGTTAAAAGTTAAAAGTTAGGAGTTAAAAATTAGGGGGTTAAGAGTTAGGAATTAGGAGTTAGGAGTTAGAAGTTGAATTTTACTCTTAACTTTTAAGTTTTAACTCCTAACTCTTCACTCCTAATTTTTTAACCGGCCACCTGAATTGGCCCTTGAACACTGCCACTAATAAATTGTTTAATCAAAGGATTTTCTGTGCTGTATATTTCACTAACTGTACCCTGCCACTGCACTCTACCTTCATACAAAAATATAAGTCTATCAGTTGTACGGCGTATAGTACTATCTTGGTGGGTAACAACAGCGTAGGTGCTACAGACTCCATGTGTACATTGCAAAGAGCGGATTAAATCTTCTATTACTGTTGAAGCAATGGGGTCGAGTCCGGCTGTTGGTTCATCGTACAGTAAAACTTCTGCACCTTCTCTAGGGTTATCGGGGTTAGACATAATCGCACGGGCAAAACTGACTCGTTTTCGCATTCCCCCGGAAAGTTCGGCAGGGTAAAGGTCACTTATTCCTGGTAAGCCTACCATTTCCAATTTTTCTTTTACCAAATCTCGAATGCGCGATCGCGGCAGCTTTGAATTTTGATAAAGTAAAAATCCCACATTCTCCTCCACCGTCAGCGAATCAAATAATGCTGCCTGTTGAAACACCATACCAATACCAACGGACTCGCCGCCATCCTCAATCAAACCGTCTCGTCGCACTCCTTGAACATAAATTTCTCCTTCATCAGGAGCCAATAACCCCGCTATTACCCGTAAAATTGTCGATTTACCAGTCCCTGATGGCCCAATAATTCCTAGCGCTTCTCCCCGGTAAATTGTTAAATCTACATTATCTAGAACTTTATGGCTACCAAAGGACTTAGAAATACTTTTGAGTTCAATTAATGGTTCAGTCATTAGTTATTAATTACTAGTCATTAGTCATTGGTCATTAGCATTCGGACTAATTACAAAGGACGAAGGACAAATATACCCAGTAGTGATGTCATAGTTATTGGTAGGGCATTGTGTAGTACATTATAAGTATATGATTAGCACTTTAATTGCCAAACTTTATTTTTTTAGCACAATATTGAGTTAAAACGTTTAACATCGCAAAATACCTCAACGTCAGGTTGACAAAGACACCGTAGTAATTGAATCTCTCAAAGTAATACAATGTCTCAGTGATGATCAACTCATACTGGAGTTTTCTGTAGACATCACTAAAGCAATGATTCAGCGGAACCACCAAGCACTGGCTCAACGCCTCGCTAACGCTAAGAGTATGCTTGTATAATCAAAAATATTGAGTTGGCAGGTGGCAAAATTATTCACTAATATTGGAAAAAATACTGATAAAAATCAACTTAGATGATGATGACTAGCTACTCAGAGCAGTTTGCAAGTGACAATTCCTCTGGTATTTGTCCAGAAGCCCTAGAATATATGATTAGGGCAAATCAAGGTAGTGTTCCGGCCTATGGAAATGATGAATGGACTCAAAAAGCCGCAGATTATTTTCGGGAACTCTTTGAAATTGACTGTGAAGTATTTTTTGCCTTTAATGGTACAGCAGCAAACTCTTTATCTTTAGCTGCACTTTGTCAGTCATATCACAGCGTCATTTGTCATGAGACATCTCATATTGAAACAGATGAATGTGGCGCTCCAGAATTTGCTTCTAATGGCTCTAAACTGCTACTTGCTCAAGGTAAAAATGGCAAGTTAACATCACAAGCCATCGAGGCAGTTGTTACTAGGCGTAATGATATTCATTATCCCAAACCTAAAGTTATTAGCATCACACAATCAACTGAATTAGGAACTTTATATTCTATTGAAGAACTTCTGCAAATTAAAGAAGTTGCGAAAAAGTATAACTTAAAGATTCACATGGATGGCGCTCGTTTTGCCAATGCAGTTGCTGCGATAAATAAAAGTCCTGCTGAAATTAGTTGGAAATCTGGCGTTGATGTGTTGTGTTTTTGTGGTACTAAGAATGGAATGGCATTAGGTGAAGCGATTATTTTCTTTAACAAAGCCCTAGCAGAGGATTTTGATTATCGGTGTAAGCAAGCAGGTCAATTAGCTTCAAAAATGCGGTTTATCTCTGCTCCTTGGTTCGGTTTATTGGAAACTGGTGCTTGGCTAAAAAATGCTAGACATGCCAATCAATGTGCTGAATATTTAGAAAATCAACTGTTAAATATAGAAGGCGTTGACTTGATGTTTCCGAGAGAAGCCAACGCTGTGTTTGTCAAATTACCTGAACAAGTAATTCACAGCTTAAAAGCAAATAACTGGCAATTTTATACATTTATTGGTGTGGGAGGAGTACGTTTTGTGTGTTCTTGGAATACAACTAAATCAAGAATTGATGAATTGATTGATGATATTAAGAAGGCAATTGCTTAGAAAAATTAAATATGAAAAATCTCCGATAATGAAATAAGCAATTAATTAATTGATGTCAGTCCTTGATCTAACCTTCGATATACGCCCTCAAAGAAGCCAGTTTTCTAGCCTTAAGGCAGGTAAGCGCCCAAATTCACGGACATTTGCCGTAACAAGCGTCAGGTTAAGGGACAAGGCATGGGCAGCAATCAGTAAGTCATTAGGGCTGATGGGTGTTGCCGCTTGTTCTAAGTATTTACGAATTGCTGCATAGTGGTGATCCACAGGAGGTTGTAGGGACAGAATCGACAACACTTCAAGGATGCTTTCTAGTTGCTGAACAAGACGAGGGGAGCCGCTCTTAGCTGCACCAAATCGTAGTTCACACGCCACAATAATGCTAGTACAAATTGAGTCTTCCCCTACGGTTGCGATCCGCTGGAATACCAAACCTTGAGGGTGTCTAACTAAATTTGAAATGATGTTGGTATCGAGCAGGTATTGATAAGTCATTGGGCACAGCTAAAGCGTAATGTCATAAAGTGGTAGTAGCTCCTCATCTACGTCAGGAAAATTTTCTGTAATTTCTTCCAATGTGGCAAGTAATGAAAGGAGAGAACTGGGGCAAATTGGTTCGATGATTAATCGATTTCCTTCTTTGCGTAACAAAACTTCTGTACCGGGTAGGGCAAATTCATCAGGAATGGTTAAAACTTGATTTTGCCCATTGCGTGAGAGATAAACATGGCATGAGTTTGGCATAAAGCAATGTCCGTATTAAGAGGGCATATAGCGTGAACAGCAAATCTATCCAACAACAAATTGATTGTGGCATACAATAGATGCAAAAATCTGACATTCATCTCAATCAAAAGTTCTGATTATTAACTACAGGTAATTGAACACTCACAGTAGTTCCTGTTAAAAGGTCAGAAGAGATTAATAGTTCTCCATTATGAGCATTGACGATGCGTTTGGTAATAGCAAGCCCTAGCCCAGTACCACAAGGTTTTGTTGAGAAGAATGGCGTAGCAAGCTTGTTGATAACTTCCGATGGAATTGGTTCACCGCCATTTAGGACATTAATACAAATTTTACCTGTACGGGAAAAGTCTATCGTCCATTTAATAATATCTCCTGGTGCAACTGCTTCACAAGCATTGCGAACAATATTAATAAATACTTGTTTAAGTTTGTCTTTATCACCCAAAATTTTTACCGTAGGCGATGCTGGAATAAATTCAATTTGCCGTTCCACAGCTTCTGGCATTTCACGAATAGGTACAAGTAACTCACCAATGAATTCATTTACGTCCAATTCACAAAGTTGCAAAACTTGGGGTTTAGCGTAGAGTAAAATTTCACTCAATAAACGTTCTAGACGACTAGCTTCACTGAGTGCTAACGCTAATCGTTCTTGAGCAGATTCAGTGAGAATCGTTTTTCGGAAATACTTTAATCCCATGATCATTGTAGTCAAGGGATTACGAATTTCATGGACAATAATAGCAGCAAATTCACCAATAGCTGCTAGTCGTGCTTGTTCTACAAGTTTGGCTTGGGCTGCTCGTAATTCTGTCGTGCGTTTTTCTACTTCAGCTTCCAGAATATGATTAAATTGACACTGTTGCTGATATAGATGATAGTGGTCGATCGCAGTAGCTGCTCTTTCTGCAAATAACTCCACAATTTGGATTTCATCACCAGAAAACTCCCGTGGCTGGCGATGAAAAGAACAAATAGTACCAAATACTTGACCCTCAGAAGTTTGCAGCGGTATCCCCAGATATGCTCGATAACCATGTGCAGGTTTGCCGTACTCTGGATTAACCACAGCATCTTTAACTGCTAATGTCCGCCCAATTTGCAAAACTGTAGCAATTAACCGACCATGCAAAGCGTAAACACGGGGCGCATCTTCCGCCATTTCCAAACTACTTGCGAGGATAGTTTCAAACCCCTCTTGGCAAAAAGTAACAACTGTCCAATCTACTCTAATTAATTCGCTGACTCCGCAGGCAATGTTGTGCAAATAGCTTCCCAATTCACCAGTTCGATAGTTCAAAGAAGACAAACGTGCTATGATTTGTCGCTCACGCTGCCAAGTTTGGTTGTGCAAAAAAGCTTCGTCATCACTGGTTTTGCTCATGGATGCATATTGCATGACTTCAAAAAATAACTTTGAAAAAGAATTCAGAATTCAGAATGGGCTACGCCCCGTTGCGCTAACAGAAGTAAAACAGGCTTTACGCCAGGGTTTGAGAGGAATATTTGTGTACTTCGCTTTTCTTGAAATCTGGTGTAAGTTTTCATTTAAATCGCAGATGTTTTGAGGGCACAGCATTGCTGTGCCCCTACAGCATAGGGTATCTACCTGAAAATAACTGTCAGTAAAAATCCCGGTTAGTTTGATAGAAAGATTTTACTAAATATATTCTATTTGTATACAATCAAATTGTAAAATTTTACTTAATTAAATGTAAATTTATACAACAATTAAACAAACAAATACTCTTATTAGCACTCAAATATAACAATCACAAGTAGAGAATTGAAAACCACAGAACCCCGACTTTTTTAAAAGTTAGGGTTCTTGTTGATAAATAATTTAATTTTTGCAGGCGATCGCTACTTAACTTACTTCACTTCATTCGGTTCAAACTTTGTCACTTTACCTTTCTTAATAGCGACAATTACATCATAAGTTGAACAGTAAGAAAATGTAACATCATTAGCTTTGTTGTAAAGATTAACTACATGACCTGCTCCACCTGGTTGGATACCAATTGGCTCTAGGTCACCAAAAAAGAAACGACGCAGTTGATCGCCACTACCAAATTGACCTTTACTCTTAGTGAGCAAGTCTAGCTTTTGTGAGATAGAGAATTCTTCAGCTGCTGATGCTTGAACTAATGAGGGATTAATCGCCTTGAGTGGCGCATCCCAAACTGTGAAAAAACCAACCAAAGCTACACTTGTAAGTAGTGGTGCGAGTTTCATTTGTTACTCCTGAAGTTTGATTTATCCCGAACAACCAAAGCATCGCAGTTGGGACTGAACCGGAACTGAAACTAAAGCAGTATTTTGATGAATTTATTCCTGAAGAAAATTTAGTGAATTCTCAGCATTTTTTCAGGTAAGAATGGTAGCTGAAAGTCACAGCATAAATTCAGTATTTTTTCAGCAAAACCTCATTCTGAACTGGAATAGAGCAAATTAATATAATTAACAATGCTTTGATTGCGGTGATGTTATTGTGACTAGACCCAACAGACTACCTCGCCTAATTCCGAAAACAATTTCCGGACAAACATATCTCTGGCTAGCAATGCTCATTTTTGCAGCGTCTAATGCAGTCACCCGCAAGCTTACAGAAATTGGTGCCCAACATTTTATGGGTAGTCGCAATCCGATTTCTTTGTGTAATGTTTTGTTTGTAGGCAACCTGTGTGCCTTAATACTTCTAATTTTAATCTATGGGCGACAGTGGAACAAAACGACTTTGAAGCAGCTTTCCAAAAAGGATTGGGTCAGTCTAACAGCAGTAGCAATCTTATCAGGAGCGATCGCCCCTGGCTTATTTTTCCAAGCACTGGCACTCACAGGGGTGAACAATATTATCTTGATTGGACGCTTAGAACCACCGCTAACTCTGGCTTTATCGATTTGGTTATTGGGTGAACGGGTACATCTTTGGGAAATTGCAGGAGCGATCGCAGCCTTTGTTGGCGTTATCCTGACTATTATCCTCCAACCCCCGCAAGAAGCGATGATGAATATGGGAGGTTTGAGTTTAGGTATCGGAGAACTTTTAGCAATAGCAGGATCGGTGGCCATATCTGCTTCTACGATTATTGCCAAGAAATACCTTTCGCAGATCCCAGTAGGAATCTATAGTATTTTTCGCACTGCACTAGGAACCGTAATCTTTTTCTTTATTGCTTTAGTCCTCTATGGCAAGGATCATTTTGCTGATGTCCTCTCACCATTTCTCTGGCAGTGGATGTTTTTATATGGTGGGTTGATTGTGGTGGTGGGTCAATCATTCTGGATTAAAGGCTTGAAAAGTTCCACTGTATCTATGGCTTCCTTAATTGGCTCATTTAGCCCAATTGCAGGCATCCTAGCAGCCTATCTAATTTTAGGTGAAGTTCCTACCTTAGCTCAATATATTGGCGGTAGCTTGATTTTAGTAGGCATATTTCTGAGCCACCTTGGCATTAGGCGTAAGACTCATAGCAGAGTTGCCTCTGCCAAGGTCAATTCTATGCAAGCACAACAACAGGTAGAAAGCAATATGGGATTTAAGGGGATTTGAAGTTATTGGTCATTGGTCATTTGGCATTTGGCATTGGTTATTCTCCGTGTCCCCGCGTCTGTCCCCGCGTCTCCCCACCTCCGCACCTCCCCACTCTTCACAGCTGCACCAGCTATGTCAAAATGAAAATACCCGATATCTCCAGGTGAGCGATCGCTCAATCAAGCAAGATTAAAGGATTGACCTGAGTAATGGCAGAAGAACCAAATCACAATCAAACCGGAGAAGTAGCTCCCAGCACTGTTGACAAGCAGGCTCCCAGTGTCGCCGAAGAGAACGCTCCGAGTACAAACTCACCCGAAGCGACAGACATCCCTACTGCCAACACGCCAGATCCTAAACCAGCTGCGGCCGCAACAGCAGAAGAAAAACCCGCCGCCGCCAAAGCCGCCAAAAAGGAAAAAGCCCCATCTGTTGAAGATAAACCATTTGTACAGTTTATTGAGCAAGACTACTTGCCAGCTTTACAAAAAGCGATCGCTCAACAAGGTGTGCAAGATTTACAAGTGGCTTTTGCCAAGCAAAAAGTGCCAATCAAGGGTTTTGAATCCGCTGAAGAATCCTGGCAAGTTGTCGGCAGTTGGCAAAACGGGGCGTACAATTTTAATCTGTATTTCCCTGAAGAAGATATTCAAGGGAAAAAAGGTTTTTCTTGTAATGAAGGCAAAAAACCCAGCACCCTTGAGTCATTCTTAATTGATGAACGCAAAACTACACTAGACCTATTGGTATTTGGTCTAGTGCAGCGTTTAGACGGTCAAAAGTGGCTAGGTAGAAATTAATCATGGGGCATGGGGCATAGGGCATTAGTTATTAATTCTTCTCCCTCATCCCCACTCCCCACTCCCCACTCCCTTTAAAGTTCATGGAAATGATAGACAACGGCTCCAGTAATGGGGTCGTTATCAATTTTTACATAGCCCGATTTATACATCTCTTTAAGAGTATTTTCTACTTCAGCAAAGCTAGCTCCCGTGGCTTTCACCCCTTGAGTGACAGTGAGAGTACCACCCTTGCTTTCCGCCACTTCAATGAGTTTAATCATCAGTTGATTACCGGTTGGGCGGTGAACTTGAGAGGCGATCGCCGCAGGTTGATTTAAAGGTACACCAAACGGGGATACACCTGCTTTTAGTCTCAGGTTGGTTTCGTATTCGTCAACCATACCGGGGATAAGAAGCAAATCCACGGCCTGTCCGATATAAAACAAACCAAAAGTACACAGCCATAACAATCCCGTCCCGATCTTGCCATTGTATAAGCGGTGTAGCCCCCCCAAGCCAAAAAATCCGACTCCACACAAGATGTAAGAGACAAGAAGTCGGTCTTTATGCTGATTGTTTTCAGGATTCATCTTGTTGTCAACCCTTTGGATTTGCTTTTGTTGTCTAAAATGGTTCTCCCATACTGATTTGAGATCAGTATGGACAGCTAGGCTCATGTCTTGCGCCAGTTATTTGATGACAATTTTTGTAGATTGGCACTGCTGAGTATCTGCTTAAACCCTGATTTTTCTGTTGTGGAGAGTGCCTTGTCTACAGTTATTAATAGTGGTGCAAGTTCTGGAGTAGAGTCATTACAAGTATTTACTAATCGTGCCAGTCATGGATTATTAATTTTAAGATGAGCAACTTATTGATCAGACCGCTTTACTTATTGTAGTCAGAACCACGGAAAATTACTGTGATAGTACTAAGCGGCTCCAAGTCCGGCGCTGGTTGTTTGAAGTCTGGGAACTGAACATACAGACAAAACCCACCTCCATAGGTTTCAAATTGTTTGACTTTGCACAGCCAAAAAGAGTTTCTGTGCAATATAAACCGCGATTTATAATCGGCAGTACTAGGCGCAATATCTCAGTTTCCGATGTTAATTTAACTACCCATCGCCCATTGTCAATTCGGCAAAAGTTGAATTATTGTTGCAACTCTTAATGTTTTGCTTACTTTTTTCTCACCCGCAGCTTGGTAGACTGAACTTTATACAAATGAATTATTTGTCGGCTGTCGAGCGTTGCCAGAGCATTATCCTTGGCTTTCTGGTGTACTCAAGATAATAAAGACACTCATTGCAATCAAGACATGGTAGATTCCCTCAAAAAACCAGGCTTTGAAGAAATACGGCCAGGAATTAAAATCCCGGCAAAAGAAACCCTGTTAACACCTCGGTTTTATACTACCGATTTTGATGAAATGGCGCGGATGGATATCTCCGTCAACGAAGACGAGTTAAGAGCCATTCTCGACGAGTTTCGCGCTGACTACAACCGCCATCACTTCGTTCGGGATGCCGAGTTTGAACAATCCTGGGATCATATTGACGGAGAAACTCGCCGGTTGTTCGTTGAATTTCTAGAACGTTCCTGTACGGCAGAGTTTTCCGGATTTTTGCTGTACAAAGAACTCGGTCGTCGCTTGAAAGACAAAAGCCCCGTCTTAGCAGAATGCTTTAACCTGATGTCACGGGATGAAGCACGTCACGCTGGCTTTTTGAATAAAGCTATGTCTGACTTTAATCTGTCCCTAGATTTAGGGTTTTTGACTAAGAGCCGCAATTATACCTTCTTTAAACCGAAATTTATCTTCTACGCTACTTATCTTTCTGAGAAGATTGGTTATTGGCGCTATATCACGATTTATCGCCATTTAGAAGCACATCCCGAAGACCGGATTTATCCGATTTTCCGGTTCTTTGAAAACTGGTGTCAAGATGAAAACCGTCATGGTGATTTCTTCGATGCGGTGATGAAATCCCAACCGCAAATGTTGAATGATTGGAAGGCACGGCTATGGAGTCGGTTCTTCTTGTTGTCGGTGTTTGTAACAATGTATCTCAATGACATCCAACGCAAGGACTTTTATGCAACCCTTGGGCTGGATGCGCGAGAATACGACATCCATGTAATTAAGAAGACCAACGAAACCGCAGGTAGAGTCTTCCCGCTGATGCTGGATGTGGAAAATCCAGAGTTTTATGGACGGTTGGATACTTGTATTAGCAATAATGAGAAGCTGAGTGCGATCGCTAACTCCAACACTCCCAAATTCCTGCAATTCTTCCAAAAATTGCCGCTTTACATCTCTAATGGCTGGCAGTTATTAAAACTGTACTTGATGAAACCCATTGATGCTGCTTCTGCTCAAGGCGCAGTTCGTTAAGTCATAACAGTTTTGCGAAAGCTTTAGTGGTTCTGTTGATTGCAGAACCACTTTTTTTTGCTCGAAAATAGTACCCTCAGGGGTACTATTCGTCAATAGGTTTAAGCAGTTACGTTAGATGTGTAGTTTTGCTGTAAGCAAATATATGACAGACATATCAAACGGAATTGAAATCATCAGAAGAGTCAAACCAACTCTAGTCTCAACCTTTGAGTTGCTAGTAAAGGCAATTACACCCGTTACCGCTCCTGGTACTGAGGCTGTTGCTCGTACTGTTGTCCAAGGTTACTTTTTGACCATTGCCAATACTAGCAACTCAAATATTGCAGTCACCTTGCAATTTACTGCAACGACTCCAGAGTTAAACTTAGACGACACAGTGGTGGCTCAAGATGCTAGCGTAGACGATGAATTTCAAGAGCTAGTACCCACAAGCGATCCCAGAAAATTCACTCACTCTCTGAAAATTGCTGCTAATGATACAGCTTTGGTTACCTTATTACCTGATGTGACCAAAACAGAAATCATCAAAGCAGCAAAATTAGAGATTCGGGGATATGTAGAAATTTCTCTAATCTCTGCTTCTGACTCAACTTCAGTTGACGTGTTGTTGACACCGGAACACAGAGGTACATTTCTACCTCAAAACTTATTAATACCTTCTCGTTTACCTCTTGACTTCGATCAATTGGCGTATTCTCTGCCCACATCTACTGGTGGAAGTTTGTTTACCCTTACAGCACCAGTTTTTAAAATTGCCAAAGAACTGAAGATTGAAGTTAAAGAATTCGAGAAAGTTCAGAAAGATAAAGACTTCGAGAAACTTCAAGCTGAAAAAGTCGCTGAAATAAATCAAGTTGAAAGTCTGGCTTCAGGAGATGGTGCAAATGACCTACGGCAGCTAATTGGTTTGATGGCTCAACGTCTCGATCAAATAGAACAACGCACGGCAAATGGGCAAAATGGGCAAAATGGACAATCTTTCATCCAAGCCCAAGAACGCCCAAATGTTGGTCAACAAGTAGTTAATCAACCAAGGAATTAAGCAAGGGTGTTAGTTGTTGTCGCCAGTCGCCATGACAAAGCCGCCGAGGCGCTGGTTGCTAATTGGTCGGCTTATGGTGCCAGCCTCCTGACACCTGAAGATTTGTCAGTGGCTGGATGGCGACACTATGTGAGGGGTGGGGGAGATGAGGGAGATGAGGGAGCAGGGGGAGCAGGGGGAGCAGGGGGAGATGAGGGAGCAACATCTTCCTCATCTCCCTCATCCCCCTCATCCTCCTCATCCTCCTCATCCTCCTCAGCAGTGGTAGGTGGAGTTACAATTGCTCTCGATCAAATCACCGGCGTTTTAACTCGCCTACCTTCCATTTTTGAACAGGAACTTCTGCACATCACTCCTGAAGACCGGGGATATGTGGCTGCGGAAATGAATGCTTTTTTAATTTCTTGGTTGTCCAGTTTAAAATGTCCAGTCTTAAACAGACCAACCCCAACATATTTGTTAGGGCCTGCTTGGCGACCCGAACAATGGGTTTATGCAGCTGCTCAATTGGGTATTCCAGTACGTCCCGTGCGACGGCAAAGTTCATTGTTGGCTAGTGTGCGTCCCCAGGTGATGGAAAAACCTGCGGTAAAAGTGACGGTGGTGGGCGATCGCTCTTTGGGTGAAGTTGAAAAATCCCTAGCATCTCACGCCAGACGCCTCGCTGATGCTGCTCAAGTTGATTTGTTGACTGTTAATTTTAGCAGCAGCGAATCCTCAGCAGAGCTTTTGGGCGCTGACTTGTGGGCTGATATATCTGCACCAAATGTAGCCGATGCCATACTTGAGTTTTTGAGTGGAGGTAATGCCAAATGCTAATTTTATTGTGGGGTATTTCCGATGAATCTCCCTTAGCAGCAGTCCACTCAGAACTAACTCGGCTGGGCATACCTACAGTATTCCTCGATCAACGAGATATTTTAGATACTGAAATCGAACTTTCTGTAGGCGATGCCTCAGAATTACCAGTGCAAGGCGAAATTCGTACTTGGTATCAAAAAATAAATTTGAGTGAAATTACGGCAGCCTATCTCCGTCCTTATGACTCGCGCCGCCTTCCCCAAATTGCCCAAGCTGGCGTAAATAGTCCAGCTTGGCAACATGCGATCGCAGTTGATGATGCTTTGATGTGTTGGTCAGAAATTACACCTGCATTTGTCATCAACCGTCCGTCAGCGATGGCTGCTAATGGTTGCAAACCTTACCAACTAGAACAAATTCGATCGCTCGGCTTTAAAGTTCCCGAAACCCTTGTTACCACAGATCCCGAAGCTGTGCGAGCTTTTTGGCAATATCACGGCAATGTCATTTATAAATCAATTAGTGGTATCCGTAGCAAAGTGTCGCGTTTGGGATCTGAACATTTAGAGCGACTGGAAAATGTATCTTGGTGTCCGACTCAGTTCCAGGAGTACATAGCCGGTAGAGATTATCGCGTCCATGTCGTAGGTACAGAGATTTTCGCCAGCGAGGTAATTTCCCAAGCTGATGATTATCGCTACGCTGCACAGGAGGACGAATCTACAGAAATTCGTGCTTGTCGTTTGCCCGAAGAAGTAGAACAGCAGTGTAGAGTATTGGCAAAAGCGATAAATCTACCTCTTTGCGGCATTGATTTGCGCCGGACACCTGGAGGTGAATGGTATTGCTTTGAAGTTAATCCATCGCCTGGGTTTACTTATTACCAACAGTTTACAGGTCAGGGGATTAGTAGAGCGATCGCTCATTTACTAGGGAGTTCCAACAAATAAATTATCCAATCTTGTAGGGTGGGGCGTATTGCCCGCGTTTGCCTACGCGCAGTTACCTAGCGAGCTTTTAATCAAAAATCCAAAATCTAAAATCCAAAATTGGTACTATTCCCAAGTGGATACATCTCGCAGCAAATCTGGAATTTCCCCTTGAGACAACGGAAACTCTAACATAGTCTCTCTATGACCCAAATACCCAGATTCAGCAAACGATAACAGCATCCGCGAAAGCGCCAGCCAAACTTCCGGTTCGTATTCCCAATCACGATAACGCGAAGCTTGACCAGCAATTGAACGTAGCGCCCAGAAATATGAATTTCTTACCACCGAACCACCCTTCTTAAACTCTGGTAAATCTTCATGGTGGATAAAAAGCACTTTATTTTCAATTTTGGCTCTCATGTCAGCTATTTTTATTGAAAGAAAATAACAAAAATTGGACGTAAATTAAATTTTTCATCTCATAAATAACATGGAATTTTATAGGATATTCGAGGTTATTTGTTAATGTAATTCGATTTTAATTTGCTCATTTTTCTCTGTTGCTACTAAATAAACCACTTATCTGAAGAGTCTGTTTGTAAAGGATTATAAAGGTGTATATTGAGGTTTTTTGAAGTGTTTTAACATCATATTAAGCATAGTGTAGCTTACCCTACGAGCGGAAGATTTACTTTATCAACCAACTTTTAAAGTAGATTCTATGGACTATTTTAAAAAAAATTACAATGCAAGTGAAAAATTGTTAATTGAGTAGTAATTGTTACGATTTTGATGATAGGGTTTTTTACTACGTATAAAACTAATTATACAATTTTTAGAGGACAAATCATGAAGAATAACTTCAAAACATATACAGCTATTGCTGTCTGTTGTGGAACATTTGCATGGGGAAATTCAGCTTATGCTGATGGCTGGCCGGCAAGTGTGGCTGGCACTTGGTCTGTAGTAGGAAATCAAAGTGTCGGCTCTCTTGTTATTAACCAACCTAGTAGCACTCTCAACTGCAAACCCATCTCTGGCACTATCTTTGGAACTACGGCGATTGAAGGCTTCTATTGCCCTAGTTCCGGACGTATTGCTTTTGTCCGTAAGTCTTCTAATAACTTTCCTTATCAATACTATCAAGGTAATCTCTCACAAACAGGTTCTACTCTACGAATCGGAGGATCTTTTTCAGCTTTCTTGAGTAATGGTAGTGGTGGTAGTCTTGGAGAGTATAATTTCTCCGCCAGCAAATAGTAATACAATTTCTGGCGTTGCATATTTGCGGGATGATTTTACTATTTTTGTGGGATGGGCATCTTGCCCGTCCCTTGTATTTTTGGGCGGGCAAGATGCCCACGCCACAAGAATCATCCCTCAATTCAGCAAGGCCAATTTCTATGTAGAGAGGTTGTAACTACAACCCTCTACATTTAATACTTACAAACTTGAGCTTAAACCTACACGAAAAGTAAAACCAGGGCTATATATGCGATTAACTCGCTCATATTGCTCACCTAGCAAATTTTCTAGATAAACTGTCAGTCCTAAATTGCTAGTTAAAGGTATACGCCCAGTGAAATCTAAATTCACAAAAGATGGTGCAAAATCTGTAGTCCTGTCACCAGGGTTATTAAAGATAGATCTGCGAGCGCCACTATTGTAAGTAACATATAAGTTAGCTTGCCAACCTGAATTTTGATAACCTACACCAGTTTGGAGTACAGAGTAAGGAATTAAACCTAACTGTAAGCCTCTTTCAGCGCCTGTTTTGATTTGGGCATCTGTATAAGTATAGTTGAGAAAAGTTGACCAACCAGAAGCAATTTTTAATTGGAATGCGGCTTCCAAACCATTGGTATCTACTAATCCAATGTTTTCCCATCTTCCTGCTATCACTCCCAGGCGATCGCTGATACTACTACCAAAGTAAGTGAACTGTCCAATCAAATTGTTAGAAAATTTGACATCCACTCCCGCAGTCCAGGTAGAGCCATTTTCTGGCTCTAAATTAGGATTAGGTTCCCAACCATGAACTGTATCATAAACATATAACTGATCTAATCCAGGATTGCGCTGTCCCCCAGCCCAACTTCCGCGCACTGCTACTATTGGTGTAACGGCATAACGTAAACCAACACTAGGATTGAGATAACTTCCAAACTCGCTGTCAAAGCTTTGTCTTAGTCCTAAATCAACCAGAAAACTTTCGCCAATATTTAAAGTATTCACAGCAAATAAAGCTGTATTGAACAAACTCCTATTTTCACTTTCGTTATTACCAATCCTAGTAGGATTTGTACTCAAAACATCACCGTTTAAATCGGTGTTTTTCAAATCTAAACCCCAGCGCAATTTATTATTGGCAGTAATTCTCCATTCATGATCTACTCTAGCTGTGAGTTGTTGTGTATCTAAAACTCCTGTACGGTAAAATGCTCCTGTAGGGCCATAGGTGCTGAAGTAATCTTGGTTATAACCAATTGAGGTTGTTAGATTAGAACTTTCCCCATTACCGAGCCGAGTTTTCCAAGATAAGCCAACATTGAAACCATCGTGGTCTAATCTATCTTGCTGGAGAGGAAAACCGAAATAAATTAAACCGCGACGACTGCTGAGTTTAGTAATATCTAAATTCAAAGAATTTTTTTTATCTAAATCTAGACCAATGCTACCAAAGTAAGTACTTGTAGCTGTGTCTGCATTCGATAAATACCCTTGACTATCACGATTTGCTGCACCTACAGGAACGCGATAACGGTTATCTGTAAAGAATCTTTCAAAGCTGAAATTGTACTTAACAGAACCAGCGGAACCACCATAAGTTACTTGTTGATTATTTAAACTCAATGAGCCAAATTCTGTACTCCCAGAAAATTTCGGCTGTCCATAACCTTCTTTGGTGATGATATTCACAACTCCTCCAAAGGCTGAGGAACCATACAAAGCCGAGGCTGTCCCACTGTATAATTCTACTCGCTCAATAGCTTCTACAGGAATGCTATTTAAATCAGTTCCACCATGATAGGTGTTGATATTATTGTTAATTGGTCTGCCATTAATCAGAAATACAGACTGATTAATTGAGGCTCCCCGGTAGTATGTTCCTGTGTGAATATCTGCACCATGACCGACATCATTGATAGCAAAACCAGGCATTCTTTTCAAAATATCCGCTAAGCTGGTTGCACCTTGCTTTTCAATTTCTTCTTTTTCAATTACGTAAGTTGGTGTAGACTGAGGCAGGTTGTCTGGTTCTGCGATCGCTTCTATGTTAATGTCTGCATTATCGCTGGGTTCTGACTCTATTTCCGGCTGAGTTTCTGGCTCAATTTCCCTCGGTGCAGATTCTTGAGTTAATAATTCAGCATTAGTGGCAGGTAACTCAATTTCACTCAAACTAGGAATATCTAAAATAGCTCCGGTTGATTTATCGGTATTTCTCTGCTTAATTTCAATATCAGCACCAAAGCCAGGAAACGCTATCAGTAAACTCGGTAAACCTACTGTTAGCAACAAAAAATCCTTTTTCACTTTCTCTTTCACACCAAGTAAAAACAGTCACTACGGGTAGTATCCCGGCTGGAGTGCAACTATGTCAAAAGACATACTGTCGTATTTCCACCATTCCAGCAACTTCAAAAGCGCCTACTCCAAAAGAAGTAGTTGCATGTTTTTTTAATTTGGAAGTCCCTAAATTAGCGATCGCTCCTCATACTCAACCCCACTTAGATTTACGAACAACGCTACTCTCTGCCTATAATCCTCTTCTAAATAGCACTGTAAGAGTTTTCATCAAAAGTTAGGTTAGCAAGTCAGGTAACAAATATATCAATTACACGCATTTTATAGGCTTGGATATACAGAATAGATGTAGTTATTTTTTATAATGCAAATTTTATATTTTTTGTCAACCTACCAAAAAGCATATATTTTTATACTAGATCTATTTAATACTTCTATTTGATGTATATATTAATATCTTTCTTTTGATTGAAGATCCTATTTCTATTAAGGATTTTACCTTTATTACCTAAATGGGATATATCTTTTTATAACATATTTAAATGTTAGACAATCATGACATTTAAGTAAAAATACACAAACAATGCGTATATAAATTTAAAGTTTTATTTTTCTTATGATATTTTTGCAACATGATACATAATGTTAAATTTATTTATTGAATAAGTATAAATTAATGAATAATACTTAAGCATTTACAAGTAAGTAAAAGTAGTTTTATTGACATATAGTTTCTATTTGATTTTTCAAGCTAATATTTTCGCTCAACCACTTAAATAAAAACCTAGTTCAATTGAAAGAAGAAACTAACCCATAGAATTAGTAAGCCCAAGTTAAAACCTTTGACCGAAAAAGAATCATGAACAGAGCGATATTTATTTATGGAGAAAAATAGATGCTCAAACTAACTATTCAAGAAAGAAGATTCATCTGCGGGATCTTCCATTTTTAATTTTGCGAAAAGTCAAAAGCTAAGGCTTGCGGCTTACAGAACTTTCCAAGACTAATTTTAAATTTTGAATTAAGAGTAGGGGCTGACCTATTAAGTAAGTCTCTGTAAAAATTACAGCTTTCTATAATGTATTTTAATAATTTTAAGTAGTTGAAAACGTAGAAAAAGTATAATATATTACAATATAATATATTATACTTTTTGTTAAATATAATTACTTAAGAATACGGTTACTATTATAAAAAAAAAATTAAATAATTATTGATAAGTCAAGAGCTTCCAGTAAATACCACTAAAAAACAATTTTTCTACTTAACTACTCTAGTAGTTAAGTAAACTTTTTCCCATTAAAAAATTATTAAATAAATTGAGATATTAGTAAAATGCTAAAAAATTAATTATTCATATAAAGTACTAAATAAAAATAAGCATTTGGCGATATCTAATTGTTCAAATTTTCCAAGAAGAAATTATATATCTTACATGGAATTTTTGTACTGCCTTTAGCCAAACATATTTACAAAGTCAAATAAATATGTGGATATAAATATTTATTTTTTATATTTACATATTCTGATATCAAAATTTTAGTTACAAGCTTCCAATATCTAGGTTTTTTACACGTCAATTATTAGAACAAATCTTATGTTGGAAGACTGATTAAAAAGCTTAATTTAGTAGTGGTATAGAAGTAGTAGTTTTCTATGCAGTAGCTTTTAGTAAAAAAAGCTACTTTTATGATATTGCTCATTCTTTATAACTACAGCAATCCTGAATTGATTGTGAACACTAAAGATTTTTCGTAATCTCTTTTCTAGGCGTCTCTGTCTTGGAAAGTTTTGATGGTTGGTTTCCAAGCATCAACGCCAGTATGCTAACACTAAGCGACTGGCTAGACTTTCTCCTGCGTCTGGTGCGTGAGATTATTTTGAAAACCTATGTTCACAAGCTAAATAGGATAGCTGTACTACTAATTTAATTTGACAATTACTAAGGATAAAAAATCAATGGATGCACAAACTAAACTTGTATCTTCAAATTTTGCAGCAATAAATTTATACAACAGCCTGTTTCGAGAATTGCATTTACTTTGGCAATTTACTGGGCGTGATATTTCGAGTACTATCATACCACCAATACTATTTATAGTAGCTGCGTGGCATTATGTACAATCCTCTTTTAGTGAATTAGTTTTCGCATTGATATATGGCACACTATTTGTCTGGTTGTATCTTTTTTCATTTTGTTTATCTAACCAAATAGCTGGTGTTGAAGAGGATCGAATTAACAAGCCTAATCGCCCACTAGTTACAGGAAAAATCTCGGTTCAGGGAGCTTTAGTGAGATGGTTTTTAAGTATGGGCTTATTTACATTTGTAGGCTGGTACTTTGGGGTTTTAGAATGGGCTTTAATTTGCCAGATGGTTGTGATCCTACATAACTTTGGCGGTTGGGATAAGTATTGGATTAGCAAAAACTTCTTGATTGGATTGGGTACATTCGCGCACCTGGCAGCGGTCTGGCAATTAGTGACGCCAATTACACCGATCGCTTGGCAGTGGTTATTTCTGATCGGTGCTATCTGGAGTACACTAGTCGCGGTTCAGGATCTTCGGGATATAGAGGGCGATCTGGCTGTTAACCGAAGCACATTTCCCATCGCCTTTGGAGAAACAGCAAGCCGATTTATACTGAGTCTCGGTTTTGGATTATTACCATTTATTATCCATTTCATATTAATGATGCCCACGGAAAATACTGTAAGTACCTTACTGTGCGATATTGTACTGGCAGTATTCAGCTGGTTCATTGCAGCGCGGATTGTGTTTAATCGCTCTCCAAAAGAAGATCATCATACTTACATGCTGTTCACTTACTGGTATTGTCTTGTTCTGGCAAGTGCGATCGTTGTTCTTTAACTGATACAGCAGAATTCAGGGGCATTGCCCACCCAATTTTTCTCAAAAGGTAAGAAGTATGACCAATTTAGAAGTATTTACTTCATCTCTACAATCAACTATTCGCCAGCCTAAACAGGCTGTTGTTATCGGGGGAAGTATCGCTGGACTGCTAGCTGCAAAAGTATTGACCAAATACTTTGAGCGAGTAACAGTTATCGAACGGGATAACTTCACACCAGAAGCAGAACACCGGCATGGTGTACCCCAATCTCCTCATGTTCATACCCTGCTGAAGCGTGGTTTGCAGTCCTTGGAAGAACTTTTTCCTGGTATTGAGGCTCAATTAGCTGACTCAGGTGCATCCGCTATAGATTGGGGAAATGATTTGCCGTGGCTGGGTTTTGCTGGCTGGGCACCCCGTTTTAATTCTGGTTTAATTACCCACACTTGCAGTCGAAATCTTCTAGAGCAAACTATCCGCAGCCGATTAGCTGCTGAAGACAATCTTGTATTTATGCAAGAAGGACAGGTAATTTCTTTATTATCTAGTTCAGACCGGAGTAGTGTTACAGGTGTGCGAGTGCGCTTTCGCAACCAACCAGAAACAGATTTAACTGCTGATTTAGTTGTGGATGCGAGTGGACGCAATTCGCCAGCGGCTCAATGGTTAGAAGCAATGGGTTACGCCGCGCCCCAAGAAACAGTAATCAACGCTTTTTTGGGCTATGCTAGCTGCTGGTATCAGCCTCCAGCTAACTTGCAATATGATTGGCAGTGTTTGTACGTAACAGTACAACCACCAAATAATAATCGTGGTGGTGTAATTTATAAAGTTGAAGGTAATCGCTGGATTCTCACACTCATAGGTGTAGGTAAAGATTATCCACCTACCGACAAAGATGGCTTTTTAGACTTTGCTCGTAGCTTGCGATCGCCAATTATCTACGAAGCTATCAAAGATGCCCAGCCACTCTCATCTATCTATGGTTATCGGCGCACAGAAAATCGCCTGCGTCATTATGAAAAACTGAAAAGATTACCAGAAGGCTTTGTGTTAGTAGGTGATGCCGTCTGTGCTTTTAATCCAGTCTACGGACAAGGGATGACGGTTGCCGCTTTAGATGCATTAACTCTAGACCAATGTTTAAATCAGCAATTATCTAAACATTCCGACGGTAATTTAATCGGTTTATCTCGACATTTTCAAAAACAACTAAACAAAGTAATTGGTGTACCTTGGTTAATGACAACAGGCGAAGATTTACGTTGGCATACCACTGAAGGAGGACAACCCGATTTCATCAGCCGACTTATGCAGCGGTATCTCGATCAAGTTTTATTACTACAAACTGAAAACGCCGAGATTCACAAGACATTTTTAGAAGTAATACACATGCTAAAGCCACCTACTGCATTTTTCCAGCCAAGTATCAGCACAAAAGTGTTGAAGCGAGTCATTAATTGGCAAAGGAAAAATGAGCAGCCTGCTGATGAACAAGATGTTCCTAAAAAACTCTCTCCCGTTACACAATCATAATTTTGCAAAGGGAGTAGTTAGGGAGTGGGGAATGGGGAGATGAGGGAGACAAGGTGACGCAAATAAATAGACTTCTTGCATAAATCAAAAAAAAGAACCCCACCTTGCCTTTGACTTACGGTCTCCCCTCCCGAAGAGCGGGGAGGGGCTGGGGGTGGGTGTTATACCATTTCACCAAAACCCTGATACATATAGATTTCGCGTAGGGAACATTGCCGTGCCCCTACCAACGTATTTGTATCATAATTAAAGTGAAACGGTATTAGGGGACTTTTCCAAGAGACTCCATGAGCTGCGTTCACAAGGAACAATGAAAATTTCTTTTCCCCACTCCCCACTCCCAACTCCCTATTTTCAAGGCAGGTCTAATGATCAAATACTATCTCCGCGTCCCCGTGTCCTCTTCCCATGCCCAATTATCCCTGCCGTATTGGTATCTCAATTATGAAATCAGTTCCTTCTCCTGGAAGAGAACGACAAGTTAACTGACCTTTGTGTTTGTCCACAACAATTTGATAACTAATTGACAACCCCAACCCCATACCATTTCCTACCGATTTAGTGGTAAAGAACGGGTCAAAGATTTTTTGTTGCACCTGGGTAGTCATCCCACAACCGTTATCACAAATCTGAATCATCACTGTATTAGAATTTGTCAGTTTAGTAACGATGCGAATTTGTCCCTGAAATTGGGTCAGCGAACCTCCTCTTAGACATCGCTGCAACCCTCCTGTGTGACTTATCTCTTTGTCTAGCCATGACATAGGCGCTTCGTCTTCCCCCAGGGTATGACTAATGACAAATGACTCTTCCAAAGCATCGATCGCATTATTTAAAATATTCATAAACACCTGATTAAGTTGACCTGCATAACAAGTAACTTCTGGTAGATGTCCGTATTCTTTGATGACTTCAATTTCAGAGTGTCCGCTCTTTTCTTTGAGTCGGTGCTGTAAAAGCATCAAGGTGCTATCAATGCCTTCATGAATATTTACAGGCTTCATTTCGGATTCATCTAAGCGGGAGAAATTCCGTAAGCCCAAAATAATATTTCTAATGCGCGAACTTCCAAGCTTCATAGAATCAAGGATTTTTGGTAAATCATCTACTATAAAATCGAGGTCAAGTCTTTCATTTTTTTCATTAATTAAACTAGAAGGATTTGAGCATTCCTGTTGATAAGTAATGATTAAATCTAGCAAGCCTTGGACATACTCATTCACATGAGTAATATTTCCATGAATAAAGTTAATCGGATTATTAATTTCATGTGCTATGCCTGCCACCATTTGTCCTAGTGAAGACATTTTTTCACTTTGAATTAATTGAGTTTGGGTACTGTGCAATTCTTGTAGTGCTTTTTGCAAACAGTGATTTCTATCGTTCAATTCTTGAGTTCTCTCATTGACTTTATCCTCTAGAGTCTGGCTATATTTTTCTAATTTATTTTTAGCTTGTGCTAAGTTTTTATAGAGGATCGCATTCTCCAAAGAGATTGCTGCTTGAGTGCTTAGGAGATTGAGAATTCCAATGCGATCGCGCGTAAATGCTGCCATTGCTAAATTGTTTTCTAGATAAAGAATACCCAGCAAATTACCTTGATTAACAATCGGAATACACAAGAGGCTTTTGGGTTGCTCTTGAACAATGTAGGAATCATTTACTAGAAAGTTAACAGTCTGTGCATTATCGCTGACAAAGATTTCCCTTGTACGTTTGACGTAATTAATCAAAGTAATAGGAACATCGGAACTGGAATCTAAATCAATTGATGGAAACTGTGTGGCAATACTCCCAAATGTTGAACTGAAACCGACTGCTGCGACGATTAAGTTCAATTCATTACCTTCACTCAAAATCATAGCGCACTTAGAAGCTCCTGCATTCTCAATCACAACTTTTATTAATGCAGAAAGCAGTTGCTCCATCTCAATTTTCCCAGAGATTGCTTGAGAGGCTTTAATCACAGATGCCAAATCTAGCATATCTGAAATGCTAGTACTCAGAATAGTTTCATTATTACTAGAAATCGAATGTGATATACGTATAGAAGCAGTACTATTATCATTAATATGGATGTTAAGTTTTTCTTGCTGGATAATCGGAGCAAGTAATTGAGAATAGCGTTTTTGCAAATCTTCAACTTTAGCTAATGCTCCCCACTTCACATAGCTATAATAGGCATCAGTCAAGTAAGTTTGGGCAATCTTTTGTTTATTGATTTCTAAGTAAAACTTAGCCGCAAGTTCGCCAGCCAGAGCTTCTTCATTAATATATCCATATTCTTTAGCATAGCTAATAGCTTGGTCATAATCATCCATTGCTTCAAGATATTGACCAAGGACTCGATGTCGTTCTGCCTCTACTAAATAAAATTTATGTAAATAATTCATTGGGGCATAATGTGCCCACTGCTTCATATTTTCCTGATTAGCAGCTACCTTTTCGAGGTTTTCTTTTTGTTCACTTTCTCCAATATTAGGATATACAGCTAATCTAGCTAGTGAATCGTAAAAATGGAAAAGAGGAACAACTAGTTGTCCTATGCCACCACCTAAAAATTTCTCTGCTAAAATGGCATTTTCTACTGCTTGAGAATATTCTTGAAATAAATAGCATAGATGTAATTTACCCAAATAAAAGTATAAAAGACCTACTCCATCTTGAGCTTCTAAATGAATAGGCAGCATTTTGTTTTCATCATAAGCTATACCAATTAAACAAGATGGATTTTCCGTGTTTTCAAGTAAATTTAAGACAATCTGCCTATAAATATTACTCCAATTCAAAGGTCTTTCTTGTTTGATTTGACTAATGGCATGATTGTAATTATCCATCTCTTTTTCTAGCTCAGTCAATTCTTTACCGATGAAATATGAAAAGCTAGAATAATACATTAAACAATAAGCTGCAAATTCTAAATCACCCGTTTCTAATCCGGCAGAGTAAGATTCAAGCAAAGGTTTCAAGGTTTCTCTAACATGTTTATGCCAAATCTCGATGAGAGAATAAAATCCTTGCATAACTCTGGCTTTGATCTCTTTAGCACCAGATTGAGCCAATAAATTTAAAGCTAGCCTGCCAAATTGATAACCAGATTCAAAATCTTTGATTACTCCACAAAGCATTACTCCATAGACAACATAAGCATAAGCAGACAAGGAAGCATTACCATATTTTATTGATAAATTTATTTGCTTAAGACAAATAAGTAAGAACAATTCGGCAGCAACTTGATAAGCAACCGGAGCAGTACTAGATAAAATACGCATAGCTGCTAATAGTTGAGGCTGCTTCATCTCTGGGAGATTAATTAACTCCTCAATGCGCTTTCCAGCTAGATTAGATGTTATTTCTGTCATAGCTAGTTGCACATCAAGCTCGTTTGGGCGATCGGGAAATTCCACCCCCAATAATTTCAAAAAGCTTAGGGAAGTATTGACAGATGCTAATGCTTTATTTTGCGCTCCATCAGCTTGAATTTTGATTTCATAAACTTTTACTTTTTCCAGTAATGTTTTTGCTTGTGCTAATACTACTTCTATTAATTCCTCCATTTTTTCAAAGTTACCACTGAGGTATGCAGCCTCCGCTGCTGTTTCATACAAAGCAATACTTATCTCATATTTTGTCTGCCAACTATCATTGGATAGTAGTTCTATACCAGTAGTTAAATACTTAGTTGCGGCGAGATAAGCAGTCGAGGCTATAGCTTTACGTCCAGCAACTAAATTCATCTGAGCTAATTCATCACGTTGAGTCCGAACTGTGATAATTTCAACTGCAATATTAAACTGATTCACTAACTGAAAAATCTTTTCTTCCCGTTCTACAACTGAGGTATTTTTTAATAAAAGTTGCCCAATACGCAAGTGAATCTGCTTTTTTTGGTCTTCGGGAATGAGAGAATAAGCAGCTTGCTGCACTCTATCATGTATAAATTTGTATCGAGGGCACAGAGAATTATTCAGTGGTAAGTTTTGTGGTTTTTGGCTGTCAAAAACTTCCCCTGAAACATTGCCATTTTGAAATAACTTATAAGCTTCAGTTTGAGGTAAAACTAGCCCTTCATATAAAGCTTTCCAGATTTCAGATGCTGTATCTACCGCAGATTTTTCATTAATTATCGCCAAAGACTTCAAGTCAAATTCATTACCAATACAAGCTGCAAATTTTAAAACATCTTGGGTCATTTTGGGCAATTTCTCTATTTGAAGTGCCATAAATTCCACGACATCATCTGTAAGAGCTAATACTTGCAAGTCGGCTATATTATATTGCCAACAGCCAACGCTATAGTTAAATTTAATAATATTATCTTTATGTAAAGACTTCAAAAATTGAATAGTAAAGAATGGATTACCTTTAGTTTTAGCAAAAACCATTTGTGTCAAAGAAATAGCTATATTTTCTTGACAAACTAGAGTATCAGCAATCAAATAATTTAAATTACTTTGATTTAATGATTTTAAATTAATATAATTAATAGATGTTCCTGATTTTTCAATCTCCTGTATTGTCAAATAAAGTGGGTGTGCTTGAGAAACTTCATTATCCCGATATGCACCAATCAACAATAAACTACCTTGATTATCATCGATATTCTGTGTCCGATCAATTTCCCAAGATTCTCCATCAAAGCTGGGAATCCAGAGGTTTTCTTGACTTTCAATAGCAGATAAGAGAGATTTCTTATTGACTGTATTAGCTTCCTGAGTCATTAATCCTTGAATCAATTTCAAAGATGTTGTGTCTGCCCATTGCAAATCATCTAGAAAGATGACTAAAGGATGTTCTTTGCTGATGAATACCTGAATAAATCTTTTAAATAATAAATTGAAGCGATTCTGGGCAGCATTACCAGAGAGTTCAGCAAACTTTGGTTGTTTGCCAATAATTTGCTCTAATGCAGGAATCACATCACTAATTACCTGAGCTTGTTCACCCAGTGCTGAAATAATTTTGATTTTCCACTGTTGAATTTGAGCTTCAGTTTCTATCAATATTTGCCCGATTAAATCACTAAAAGCTTGTACTAATGCTGACAAAGGAATCTCTCGTTGAAACTGGTCAAATTTACCTTTAATGAAGTAACTACGTTGTCGGACAATGGGTTTATGAACTTCGTTAACTACCGCAGTTTTGCCAATACCAGAGAAACCTGCAACCAAGACCATTTCCGTTCTCCCCTGCGTCACACGGTCAAAAGCTGCAAGAAGGTTTGCTACTTCTGGTTCACGACCATAAAGTTTTTCAGGAATCAGAAAACGGTCTGAAATATCTCTATTTGCTAACTGAAAAGGTGGAATATTGCCAGTTTCTTCCAAGTGCTTATAGCACATCTGTAAATCATGCTTAAGTCCGTAGGCACTTTGATAGCGGTCTTCAGCATTTTTGGACATTAATTTCATTACAATGTCACAAAGGACTTGGGGAATCTCTTGATTTGTAAATTTTGAATTTTGAATTTTGATTTTGTCTGGTTGTTTGGCAATATGAGAGTGGACTAACTCCATTGGGTCATTACTAGTGAAGGGTAGTTGTCCGGTGAGAAGCTCAAAAAATGTAACTCCCAGGGAATAGAAATCGCTACGGTAATCAATACCACGATTCATTCTTCCAGTTTGCTCTGGGGAAATATAAGCTAATGTTCCTTCTAGGACGTTAGGATTAGTAAGGAATTGAATTTCTCTTGGTAATAGGGTAGCGATACTGAAGTCAATAAGTTTGACTTCGAGAGTGCTAGGATTAATCAGGATATTGGCTGGTTTAATGTCTTTGTGGATAATGCGATCGCGATGCAGTTGCTCTAGGGTAGATACTATTTGTATGGCGATGTGGAAAAACTCCCCTAAGCTCAAAATATCTTTTTCTTTCCTCTTTCCCCAATCTTTGAGTGATAGTCCGCTAAAGTCCTCCATCACCAAGGCATAGGCGTTACGGTAATTTTCTAAGGTTAGAGGTTTAACTATCCCCTTCAAATTAAGGTTTTTAGTGATTGTATATTGATTCCGGAATTGGGCAATTTCATGGATGGTAGGATACTCATTCCGCATCACTTTGATGACTACTGTTTTTTGGTCTTGTTTTCTGATAGCTCGATAAACTAAGGTTTTAATACCTGAATAAATTTGCTCTGTGATGTGATATCCAGAAAGCGGGAGTATATCATTGGATAATACTAACATTGCAGTGTTATTTATAATATTGTGACTCAGCCTTAGTATTCCCCTTTACGTATTCTTAATATCAGTTTTTGTAGATATAGTTATGAGTTTGATCAAAAACTCAAGTATTTCTTTATCAGAGATTTTACTTAATTAAATGTAAATTTAAGTTAAAGTCTATGTATAAATTTCACCGCATAACCCAGTACCATAGCGTTTCCCCACAAGCGTGAAGTACAACTGTAAAGGCACGGCAGTGCCGTGCCCTACACCTTGCGATATCATGTTGTACTGGATCTGAATGGGAACCGCTATACTGATGCTAATTTGAAATAAAAATACGACAGAGTAGGGGCGTACAGCTGTACGCCCCTACAGACAATTAGTATGTTGCAAATATTTTTGAAAATAGTATGATAATTTCCGCAGTAATAAAATTAGCGGGGCTTTGCGTCCCGCTAATTATTAATTTTTGAAATTACAGTAGTTTGCAACTAAATGAAGTACGGAACCTCAGATTTCAAGCCAGATATGAAGACTCTTTTACTCCTGAATTCTGAGTTTTGAATTCTGAATTCTGAGCATTTCACTTCTACTTCCATTTATTTGCTTGTGAAAACACATAAGCAGCAACATCTTCAATCTGGGTAGGCTTTAAACGTTTGCCAAAAGCAGGCATGGCAGCTTTACCGTTTGTAACTTGAGCAATAATCGCCTCTGCTGAGTACATGCCATACTTTTCCAACGCGTCCTTTTTCAGGCTTTTTTCTGCTTTCACTAAATTCTTGCCACCTGCATGACAAGAAGCACAATTAGCACTAAATAATTTAGCTCCACTAGCAACATCTGCGGCTAAAGCTGGACTACTGAAGGCAAAGGTGAAGATTGCTATGCCTAACAGCATGACTGTAATAATTTTTTTCATTTCGTGTTCCCTCTGCAATAACGGCTGATTCGGTGGAATATCCTCCATAATTGTCAGTTGAGCCGCTGCCATAGTCAAATGACAAGCTGTCAAACTTAGCCTTAAAAAAGAATTCAGAATTCAGAATTCAGAATTCAGAATTCAGAATTCAGATAACATACCCTACAATAATTTTATTTTTACACAGCGCCTAACTTATTCAGTGCATCTTCTGTTACACGACAAATTCGCCAATCATCTAATATGGATGCTCCCATGCTACGGTAAAATTCTTGGGCTGATTCATTCCAATCCAACACACTCCATTCTAACCGTCCACAATTACGTTCTACGGCTATTTGGGCTACTTTAGTGAGGAGAGCTTTACCAATACCTTGCCTGCGATATTCTGGTAAAACAAATAAATCTTCTAAATAAATTCCTGGCTTGGTGAGAAATGTTGAATAATTATGAAAAAATAGGGCAAACCCAACAGCTTGACTGCCAGATTCTGCTAGTATTGCTTCTATATATCTGTGGGGACCAAATAAATGTTCCTTAAGCGCTAGAGCATTGCCGGTGACAGCGTGAGATAATTTTTCATACTCAGCAAGCCCTTCAATTAATTTAAACAGTACGCTGTAATCAGCTGGCTCGGCAAAACGCACAATCAAATTGCTATTCGCAGTCATTAGTCTATAGTCCATAGTTCATAGTCCATAGTCTATAGTTAACTGTGCAATTTTTTTTGATTAATGACTAAAGAAAAGCCGAAAAAAGGTACAAAACACCCGGTTTTTTTGCAGTGGCGATCGCCCCCGCTCAAAAAATGTTTCGTGATGAGAGATAATGAGGTCAGGTATCATACCAATTTGGGATTTTAAGTCGCACCTCTGGTGCGCTGGAAGCGCAACTGCGATTTTGGATTAAATGTCTTTGCTAAAGACTATTCCAATAATCTCTATTTATCCTAACTTGGTATTAGGTCTTAATTATCGGGTAAAATTGTTAGATCAACCAACCTTTTAACCGTTTTGCTATGTGGGGACGCCGCAATTTTCGCATGGCTTTACTTTGAATTTGTCGCACCCGCTCACGCGAAAGATTGAACATATTGCCAACTTCTTCCAAGGTACAGGGTTCGCTAGTTGTCAAGCCATAGCGTAAAGAAATTACGTCTTTCTCCCGTGGAGTTAACACGTCACCCAATACTTCCCAAATCTCCTGACGCATCATGTTTTCGTTCATTTTTGCTTCTGGAGATAGGTTATCTTCGTCTTCTAACAAATCCATCAATTCTGTATCTTCTTCTTTACCAACACGGTGGTTGAGAGAAAGTGCTTGACGGCGTAATTGTTGTAGTTGACGTAGTTGTTGGACACTAATTTCTAAAGCTTCCGCCATTTCACCTTCGGAAGGATTACGACAGAGTTTTTGCTTGAGTTCTCGTTGTGCTTTTTTGAGTTTGTTAAGTTTTTCAACAATATGAATTGGTAGCCTGATTGTTCGCGCATCATTAGCGATCGCTCTAGTAATCGCTTGTCTAATCCACCAATAGGCGTAAGTAGAAAACTTATATCCTTTATCCGGATCAAACTTTTCTGTAGCGCGATTTAAACCCATTGCTCCTTCCTGAATTAAATCCAGAAAAGGTACTCCCCGATTCAGGTATCGCTTCGCAATAGAAACTACTAATCTCAGATTCGAGCGAATCATTTTACGTTTCGCTACTCTACCTTGATATAAGCGACTTTCTAATTGCTTTTCTGTCATTTCTAGCTCAGAAGCTACTTCTAACTTACTAGGTTCCTGTCCCAATTTTGACTGTAAAGTAGCTTGTAATTCCCTAATTTCTTCGAGAAACCTAACTCGCCGTGCTAACTCCACTTCTTCATCCGGTTTTAGCAGCGGATAACGCGCCATTTCCTTAAAAAACGCGCCTACAGCATCATCATGTTCGGTCTTATTATATCCCGAAGGACGAGCCGCAGCCATTTCATCTCCATCCCGTTCCTCCGATTCCAAATTTTCTACTAAAATTGGAGGCTCTTCATCAGCTACTGCATCTAAATTCTCCAGTAATAGTTCTTCACTATCAGCAGTATTCTCCAGTATTTCCATTTTTCCCAATTCAACAATATTCATAGTTTCCTTTAGGGATTGTTGCTTTGTTTGGTACATAATTTAGTTACAGCTACTCGTTTGAGGCTTGGTAGTTTTCCCTAAGGGAAGAATGCACCCGTTTATATAGCCGAATACAAGCTTATGCTAATTTCTCTTCAGGAATAAAAATTGCTAGTACCTACTAAATAAGGGTTACAGTTAGATACAAGCTATAACGTAACTGGCCTTCGCACCCAACAAAACTTGCTTCTCAGGCTGACAACAGATATATTCTTCATTCTTTTCTTAATTACCAAATATGTCAAACCCCCTCAAACTTTCTCAACTTAACAAATATAAAAATCTCAGCTAACTATCCAGATTTCTTAAATCTTCATATATCTTTCTAAATATTTTTAATGTCTAGGTGCTGGAAGTCACTGGATAAAACGAAAACCTGGTGTTGGGGTTATGCATTCCCGAATGTAAGTTACCCTGATAATACAAATTACAATGATGGCAGCTTAATTTCGGGATATTCTTATTTGTATAAAAGCATCTCATATGCATAAAGGGTTGAATATCTATCGATAGGCGGAAAAAGGCTACTCCCTATTTAGTAGATAGAGCAACTTTTGCAGCAATAGCCAAGATGCTTTTATTTGTATAGATAACCCCAGATATTTATTGCATGTAAAGTTGATACGAATTTGTCTAGTAGATTACATAAGAGGAAACTTATCAAGTATTATGAGGAATAACAGTATTGAGAAATACCATTTATGTCTAAGAAAGCAAAAAATTAGAGTTTAGTTATTCAGAAGCTAGGTGAGTAAAATATCTAACTATTAAGTCAGCGACTATGTATATTAATGACGTAAGTTTATCTTCTTTAGTAGTAGCAGAACCTGGGGAATCTTACCAGTCAGGTGCAACTCTTAATCGTTGGGTTGAAGTGCTGGTGGACTGTCCAGGAACTGCAACAGAAGTAGAAAAAGGGGGAAATCTATATGTATATCGATCGCCAGCCGGGTTAGAAGTAAAACCTGGAGATATTTTGAATGTGCCATTTGGCGCACAACACCTAACAGGAGTAGCCATTAGATTGCTGGCAAAACCTCCAGCAGACTTACCGCTAGAAAAAATTCGGGATGTGGAAGATGTTATTCAAAAGAAATTTTTCCGCGATAGTTATTGGACTCTGATGGAACGGGTATCGCAGTATTACTACACACAAATGATTCAGGTAATACGTACAGCACTACCACCAGGATTATTGGGGCGATCGCAGCGTCGCATCCGCTTAACTGTGGCCGGTGCAGCAGTGTCTACTAACACTAATATTAATGCTTGGTTAGATACACCTTTGATGCGTGTGATTCCTCAAGCTTATTCTTGCCTAATTGAGTTTTATTTACTCAATACAATCGAAAATAATTATTTGATTAAAATTTTGGCTTTATTAAGCTTTCAAAGTTTAGTAGCGAAAGTTAACAATAAAGATGCTTATAAAATTCTCCAACTCCTACAGCAACAAGCAGACGGTGATTATAGCTTTCGGTACTTACAAAATCAAGTCCAACGAGCTTACCAGGGAGTCCGCGAACTATTGCGACGAGGTTTAGTAGAAAGTTACTTAGAACCGCCCCAACTGACTAAGCCGAAATTTGAAAAAGCAGTAACCCTAGTGGGCAGTACATTTGAGCGTGAATTAACAACTCGCCAACGAGAAATTTTGGAAGTCTTGCGGCGGCGTGGTGGGGAGTTGTGGCAAAGTGAATTACTGCAAATTTGCAATGCGAGTTCCTCTATTTTGAAGACACTAGCACAAAAGGGTTACATCGTCATCGAAGAACGGGAAGTATTGCGAACAGAACAAAGCCCAACATTAGCTCAAGATCAACCAAAAACGTTAAATTCAGATCAAGCCAGCGCCCTAGCAACAATCGAGTCATTAAATGGATTTGCTCAAGTTTTGTTGCATGGGGTGACAGGTTCCGGAAAAACCGAAGTATATTTGCAAGCGATCGCTCCTCTACTGAAAGTCGGCAAATCCGCCCTTGTTTTAGTCCCAGAAATTGGACTCACACCCCAACTAACCGATCGTTTTCGCGCCCGCTTTGGCAATAAAGTTAGCGTATATCACAGCGCCCTTTCAGACGGTGAACGTTACGACACCTGGCGACAAATGCTCACCGGAGAACCCCAAGTTGTCATAGGCACCCGCAGCGCCATTTTCGCTCCTTTGCCCAACTTGGGTTTAATCATCTTAGACGAAGAACACGACAGCAGCTTCAAACAAGACTCACCCATCCCCACCTACCACGCCCGCACCGTCGCCCAATGGCGAGCCGAATTAGAAAATTGCCCCCTGGTTTTAGGTTCCGCTACCCCTTCGTTGGAAAGTTGGCTGAGTGTGAGGGAGCAGAGGGGTAGAGGGGCAGGGGAAGCAGGGGAAGAATTCTTAACTCCTAACTCCTCACTCCTCACTCCTAACTCCCCACTCCCCACTCCCCACTCCCCACTCCCCACTCACTACCTCTCCCTCCCCGAACGCATCAATTCCCGCCCACTACCGCCAGTCGAAATTGTGGATATGCGCCAAGAGTTGCAGCAGGGAAATCGTTCTATATTTAGTAGATCCTTGCAAGAAGCTTTGCAACAGTTAAAAGAAAGACAGCAGCAAGGAATTTTATTTATCCATCGGCGAGGACACAGTACTTTTGTATCTTGCCGCAGTTGTGGCTATGTGTTGGAATGTCCCTACTGTGACGTGTCCCTGGCATATCACCACACCGAAGAGGGAGCGCCGGAATTATTGCGGTGTCATTACTGTAACTATACGCGATCGCATCCCAAATTCTGCCCCGATTGCAGTTCCCCTTACCTGAAATTCTTTGGTAGCGGTACTCAGCGAGTCACCCAGGAACTAGCGCGACAGTTTCCGCAATTACGCTTAATTCGGTTTGATAGCGATACCACCCGCAACAAAGGCGCACACCGTACCTTACTTACGCAATTTGCCAACGGCGAAGCAGATTTATTAGTAGGTACGCAAATGCTCACCAAAGGCTTAGATTTACCGCAAGTGACACTTGTGGGCGTTGTCGCCGCCGATGGGTTGCTGAACTTATCAGATTATCGCGCCAGCGAACGGGCATTTCAAACCTTGACTCAAGTAGCTGGACGTGCTGGGAGAGGCGACGATCCGGGTAGAGTTATTGTACAAACTTATACTTCAGAACATGCAGTAATTCAGGCAGTGCGATCGCACGATTATCAGTCTTTTTCTCAGGCAGAATTAGAACAGCGTCAAGCCCTGAATTATCCCCCCTACGGAAGGTTAATTTTGTTGCGCTTGAGTAGTCTCGATCCGATTCAAGTGCAGAATACAGCCCAAATCATCGCCACAACTTTAAGTGCAAACGAAGAATTAGAGATATTGGGGCCAGCACCAGCCAGTATTTTACGAGTAGCGAATCGTTATCGCTGGCAAATATTGATTAAATTTGCTCCTGATGAATTGCCGCAATTACCAGATTGGGAACAAGTGCGATCGCTTTGTCCCCAATCTGTTAGTTTGACCATAGACGTAGACCCATTAAATATTATGTAAATTTTGGTTGATAAAAAATACTTGAAACCAATATTCAGAATTCATTCGTACAGAATAATTCTGAATTTTTACTCCTGAATTCTTCTCAATGCTATGCTCAATCCACAAAAACTAATGAGAGCGATTAACCAATTTATTGAAAACACAGAATAAGGACTGATTCTTGTAGAGACGGCGATAAATCGCGTCTTTGCGATCTAAAATTTTCATCAAAAAACCTTAACCGAACCATATTGGCGCCGCACCTGTAATTATTATTGAAGGTGCGTTAGCCTACGGCATAACACACCCTACTGACATTTATATTTTGCTTTATAGGTAGAGTATTCTGACTCCTGAATTCTGACTCCTGACTCCTGTTTATAAATCAACTCAAAGTAATAAAATGACTAGCGTTTAAATTGGATGCCGTAATTCCAGTTAACAACCCAATACTGAGGTTACCAGAAATAACCTTAATTAACGCATCATTCCCGCTTTGAGTAATAGACAAACCTGAGTAGCTTAAACCACCTGATAAAGCAATCAAATCTTCACTGATATTGAAGTCTTTGATAGTATCTCTACCTTCATTTTTAGCAAGCACAAAGATATCACTACCTGCACCTCCTGTAAGACTATCAGTACCCAAACCACCATAAAGTTGATCGTTTCCTAGCCCGCCAACAATCACATCATTACCAGCAAAGCCAAAAATCAGATCGTCTGAGCTAGTTCCCTGCAAAGGGTTATCACCCTTAGATGTACCAGTGATAATGCTATTAATTTGGTTGCCACTTTTAATGTTAACGACATCAATATCATCAGGGTTGACATTGTTATATTTGGCATCACTACTAACTGCTTTGGCAGTAATAATTTGGTAAATAGTGTTGTCATCTAGAACACCATCATTAACACCTGTCACCGTGATGATTTGGGGCGTATTCCAGTTAGCTGCGGTAAATGTCACGCTAGAAACTGAAACAGTACCTTCATTCACATTGGAACTACTAAAAGTTAAGGTGACATCAGCAGTGGGTTGGCTATCGAGTTGAATACTGAAGTTAGCGGTGCCACCAGCTTCGGTAGTTACAAGTCCAGTAGTAGCAGAGATAGTAATACCCGCTATGTCGTTGTCAGTAATAGTACCACTAGCTTGGTTATCAGCAATGGAAGCATTAGTAGGATTAGTGAGATTGACAAAAAAGCGCTCACTAGATTCATCAACAAAATCTTCGAGAATCGGTATCGTGATTGTTTGAGTGGTAACTCCAGGGTTAAAAGTCAGGGTTCCTGTGAGTGGGGTGTAATCAAGGTTGGCGATCGCAGTATCATTACTAGTGTTGTAATCGACTGTGATGACATCACTACTTGCATTGGAGAGTTGGACGGTAAAAGAGAAATTACCAATGCTTTCGCTACCACTTTTATTGGCGATGGAGATAGTGGGTGGGTTGTCATCGTTAACTATGGTAACTGTAGCTGGGTCGGTAACAGGAGCTAACTGGTTCGGGTGACTCAGCGTCAGATTAATGGTTTCATTAACTTCAGTGACCTTTTCACCCAGAACATTAAATGTAATAGCCTTTGTTGTTTCTCCAGCAGCAAAGATTACAGATCCCGATACAGCACTTGTTACACCTGCAACCTTAATAGTGTTGTAATCAGTGCCAAAAGTTGCCGTGCCATCCAGAACATAATGTACAGTACTGGCAATGCTAGTATCGCCACTACGGGTAACGATGAAAGTAACAATTTGGCTACCACTATTACCTTCAGTCACATTTGGGGTCGCAGTTGAAATGGCGTAATCGATATTAGCGGGAGGAACAAAGTTAGTATTCCCTATGTGATTTAAGGGCTGACCAGCAAAATTTTCAGGTGATGTGTTAGTAAGAGTACCTAATATCAAATTCGGTGGTGTGCCAGTAACTATACTTGCTACCCAATCCAAGGCTGTTGAACCTGTGGTATTACCTGAACGTCCTACATATCCTGCTACAAATGAGGTATCAACAACTGTGGCATTAGCTGTAACCAAACCGCCAGTAGAACCTTTTCTAAATACAATTGAGCCGTATGCTATGTCTGTAGCTCCACCATCTAAAGCCGAAACTGAATCCAGGACAATCCAATTTGAGTAAGTAGCACCATCAGCAATACCATCGTTATTCGAGTCAATATCATTGCTAAGAGTAGGAGGTACAGTAGTACTTTGAATCAATAAGAAACTAACAGACCCACTTTCGATGTCGGTTGAACCAGTATGACCGATTGAACTTGAAGCCCCGCTCCCCCATCCAGTTCCACTTCCATTATTAGTTACGACATTTGCACCAGAGTTGGGTACATAAGTACTGCCCTTTTGCAGAAGAACCAGCAACCCATTGCTGCCAAACTGCTTACCAGACAAATTAAAAATATTTTGAACAGCGCCAGGGTTACTAGCCGAATCACCCTCAATTCCAACTAAAAAAGTTCCAGCTGCTAGAGTTGCACCAGGAGTACCACGCAGTTCAATATATTCTTTCGGGCTATCTGTACCTGGTGGGTCAAACAGAATTTCGTTAATGAGTATCGGCTGAGGGGGAACAGGTTCATAGGGTTCATCGGGATTGTTAAATAGCAGCGAAACATTTCTAGATTCGCTGTTTGCCACCGCCAAGTCAGATTTACCGTCTTTGTTGAAGTCGCCCACAGCCAGAGAATAGGGTTTTGTGCCCACATTAAAGTTAGTGGCATCTCCAAAGCCACCAGTGCCATTTCCCAGCAGCACTGAAACTGTGCCAGAGTCTGCATTTGCCACTGCTAGGTCAGAGTTACCATCTTGGTTGAAGTCAATCACTGTGACGGATACGGGATTTAACCCCACATTAAAATGAGTAGCAATTCCAAAGCCACCAGCGCCATCTCCTAGCAGCACCGAGACATTGTTAGATAGCGAATTCACCACCGCCAAATCCAATTTGTTGTCTTTATTGAAGTCGTCTACGACCACAAAGTTAGGATTTGTTCCTACCTCAAATGAGGTAGCTGAGTTAAAAGTGCCATCACCCTTTCCCAACAGGATTGAGACGTTATTGAAGTAAGAACTCGTCACCGCTAGGTCAGATTTTCCATCTTTGTTGAAGTCGCCCACTGTGACCGAAGTAGGACGGCTGGGAACTTTAAAGTCTTTGGCAGTTGCAAAGCCCCCAATACCATTTCCCAACAGCACTGAAACATTTTGCAAGGCATTATTCGCCGTTACTATATCAGATTTTCCATCTTTGTTGAAGTCGCCCACTGCAACAGATATGGGAGATGATCCTGACGCCAGAGCAAAATTTACAGCAGGTGCAAAGCCACCAGTGGCCTTAGTGTCTCCAAACAGCACTGAAATGTTATTTGAGGAATTGTTTGCCGTTACCAGATCCAATTTGCCGTCTTTGTCGAAGTCGGCTACAGCAACGGAATAAGGACTTACCCCCACACTAAAGCTGGTGGCAGGCTTAAAAGTGCCATCACCCTTTCCCAAAAGCACTGAAACGCTGTTGGAGGACTTGTTTGCCGTTACCAGATCGATATTACCGTCCTTGTCAAAGTCGTCGGTAACGATGGAATAGGGTCTTAATCCTACAAGAGGTGCAATGGAAATCCTGGCAGTCTCAGTAGCACTACTGTAGGCGGTAGTGCCACCACCAACGCCGGGATCTACGTGACTAGTGCCACTGGCCTTGCCGTCTGAGGTATCCCAAGCGCGAAAAGTAATTGCAGCCATTCCGTTGTACCCAGCGTTGGGGACAAAACGGATTTTTTCTGTATCTCTGAGCAATGTAGCAGAAGTCTGGGATACAGCGAAATTAATCCAGTTGCTACCGCCATCTGTGGAGTATTGCCAAGTACCGTTGGTATTATCTACGGCAATGACCGCAATTCCTTCTACTGCACCGGTGTCAGCATCACTGATGGGGTTGCCACCTGCACCTGTAGCAAGGATGACAGAAATTAAAGTACCTGAGTTATCAGCATCAATTACATTTTGGGTAATAGCGGCGAGTTTGGGATTACCGGTGTTGTTGAGTGTTGGCGCTGTGTTGGAGGCTAAAATTGAGGTGTAAGCGTTAGTTACCTCTGGTGTCAAGGCTAAATCTGACTCAATTTCTCCAATCTTCACTTCTAAATCCCAGTCACCGCCCAACTCGGCATTTCCTGTGATATCTTCAGAAGCTGCCACATCTGCGCCTGTAATTTCGCTCAGACGCTGTACAAAAACTCGATCAAAAGATGCCACGTTGCAACCGTAAAGCAGAATGTCGGCATCCTCAGTTAAATAATTTCTCCACTGCTGCAATTGATTAGTGTAGGAGTTCAAATTGTTGACATTGAGTAGGGTTGTTCCTAATTGCAAACTTCCGCTACTGCCGTGGGAGATAATTTGAACTGATGCGAAGTTGCCACCTTGCAAAGCTTGAGTGATTTGTTCTACTCCATCTGTGGTGGAGTCAAGGATTACTACACTAGTGCCTGGTTGGATACCAGCAATCAAGCTTTCGTAGTCGATAACTGCTCGATCAATAAAAATAATATTTTGATTTGGCATTTCTAATTCCTCAGTAAAATTAATTTGTGCTTTAAAAGTTTTGTTTTCTGGCAGTTGCGCTCTGATTATTAGAGGGTGTTTGAAAAGCTATATTTATTATCCAAAGTGTCTAATACCCCCCCTTGTAAATGGGCGGAATAATCTCTTAAAGCCCCCCTTTATAAGGGGGGTTGGGGGGGTAATGTCAGAATTGAATGTGTTATACGACACTTTTCAAACATCCTCTTAGACCTGGCTTGAAAATACGGAGTAGGGAGTGGGGAGTAGGGATTAGTCGGGCAGCACTAAATATCCGCTTCCTTACCTAAATTGAATCGGTAATTATAACGTTTGTTTTGAGGGCAAAAAGGAATATGATAAGTAAGTACAAAATTACGCTAAAAATCCTATATTTTCTACTGTATTATTACTGCGATCGCTCAAATATCCTAAAAATTAAATTTGAGAGTTTAGTTATAAACTTAAATACTTTTAATTTCTCTATCTAAATTAGTCAACGTCTTGTCGGATAAACTTTCTAGCAGTAAAATTCCTACAGTTATAGCAGTTGCCAGCTAGGTTAGGACATAAACTGATAATAAAACCCAGACACCAAAAGACTTTCAAGCCCATTGTCTGTTGCCTATTGTCGGTTCCCTGCTATAAAATTTGTAAAAGCTAATTATGTAATTTTATTAATATAAAAAATTGATAAAGCCAATAGAGCTAAATCAATCGGCTAAAGTTGCTCTATTGGCGTCTTGCTGTACTAGTAAGTAATGAAATTGCTAACGTTTAAAGTTGATGCCGTAATTCCAGTTAACAAAGCAAGATTTTCGTTACCAGAAGTAACCTTAATCAAGGTATCATTGCCACTCTGAGTAATAGACAAACCTGAGTAGCTTAAACCACCTGATAAAGCAATTAAATCTTCAGTAATATTGAAGTCTTTGATAGTATCTCTACCCTCACCCTTAGCAAGCACAAAGATATCATTGCCTGCGTCCCCTGTGAGATTATCAGTACCCAAACCGCCATAAATCTGATCGTTTCCTCCTCCAGCAACAATAGTGTCATTACCAGCAAAGCCAAAAATCAGATCGTCTGAACTAGTTCCCTGTAAGGAGTTATCATTATTGGATGTACCAGTGATAATGCTATTAACTTGATTACCATTTTTAACGTTGATGACATCAACATCGTCAGGGTTGAGATTGTTATATTTGGCATCACTACTAACTGCTGCACTAGTAATGATTTGGTAAGCAATGTTGTCATCTGCAACACCATCATCAACACCTGTAACTGTGATGATTTGGGGCGTATTCCAGTTAGCTGCGGTAAATGTCACGCTAGAAACTGAAACAGTACCTTCATTCACATTGGAACTACTTAAATTTAAGGTGACATCGGCAGTGGGTTGGCTAGTGAGTTGAATATTGAAGCTATCAGTGCCACCAGCTTCAGTAGTTATGAGTCCCTTGGTGGCAGAGATGTTTAAACCGGCTGTATCGTCGTTAGTAATCTTACCACTAGCTTGATTATCGCTAAAACTGGCATTGGTGGGGTTGGTGAGATTAACAAAAAACTGCTCAGTTGATTCGTCAACGAAATCATTGAGAATCGGTATCGTGATTGTTTGAGTGGTAACTCCAGGGTTGAAAGTGATGGTTCCTGTGAGTGGGGTGTAATCAACGCCAGCGATCGCAGTATCATTACTAGTGTTGTAATCAACTGTGATTACGTCACTGCTGGCACTGGAGAGTTTGACGGTAAAAACTAGATTGCCGCTGTCTTCCTTGCCGCTTTTATCTGCGATGGAGATGGTGGGTTGGGTGTCATCATTAACTATGGTAATTGTAGCTGGAGCGATCGCAACTGTTTGGTTAGGGTAACTCAGCTTCAGATTAATGGTTTCGTCAGCTTCAGTGACCTTTTCACCTACAACATTTAATGTAATATTCTTTGTTGTTTCCCCAGGGGCGAATTTTAAAATCCCAGATGAACTACCTGTGACACCGGCAACTTTAATACTGTTGTAATCACTCTTAAAAGTTGCTGTGCCATCCAGAGCATAATTTACGCTACTAGCAACGCCAGTATCGCCACTACGGGTAACGGTGAAAGTGACAGTTTTGCTACCGCTATTACCTTCAGTTACAGTTGGGGTAGCAGTTGAAATGGCGTAATTGATATTAACAGCAGGAGCAAAGTTAGTGCTTCCAATGTGATTTAGCGGTTGAGTAGCAAAGCTTCCAGGTGATGTGTTAGCAGCAGTACCTAATGTCAGATTCGGTGCTGTGCCAGTAATTACACTCGCTACCCAATCCGAGGCGGTTGAACCGATGGTATTCCCTGAACGCCCCACATATCCTGCTATAAATGAGGTGTTAACAACTGTGGCATTAATTGGAGCTGAACCACCAGAACCTTTTTTAAATACAATCGAGCCGTAGGCTTTGTCTGTAGTTCCCCCATCTAAAACAGAAACTGAATCCAGTACAGTCCAATTTGAGTAACTATCGCCATCAGCAATACCATCGTTATTTGAGTCAATATCAGTGGTCAGAATGGGTGCAGTAGTAGCTTGAATCAGAAAAAAACTAACAGACCCACTTTCGATGTCAGTTGTTCCACCAGTGTGACGGATTGAACTTGAGGCTCCATTCCCCCATCCCGCTCCACTTCCAGTATTAGTTATTACATTTGCATTAGGGTTGACTGCATAAGTATTGCCTTTTTGCAGAAGAACCAGCAACCCATTGCTACCAAACTGCTTACCAGACAAATCAAAAATATCCTGAACGATGCCAGGATTAGGGGAGCCGGAATCACCCTCAATGCCAACTAAATAAGTTCCAGCTGCTAGACTCCCACCGGGAGTCCCACGCAGTTCAATATATTCTTTCGGGTTATCTGTACTGGGGGGGTCAAACAGAATTTCGTTAATTAGTGTCGGGATAAAGACATCATCATTAATGATGTCTACTTGGGCTGAACTGGTAGTAATTGTGGAACTTTCCGGCGCAGTTGTGAAATTGGGATTACTTAGAGTAACAATAATGTTTTCATCAAGTTCAACTGTATACTCACCCAAAACATCGACTTTAATCGTCTTTGTCGTTTCTCCGGCTGCAAAGTTTAAAGTCCCCGATGAAGCAGTGCCTCCATTCGTAACCTGAATATTGTTATAATCACTATTCAAAACTGCTGTACCGCTAAAGGCATAATCCACTGTACTCGCCACGCCAATACCACCACTGCGGGTGACGGTAAAGGTAACAGATTGAGTGCCGCTATTACCTTCAGTTAAAGTTGGGGTGGTGGTGGAAATTGCGTATTGAATGGCATCGTTAGCAGCAATATTTAGAGTAGTTTCAGCGATCGCCCCAGCAACAGCCCCCGTAATTGTACCGAAATTCAGTACAAGGGTTTCCGTATTCTCTGGTAAATCGTCTGGTTGAATGGGTAAAATTATTGTTTTAGTTAAATTTGAACCTGCTGCCCCTGCGCTAAAAGTAAGACTATTGGGTGAAAATGTATAATCGTTGCCACTGCTAGCAGTGCTACTGTTGTTAATGACAATGGGAACTGTGACATCAGTATCGGGAGTCACGTCTAAAGTAACGGTAATAGTTACCTCAGTAGCAGTACTACCTTCTGTAGTGTTGTAGGTAGCAGCACCAAAGTTAACTTTTACGGGTGCAGTAGTATTCAGTGGCACTGAAACGTTATTGGAGCCTGAATTAGCCACTACTAAGTCCAAGTCGTTGTCTTTGTCAAAGTCTCCCACTGCTACAGAAACAGGATTGCTTCCCACCCCAAAATTACTGGTAGTACCAAAATCACCACTGCCATTGCCCAAGAGTACTGAAACGTTATTAGAGCCTGAATTAGCCACCGCTAAGTCCAAGTCGTTGTCTTTGTCGAAGTCCCCCACTATCACCGAAGTAGGATTGCTTCCCACGGCAAAATTGCTAGCTGTCCCAAAGCTACCAGCCCCATTGCCTAACAACACAGAAACTGTGTCGGAGCCATAGTTAGCGACTGCTAAGTCAGAGTTGCCGTCTTTGTTAAAGTCCCCAACTGTGATGGAATAGGGGTTGTTTCCCACGTCAAAATTGCTAGCAGCCGCAAAGCTACCAGCCCCATTGCCTAACAACACAGAAACTGTGTCGGAGCCATAGTTAGCCACTGCTAAATCAGAGTTGCCGTCTTTGTTGAAATCCCCCACTGTGACAGAATAAGGATTGTTTCCCACGATGAAACTAGCGGAAACTGTAAAACCACCACTGCCATTGCCCAACAACACTGAAACTCTATCGGAGCCAGAGTTAGCCACTGCTAAGTCATGGTTGTGGTCTTTATTGAAGTCCCCCACTGTCACAGAATAAGGGTTTTTTCCCAGATTAAAATTTTTGGCAGCCCCAAAACCACCATTACCATCACCCAACAATACTGAAACTGCATCGGAGCCATAGTTAACCACTGCCAAGTCGGAGTTACCGTCATTATTGAAGTCTCCGACTGTTACGGAAGCGGGACTACTTCCAACACTAAAGCTTGTGGCAGATCCAAAACCACCATTGCCATCACCCAACAACACTGAAACTTTGTCGGAGTCATAGTTAGCCACTGCTAAGTCGGAGTTCCCATCATTATTGAAGTCCCCCACTGTCACGGAACGGGCATTACTTCCCACATCAAAGTTGCTGGCAGGTGCAAATGATAAGGGTAAAATTGAGCGGTAAGCCTTGGTTACCTCTGGTGTCAAGGCTAAATGTGACTCAATCGAGCCAACCTTCACTTCTAAATCCCAGTCGCCTCCCAACTCGGCATTACCTGTGATGTCATCAGAAGCTGCCACATCTGCGTCTGTGATTTGGCTCAACTCTTGCACAAAAGTTTGATCAAAAGACGCCACGTTGCAACCATAAAGCAGAATGTCGGCATCCCCAGTTAAATAATTTTTCCACTGTTGCAACTGATTGCTGTAGGAGTTCAAATTGTTGGCATTGAGTTGGGTTGTTCCTAGTTGCAAACTTCCGTTACTGCCGTGGGAGATAATCTGAACTGATTGGTATTTGCCACCCTGCAAAGCTTGAGTGATTTGCTCTACCCCATCTTTGTTCGAGTCAAGGATTACTACACTAGTCCCTGGTTGAATGCCAGCAATCAAGCTTTCGTAGTCTATGACTGCTTGATCGATAAATACAATATTCTGATTTGGCATTTGCAATTCCTGTGTAAAATTAGGCTGGGATTTAGAAATTTATTTTTCCGACAGTTGACCCTGATTATTGGCCAATCAAACTGGGCAACTCGTGATTGTTGACATAAATCTAAAGTGTTATTTACACACAGCTATAGCGTTTCTCCACAAGCGTGAGGTACACCTGTAAGGGCACGGCAGTGCCGTGCCCCTACACCTTGCGATATGATGTTGTACTGCATCTGGGGAAACACTATAAACAGAAAGCGCATGTCTAAACATTCGCTTCCGTATCTAAATGAAATCGGTAATTATAGCCTTTTTTATTGAGGTGAAAGAGAAAAAATAATATGATAAGTAAGTACAAAATTATGCTAAAAGCATCACGATTACTACAGTATTATTACTGTAATAACTAAGATTTGCTCAAAATGGTATTAATGTATTAAAAGTAAAAGGCTTGGCTGTCATCATTTCTGATTGTGGCAATGCCTCGATTATCTGCGATCGCCACATTCGTCGTGACTGACCAATCTCAAGACACAATGTTAGATGTTTTCACTGTTTTATTAATAATTCTGGCGCTACCAATCCTTTTTGGATAGCTAAGACTGCGGCTTGAGTGCGATCGCGTACTTCTAGTTTCTGCAATATTGCATGGACATGAACCCGCACTGTACCAGGGGCTATGTAGAGAATTTCAGCAATTTCTTGATTGCTTTTGCCAGCTGCTACTAGTGCTAAAATTTCTTGTTCGCGTTTTGTTAAGGGATTTTCTAAGGTTTCGTCAGTTTTTGTGGCTGGCATCGTCATAGAATTACCCTCAAAAGCTGCCCTAATTTCTGTTGTTGCCGTTTGATCCCACCAAGAAGCCCCTGCTGCAACCGATCGCACTGCTAATATCAGAGACTCAGCTGCAATACCTTTGAGGCAGTAACCCTGTGCCCCAGCAGCAATTAACCGTGAAATCAGAGGTTTTTCGGAACGAGACGTTAAAACGAGAATTGGTAAAGTTGGGTGCTTCTGCTTGATTTGACGGCAAGCCTCAATCCCGCCAATTCCGGGTAGACCGATATCCAGCAAAACCAAATCCAAAGGATAACGATTGGCTAATTCTACAGCTTGTTCTCCATCTTCTGCCTCTGCAACAATTTCCAAACTAGTCTCTTGTTGCAACCGCATCCGCAGACCAAGCCGAAATAATTCATCATCTTCAACGAGTAAGATTTTAGTCATTGGTCATGGGGCATGGGGGCATGGGGCATTGGGCATTGGGCAAACAGGAAGTGTGGGGAGTGTGGGGAGAAAGATTTCTTCCCCATCGTCCCACACCGGACACACCTCCCTCATCTCCCTCAACTCCCTCATCTCCCTCATCTCCCTCAACTCCCCGGTGGTGGACAAGCAGGAAGTCGGAAACCAAACACAGCGCCTCGTGGTGAACGATTCTCTGCCCAAATTGTACCTCCATGAGCTGTAATTATTTGCCTGGTTAAATAAAGTCCTAGTCCCGATCCTGAAACATGGCGATCGCTATGTCCTTGATAAAACCTCTCAAATAAGTGGGGTAACTCTTCTTCGGTAAAGCCTGAACCAGTATCAAGTATTTTTACAACTTGCTCGCTAGAGTAACTTTCAAGTACTACTTCCACTTTACCGCCACGGGGAGTATGGTTAATGCCATTACTCAAAAGATTGGTGAAAACTCGCCCCAGTTGCAATGAATCACCATTTACCCAAAGAAAGCTGCGAAAATCGGATTCGCCATAATGCAGAGAAATATAAACCTGACGTGTTTTTGCTAGTTCCATCAGGGTGGCTATTACCTCTTCTGCCACAGTTGCTAAGTTAATAGGCGATCTCTGTAGTTTCAGCCCTTCGGCATCATTGCGGTAGACATCCAAAAGAGTTTGGACTAATTGCAGTGTACTGCGATGACTACGAGCCATTGTTTGCAAAACTTTTGCTTGCATGGGCGTGACTTGACCAAATTGCTCATTTTGAAAATATTGCAGGGTTTCAATTGCTCCAAGTAGGGGAGTTTTCAAGTCATGAGTCAGGGTAGAAATAAAATCTTCACGCATTCCAGCTAGTTGTTCTTGGGAGCGTAATTTTGCTTGAGTATGAGCGATCGCTTCTTCATTACGGCGGTTACGTTCGCTTAAAGTCGCAGTTACCACTAACGCCAATACTGCAATTAATCTATTTGCCAAGGTTGGAAGATTAATTATTTCTCTTCCTGGGATAAACAAATTTAATAATGTTAATCCTGTAGCGGCAAGAGTGACCCCGAATACTGCTCGCCGATTCAATCGAGAATCTGCTAATAAAATGGTCGCTGTGTAGAGGTAGCCAAATACGTACTCAGGCGGTGTCATGTATTCTAAGACTATCACTATGATAAAGGCGATGGCTATTAGCAAATATGTCTCACCACGCTCTCTCAGTGCTTTTTGGATAGCCAATAATTGACTTAACATAGTGATTATTTATCGTCCCTAATACTAAAAATCGGGTACAAATTATATTATTTTGGATTTTATATTGGCAAGAGCGTTTTTAATCTGGGTTTTGTGAATTCATCACTCGCAATCATTCTTTTAATTAGTATAGTAATCCGCTTTGATTTTTGAATTTATTTGTGTCGTGCGTGATAGACATTAAGTATGGATAGGGAATCAGTCTTTTGGAGTTGCACCTAGCTTACAAAAATCAAATATAAATCCTATACATTCTCTGTTTTAGTTCCAAATTCAATAATCAGAAGTCAGAATTAAAAAATAATCCAAGATGTTGAGTATATTAAATAATCAGAATAAATTATGATTATTTAATTATTCTGACTCCTGAATTTTTAATTCTGAATTCTGACTCTTTTAAGGTAGTTATGTTTCCACGCTGAAAAACCTGTAAACATAGCTACCTTGTGTCTTCAATATAACTGTCTTTCTGTTAGTGAAGACTTGTGTAAAATGTTAACCTTCAGACTCTTCAGAGATAGACTCAGATTCGGTTTCAACTTCTGTTTCAACTTTGACTGGAGGTTTGACAGGTTTTGGGCCACGCAATAGTGCAGGATTTACAGGTTGTTTGTTTTCATCTGCAAACGATCCTTTTTTTCCTTTACCAGAGGAGCGATTACGATCTGGTTTTGAGCTTTTGGGGTTGGATTCAACAGGAGGTTTGGAATCCAAATTTTCCAAATTATTGTCAGTACTTGGTTGAGACTGACGTTCTGATTTTTTGATTGGGCGTTCTACCATTGTTTATTTTGATAAATTTACCGAAGAAGAATTCAGAATTCAGGAGCCAGAATTCAGCTTGGGAATTCTGTGCGACTTGATAGAATTCATCAACTACTTGAAAAAGCATTCACAACAAATCAGCAATTAATTTACCAAATGTAGTAATGAGTGCGTTATCAATAGCGTAACGTAATCTATTACCACTACTCAACAAAATTAGGTCGTGCCTGTTGCGTTGATTTCAATTTTGACTCTAAAAGTGCCCAATTTTCTTGCTCAATTAAGTTAGTCAACTCATCGAGATTGTGGCGATACTGTTGCAGCGATCGCAGCAATGCTTGACGATTATACCGCGCCATCATAATCCCCAACTCTGGATTCCCACCACCCACACGGCTGGTATCCCGAAAACCTGAACTAGCAAGCTTTTGGGCTAGTTGCAAAACCTCTGGATCAGTTTCACTCAAACAAGCAGCAATCAACGAAGAACTGACCATCACGGGTAAATGAGAAATCCAACTCACAGCCTGGTCATGTTGTTCTGGTTGACAATGATAGATATTCGCCCCTAGCGATCGCACAATTTCTTCAACAATTGTAATTGCAGTAGTCGGTGTTGTGGTCAGGGGTGTGAGTACATAAGGTTTATCGACAAATAAATGCCGTTGTGCAGCTTCTATGCCACTGTCTGCTGTTCCCGCCATTGGATGACCACCGATAAAATTATCCCAAAGTGGAGAAATAGCTTCGACTATTTGTACTTTCGCCGAACCCACGTCAGTCACAACTGTAGTGGGAGACAAATAAGGGATTAATTGTGTAAATTGGGGCACAATAAGTGCTAAAGGTGTGCAAATAAATACAACTTCTGCGGTTGCCAGTAGGCTCAAATCAACTGATGCGCTATCGACACTACCAAGGGCAACTGCCTTTTGGCAGGTAGATTCACGGCGACTAACTCCTAAGATATGATGTCCTTGCGATCGCAAATCAAAACCCAAAGACCCGCCAATCAGTCCCAGTCCTAAAATCCCAATATTCATTCTTTAAATTTTGACATTTCATTTTTTACACTATATAAACTTGGCATCCCAGAGGTAGCATTGATGACTGTAGAGGAATTGCTGGAACAATACGCGGCAGGAGTCTTAAACTTTAGTGGTATTGAACTGTCTGAAGCTAATCTCAGTGGGGCTAAGCTCAGTGGCGTAAATCTGAGCGATGCTAATTTAAGTGTAGTTAACTTGAGTGGTGCCAATCTCAATGAAGCTAACTTGAGCAATGCCAAGTTGAATGTAGCAAGATTGAGTGGTGTAAATCTATGCAGCGCTGTCCTGAATAACGCCAGTCTCAATGTAGCTAATTTGATTCGGGCTGATCTCAGTCGCGCTCAACTCAGGGGAGCTTCCCTCATCCGTGCCGAGTTAATTCGCGCTGACCTCAGTCGTGCTGATTTGTTCGAGGCTAACCTCACCAGCGCCGATTTGCGAGAGGGGACTCTGCGCCAAGCGAATCTCCGTCACGCTAACTTGAGTGAGGCTGTGTTGAGAGGCGCTTCCATGACAGGAGCCAACTTAGAAATGGCTAACTTAAACGCTACTGACCTGAGTCGTTGTGACATCACCGGCGCCAATTTGCGAGATGCTGAACTCAGACAGGCAAACCTCACCCATACTAACCTCAGCGGTGCAGATTTGAGCGGGGCGAATCTCCGATGGGCAGATTTGAGGGGGGCGAATCTCCGGTGGGCAGATTTGAGCGGGGCAAAATTGAGCGGTGCAAATTTAATTGGTGCAGATTTAAGCAATGCCAATTTAACCAATACGAGTTTAGTACATGCGGATTTAACTCAGGCAAAATTAATTAGGGCAGAATGGATTGGTGCTGATTTAACCGGTGCAACTTTAACCGGTGCAAAACTTTATGCCACCTCCAGATTTGGTTTAAAAACCGAAGGTATGACTTGTGAATGGGTTGATCTTAGCCCCACAGGCGATCGCTCAATTATCCAAAAATTCGATTCTGAAGATTCACGAGATTTTTTTAACGAAACACCCCCAACAATTCGTATTATTGTTGATGCAGCCCTAGAACACGAACCTAACTTTGCCCTTGCTGGTGCCTACTACCAAATTGCTCAAGAATACCGGGGACTAAAACAACCCCCAAGCATAGAAAGTGGTCGTCGCCGCACTATTTTCACCTTCCGTGTAGATAGCGACGAAGCATTATTTCCCACCGCTTATATTGCAATCCTTCCCTTTCTAGATGCGGCATCTACCCAAAAAAATATTTCCCAGATGCTGGAAATGATTAATACTGAAATTGTTGCCAACCCAGATTTAAAATCTTTCAAATCGCCGCAGATGGTAAAACAATTAAATATGTTTTTAGAGCAAGCGATAAGTAAAGCGACAACAATCAAAGGGATGAAAAAAAATCTAGAAGTAGCTGCCAAGTTAAATTTTTGTAAAGCCCCAACCCAAATAATTTTAACAAATTCTAGCGCCCAGACTTTGATTGTGTATGACAATCCCAACTTTGGTAAAAGATTTATTAATCGGTCTTCTCTCAATGCTTCAGTTTATGATGATAAATCTAGTGAATCAACAAAATATATATTACCTTCTTTAAATATGGTTATAGATTTTGTTAAAGGGTTTCACTATATTAGTCATTAATCATTGAGCATAAGACATAGGATATTAAATATTAGTTATTGAACCAGCGATCAATGACTAATGACTAATGACAAAACTTTGGAGGAAAAATGCGCGACTCATTTAATAAAATGATTGGTCGGACTCGGTATGTGGTCTTTCGCCTGTTTCTGCACTTGGGGGGAGGTGAGGTAGCACCTATTTTGGGAGTATTAAATAGTGCTGGTAGGGATGCGATCGATGCCGATGGCGACTTAGAAGTTTTGGGCGAAGCATTGGTAGAACTCTCCCAAACCCTCTTGCAATACGATGATTACTGGCTTTCGGTTGCCAATGAAGGAGATGTATTTTGGAATGAAGGCGAAGCAGGGGATTATGTCAATGAATTGTTTACTGACTCCGCCCAAAGATATCTCAGTGAACCAGATTACAGTTCTACCTCTGGATTTGATGAACCTTTATCTGTACCTGTAACTCGCAATGTCATTGTGATGATTACAGTAGCTTATGAAGGAGAAGTGCCAGATTTGGAAACCGATCTTTCTAGCGCTCAGGCAATCAAGGAAGCATTGAAAGCCTTGATCAATTTGCATTACAGTCATAAACTACGGGCAGTCCAAGTACATTTCTCACCAGCGCAGTTAGGCGATGAACTGACTAGCGATCAACTGTTGGAATATTACCCTGAATTGGTTCCCTTGTAATACAGCAGATTTCAAGGAAAGTGAAGTACACAACGTCAGTCTCAAAGCCTGGGATAAAGCCTGTTTTACTTTCCAATTCTGTTAGCGCAGCGGGGCGGAGCCCATTCTGACTTCTGAATTCTGAATTCTGAATTCTCCTGTATGTTGGGTAGTCCGTACTTACTACTCACATCAAGAAATTGTTAAGCTCGGACATAGGACGATAATGCAATGATCATGACCATACTACGTAAATTTACAGCCGTTGTTTTAACACTGAGTTTGTGTTTGACAACTGTAGCTTGTGGAGGCTCAGAGCAAGCTAATCCTCCAGCGAAGAACGTTAGCCAAACCTCAACCACCACCAAACTGAGTGATGGTCAGTATCAAATTCAACAAGTTACTTACGATGATGCAACTGGGCAGTACAGCCTGTTTTTACTAAACAACACACCCCCAACCTTTGCAACTGAAAATTTGCAAATGGCACGGCTAACTGATGACGAAATTAAGCAGGGTAAAAAAACTTATCTGAAGGTAGAAAATGGACAGCCAAGTTTATATCTCACAGAAGATTTTAAAATTGCCTACGTCCACAACGTCACCGAGAACAAAACTAATCCCCAAACAGGAAAACAAGAAACGGTCGTAGTTCGTCAAGAAAATAGCTTCTGGGCACCGTTTGCTGGGTCTGTGGCTGGTAGCTTGGCAGGTCAAGCCATTGGTAGTCTATTATTTAGACCCCAGTATTATGTACCCCCTGTCTATCAACCAGGAGGAGTGATGAGTGGCTATGGTGGATATGGCAACAGCTATGACCAAGCAGTTCAAAGCTATCGAACTCGCTATAACGAACCACCCGCAGCGGTGAGAAATCGCACTGCTTTCCGCAGTACAGGGACGATTAGAAGGTCATATCCCGGCAGTTCAACTGTACGCAATACGCCACGTAGTACTACAGGTAATAGCCGTCCCTCTGGTTCTGGTTTTGGTGGTAGTAATTTGCGACCCTCAGGCAACTCTAGTACTACCAAACGCAATTCTGGTAGTGGTTTTGGTACTGGCCGACGTTCTTCGGGCAGTCGCTCATTTGGTACGGGTAGACGCCGTTAGGAAGTAGATTCAAATTGAAAAAATGGCAGGGGCGTACAGCTGTACGCCCCTACAGTCGGTTTATTTGTTGCAAGGTATTAGTAGGGACTCACAAGAAAATTTATTGCAACTTTTTAGTCTTGCCACGCCACTAGGAAAATTACTAACTCCTAACTCTCTATGCCATTACCATCCCACCATCAACATTAAAAACTTGTCCGGTGATGTAGGCGGCGGCGGGGTCGGCGGCTAGGAAGCGCACCATACCAGCGACTTCTTCTGCTTCACCGAAGCGACCAAGTGGGATGAATTTGAGAATATCTTCGGGGTTGTTGAGGTCGCTGGTCATGTCCGTGGCGATGAATCCAGGGGCGACGGCGTTAACGGTGATCCCACGAGACGCAAATTCTTTGGCAACGCTTTTAGTAAAGCCAATTACACCTGCTTTGGCGGCGCTGTAGTTTGCCTGACCTGGGTTGCCCATTTGCCCTGCAACTGAGCTAATGTTGATAATCCGCCCCGATCGCTGTTTGAGCATGATTTTACTGACGGCGCGTGTACATAAGAATACACCAGTTAAATTTAGGTCTATCACGGCTTGCCAATCTTCTGGCTTTAAGCGCAAAAGCAGTGTGTCACGGGTAATACCTGCGTTGTTGACTAAAATATCTACACGCTTAAACTTTTCCATGACGGCGTTAACTAGCGCCTCTACTTGCTCGATTTTAGAAACGTCTGCTTGTAGGGCGATCGCCTGACCTCCCGCTGCTATAATTTCAGCAACAACTGCCTCAGCTGCTGCACTGGAACTGGCATAATTGACAACTGCGATCGCTCCTTGTGTGGCTAATTCAATGGCGATCGCTCGTCCAATTCCCCGCGAAGCACCTGTGACAATTGCGACTTTATCTTTTAATAGTGTCATTTGATGTTCCTCAAACTGAGAATACCGCGCTAATTATCTTATGGTGATTTAGGGAACATCGGAATATTGTTTGGGTAAAATCTTACTATTGCGGCGTCACAATCTTGCTAGCATCATGCAAATTAGATAATTTATAGATAATAAATAAATAAGGTTCTACATCGTTTTTAGCTAGATATAACTCGATTAACTGTCCTTTAAAACTTTCAACTTTAGTAATAATTTGGTGGATACGATTAGCAAAATTTTCCTAATTGCGATCGTTATTATAGCTCCGTAGGTGAGCTTGTGGTAGACATGGCCAGATTGGATAAACTAGTAAGTATGTAAACATCAGTCTCGTAAACCTCTGTATAATTATTTGGTTGGTCAAGATAGGTTGAAATAGACATTTAATTTCCATACACAAAAGGATATAAAATGTATATTTTCTTAGAATTATTTAATATTTTTCCTACTGAATTAGTCTATGACTGACTAATCTAATCTTTTCCTCAGAAAAACCCATAAACATATACCGATTTTATTTTCTAAGAATTAATATTGAAACAAACAATTGAAAAGCGGTGTGTATCACATGGCAACTCAAAAACAATTTAACAGCTTTGAAGAGATGCTGTCGGGTTCTGATGTACCTGTACTGGTGGATTTTTACGCTGAATGGTGCGGGCCATGTCAGATGATGGTGCCAATTTTAGAACAAGTGAATGCCCAACTCAACGATCGCCTGCGGATTGTGAAAATCGACACAGAAAAATACACTGAATTGGCTAGCAAGTATCAAATTTATGCCCTACCAACCCTAGTACTATTTAAGAAGGGTGAGCCTGTGGAGCGAATTGAGGGTGTAAGACAAGCAGCGCAGTTGGTGGAACATCTAAAAACAATTATTTAAGTAGATTTGGTGTTAGTTCCCAAAGGCGCGAAACGTCGCGTCTTTTTTAGTCGGTTAGCACTGCTTGCTAGCCTACGAATCCCCGTTTGATTGAACTACTACCAAGTAAAACCTTAAGCAAACATTAAGTATATCTACTTATATGTCTTGAGAAAGTAGTTTAAGAATTAGGAGAGCTATATTGTATAGATATAATAAATTATTTTGACAAGTGAGACAAACTATGGGTAAAAAGCAAGAAATACCCAACAAAGCTTATATTTGGGTGAATATTGATTTTGATAAGGTTAAAAATAGAATAAATGTGGTGACTTCTAAGATTGAGCAAGTTATCCAAAAGTATGAATTTTCAACTAGAGCTAGTGACTCAGGCAAAAGAAACAATTAGGTTGTTTGCGGGGTGATTGCAGTTGATATTTTTTGGTTAAGAACGCCTGACATTCAAGCAACACCATTCTTTGCGTTTCCACAGAGTAGCAACCACCCAACCATTTTTTTCTAAAGCGTCAGCAACATCTTTAGATTGTTCGAGTAAAATACCGCTGAAAATAGCCCAAGTGTTAGGCTTAGCGATCGCACTCATTTCTGGAACCAACTCAATTATCACATTAGCCAAAATATTGCAAACGATCCCGTCTACTGGGTTTTCCAGCAGTTTTGTCAAAACATCTACGCTTCCCTGTGCAGGTAGTAAATGTTCTGGGCTAATGTCATTCAATGCGGCATTGCTGATAGTTGATTGCACCGCTAAGGGGTCAGTATCCACTGCATAGACTTTCTCTGCTCCCAGTAGCAACGCTCCAATGGAAAGGATACCAGAACCACAGCCAATATCAGCAATTACCGTATGTTCTTGTTTGCCACCAGTGCCTACAAATGATTGTGGTACTTCACTCAGACGCATTTCCAGAGATTCCAAACATAACTGAGTGGTGGCATGGTTACCTGTACCAAATGCTACACCAGGATCGAGACGAATTACTAATCGTTCGGTTGTTTCTGGTAATGGTAGCCAAGCGGGGTTAATGAGAAAGCGATCGCCAATTTCTTGGGGTTGCCAATATTGCTTCCAACTAGTCGCCCAATCTTCTTCATCAATCAATTGCCAGCGTAGGGTGGGAGATGAAACTCCAACACAAAGAGCATCTTGACGCAGCCGCAGCGATAGTGCTGCCAAATCTAGTAGTTGTGTTTGAATTGTCGGCAAGTAACCCCTGACTAAAGAGGAATTTCCTTTGCTTTCACTGGCTGTGCCACGACAACCAAAATCTTCCAGTCGCCAAAAGATAGAATCTTCTAGGTCTGGATCGCATAAAATTTGTAGTTCCCACCAGGTGTTTGCCATATAATTTTAGATTTTAGATTTTAGATTTTAGATTGGGGAATTGGTAACGGTTAATGGTCAATGCTAAAAACAATGAGCAATTATCCATTACCAATCCAAAATCCAAAATCCAAAATCCAAAATTAAAGTGTTACTGTGTACGCGTCCCGAATGCCAGGGACTTTAATAATCTCATCTAAAATGCCCTCAGGTAAAGGGTCATCTATGCTGAGAGCCATGACTGCATCACCACGGACGATTTTTCGACCGACTTGCATACTGGCAATGTTCACATTGAAACTGCCAAGCAGCGAACCGAGTTTACCGATAATCCCCGGCATATCACGGTGTAGGGTAAACACCATATATTTACTGGGTGGGACGTTAATGGGGAAACCATCAACGTCGGTGAGATGGATTTCTCGCTCACCCAACAAAGCTCCTGTGACGGAATGAGTACCTAAAGTACCCGTAGCTTCTAGATGCAGTGTGCCAGCATAATCTCTAATGGAAGCATCGCGGGTTTCAATCACCCGAATTCCCCGTTCTTTGGCTTCTATGCTGGCATTTACGTAATTTACGCGTTCGCGCAAGGCTTGGTAAAGTAGTCCTTTGAGGGCAGCTACTACCAAAGGCTGACTTTTGTTAGTGGCGAGTTCCCCTTGCAGTCGAATATTCAGTACTTCCACCCGTCCGCCAGCTAGCTGTCCCACTAGGTTACCTAGAGTTTCTGCTAGTTGCATGTAGGGTTTGAGTTCTTCCAACACATCGGGGCCGAGTCCGGGAATGTTGACGGCGGAACGTGCTGGTAGTCCTAAAAGTACATCCCGAATTTGTTCGGCGACATCGATGGCTACATTCACTTGCGCTTCTGCGGTGGATGCTCCCAAGTGGGGGGTGAGGATGACTTCCTTGCCTAGCGATCGCAATTCCGATTCTCCCAGTGGTTCTGACTCGAACACATCCAAGGCTGCACCTGCGATTTTACCAGCTTTCAGGGCTGCTGCTAAAGCACTTTCCTCAATGATCCCACCACGAGCGCAGTTAACAATCCGGGCTGTGGGTTTCATCTTTGCCAGGGTTACGGCATTGATTAAGTGGGTGGTTTCTGGGGTTTTAGGGATGTGTAGGGTGATATAGTCTGCTTGCTGGAAGAGTAAATCCAGTTCTACTAACTGACAGCCAATTTGTTCAGCTCGTTCTGTGGAGATAAAGGGGTCATAAGCTAGGAGTTTCATCCCCATCGCCTTAGCCACAGCAGCCACATGGGAGCCTATTTTACCCAAACCGACAATGCCGAGAGTTTTTTTGTAGACTTCCGCGCCGACAAAGCTATTGCGATCCCATGCGCCGCGTTTCACCGAAGCGTTAGCATCGGGGATATGGCGAGACAAAGCTAAAATCATCGCTAAAGCATGTTCAGCAGCAGCGATGGTGTTTCCCTCTGGAGAATTGACTACTACAATTCCTCGGCGTGTGGCGGCGGGAACATCCACATTATCCACACCCACACCAGCGCGACCGATGATTTTTAGCTGGGTACCGGCTTCAATAATTTCTTGAGTGACACGCGTACTAGAACGAATCATTAGCGCGTCGTATTCACCAATAATTTCTCTCAGTTCTGCTGGTTTTAGACCTATTTTGACATCAACGGTAGCAACTTGGGAAAGAATGTCAATTCCAGCTTGGTCAATAGAATCAGAGACAAGAACCTTAGACATGATTACTTTATTTAGAGCTACAGGTTTTGCTGCACAAGACTTTTTAGTTTAGTCTTTATCTGTCGCAATTCAGCAAAAATTATGCGTTTTAATATGAACTTAACCTTGAGTTAGACTGCGTGCTGATGGTATGCGATCGTGAGTTGCTTCTGGTGATGTGTATTGCCTCCTAGTCTCTGTAGATGAGTGGGTGTTTGCACTGCCCTGTCGCTAAATATAAAGCATGAATGGTATCAACCCCGATATATTTATTAATAGTTAAGAGTTACCAAAAATTTTATTGGCTTCAGCAACTTCTCGGAAGGGGAGTGGGGAGTGGGGGAGATGGGGGAGATGGGGGAGATGAGGGAGATGAGGGAGATGAGGGAGATGAGGGAGAAGTTATAGCAAGTCTTTCCCCTCTCCCCTAGAGCCTCTTTCCCTATGCTCCATGCCCCAGATAATTACCGTTGGCGGTTGATCCTGAGTTGTTCAATTTCGACCAGAACTCGTATAGATGCGATCGCTTGATCTATTAACCCAGATCCAGGCGCGAAATATGCCAAATCTGCCTGGATTTGCTCTTGAAACCGGCGACATTTTTTTCTGCTAAATTCTTCTAAAAAACTAATATCGTTTCCCAACCAAGAACTATACTCATGTTCAATTATACTCTTAATAACCCTTAATTTCTCTACATAATTACGCGTGTGAACAGCGATTGTGTGTCGTTTTTTTTCCAATTGTCGCAAATATCGAGCATATTTTGAGGCTGTTTGTACAAGGTTTTTAATTTGAACTTCTAATTGATTTAAATCCTCTTCTGTTAAATTGTCTCTTTTTGTCAGATTTTCCAAGTTATCAATTTCTTGTTCAATATTTTTGTAGTCTGCTTCCAGCATTGGAAAAATTTCACGACTATGAGTATATGATTGAATTATTTGATTACGATAGCAAAATAAATCAATAAAATCTTGATAGCAATTAGCAAATTTTTTATCAGCTTCGTGGGTGCAGAATAACCAAACAAGAATATGCTGATAAACTGTATTTTTGCTAAGAATGCCGTACTCAAAAATAGGGCTGCCAAATAATTGTCCTTGGCGATGGAGTTTTGGTTGTTTTTGGCAATCTGGAATCAAAGCATTCAGACATTCATTAGCGAGTTCTATTAAAGCTATTTCACTGAGCTTTTGTTGGTCATCAGGAAGTTGCCAAGGCTCAGAGTAAAGCTCCCTTTGTTTCTCTGGCAGCCAAGCCGTAATCAGCAAAGTTTGACCTAATGAACCGGCTATAAACTCTGGAAGTAAGCAATTATCGGGATTAAACTGTTTTAAGAATGAAACATTTTTCTGGCGATTTTGACCTTCTTCTGGACAGCGAAGATTTAAAGCCAAGGCATAGCTATCATCAATTCGTAACGGATAGGCAAAGCCCTCAATTTTTATCTGTTGTTCATCTAGTAAAAGCTTGCCTTCAAAGGGTGGAGAAACATTATCATTTTTGATTTCTTCTTCTTTGATTAAATCTACACGAAACCTATCTAGCTCTTTGTCGAGATTAATTCGCTGCTTGAGATTGAAGTCTGAAATTTTCAATTTATCTAAAAGTTCATCGCATTTTTCGTATAATTGCTTAGGGTTTTTACTATTTTGAAAATGGTATGCAAACAAGTGGATATTAGGTGAATAGATGACTTGATGACTCATTTTTATTATCTGATTTTGTTTTTGGTAATGAGAACTAAATAGGTTTTTAGGTGTTATTAATTTCGGGAGCGATCGCAACTTTATAGTGATAAATGTATTATTACTTAAAGAAAAACTAATCTGCGATCGCTGTAATATATTTGTTACAACACGTTTTGCACTAAAAATCGCTATAATTCTGGTGACCCAAAAAAACCAAGTATGATTTGAGTTTTCGGGAGACCAAGCCATGTTAGAGTACAACTTACCAAGGTACTTGCCCTCAGCCGAGGAACTACCCGACTCTGATGAAACCCCTGTGGATAATGAACTCCAAGAATTGATACCAGGCTTGCTGAAGGCGATACTGCTCATACTCTGGGCAGAACGTATGGACTGGTTTTTTGGCATAGACATGGGTATTTATTATCATCCCGATAAACCGCCCATTGTGCCAGATGGGTTTTTGAGTTTAGGAGTAGAGCGGTTTTATGATGAGGAACTGCGTCCCAGTTATGTACTGTGGGATGAAAACGTTCTACCGATTTTGGTACTAGAAGTAGTTTCCCAAAATTATCGCAAGGAATACAGCACTAAATTAGATGAATATGCAGCATTGGGCGTACTTTACTACGTGATTTATTCTTCTCGTCGTCGCCGCAAACCGCATCTAGAAGTACATAAGTTAGTTAATGGTAGGTATGAATTGCAAGAAGGAAACCCCGTTTGGCTACCAGAAATTGGCTTAGGAATTGGTTGCGAAAGGGGAAATTATTGCGGCGTAACGCGGGAATGGATGTATTGGTATGATGAGCAAGGACAACGGTATCTCACACCCGCAGAACAAATAAAACAAGAAGTACAACGCACTCAACAAGCACAACAACGCGCTCAACAAGAAACACAACGCGCTCAACAAGAAGCACAACGCGCTCAACAAGAAGCACAACGCGCTCAACAAGAAGCACAACGCGCTCAACAAGAAGCACAACGCGCTCAACAAGCACAACAACGGGTGCAACAGTTGACGGAACAATTAAGAGCGCTGGGAATAGATCCAGATAATGTCGGTTAATTAAATATTTTGCAATATTTTTAACAAGACCAAAAAATCACGTTTTTTAGATTACAGAATTCAGCATGAATTTTGACTCCTGAATTACAGCAGATTTCAAAGAAAGTGAGGCACACAACGATTCGTCTGTTATCCAGGTATAAAGCGTGTTTTATTCCTCAATTGTGTTAGCGCAGCGGGGCTTAGCCCATTCTGAATTCTGTTGTATTAGAGAAAAACTATTGCTTTTTAGGAATAACGTTCCTGATTCCACTTTTAGTAGAAATAGTATCACCTTTGTAACGAGGGATGATATGAATACTGGCGTGCATAATATTTTGGCCTGCTTCTCGATTAATGTTCATTCCTACGTTAAAACCATCAGGCTCAAATTCACTTTTGAGAATTTCTTGCACTTTATTTACCATAAACCAGCAAGCAGATTGTTCTTTGAACGGTAGTTCAAAATAATTGCTAACATGACGTTTAGGAATAACTAAAACATGTCCTTTACTTATAGGATAGCCATCAAATATTGCGTAGGCGGTTGCTGATTCAGTTAATAGTTTGAGATTTTTACGAGGATTACAAAATATACAATAATTAGATGAATTTTGCTGATGGTTATAATGAATATATTCATAAACTTCCCGATGTTCATCTGAATAAATTGAAGCGAAGGGAAGTTTTACAATACATTGATATGTAGGCTTTTTATGAACATAATGTTCACGAAATCCTTCTTTTTTAATATCTCTTCTGACGGTGTAATAAGCTTTACCTCCGGCTTTTAATAAGTGTGATACTTGCATCAGAATATTAGCTTGTTCTTCAGCAAATAAAACATTTAAAACATAAAAGCAAATTATTGTATCAAATTTATTATGAGGATATTCTGGAAAATAATAAGGGTCATAACCTGTGATATCACAGCCTTTTTGGCGTAATATTTTCACATCATTACCCAAGCCACAACCAAAGTCTAGTATTTTGCCTTGTAGGAGGTTTTGATTTAATAAAAACCGTGCTGGAAATGATAGATAAGTTCTTTCGATCGCAGTTAAATGACTGAATTGATTTTTTTGCTGTTTCATGGAATTTTGGTGCAGATGTCCCAAAATTATTATTCCCAGCATTGCTTGAGGTTATGCGATGTCTACGATGGGCTACGCCTACGCATCAGGATCAACACCTAGCTCACGTAACTTAGCTGCTAATATATCAGCACGTTGGCGTTCTTGTTCAGCACGTTGGCGTTCTTGTTCAGCACGTTGGCGTTCCTGTTCAGCTTGTTCGCTGCTCCAAAAGAGCAAATTACCTTCTGCATCCCACCACCGCAGCCAATTTGTGGTATTGCAAAGTCTTTCGCCATACCAAATTCCAAGGAATAAATCTAACTCAGGAATCCAGAAGCGTCCATTGCTATCTGCTTGCTGCAAAGTATATCGTCCATTTTGCAAGCAGCGTACTTCTAAACTTGGTTCGTAGGGGTCGTAGGTTACGTAAGTTGGAACCTTCAGAATTCGTTCGTAAAAATAGAGCTTACCATAAGGTGGAGTTGAGCGAACTGAGAGTTCTCCACCTTCTGTGTCTGAGAGAAATTCCATTACCACAGCAACAGCAGCGCCTTCTAAGTTCTGGGTATAGCTACGGCGAATTACATCAGCGGCTACAGGGTGTACTTGAGGGACATAAAACCAGTCTGGTGCTTTGACGACGATTTTTTTATTGACTGTGGCTACCAGTCCAAAATTAGAGCCAATTAGCATCTGTGGTTGGATGCGTTCTGCGGTTCCCAAAGCATCGGTAAGCGCCGCAGCAAGAGCGGGTTGTTGAATATTTTCCACTGGATCGTCGGGTAAAATGAAGTCAGCTGGGAGTGCTTCCCAAGTAACAATTGGTTCTTTTTGGGTGGGTTGAATTTGTAGAACCATAAAACGACTCCTAATATTAATTTCCAAGTTATCAGTTATTAGGACTGTCTAACATACTCTATAGCGGTTCCCATTCAGATGCGGTACATTCTATCGCGAGGTGTAGGGGCACGGCAGTGCCCATAGGTGTCAACTTAACGTGAAACCCTTGTGAAGACGTGATATTGAGTTCATTCACTTACGGTTACTCACCGCGTTACCCCACCCTAACCCTCCCCTTGTAAAGGGGAGGGAACTAGATTTCCTGTTTCCCCCCTTTCCAAGGGTGGATTAAGGGGGGTAAAACGTATGTGGAACAAGCGTTTGAGCTTAAGTTGACACCAATGGGCAGTGCCGTGCCCCTACAGGTGTACCTCATGCTTGTCGCGAAACGCTATATCTCAGTTTGAGATTTTTATTGAATCTACGTATTATCTCGTATTTCCCTGACGTTAAATTATCGTAAATTAACCTGAGTTCGACGTAAGAAAAAGTCTGAAAACTAGACAGAGTAAGCGATTAAGCAACACACACTCGGTTAGTTTAATGTCAACAAGCTTCGATAAATGAGAATATGATGTATTGATGCATATTTAGGTACTGAAAGTGGGAAAATGGATTTGTGATGAATTCATTATGGTGATGGGTACTAAAAAATCTCAAAAACCGGATCACAGGGGAGGAAGACGTGAAAATGCTGGCAGAAAACCAACTTGGAATAATAAAGACACTATTACAATCCGTGTGCCAAAAATCGTTGCGGCACAAGTAATAGAACTAGCTCGTAGACTTGATTCTGGCGAAAATATTGAATTAGACACAAAATCAAAATTCCTCGGTAATGATTTTGTGATTAAATCTAGTTTTCCCGATGATGAAAATATCACAAAATCATAATTTATAAATCAGAGATTTAGCTAATTGGGGCAAAAGTTCTTTGGGTTGGTACTTTGGTTTTAAGTTACATCTAATAATTAATGAATTCGGGTAAATTTTATCTTTTATGATTACCTCTGCTAATGTAGATCACCGTAAGCCTGTCCCCCAAATGACCAAGAATTTGTTTGGAAAATTATTTGGTGATCGGGGATATATTTCCCAACAATTATTTGAAGTTCTCCAACAGCAACATCTTCAACTTATTACAACCCTGAGAAAAAATATAAAAAATCGTTTAATACCTTTAATTGATAAAATTTTATTAAGGAAGCGTTCCCTGATAGAAACCGTTAATGACCAGTTGAAAACCATATCCCAGATTCAACACACTCGCCACCGCAATGTAGGGAATTTTATGGTTAATGTTATTGCTGGTTTAATCGCTTATACCTATCAAGATAAAAAACCTTCATTAAATCTAAAAACACAAGATTTAGATTTCCTACAACAGCCACATTTTTTGCCTGAAGAAACATTGGCGAACGCTATCATCTAAGCTACACCCTAAAAATTCTATTTCTGCCTTCTGCCTGCTGAAAAGACTTTTTCTTACGTCGAACTCAGGTTAAAACAGCATTTTGACTGCGATTGCCCTTTGAACTTCCCGCAAGTCGAAGGCTGTTTTCGATAAAATCTGATAGCGATCGCATCCACATTGATACACCTGACACTTAGTATTTACAACAACTAATAGTTAGTTTCGTATTTTCTCACAACTGATTTAGGATTGCTATAGTCCTCAAATTGATAAACTAACGCCTCCCTAGCCAAAACAACCGCCGTTGTTACTATTACTGTCACTTTAAGTGTACAGGTAGTCCACTATTCTAAAATGATGAATAGCTTTTTTGATTAAAGTTTTTGAGGGAATATTCTATGACTATTTGGGTAAATGAGCAAATCGATCCGTCTGGGATGATTCATGCTTGTATTGCTTGTTGTAACGAATCTCAAGCCAAAGATTGTCATCATTCCTTTGAGAATAATTTGAGCGAGACACAAAAAGCAGCAGGTTGGGTAGCACGATTACGCACAGTCGATTCTTGGGATGATGTTCCAGTCAATTCTTTAAAACTCAATTAACAAGGAAGAATTCAGGAGTCAGAATTCAGAATTCTGAATGAAGAAATATAAATTTGATGTAGGGTGCGTTGTCGCCAAGCGCCGCACCTTAAATTGTTGACGGTGCGTTAGCCTACTGAATTCACCAATTCTGTATTCTGAATTCTGTATTCTGAATTCTTTCTCCAACCTCAACGACACTCACGACTCATCACCAAATCTCCATTAGCTAATCGATACACCCCTTGCGGTTCTATAATCGGGTGCCAATGTTAAACTTCCCATTGTCATACTAGGTTGGAAATTCATCATTTGTTTTCTGTATTGGTAAATTGCAACTAAGATGATGGAAATGTAAAATCTATCCTTGTGTAATAAAATACATAAATATACAATCTTGATTACAGAAAACTGTATCGCTATAGCAATCCTGTTTGAGTTGTGAAAAATATCAGTGGTGACTGTTGACTGTTGACAGCCTGAGCAGCAAGATTTCACTTTGTCATTTAGGACTGCTATGGTATCGTTTTTGATTGCCCATATTTCAACAGCCAACCCAGCAAATCCCATTTAAACAGGTTAATAAAGGATAAAAATCAGATTAAAATTGTCAAATTATTAACAACTACTTCCAAGAAAACTAATTTATTATAGAAATTTGATGATTTTTTGCAACTATTAAGAGTTATCATCTATACCGTAGATTAAATTGAAAAACTTTGCAAAAACCGAATCAATTTAGTGAACTATCCCAGAGTTTACACTTCGGAGCAAGGCTATCCCATTAATTTAGTTGGCGAAACGGGACAAGCGGTTCAAATTTCAATTCATCCCCCCAGTCAATATATCTGTGCCAACTGCGAACGGATATTACCAGATTGGAAACAGCAGCCATTTTTACGAGTAGTGATTGTTTTACAACAATCGCGCTATCAACTAGTGGAAAAGACAGCCCAAGTAGAGACAGACAAAGAACGCTTACGGGAAAAGTTTATGAGATTTGGCTGCGATTTGGCATTTAATTTGCGCGATCGCGGTTATTTAACAGACCTAATCGACCCTCGTACAGGCTATCCTTTATTATCCCATCCCGGAGCAATTCCCCACGACGACACAGCAGTTGTTCAAGCTTTACTCAACTATCCAGTGATTAAAAATCAATGCCGTGTGTTAATTCATCCCGAATGGGGTGCAGCAGTTTATCCTAGCATCTTGATATCAGAAGCTCCCCCAATTGTAATTGAATGGGTTACTAAAGCTATAGCAGCCATGCATGGTTGGAAAGAAATTGATGATTAGTAATTTATCATTTGTGATTGGACATCCATTATTAATTATTCCCCTCTGCTGAAGATCTCCCTCATAGATACAGCAGATTTCAAGGAAAGTGAGGTACACAATCTAAGTCTGTTATCCAGGTATAAAGCGTGTTTTATTCTCCGAAGTTTCGTTCGTCGGAAGCCTTCGCTCATTCTGCTGTATATATTGGAAATGAGAAGAATAAAAAACAAGCAAAATAGAATCTGTGTCTCTAGACAACTTGTTCCAAGAAGTTAGGACAGTGGAAGCTTCTAATAATGCGGCTTGCTACTTTCCCCTGATGAGTGGACGCTACGAAGTTAAGCCAGGGATGATGCCTTTTGGCTGCTGTTTGGGTAACACTCAGGTAGATGGGCAGGTATTTCAAATTGATGATAATTTTACCCAGTACCGTCAAGCTAAGTTGTTAGCCCGTGAGGAACGGTTGAGCAAGTACTACCAAACCTGCAATTATTCTAAGGCTGTGGCAAGTGCGGTCGCTCGTTTAATAATTAATCGCCTTACCCAAGAACACCCAAAGCACTTTTACTATCAAAAGTCAATACATAACACCCTCAAATTTCACAGCCAACTTACCAAAGAAACACTCTATTTAGATGCAGAGTTCCAGTTACACCAAGTCGAAGGTAGCCAAGTTGTTCCAGCTTATGCTTCTACCCTCGATGCTTTAGCAGCACAGGTGCAGGAAGACCTGACAATTATCTGCCGTTCTGCTGATGGTAGGAACTGGTTGAGTGGAGTTCATCTGTGCTATCCCAACCACTGGTCAGCTGAGGAAAAAATCGGTCAAGATTTTGCCACAATTCATGCGCCTGTGGCGGGGATGGAAAAAATAAATCGGCGAGGTTTAGCGATCGCTAATACAATGATTACTCACAAACCGATGGTACGCTTTGCTTGGGGTTTGAGTAACGATACCCGCCTGAACCACCATCCCCAACCACCGCCCGGTGTGTCAGTTAGCCAATGGCGAGGTAGAGATTTTGATCTGCAACACCCCAGGCTTTATTTGCGAATTGAGCGACAAGTCATTTGGGGAATACCAGAGTATGAAGCAGCGCTGTTTACAATTCGTACTTACTTTAGAGATTGTGGTGTAGTTAAAAAAGATTCACTGCTAAAGTCTAAGCTGTATACTGCAATTGAGTCTATGTCGCTGGAGTCACTGGTATATAAAGGGTTAGCAGAAAGTAAAGCCAGTATTTTGGAGTGGCTAAACGAGGTTTGACTTCTCTTTTAACCACCTTCCAAAAACACTTTTAAAATAGAATTCAGAATTCAGAATGGGCTGCGCCCCGCTGCGCTAACAGAATTCAGCAATCTTTTTAGTGGGGGATTTAGACCCGCCACTACAAAAGTTGACCACCAAATTTTTAACAAAGTTTGGGGGTTTAATTCCCCTGCCTCTACAGGTAGCAGGTTTTGTGTCGGGGTTAAATCGCCGTTATATGATATCCGCCTAATTACCCATAATAAAAATTTCTCCGCGTCGCCGTGTCTCCGTGTCCCCGCGTCAGTCCTAACTATGGGTCTTTAACCGGACATGATATTGAATTAATTCTGAATTCTGACGACTGACGCCTTTATTCTTTCTTGTTAAATATTTTGTTTCTGGAGTTCTGCGGGTGCATTTCCAAACTTCCTTCCCCTTTTTTTGAGTACACGTCGTAGTCGATCTGCACTCAAATTTACTTGACGTTCAGATGCTAATTTGTTTGCTAGTTCTTTAGAATTATAAGTCTTTGCTTCTTGAGCTAAGCAATTTTCTAGATAAATCAAATCTGATTCCGAATATCGGGTTTTTCCTCCTCGGCCAGCAGCATCCCACAAGCCTACTAACCCCAACTTTTCCCAGCGATGAAGGGTTTGACGTACTGTTGAAATCGCCCAGTTCAAACCTTTAGCAATTTCCTCATTTTTTAAGCCACGAGCATTCAACAGTAAAACTTGGGCACGATCCTTGGTACGTTGAGGAACATCTTTGGCTTTTCTTAACTCTTCTAGAGTTAGCTTTTCTTCTTCAGTTAGAAAAATTTTCAATCGGCATCCCATAAATAATAACCTTTTACACAGTCAAATTTTGTCATTTTTATATCTATATCAGACCTCTATACTTGCTACGGCATACATCTGAATAATACGCTATTCAACTGAACAATAAGTATTAAGGATGCTCACGTCTAATCTGATGGCTACCACCCATGAAATATTGCCTTGATAACATTTTCAAAGTTGATAATTGATTCTCAAAAGTTACGCGCATCAAACTAGACAGCCTTAGCCTGTATAGGTTTGTTTATTGCATAGCCAGAGGCCGTAGCTGATGGCTATGAGGACAATAATTTGTTGGCATTGTCCTGATTGCTACCTAATGTCGAATACAAAAAACTGTATCATTAAACTTTTTCACATCTTCCTATTGATCCGGGCATTTATCAAAACTTTAAAAATTATTTTTTGATGATTTTAGACTTGGATGAGCAAAAAAAGATATACAAGCACAGGTTTTTTTATTTTACTGCTCTGAGTAAATTAACTTTTATTATCTCCCAGAAAAAATATCTGTTTTCTCTAGTTTACATAAAATTTACATTGTACGTACCAATATTCTTGGCTAAGACAACAAAATATTTAACGCTCATTCTAAAAAATACTGCTCACTGCTTATTCTTTGATGATTATGAAAAGTGTGCAATAAACTTTTCATACCTTTCATACTTTTCATACCTTTCATACCTTTCATACTTTTCATACTTTTCTTACCTTTCTTACTTATCAGAGAGGAGAGCATTTACTTTTACCAAATTCATCTTTCAACATAGGAAACTCCAAAAAATAAATTATCCCAATTTCTGGACTTAACACGACTGCTCCTCCCCCTACCGCTTGGCCTAAATGCGTTCTCGTAGGGGCGCACAGCTGTGCATTAGTGTCAACTTAACGTAAAAACCTTGTAATGACGTTAGAGCAAACTTACTCAATTACCAATCAATCCGGAGTCACCCCACCCCGGCTTTGCTGACGCAAAACCTCCCCT
>NZ_JACJSJ010000160.1 GCF_014698115.1 Nostoc sp. FACHB-973
ACAAAAGAAAAATTCATCCTTAACCCTTTTAGTGATGAACCATATTCTCGACTTTATAAAACCGGGGACTTAGCACGTTATTTACCTGATGGCACAATTGAATACCTGGGACGCATCGACAATCAGGTAAAAATCCGTGGTTTCCGCATTGAATTGGGAGAAATTGAGGCATTACTCAACCAACATGACGATGTGCAGGCATCTTGTGTTATTGCCCGCGAAGATACCCCAGGTGATAAACGCTTAGTCGCCTACGTCGTGCCGTATCAGCACTCTACACCCACAACTAATGAACTGCGGCAATTCCTGAAAGCAAAGCTACCAGACTATATGGTGCCAAGTGCTTTTGTGATGTTGGAGTCAATGCCACTCACTTCCAACGGCAAAGTTGACCGTCGCGCTTTACCCGCACCGGATTTATACAGTGAACGCACAGAAAAATATGTAGCCCCGCGTACTCCGATTGAAGAAATACTGGCACAAATTTGGGCGCAAGTGCTGCAACTGCCACAGCTAGGCATACACGATAACTTCTTTGAACTTGGGGGACACTCACTATTAGCAACACAATTGGTTTCACGCATCCGCAACATTTTCAAAGTGGAACTACCATTGCGAGAGTTGTTTGCAAGAGCCACACTAGCTGAATTAGCACAAGAAATTGAACAATTACAGCAACAAAATTTAGAACTGTCTGCACCGCCTATTTTACCAAGGACAGAGAATGCAGAATTAGCGCTGTCTTATGCTCAACAGCGTCTCTGGTTTTTAGACCAATTCGAGCCAAACAGTCCTTTCTATAACATGTCCATAGCTTTGCGTTTAGCAGGAACTGTGCAAGTTGCCGCATTAGACCAAAGCTTCCAAGAAATTATTCATCGCCACGAAGCGTTACGCACTAATTTCATTACGGTTGATGGACAACCAACACAAATCATTCAAACAGAAACGAATTGGACAGTATCAGTTGTTGATTTGAAGCATTTATCTACAACCGAACAAGAAATAGCTTCACAGCAATTAGTACAACAACAAGCTATTCAACCCTTTGAGTTGGCAACACAAGCATTAGTGAGAGCGACATTAGTAGTGCTATCGGAGACAGAACACATACTATTAATGTGTATACACCACATAGTCTCTGATGGCTGGTCAATCGGCCTGTTTGTTCAGGAGTTAGCAGCACTTTACAATGCTTATTCTCAAGGTAAAAACTCACCATTAGCAGCACTGCCGATTCAATATGCAGATTTTGCACTGTGGCAAAGACAGTGGTTGCAAGGAGAAGTACTACAAAGGCAATTGAGTTATTGGCAACAAAAATTGGCTTCGGCACCAGCCTTATTGTCGCTACCTACAGACCGACCCAGACCGGCTGTGCAAACTTACCAAGGGACACATCAAGAGTTTGCATTGTCTGAGGAATTAACTGGTAAGTTAAGAAAACTGAGCCAGGAACAAGGGGTGACTTTGTTCATGACGCTGTTGGCAGCTTATGATACGCTGCTTTACCGCTACACGGGTACAGAAGACATTTTGGTGGGTTCGCCAATTGCTAACCGCGATCGCAGCGAAATAGAAGGGTTAATTGGCTTTTTTGTCAATACTTTAGTCATGCGTTCTAACTTGGCAGGCAACCCCACTTTTAGCGAATTACTGACTCGTGTCCGCGAAATGGCAATGGAGGCGTACTCGCATCAGCATTTGCCTTTTGAAATGCTGGTAGAAGCATTGCAGCCAGAACGGGATCTTAGCCATTCACCACTGTTCCAAGTAATGTTTGTCCTCCAGAATGCGCCCACATCTGGATTAGAACTGACTGGGTTAACTATCAGTTCATTGCCAATAAAAGGTACAACTTCAAGGTTTGATTTAACCTTAATAATGCAGAACACTGCTACTGGTCTGGTAGGGGTGTGGGAGTACAACACTGATTTGTTTGATGCTAGTACCATTGAGCGAATGACTGGTCATTTTGTGACATTGCTTGAAGGTATTATTGCTAACCCAGAGGAGCGAATTTCCCAATTACCACTGCTGACACAACCGGAACAACAAAAGTTACTTGTCGAGTGGAACGATACTCAGGTAGATTATCCACAAGATTTGTGCATCCATCAGTTGTTTGAGGAACAGGTGGATAGTACACCCGATGCGATCGCAGTTGTATATGAAAATCAACAACTGACTTACTATGAATTAAACTACCGCGCTAACCAGTTGGCACACTACTTGCAGTCTTTGGGTGTAGGATCTGATGCTCTGGTTGGTTTATGTGTAGAGCGTTCTTTAGAGATGGTTATAGGATTACTGGGGATTCTCAAAGCGGGTGCTGCTTATGTGCCACTTGACCCAGAGTATCCGACTGAGCGTTTGAGCTTTATTTTAGAAGATGCTCAAGTTTCAGTGTTGCTAACCCAGCAGTCAATTCTTGACAGATTGCCCCAGCATCAAGCACAGCTTGTTTGTTTGGATACTGACGCTCAACTGATTTCCCAGTGCAATCAGGACAATCTCATCTCCGACGTAGAAGCAAATAACTTAGCTTATATAATCTATACTTCTGGTTCTACAGGTCAACCTAAGGGTATAGCGATGAATCAGCTTGCCCTTGGCAATCTGATCTTGTGGCATCGGGAAAATCTCAAAATTCCTCGTGGAGCAAAAACCCTACAATTTGCTTCGATTAGCTTTGATGTCTCCTTCCAAGAAATCTTCACTACCTGGTGTTCTGGAGGCACATTGTTCTTAATTACGGAGGAATTACGCCGAGATACCTCAGCTTTGTTAGGTTTTCTCCAACAAAAAGCTGTTGAGAGACTGTTTGTTCCCTTTGTTGCCTTACAACAACTAGCTGAAGTCGCTGTTGGTAGTGAATTAGTTAATAGTCATTTGCGAGAAATCGTTACTGCTGGGGAACAGTTGCAGATTACTCCCGCGATTTCTCAATGGTTAAGCAAACTAACTGATTGTACTTTGCACAATCACTATGGGCCATCAGAAAGCCATTTAGCTACCAGTTTTACTCTGACTAATTCAGTAGAGACTTTGCCGCTACTTCCTCCCATTGGTCGTCCCATTGCCAACACGCAAATTTATATCCTGGATAAATATTTACAGCCTGTACCCGTTGGCGTACCAGGAGAATTGTACATTGCTGGTGTTCTTTTATCGCAAGGATACTTCAATCGACCAGAGTTAACACAAGAGAAATTCATCCCTAATCCCTTTAAAAGAAGCAGAGGAGCAGGGGAGCAGGGGAGCAGAGGGGAAACCTTTAATTCCGATCGCCTTTATAAAACTGGGGATTTAGCGCGCTATTTAACTGGTGGCAATATTGAATACTTGGGACGGATTGACAATCAGGTAAAAATACGTGGTTTTCGCATCGAATTGGGCGAAATCGAGACAGTACTGAGCCAACTTGATGTACAGGCATCTTGTGCTATCGTCCGCGAAGATATTCCTGGGAACAAACGCTTAGTCGCTTACATTGTGCCTCAAAAAGAGCAGACGCTCACAGTAAGCGTTGTGCGTAGCTTCCTGAAGTCAAAGTTACCAGAATATATGGTGCCAAGTGCGATCGTTATCTTAGAAGCTTTACCGCTTACCCCCAACGGTAAACTAGACCGTCGCGCTTTACCCGCACCTGATTTACACAGCCAATTATTGGACAAATATGTTGCCCCACGTAACCCAATTGAAGAAATCCTGTCACTAATTTGGGCGCAAGTTCTGAAAGTAGAGCAAGTGGGTATATATGATAACTTCTTTGAGCTTGGAGGCCACTCGTTACTAGCAACGCAACTCATTTCCCGCGTGCGTACTACCTTGAAAGTAGAATTACCATTGCGTAGCTTATTTGCTGCACCAACAGTTGCTGAATTATCCCAAAACATTCAGCGATCGCAGCAACAGGATTTAGAACTAACAGCATCACCCATCTTACCAAGGGCAAAGGATGCAGAATTACCACTGTCTTATGCCCAAACACGGCTATGGTTTTTAGACAAGTTAAACCCCAACAGCGCCTTCTACAACTTCCCCATAGCTTTGCGTTTAGTCGGAACTCTCAATCGAGCTGCCTTAGAACAAAGTTTACAAGAAATTATTCATCGCCACGAAGCGTTACGCACCAACTTTGTCATCGTTGATGGAAAACCTTCTCAAATCATTCAAACACAAATAAATTGCATACTCTCAATTATTGACTTAAAGCATTTATCTACAACCGAGCAAGAAATAGCTTCACAGCAATTAGCGCAACAACCATTTGACCTAGCAACTGAAGCATTAGTTAGAGCAACATTAGTAGTGCTGTCCGAGACAGAACACGCCTTATTAGTGTGTATGCATCACATAGTCAGCGATGGCTGGTCAATGGGTGTGTTTGTTCAAGAGCTAGCAGCGTTGTACAATGCTTATTCTCAAGGTGAGCCGTCTCTACGAGACGCTACGCGAACACCTTTAACACCACTGCCGATACAGTACGCAGATTTCGCAATTTGGCAGCGAAACTGGTTGCAAGGAGATGTCTTAGAAAGTCAATTGAGTTACTGGCAACAACAACTGGCAAACGCACCAGCTTTGTTGTCACTACCCACTGACCGACCTAGACCATCTATGCAGACTTTCGCAGGAGCATATCAACAGTTTGCGCTCTCCAAGGAACTAACTGACAAACTCACGCAACTAAGCCAGCAACAAGGAGTTACTTTGTTCATGACGCTGTTAGCAGCGTTTGACACCTTACTTTACCGCTACACAGGTACAGAAGACATTTTAGTGGGTTCGCCAATTGCTAACCGCGATCGCACTGAGATAGAAGGGTTAATTGGCTTTTTTCTCAACACTTTAGTCATGCGTACCAATTTGGCAGGCAATCCTAGCTTTAGCGAATTACTCGGTCGTGTGCGTGAAATGGCGATGGATGCTTATGCTCATCAGAATTTGCCTTTTGAAATGCTAGTGGAAGCATTGCAGCCAGAACGGGATCTCAGTCATACACCACTGTTCCAAGTGATGTTTGTCCTCCAAAATGCTCCCATGTCTCAACAATTGGAGTTGACTGGGTTAACTGTCAGTCCACTGGTGGTAAAAAGTACAACTACCAAGTTTGATCTGACTTTAGGAATGGAGAACACTGCCAATGGACTGGTTGGGGTGTGGGAATACAACACTGATTTGTTTGATGCCTCCACCATTGAGCGAATGACGGGTCATTTTCTGACATTACTTGAAGGTATTATTGCTAACCCAGAGGAACGAATTTCTCAACTGCCACTGCTGACAGAATTTGAGCAACATCAACTTTTAATAGAGTGGAATAATACTCAGGTGGATTATCCACAAGATTTGTGTATCCATCAGTTGTTTGAAGAGCAGGTTGGGCGTACACCTGATGCTGTGGCAGTTGTGTTTGAAGATCAACAACTCACTTACCACGAGTTGAATAGTCGTGCTAACCAGTTAGCCCACTACCTCAAGTCTTTGGGAGTGTCCGCAGATATGCTGGTGGGTATTTGTGTGGAACGCTCAATAGAAATGGTGGTGGGACTATTAGGTATTCTTAAGGCGGGTGGGGCATACTTGCCACTTGACCCGGAGTATCCGACTGAGCGCTTGCACTTTATGCTAAAAGATGCTCAAGTTTCAGTGTTGCTGACTCAGCAGAAACTCATTGACAGATTGGCCCAACATCAAGCAAAGCTGGTTTGTTTAGATACGGACTGGCAGCTTATTTCTCAGTTAAATCAGGATAATCTGATCACAGATGTACAAGCAACTAATTTGGCTTATGTGATTTATACCTCCGGTTCTACGGGTCAACCCAAGGGAGTGCTGATTGCCCATCAAGGATTATTAAATTTGGTATTCTGGCATCAACGTACTTTTAAAATCACGACCTTAGATAAAGCCACTCAGCTAGCAGGAACAGCATTTGACGCTGCGGTATGGGAATTATGGCCTTACCTAACGGCAGGAGCAAGTATCTACTTAGTCAAATCTGAGTTCCTTAGCTCGTTAGTGAAGCTACGAGATTGGTTGATTTCCAAGAAGATTACTATCAGTTTTCTGCCAACACCATTAGCACAGGAATTGTTGTCTTTGGAATGGCCAACTGAAAATTTGGCTTTGCGTTCCATACTGACTGGAGGAGATCAGCTTCATCAGTATCCATCAGATTTAATCCCCTTCCAACTAGTGAATAATTATGGCCCAACTGAGAATACTGTTGTTACAACTTCTGGCCTGGTAGTTGCCAAGGAGCAAGAACAGATATCACCAAGTATCGGGAGAGCGATCGCCAACACTCAAATTTACATTCTAGATCGCAATCTACAACCAGTTCCCATTGGTATCCCAGGAGAGTTACATATTGCTGGTGTTGGGTTAGCAAAAGGCTACCTTAACCGCCCCGAACTGACAATCGAGAAATTTATCGCCAATCCGTTTAAAAGAAGCAGGGGAGCAGGGGAGCAGGGGAGCAGAGGAGCAGAAATTCTTCCTAATTCCCAGTCCCTAGTCCCCAGTCCTCGGCTTTATAAAACAGGGGATTTAGCCCGCTATTTACCGGATGGCAACATTGAATACCTGGGACGCATTGATAATCAAGTAAAAATTCGGGGCTTCCGCATTGAGTTGGCAGAAATCGAAGCATTGCTGAACCAACATGACGATGTACAGACATGTTGTGTTATTGCTCGTGAAGAAACTTCAGGTAATAAGCGTTTAGTCGCCTACGTAGTGCCGCATTTACAGATGACACCTACAACGGACGAACTGCGTCAGTTTCTTGACGATAAACTCCCTGGGTATATGGTGCCAACTGCTTTTGTGATGCTGGAGTCTTTACCCCTGACACCCAACGGTAAAGTAGACCGTCGCGCCTTGCCTGCTCCAGATTTACAACAGGAACTATCAAATTATGTAATGCCAAATACTGAAGTAGAAAGAATCATTGCTGGCATTTGGCGAAAAGCTTTAGCAGTAGAAAAGGTAGGAATTTACAATAATTTCTTCGAGCTAGGAGGTCATTCGTTACTTTTAGTACGAATTAATCAGCAACTGCAAGAAAAAATTGGTTTAGAAGTGTCAATAGTTGATATGTTTAATTACCCAACTATCCATAGCTTAAGCCAATATTTAAGTACTAAACTTAATAAAGAAGATACAATCAAGCAAAATAATTATCGTCATCAATCTCATAGTGAAATTAAATCTTTAAGAAATCAACAATTGGAATCTAGACAACAATATCGCTCTCAGAGAAAAAGGTAAAAATGATAATAAATTCAATGCATAACAATAATGAATTTAATAATTCTGAAATAGCAATAATTGCAGTTAATGGTAGATTCCCAGGCGCAAAAGATATTGAATTATTTTGGCAAAACTTACGAAATGGTGTAGAATCAATCTCCTGGTTAACGGATGAAGAATTAATAAATTCTGGCGTTTCTCCAGATTTGTTAAATAATCCTAATTATGTAAAAGCTAGCGGTGTTATATCAGACATTGAATTATTTGATGCAAATTTCTTTGCTTATAGTGCCAAAGAAGCTGAGTTAATAGATCCACAACAACGCCTATTTTTAGAATTGGCTTGGGAAGCGGTAGAAAAAGCTGGTTATGACCCACAAACCTACAATGGTTTAATAGGAGTTTATGGTGGTGTAGGGATGAGTAGGTATTTGCTCAATAATCTCTATCCTCATCAATTATTAGAAACAATTGACCCTCTCCAATTAGGAATCTCCAACGATAAAGATTTTTTACCAACACGAGTTGCATATAAACTCAACTTGACTGGCCCCGCAGTAAATGTACAAACAGCCTGTTCTACTTCTTTGGTTGCTGTTCATGTTGCTTGTCAAAGTCTCTTAAATGGTGAATGTGACATAGCTTTAGCTGGTGGAGTTACTCTGGGCATTCCCCAAAAAATAGGTTATTTGCATCAAGAGGGAATGATTCTTTCTCCTGATGGACACTGCCGTGCTTTTGATGCTAAGGCACAAGGAACAATTGCCGGTAGTGGTGCTGGTATTGTGGTATTGAAAAGATTAAAGGATGCGATCAGCGATCGCGACCACATCCATGCAATCATTAAAGGCTCGGCAATTAATAACGATGGTGCAATGAAAGTCGGCTACACTGCTCCTAGTGTTAGCGGTCAAGCAGCAGTCATTGGCGAAGCTCAAGCTATAGCTGGTGTAGATGCCGAAACAATTTCCTACATCGAAGCTCATGGCACCGCTACACCTTTAGGAGATCCCATTGAAATTGCCGCTTTAACTCAAGCTTTTAATCAAACTACCGATAAAAAAGGTTTCTGCGCGATTGGTTCGTTAAAAACCAACTTAGGACATTTGGATACAGCAGCAGGTGTGGCAGGTTTGATTAAAACTGTATTAGCACTGCAACATAAAATGCTGCCTCCTAGTTTGCACTTCGAGACACCTAATCCCAAAATTGATTTTGCCAACAGTCCTTTTTATGTCAATACAACCCTGACTGAATGGAAAACAAATAACACCCCTCGCCGTGCTGGAGTTAGTTCTTTTGGTATGGGAGGTACTAATGCTCATGTCATTTTAGAAGAAGCACCTTTGTTGAGGCAGGGGGCAGGGGGCAGGGAGCAGGGGAGAAATTATCAATTGTTGTGTCTGTCGGCTAAAACTGCGAGTGCGCTTGAGAAGGCAACAGCTAATTTAATCACGCATTTAAAAGAGCATCCAGAACTTAACTTAGGCGATGTAGCTTATACCCTCAATAGTGGTCGCCGGGGTTTTAATTACCGACGGATGTTGATTTGTCAAGACTTAGAAGATGCTGTCAAAACTCTCAGTAGTTTAGCAGCTCAACAAGTTTTTACCAACTATACAGAGATTACAGAACGGTCTGTTGTCTTTATGTTTCCCGGTCAAGGTTCTCAGTATGTGAACATGGCGCGGGAAATTTATAAAACTGAGACAGTATTTAAAGAACAAGTTGATTATTGCTCAGAAGTTCTTAAACCCCTACTAGGGCTTGATTTACGTCATATACTTTATCCTAGTGACGAAAAGATTGATGAAGCATCAAAGCAACTTCAACAAACAGCCGTTGCTCAACCTGCTATTTTTGTAATTGAGTACGCCCTAGCTAAATTATGGCAGTCTTATGGAGTGGAACCACAAGCTGCGATCGGTCACAGTATTGGTGAGTATGTAGCAGCAACTCTAGCAGAAGTTTTTTCCCTAGAAGATGCCTTATCTCTGGTAGCAGCACGCGGACAGATGATGCAGCAACTGCCCACTGGAGCAATGCTTTCAATTCCCTTACCCCCAGACAAGATAAAATCCCTGTTAGGGCCAGAGCTTTCTGTTGCAGCAATTAATCAACCCTTGCAGTGTGTAGTTTCCGGTTCCACAGCAGCAGTAAATGCACTACAAAATCAGCTAGCTGTTCAAGGGATTGAATGTCGCCGTCTGCATACTTCCCATGCCTTCCATTCTCAAATGATGGAACCAATCTTAAAAGCATTTACAGAACGAGTCAAAAAAGTTACTTTAAATGCGCCAAAACTTCCTTATATTTCCAACCTGACTGGTAATTGGATTACAGTTACGCAAGCCACAAATCCTGAGTACTACGCTCAACATCTGCGTTCCACAGTGCTGTTTGCCCAAGGTGTCGAGAAATTATTGGCAACACCTGAGCAAGTCTTACTAGAAGTGGGGCCAGGGCACACACTAACTACATTAGTCAAAAAACATCCAGACAAAGCAGCTGCACAAACGGTTTTGACTTCGGTACGTCATCCTCAAGAAAACCAATCCGACAATCATGTTTTATTCACTACATTAGGTCAACTCTGGCTGGCTGGAGTCAATATAGATTGGTTTGGATTCTATAGCCACCAAGAATATTATCGTCTTCCCTTACCGACTTATCCTTTTGAGCGCCAACGTTATTGGATTGACCCCCCAGAAAAAGCGGCTTTGGGGCAGTTACAAACCTTACCCACAACATCACAATTATGGACATTGCTCGTACAAGGAGGGCAAAAACAAGCAAATACTAGAAATGCAGAACTCAATGAATTAACATATCAAGAGAATAGACAGTTGTTGGATCGTTTATGTACAGCCTACATCAACTCTGCATTGCAGCAATTAGGGGCTTTTAGTAATCCCCAAGAAAAGTATTCCTTAGAGAGTTTGTTGGCGAAATACCATATAAATCCCCGCTATCAACAATTGTTGTCGAGATGGTTACAAATATTAGTTGAGCAAGGACAATTACAGCAACAAGAAAGTTTGTTTACTGGACTAGTACCATGTTCAGAAGATTATATTAATGAACATTTAGAAGAAGTCAGAGCAAGGTTTGCTGCTTCATCTTTAGTAGATTTAGATTTAGTGCAACGCTGTGGTGAAAATCTAGCTGCTGTTGTTGTTGGTGAACAAGAACCATTAGAGATTTTCAATGAACTGGTTTACGAAAAAGAAAACAATGGTTCACATTCAGAATCTCCTTTAATTACTTACTACAACTCTATTTTGCGCTCAAGTTTGGAACAGGTGGTCAAGTCATTGCCATCATCCGTTCATCTCAGAGTTCTGGAAATCGGTGGGGGTACTGGTGTGTCTACGCAAGCATTATTACCTGTGTTGTCGCCCAAGCAAACCGACTATACTTTTACTAATATTGGTAGCAGCTTCCTGACTCAAGCTGAACATAAGTTTAAGGACTATCCATTTGTCGAATATCGATTACTAGATATAGATAAGTCGCCAACTGAGCAAGGGTTTGAAAAGTATAGCTTTGATGTAATAATAGCCTCTCATGTGTTGCACGCCACTCGAAACATAGATCAAACACTGCATCATATACGCTCTTTATTAGCTCCTGGTGGCTTTCTATTACTGTGGGAAATAACTCAGCCAAAAATAGACTTTGATATTAGTTTGAGTCTGCTATTGAAACCTTTAGACGATAAAAGACGCAACCCAGGTCAGCCTTTTATTATCCAAGACCAGTGGTTTGAAGCACTACGCGAGCAAGATTTTATTCAAGTTGCTGCTTTTCCTGAAACTGAAGTGTTTGAACATAAGATTATTATGGCTCAAGCTTCTGCATCAGCCGCATTTAGCACAAAATCTAGGCAGAAAGAGACTGACTACAAATCAGAGATTTCATTACAAACAAAGCCGGATATTTTTCAGCAAGAGAAATTATCTGCACTCCACTCAAGACCGGATTTGCCTAATTCTTATCTAGCTCCCCGTGACGAGATTGAGCAAAAACTTGCTGATATCTGGCAAGAACTATTAGGAATCCAACAGGTGGGAATCCATGACAACTTTTTTACATTAGGAGGAGATTCTTTAGTAGCTGTTCAAGTTTTGTCCCGAATGCGAAATATTTTTTCTATCCGATTATCTGTAGCAAATTTATTTGAATCACCTACCATAGCTGACATAGCAACAAAGCTACAAAAACAACTATATCCAGATACAAACTTAGGTGCAAGTGATAGAGAAGAAATAGCAATTTGAATAACAAATAATTTTAAATTACGAATTACGAATTACGAATTACGAATTAGGTGAGTGGAGGTAATGTTTCTGTGAATATCGAACAATTGGTAGTTGACCTTAGTAAACAGGGTGTAAAGTTGTGGGTTGAAGGTGAGCAGTTGCGTGCTAATGCTCCCAAGGGAGTATTGACACCAGAAACTCGTGACTTATTAGCTAAAAATAAAGCAGAACTTATCTTGTTGCTGCACAAAAAAAAGGCAGACACCGATACAGATTTACCCCTGATTAAAGCCGAGCGTCCTCAGAACTTACCTCTGTCTTTTGCCCAAGAACGACTCTGGTTATTAAACCAGTTAGAACCAGATAACCCCTCCTACAACGAACAAGCAGCCCTAAAACTTCACGGTAAATTGAACGTCGTGGCGTTAGAGCAAAGCCTCAACAAAATTATCGATCGCCACGAAGCCCTACGTACTAACTTTCGCACCATCAACGAGCAGCCAGTCCAGATAATTACTGACAGCTTAACTTTAAGTGTGCCAATAGTAGACCTATCAGAACTACCTGAAAGTGAAAGAGAAATAGCTTGCCAAAAATTAGCCACAACTGAAGCTAATCGACCCTTTGACCTTGCTAGTTCTTCTTTAATCCGAGCTTCTGTGGTTAAACTCACAGAGTTAGAACACGCTTTGGTACTAACAATACACCACATTGTAGTGGATGGTTGGTCAATAGGCGTATTGATGCGCGAGTTAGCAACCATTTACTCAGCCCTCTGCAATAATTTGTCGCCAGAGCTACCTGAGCTACCAATTCAGTATGCCGACTTTACTATTTGGCAACGGCAATGGTTGCAAACAGAAGTACTCCAAACACAGCTTGATTACTGGAAGCAACTACTCAAAAACGCTCCTACCTTACTAGAATTACCCACAGACAGACCAAGACCAGCGATTCAAACATTCCGGGGCGAAATTCAATATGGAAAATTTTCAGTTGAACTGAGTGAAGCGATCGCTAATTTCACTAGGCAAGAGGGTGCTACCCTATTCATGACGCTGTTCGCAGCTTATGTCACCTTGCTTTATCGCTATACAGGCTCCGATGATATTGTAGTGGGTACGCCCATTGCTAACCGCGATCGCTTGGAACTTGAAGGGTTAATTGGCTTTTTTGTCAACACTTTAGTATTACGTACCGATTTGTCAGGCAACCCCAGTTTTCAGCAATTGCTCAGTCGAGTGCGGCAGGTGACACTGCAAGCTTACGCTCATCCAGACTTGCCCTTTGAAGAGTTGGTAAAAGCATTACAGCCACAACGTGACCTCAGCTATACGCCACTGTTTCAGGTGATGTTTGTCCTTCAGAATGCGCCTATGTCTGAGATAGAGCTTGCTGGCTTAACTATCAGTTCATTGCCAGCCCAAAGCGCAACTGCCAAGTTTGATTTAACTTTATCAATGCAGAACACTGCAACTGGATTGGTGAGTGTGTGGCAGTACAATGCTGACTTGTTCGATGCCAGCACAATCGAGCGGATGAGGGGGCATTTCCAAACATTGCTGGAAGGAATTGTTGCTAACCCTATTGAGCAGATTTCACAATTACCTCTGCTAACAGAAGTTGAGCAACAGCAGTTATTGGTTGAGTGGAATGATACAGGGGTAGATTATCCCCAAGATAAATGTATTCATCAGTTATTTGAGGAGCAGGTTGAACGTACTCCCGATGCTGTAGCAGTGGTGTATGAAAACCAACATCTTACATACCACCAATTAAACTGTCGCGCTAATCAGTTGGCGCACTACCTCAAGTCTTTGGGTGTGAAAGCCGATGTGCTAGTGGGTATTTGTGTAGAGCGTTCCTTAGAAATGGTGGTGGGACTGCTAGGGATACTAAAGGCGGGTGGCGCTTATTTGCCACTTGCTTCAGACTATCCTACCGAGCGTTTGCGTTTGATGTTAGAAGATGCTCAAATTTCAGTGTTGCTGACTCAGCAGAAACTCCTCGACAGACTGCCTGAGCATACTGCACAGCGTATTTGTTTAGATACTGACTGGCAGCTTATTTCTCAGTTAAGTCAGGATAATCTCATCACTGAGACACAAGCAGCTAACTTGGCTTATGTGATTTACACCTCCGGTTCTACAGGTCAACCCAAGGGAGTGCTGATTGCCCATCAAGGATTATTAAATTTGCTGTTCTGGCATCAACGTACTTTTAAAATCACGACCTTAGACAAAGCTACTCAGCTAGCAGGGACAGCATTTGATGCTGCGGTATGGGAGTTGTGGCCTTACCTGACCGCAGGAGCAAGTATATATTTAGTCAAACCTGAAATTCTTTTATCCCCAGTGGATTTGCAAGATTGGTTGCAATCGAAAAAGATCACTATCAGTTTTCTGCCAACACCAATGGCAGAGCAATTATTGTCTCTGGAATGGCCAGAAAGTACAACTTTGCGAACTATGCTAACTGGGGGGGATAAGCTTCATCGATATCCATCAGGTTTAGTCCCTTTCCAGGTAGTGAATAATTATGGCCCAACTGAAAATACTGTTGTCGCAACTTCAGGACTAGTAGTTTCTAATGGCCAGGATAATAATATCTCACCATCCATCGGTCGCCCCATAGCCAATGTTGAAATTTACATCCTAGATTCTGATTTACAGCCAGTACCTGTAGGTGTACCAGGAGAATTGCATATTGGTGGTGCAGGATTAGCAAAAGGCTACCTTAACCGTCCAGAGTTAACACAAGAAAAATTCATCCCCAACCCCTTTGACAAGTCAAAAGTCAAAGGTCAAAAGTCAAAATTATATAAGACGGGGGATTTGGCACGCTATTTACCAGATGGAAATATTGAATACTTAGGACGCATTGATAATCAAGTAAAAATACGTGGTTTCCGCATCGAGTTGAGCGAAATTGAAGCAGTATTGAGCCAACATAGTGATGTGCAAGTATGTTGTGTCATTGTCCGGGAAGATACCCCTGGTGATAAACGCTTAGTCGCCTACTGGGTAGCGTATCAGGACTGTAAACCCGCAATCAGCAAACTACGAGAATTCCTTAAAGCAAAGCTGCCAGAGTACATGGTGCCGAGTACTTTTGTCATCTTGGAATCCTTACCCCTGACTCCCAACGGCAAAGTAGACCGCCGCGCCTTACCAAAACCAGGCTTAGACACCACACTGCTAGAAAAATTTGTCGCCCCGCGCACACCCATTGAGGAAATGCTGGCACTCCTTTGGGCACAAGTGCTGAACCTAGAGCTTGTAGGCATACATGATAACTTCTTTGAACTTGGAGGACACTCACTACTAGCAACGCAACTAGTTTCACGTATCCGCACCTGGTTCAAAGTGGAACTACCATTGCGTGAATTGTTTGCCAGATCAACAGTTGCGGAATTGGCGCAATCGATTGGGCAATTGCAGCAACAGGACTTGGAACTTTCTACACCATTCATTGCACAAAGGGCAGAGAATGCAGAAATACCACTATCTTATGCTCAACAGCGTCTTTGGTTTTTAGACCAGTTCGAGCCGAACAGTGCCTCATACAACATACCTTTAGCTTTGCGTCTAGTCGGAACACTTAATCAATTTGCCCTAGAACAAAGCTTGCATGAAATCATTGTTCGCCACGAAGGATTACGCACCAATTTCGTCACTGTTAATGGACAAGCTACTCAAATTATTCAAACACAAACGAATTGGACAGTTTCAGTTGTTAGCTTGAAGCATTTATCAACAACCGAACAAGAAATCGCTACACAGCAATTAGCGCAACAACAAGCTATTCAGCCTTTTGATCTGGCAAATCAAGCATTAGTTAAGGCGACATTACTAGTGCTATCCGAGACAGAACACATCTTATTAGTGTGTATGCACCATATTGTCTCTGATGGCTGGTCAATGGGTGTGTTTCTTCAAGAACTAGCAGCACTGTACAACGCTTATTCTCAAGCTCAACCGTCACCTTTAGCACCACTGCCGATTCAGTATGCAGATTTTGCACTATGGCAAAGACAATGGTTGCAAGGAGGCGTACTGCAAAGCCAACTGAGTTACTGGCAACAGCAACTCAAAGATGCACCAGCCTTGTTGTCCCTACCCACAGACCGACCAAGACCTGCTGTGCAGACTTTCGCTGGCGCACATCAAGAGTTTGCACTCTCACAGAAGCTCACTCAAGGATTGATACAACTAAGTCAAAAGCAAGGTTGTACTCTCTTTATGACGCTGTTGGCAGCTTATGATACCCTGCTTTACCGCTACACAGGTACAGAAGACATTTTGGTGGGATCTCCCATTGCTAACCGCGATCGCAGTGAGATAGAAGGGTTAATTGGCTTTTTTGTCAATACTTTAGTCATGCGTACTAACTTGGCAGGTAATCCCAGCTTTAGTGAATTACTGACTCGCGTTCGAGAAATGGCAATGCAGGCATACACTTATCAGAATTTGCCATTTGAAATGCTGGTGGAAGCATTGCAACCACAAAGAGACCTCAGTCATACACCACTGTTCCAAGTGATGTTTGCACTTCAGAATGTGCCTTTATCTGGAGTAGAGTTGGCTGGGTTAAGTGTCACTCCATTGATGCCAGAAAGTACAATTGCCAAGTTTGACCTTACCTTACTAATGGAGAACACTGCTGATGGACTGGTGGGTGTATGGGAGTATAGCACTGACTTGTTTGATGGCA
>NZ_JACJSJ010000161.1 GCF_014698115.1 Nostoc sp. FACHB-973
CGGACGGGGCTTCCCAATTCATCGGGAATAGCCTCAAAAACTTTGTAGTTTTTTTGGTCTTACATTGCCTCCAAGGGCAGGAGTCCTGGTTCCCAAGACCCAAATTTTTCTCTTGCAACATATACCTGAAAGCTAATGGTTTTCGCTTATGGCATTGATGGTCAAGACAATTTTTAGTTTACCAGAAAATTTTGGGGATTCGTCATACATCTCGAATTTGTTTATTGCATAAGCAAAAAATCAATTCCAGATGCAATCCTCATCAAGAGCTCCCTATCCCCACCTTATGAGTACATTGAAGGTGGGGACTTCCGCAATACGTTAAATAGGCGATGTTTGAGTCAAATATACAATTTTCTGGTTTGGTGCAGGTTTTTGTTTACGGCACCCTCAAACCAGGTGAAGCTAACTATAAGAGATACTGTGCTAGCAAAGTCGTAGATGTCAAAAAAGCTTTTGTCAAAGGCAAATTGTTTGCTTTGCCAATGGGTTACCCAGCAATGACGCTAGGAGATAGGCAAGTCTACGGATATCTACTATCTTTTGCCAACCCAAGGATTTTAAATCAGCTAGATGTGTTGGAAGATTACCACCCCGCTAGACAAGTTTCAGAAAACCTCTATAATCGAAAAACTATCGAGGTTTATCAGGGAGAATGGCTTTCTCTGGGATGGGCTTGGGTTTATTTAATGAGTTTACAGCAAGTTGACAAATTAGGAGGTGTCCTCCAACCTGACGGTTGGTGGAGTGGCTCCGGTATAACTAAGTACAGTTTTTATCTATAAACTGTTAACTTTGAGATTAATTAATTTATGTCGTCTCTGGAGTCCCGACTTTGCGGCGGTACCAGATAAATTGAATTTTCCGGAGAGGCTACTGCTGCTTTCGGAATTTCAATTACCGGGTTATTTAGCCCCACCATTAGCGAGGAAGGAGGTACAACAGACGCTGACGAGGTTTGTATTGGCTGTATTTGTGGCCGTTGTGCCAGTTGTGGTGTTCTCGAACCACCACCAGGTAATAAGCCAGATACTGCCCCAATTACACAAGCCGCTGCGGCTGCGCTTCCAACCATCCAGTTGAAACGAGAACGTCGGCGCAAACGTGCCAATACCTGCTGGGCTGTTGCTTCTGGACACTGTTGGGGTGTGGGCACTGGGAGAGTCCGCAAGCCCTGTCTAAGCTTTAACAGTCGGGCATACAAGCATTGAACTGAGGCATCATTTGCCAACCATTCTTCTACTTGCCTGCGTTCGGCTGCTGTGACTTCACCATCGAGATAAGCACTTAATAACTCGAAGCGATCGCGCTTCACCATATCCATAAAACCCGTTGATTCATTGGTATACTCAACTATTCCATCTGACAAATCTTCAGGAAGTTGTAAGTGGGAACGATCATCAAACTGAGAATCAGTAGTCATCTTAACATTATTACCAATTCATACACGGGTAAAGTCAACCGAAAATTCGGAAAAATTACTCAATTTTCCTCCTAACGGCAGAAGTAATCTATATCTTTCTGCTAATTCTTAATCAATGCTTAAATTCCGCCATTGGGTAGAGGCAAAATACTGTAAATTAGGAATCTAGATAGTTTTGCAACTGAGCTTGCAATCTGGATCTAGCTCTGGCGATTCTTGATTTGACAGTTCCCAAGGAAACTCCAGTAATTTCAGCAATTTCTTCGTATGCCATGCCTTCAATTTCTCTCAGGACAATAGTAGTACGAAATACTTCTGGTAAATCCGCGATCGCTTCCCGTAGTTGCTCGTAAAATTCTCGAGTTGTCAGTTCTTCTTCCGGTCCTGGGGTATCGCCAGCAATTTCCCAATCCATCTCGCCATCCTCTACTGAGCGGGGAGCATCGAGTGACAAAGGACTGACAATGCGCTTGCGTTTTCGCAACTCATCGTAAAACAAGTTGGTTGCAATGCGGCTTAACCAGCCCCGAAATTTAGCAGGCTCTTGTAATCGGTTAATATTCCGATAGACTCGAATCCAAACCTCTTGAGCTAAATCAGCTCTGTCACCCCAATCTGGGGCTAGGTGGTATAGAACCCTATCGACTTGGGTTTGATAGCGGCGCAATAGTTCCGCAAACGCAGCACGATCCGGGCGCAGTCCAGCTTGACAACGCAAAATTAAATCGTGGTTAGGAAGTTTGTCAACTTGCACTGATGCTTCTGGATACTTTGCATCAACCGTTGACCAGGATACAGTAATCGACTGACTCATAGATCGTACTGGCTCTAAATCATCCCTTTCTATTAGACCTGCTAATGAGGCACAAGTTCCTTGCTAAGGTGACGGATTTATGACTGGAACACTGAGGCATACAAATTTGGGTAAATTTATAGCAGTCAAGAGAAGCTCTTTTTCCTTATACTGCTTGCATGTTTCTATTTCACCCATCAGCTAACAAAGGCACATGAAAGATGCACATTTTGTTACTTTTAGCAACTGGGTATATACGCTTGATCAAAATAATTAAATTTGGTTATAAGAATGAGGATCAAAATTTTGTAATTCTAACTTCTTGATACCTTTAAAATTTAGGCAATAATTTGGAAGTTGGGCTGGTCTGGTGGTGATAATAATGGTGGTTTACTTTTTTGATTTTCTTACCAGAATAGTTGCTGATTGTTCTGGTTGTACTCCGTAACTAGCACCAGTGTTATTTTGTTCTGGTAGGTGAACTTGAAAAAATAAATTGAGGGAAAATGTAATCGTGACTGCTAGCAATAGTTTTTCAAACATGGTTTTTCTCCCGTCCACACCATTAACAATTGATTGCTGCATTTCCAAAGTTCCACCACAAAGTCTGAGTAGAGGCTTACGACCTCCTGAACTTTGGAGGAATGAGATTCCTCACTTGGAGTTTTGCTTCTGGGACAATGCGTATAGCCTTAGTTTGCCCAGAGCTATTGGCAGATTTATAACAGAAGTGATAAGTATTGATAAATTTTTGATGATCGGATGATGAACCCATCCAATTCTTCGGTTGGATACGTCAGGGATAAACAATAGGCGATAGCAATGTTAAGAAATGAATCTGTAGGGCGTATGGTAATGTTGCTTTGTTTTGGCACAGCATTTTTGTCATTAGCTGTGCATTGGCGCATTACTACTGCACAACGGCAGCTTGAAAAGTCTGCATCTGTTTCGATGGGGCAAGGTTCTAACCTAACCAACCCTAAGGAAAGCCGCCCAGAGGAAGCCTATAAGAATTTCTCACAGGTGAGTCTAGGGCAAGTTGCACTGGGTGCATCTGTGTCTGGTGTTGAAAACACCCAAGGCTCAACTGTCGAGAAGAAATTAACACCAAAGTCTTCAGCTATTGGGTCTGATGCTAAGTCAAAAATAATTAAGAAGAATGTAGCTAAAGCAACAGTTCGCAGGTCTTCTAGACTCAAATCTCAAACTCAATCGAAAAAAATTAAGAAAAATGTAGCTAAAGGAACTGACAAAAGAGTTTCTACGCTCAAGTTTTCTGCTGTTAACCCTGAAACCAAGTCCCAAACAATTAAGAAGAATATAGCTAATGCCACAGAAACACCGACCAAAACGCGGCTGGTGGCTCAAACAGAACAAGAAAATCCAAGTGTGGCTAATTGGCCAAAAGCTCTATGGCCTCAAGCTTCAGCCCAACAAATACCATCTAATAAGTTAGTATCTGGTAAAACAAAAGTGGTGGTTGATTTAAGCGATCACCGCACCTACGTATACGCAGGAGACGAGGTAATAGCCAGCTACCCAATAGCTATAGGTAAGAAAGGTTGGGAAACACCTACGGGTTCTTTCCAAGTAATGCACATGCGTCATTATCCAGTCTGGCGTCACCCGATTACTGGCAAAATATTTGAAGCAGGTACAGATAGTCCTTTGGGAGATAGATGGATTGGCTTTTGGTCAGATGGACGGAATGAAATAGGCTTTCACGGGACACCCGATATTGACCTACTGGGAACCGCTGTATCCCACGGTTGCCTAAGAATGCGTAATTCTGATGTCAGATTGTTGTATGAGCAAGTGAGTTTAGGAACAACAGTGTTAGTGCGTGATTGAATTAAGGGTCATTGGGCATGGGGCATGGGGAGATGAGGGAGTGAAGGGGGATGAGGGAGAGGGGGGAGACTTGGTAGACTTGGGAGAAAAATTGCTACCATGTCCCTCTTGTCACCCTTGTCCTCTTCTCATGCCCAATGCCCAATGCCCAATGCCCAATGCCCAATGCCCTTAAAATTATGATTTTTGCTCAAAGTTAGGTGCATATGCTTTAAGCAAAGCACCAATTTGGACGAGAGCTTCACTTTTGCCCAAGACTTGTCGTTCTGGGAAAAAACTAGGTCGATCTAGGTAACGATCGATCGCCTCATTTACTTGCTGGGAAATTAGTTCTTGCAGTTCTGCTTGAGCGCGTTGGCGCTGGTAGTTAGCGCCTTCTTCTGTAGTTGCATATAAGGGTGGTAGGCGATTGAGAGCGTAGGCTGCAATATCACCAACTTCTAGGGAACTTTCACTGGTGGCTTCAATTTCGGCGACTCTGGCGATCGCTTCTGTTAGCACCAATTCTTCCATAACGTTAATGAATTGTTTACGAGGTACCGCCACTACCTCACCAGTCAATAGCGCACCCATTAGGCGATCGAGCGCCATATACTCTTCAATTGAGAGTTCCGAAGCGTTGTCACAGATTCTACCGACTTCCGCTTCCATTGCTGGTGTCAAATAACCATCCTGGAGAGCTTGTTCTACAATTTTTTCGATACTCATAACGCTTATCATTATTTATGTTTGCAAAGCTTGGTAGGGACGGTATCAATCCAATTTATTTTGCCTAATTTACGCAAAAATATCCAAATTATACACAGACGCGATCAATTCCGCCTCTACTATTTAACGACCTTAGTTCGCCAAGGCGTTGGATCTACTGATAGTCCGTTGACATATAGACCCCAGTGCAAATGTGGTCCCGTAGAAGCACCTGTTGAACCTACTGCGCCAATGAGTTGACCAGCTTTAACTAAATCACCTTCTTTAACGTTAATACGACTCAGGTGCATGAAAATACTGGCCACTCCCTGACCGTGGTCAATGCCAACTACGTTACCGTGAACCCGAAATCCTTGGGATACCTTACCTACCAAAGCAACTCGCCCAGCGGCTGGGGCAATTACAGCTGAGCCGGCAGCACCAGCGTAGTCAAGGCCACGATGATAGTAGTCCTCTGCAAATTTACCATTATAGTAGCGACGTACACCATAGGTTGTACTCATTCGCCCTGCATTTGGCCTGAGGAATACTCCATTCCAATATTTTTCTGGTGTTTGTAGCGCTTTGAAAGCTGCTACCCGCTTCAGTTCATACTCTGTGGCGTCCACTCCAGCTTTACCTGGTGGTAAAGTAATGCGTTGTACGGGGAACTTGCGATTTTGCACATTCACCGCCAAGTTTTGCACCTGACCATCTCCTGTAACTTGAAGCGATCTAGTTCCAGCTTTTTCCAAGGGAGTTGTAGGAACGAAAGCCCGATACTGATTGGGTGCAATTTCAAATGCTGGGTATGTATTTTTGCCAATAACTACTGTTGGATTTGTAGCATTCTCCGGATTATCTAAATTAATTTCGACAGAAAGTGTATCCCCTAATTTAGGATTAGTTGGAGTCACTTTTACTTGCAAAGCATCTACAGGCAATGCCCAGGTGATGGGGAGAACAGCAAACATTCCCTTTAACAAATTTATTGCACGGCCATTAGCTGTCAAACTTTTGACATTAAAGCCGAGCAAGTTCTTGTTTGAATTACTAGTGCGATTCTCAGTAATCATAGAGCTACAAAAAATTCCTTGCTTGTGTTGGAAAATAGACTAGCTTATTATCAGTAGTATTTCCTTTTGACAGCAGATGTTGTTGAAAGTCATAAATTTTGTTTGGCAAATGCTCTAGGTACTTATGGACAGTAAGCAAACAGCGAGCAGGTAGTGACGAAGAATGATTTGTAAGTGTAATTTTGTTAATTTGTATTAACTCTAATAACCAAAGTGTATGACATTGTGATTGTTCGTAAAATTTCACTTGATTGATGGTAAAAACGCTTTAGTGGCTTGCCATAGGGATCACTTGTTAAGCAATAAAAGAAACTGTTTATGGTTAAACTCACTACATAATGGTACTTGAATAAAATCTGGGAATCAACTGGACACTTGTTCAACTGGACACTCATACCACAGTATGAAGCCAAAGTTAGTCTAAGTAAATCAGACAAATCAGCTAAGTCAGAGGGAAAGTGCCAGAAGTAACCCAAAAAATTAAAGTGATTAAGATTTTACACAAAGCTAGCTCAACTTAGTATGTAATTTTTAATCTCCATCTACATAGTAATAACAGATTTTTTGACTGTTGGTAAAATATGTAAAATTTCAGTGATTATACTTAATTGTTTTTGGTTTTGATTAGTAAGATTGAATAATCGAGTTTAAAACTGGATTATTCGAGTTTATAACTTGAATAATCCAGTTTTGAACTCAAATTTCCGTCATTCATAGAATTTATAGTAATCAGTTTTGATTTTTGAACTTAATTTGTGTGGTGTGCGTTGGCGTTGACGTTGGCGTTGGCGTTGGCGAAGCCTCTCGTAGAGAAGCCTCTCGTAGAGAAGCCTCTCGTAGAGAAGCCTCTCGTAGAGAAGCCTCTCGTAGAGAAGCCTCTCGTAGAGAAGCCTCTCGTAGAGAAGCGCAGCGCCAGCGCGATAGACAGAAAGTAGGTAGAGACGCAATTAATCATGTCTCTACAGGAGTTAGGGAGTAGGGAATCAGACTTTTCGAGATGAATTTCAGCTGATTAGCTTCAGGCTGATAGTTTTACTTTTGAGTTGAGCTTACCATCTTCCATGTGAAGGATGCGATCAGCAATGTCTAGGATGCGGTTGTCATGAGTCACCATCAAGATGGTACAGCCTTGTTCTTTTGCCAGTTTTTGCATGAGGTTGACCACATCTCGTCCTGATTGACTGTCAAGGGCGGCGGTGGGTTCATCAGCTAGGATAATTTGAGGATGACTGACCAAGGCACGGGCGATCGCTACTCTTTGTTTTTGTCCCCCAGACAGTTTATCAGGATAGTAATGCAAGTGGTTACCTAATCCCACCTGCTCTAGCATCTGGGCTGACCTAATTCGCATTTTTTTTAACCCAAGATGTTTGTGTAATTCCAAAGCCATTTTTACGTTTTGCAGTGCTGTCAAACTACCATGCAAGTTATCTGCTTGGAAAATGTAACCATTATGGCGTCGCACCTGGACTAGTTGTTGGGCGCTAGCACCACAAAGTTCTCGTCCCAACACCCGCAAACTACCAAATTGGGTAGAACGCAACCCACCAACTAAGGTCAGCAAAGTAGTTTTTCCAGAACCAGATGGCCCAGTCATGATAATAATTTCACCAGCATTAATCTCCAAGTTGATATTACATAAAACTTGCTTGCGAAGTGAGCCGTGACCAAAGTAGTGGTCAAGATTATGGATGGAGATGACGGGAAACATGTTTTGGGGAGTGGGGATTGGGGAATGGGGAATGGGGAGTGGGGAGTGGGGACTGGGGACTGGGGAAGGGTTTTCCAATTTCCAATCCCTATTCCCTATTCCCTATTCCCCACTCCCCATTTTTTAAAACATATCAGCGGGATCGGTGGCTTGGAGTTTGCGGGTGGCGATCGCACCGGAAATTGCACACATAATTATGGTCAGCACTAATACCTGTAATGCCCGAATCAAAGTTATGTACATGGGCAAATTTGTAGCTTTGCGAGTCAGGTGGTAAAGTGCTAAGGATACTCCCAATCCGGGAAAAAAGCCTAGTGCTGCCAATATCAAAGACTCTTCAAACACCACGCCTAGCAGGTAGTAATTCCGATATCCCATTGCTTTGAAGGTGGCATATTCCCGAACGTGGGCATTAACATCGGTGGAAAGGACTTGATAGACAATAATCACGCCCACCACAAAACCCATCGATACACCCAAGTTGAAAATAAACCCAATTGGCGAATTTGTTCTCCAAAAGTTATTCTCAAATTCAATAAATTCTGCGTGGGTTAGCACTCTGACATCATTTCTCAGGTAGGCTTTGAGCATTGCTGCGACTTTTTTTGGGTCATAGCCTGGTTTTATTTGGATCAAACCTAGACTGACGCTGCTGGACTGTCGCCCAGAAAATAGTCGCAAAAAATTTTGATCGCTGGTAATCAAATTGCCTTCAGCGCCAAAGGAAGCCCCGACTTGGAATAAACCACTAATAATAATTGTGCGGCGTTCTATTTCCGCAGTGACGATTTTACCTTCCTCAATTTGGGCGATCGCTTTTTGATAATCTCCTCTGGCACCGCGATCGAACAACACCGCACCCGGCAGCTTGATTGCCTGCAATTGCTGGTTAACATCTGGGAAATCAAAGGCTGGCTTGTCTGGGTTAAAACCGATGACTAACACCCCCGTTTCGCGGTGTGTTACAGGATTTTTCCAGATTGTGTTGTTGAAATACATCGCTTGGGCCGACTTCACCCCTGGTATATCCATTGCTTGGTAAAGTCGCCGCCGAGAAAACGTAGACAAGCTTGGCAAGTTACGGGCTTGGGGACTGGTTAAAACAATGTCTGCTTGCAAACTGCGATGTAGTCGAGTGTTACTGTCATACAGCGCAGTTTGAAAGCCCAGCTGCATGAACATGAGAAGATCCGCAAAGGCAATGCCTAACAATGCCACCAACAGACGACTTTTTTCATGACTCAGTTGCAGCCATCCTAGAGGGGTTCGGCGTCGCAATTGTTCAATCAATCCCATAGTTTGGAGTGAGTGGGGAGTGGGGAGTGAGGAGATGAGGGAGATGAGGGAGATGGGGAGATGGGGAGATGGGGAGGTGGGGAGAATAACTCTTAACTCCTAACTCAGCACGGGCTAAACGCCCCGCTACCGCTAACAGCACTCAGTACTCCCAATGCCCCATGCCCTTTTCACAATTCAATTACTGCTTTAACTTGCATATTGGTTAGGTTGGCGGCTTTTTGGCTGGAGGCTTCATTTAGTCGGATGTGGACTTCCACTACTCTGCTGTCGATATTGCTGGCGGGATCGGTATTAATGACATTTTGCTGCCGCACTTGCAAGCCTTTGCGATCTACGATTCCTTGTAATTCAATGGGTAGGAAATCACCAAAGATTTGCACTTTTTGCCCTGAATGCACTTTACCTATATCGCTTTCGTAAACTTCGGCGATGACGTACATCTGGCTGGTTTGCCCGATATCAACAATGCCATCATTTGATACTAATTCCCCAGGATGAGTGTGGATCTCGAATATCTGTGCATTTTGGGGCGATCGCACTTCGGCTTGTTTGATGTTAACTTCCGCTAGATTCATGGCTGCTAGGGCACGATTGACTTCTGCTTGGGCAGCTGCTACATCTACTCCTCGAACTTCGCTGATTTGATCGAGTGTTCCTGTGGCTTCTTTGATTTGTTGCTGGCTAGTTGATTGGGTGCGATTTAACTCTGCTTGGGCTTGTTGCAAATTTTTTTGGGCTGTTGCCAAATTTAAACGCTTGCTGTCCCGTTGGGAGGCGGAAATTGCTCCTTGTTCATATAGTTGCTGATAGCGTTCGTTTTCTGCTTGGGCGTTTTCCACTTCGGCCTGGAATTTGGCAATTGTTGCTGCTTGGGAGTCAATATCGCCTTGACGTTCCGCTTTTAGGCGAGCGATCGCAGCTTTTTGGGCGCTAATTTCACCACGTTTAGCACCTGCTTGGGTGCGGTTTAGGTTTGCCTGGGCTACTTTTACCTGTTCCTGCGCCTCTTTTAATGATGCTTGTAGGCGATCGTGGCTGCTCAAAATTGCAATTACTTGTCCTGCTTTTACCCTATCGCCCTCCTTCACCAACAACTTTTCTACCCGACTTCCTTCCGCAGAAGCGGCAGCAGATAGTTTAATTACTTCGCCCTGTGGTTCAATTCTTCCTAAGGCTGTTACCGTTTTTAACTGTGGCAATTGTGTTGTCGGCACTTGTGTTTCTTGAGTGGCAGAATTTTGCCAGAGTTTTATTGTATAAAAACTTATTCCGCCAACCAATAAAGATGCAATTATACCTATAGCAACGGATGGACGCAGAATAGACTTAGGGAACATTGTGTACCCTAACTTTGAATTTCGCACCATAGATTACCTCTTAACTAGTGGCGCAGAAAAAATAACAAATTGAAGAAGAAATCAGAATTCAAAATTCAGATATTGTTGATTTATCACTGCGAAGTCCTTAACAAAATTGGAAATTTTTGAGATTTTACTTAGATAAGGTGATTTAGCCAGATAGGAAAATAACAAAACTCTCTACTGAATCAGATGTTTGTGTTCCTAGTGAACTACTTTTGTTTTATGAAAGAACTTAAGGTATGGTAAACGTTTTTAAAATTACGGGTTGTAACAGCGCCAACAATCAGATGTAAATTACAGCAGAATTCAGAATGGGCTACGCCCCGCTGCGCTAACAGAATTCAAAAGTAAAACAGTCTTTGCCCCAGGCTTGGAGATTTACTTTGTGTAGTTCACCAACTTGAAATCCGCTATCAGTAAGTAGAGATAAATATTTGTGTCTTTCTGAGCCAGACAAATTAATGCTAAACTCTCTCATGACAAGGTTTAAGACAGTCTACGACTACGCAATTATAAAGAAAATATCAATATAATATAGCGATTTTCATTTTAATGAGGTACACGGTAGGGTAGCACAGCTGTGCTACCCTACGAATTGTCTGCACTCCATGCAATTGCAAACCGCTATATATATATTCCCATTACAATTAATCGCTAAAGTATAATTAATTTTACCTAATAAATCAAGTTGTTTATTGCTCTGAAATTACAAATGCTTTTTGTCATGAAAATTTTAAAATTTATATCTTTGTCCAAATATTAAATTTATATTTGTGTTCTCTGTATTTTTGTCAACCTATCATAATATATGAACTCTCTTAAATAATATTTTTTGATGTAAAGCTTTCTTATGTAAATGTTATGAGCAGGTAAAGAATTGACAAAAAAGCGTATCTTGAATTCTTGACTAATAAGAGAGATATGGCTACAAAGTATGGGTTTACGTCTATTATTCTCAAATCAGGTTAATAATTTCCAGATTTTATACTTTTTGTATCCCTGAATACTTGATTTTAGGACATAAGGCATAGAGACTAAATGTGTCTTTAGATACTAAAAGTATGAAAAAAACTAGGCTTTTTAAATTTTTGCTGCCTTGTGTAGCTATAGCCCTACCTATAGCCCTGATTGCATATTTACGCCCAACAAAAGCACAATCATCAAGTGTGCATCTAACCTTGGGCAATCCGAGTAATGCAACAACAAACGTCTCATATCCGAATAATTATTTATTATTAAAACCCCAGTATGCACTCAGTTACAGCCGCGACAGAGGGACTCCAAATTGGGTGTCTTGGCAGTTAAATTCGTCGTGGCTTGGTTCAGCAGCAAGACAAGACGACTTCCGCGCTGATACCAGCCTCCCTACAGGATGGTATCGAGTAGGTGGCTCTGACTATTCTGGTAGCGGGTTTGATAGAGGACACATGACACCTTCCGCTGACAGAACAAGAACGGTAACGGATAACTCTGCAACCTTCCTAATGACAAATATGGTGCCACAGTCGCCCGATAATAATCAGGGGCCGTGGGCTTCACTAGAAAACTACTTGAGAAGCTTAGTGAGCCAGGGAAAAGAACTATATATTATTTCTGGTCCCTACGGTATGGGTGGAACTGGCTCAAATGGCACAAAATATACAATTACCAATGGCAATGTTCAAGTTCCGAATAGAGTTTGGAAGGTTGTTGTAGTAAATAACCCTGGTGCTGGGGCGTCTGGAGTTACGACTAGCACGAGGGTTATCAGCGTTGATATGCCCAACACCCAAGGCATAAGAAATAATGATTGGAGAACATATAGAGTCTCTGTTGATTCAATTGAAGTCAAAACAGGCTTCAATTTTTTATCTAATGTGTCTACATCTGTTCAATCTGTGATTGAATCTAGAGTTGACAATTTGTAGTTTAATCAAAATTACACAGCTTTAATAGAATTGGGAATTCGTAATACTAATTTTGGGCGAGTGTTACGAATTCCCAATTAGGGATTTGTAAAAAATAAATTATCCAAATCAACGTAGACGTGCAGCGGCTTGCCGTAGGTTACCACTCCAGACACGGAGAACACAGAGAGGGGAGAAGTAAAGAGGATTTTTGGGTGGGAGCAACGCGAAAAAGTGAGATCCTCGTGAAATAGGCAGGGGGGGCAGGGGGAGCAGGGGAAGCAGGGGGAGTAAAGAGAGGAAATAGTAATTTTTACTACCGAGACACTCCGAAGTATACTTAATTTCTTTCTCTCCCCCTGCCTCCCCTGCCTCCCCTGCCTCCCCTGCTTGCCTACCTCACCAAATCGCGTTGCTCCCTTTTGGGTCAGCTTTGGGATATTTTTTATTTTGAAGTCCGTTAACTGCTAGGTTTCTACAACTTTGGTGGAAAGTCCTGCTAAATCTCCAGATGGGGTTTTGCCGAGAATATAGACATCAATATTTATCGTACCTATGCGATAAACTTTGATTTCATTAAGGTTATTTTGAAGCGTCTGGACAAGTGTTTGAAATTTTTTCACATTTTGTTTTTGTTGTTCGTCGTGCCACTCTTTTTCATAGGCACAATTCCGAAATAAATAATCTAACTCTATTTCCTCAACCTGCGAATCTTGGGGATGATTTGTTAGCTGGAGTAGCTTTTGAGTTGTCATACTCTGAGCCTGGCCAGTCCATAAAACAACCTCAAAAGGGTAGTCTGACTCACTGATCATTAATAAATCAGCAGAAGACTGTTTTAATTTTTCACTTATCTCATTAGTCATTAGGTGTTACTTTTTGATAAATTTTTATGGCAATGAACTTGATTGAGATTGTGAATCTCTCGATTGAAGAACGTTGAGGATATGAATGCTGGGATTGAACCAGATGACTGTTTTTATATTCAAAATTATAGTTTAATTCTTCCATTTTTTGATATTTCACAAACAACAAAAACGACGCTTGCTTTAAAAGCATTTTGCAAGGGGGAAACGCTATATATAAACATTTCACTTATGCGACGCGGCGTCTTGTCAGCTAGCAGCAAAACTTGTTGACAATGGTACAAAATTTAAGGTAGAAGATAACCACAAGTTGGAAAACTTACCTAAAATCACTATGAGTCTTTTTTGTCTCGTTCACGGCGCCTTCCAAGGCGCTTGGTGTTGGGATTTGTTAATTCCTTACTTAGAAGCGCAAGGCCACAAAACGGTAGCAATGGATTTGCCAATTGAAGATCCATCTGCAAGTTTATCGCAATTTGCAGATGGCGTATTGCAAGTGCTTCCAAAAACTGATGATGATATTGTGCTGGTTGGTCACTCAATGGCTGGTACGGTTATTCCCCTTGTTGCAGAAGCCCATCAAGTACGTCAATTGGTGTTCCTGACTGCGCTTATTCCATACCCAGGAACCAGTACACTTGACCAATTTTCCCATCATCTTGATTCTGATAGCCTCAAATCATTAAATTACGAACCAAAACAGTCACGTCAACTCGAACAATTTGATGATGAACCTTATATGTTTAATCGAGTTTCTGCTGGTAAAGACTTTTCAGATGAAGCAGTATTGATGGAATTTTTCTATCAAGATTGTCAACCGGATGTAATGCGCTGGGCATTCTCAAAAAGACGTTTGCAGCAATCAATGGCATATATTTTTGAGGTCAATCCTTTGAAGGCTTTACCAAATGTAGAGTGTAAATATATTGTTTGTACTGATGACCGGATACTCTCTCCTGCATGGTCACGCTACGCTGCACGTAAGCGTTTGGGAGTTGATGCTATAGAACTACCTGGAGGACATTGCCCACATTTATCTCGTCCTGCTCACCTTGCTTCAGTATTAACTATTGATAGGGAGTAGGGAGTAGGGAGTAGAGGAAAAAACCTTATGGGTAGTTAAGTTACTGACACAACAGCACGATCGCTTACTAGTTTGCCATCTTCCATATTGACTATGCGATCTGCAATATCTAAAATGCGGTTATCATGAGTAACTAAAAGAATTGTACAACCTTGTTCTTTTGCCAATTTTTGCATAAGGTTGACTACATCTCGTCCCGATTTACTATCTAGGGCGGCGGTGGGTTCATCCGCTAGCACAATTTTAGGACGACTGACTAAGGCACGAGCGATCGCTACTCTTTGTTTTTGTCCCCCCGATAAGTCATCAGGATAGTAATTCAGGCGATGTCCTAATCCTACCTCCTCTAACATTTCCGCTGACCGGGTTTTCATTTCTGAGGGCGAAATATTTTTGTGTACTTCCAAGCCCATTCTGACGTTTTGCAGTGCTGTCAGGCTACCGTGCAAATTGTGCGCTTGGAAAATATAACCGTTATTGCATCGCGCCTGGGTGAGTTGTCCTGCATTAGCGCCACAAAGTTCTTGTCCCAAAATCTGCAAACTCCCAGATTGAGCAGAACGCAACCCACCAACTAACGTCAACAGTGTAGTTTTACCAGAACCAGATGGCCCTGTCATAATAATAATTTCGCCAGCGTTAATTTCTAAGTTGATATCAAATAGAACTTGCTTGCGAAGTTGACCATGACCAAAGTAGTGGTCGAGATTTTTAACAGAGATAACGGAAAGCATAAGAATTTTAGATTTTAGATTTTGGATTTTGGATTGGGAATTGTTAATTATCCCCATGCCCATTTTTTAAAACATATCTGCGGGGTCGGCGGACTGTAATTTGCGAGTGGCGATCGCACCGGAAATTATACACATAATCATAGTCAGGGCTAGGACTGTGGAGGCTCGCGCTAGGGTCATGTAAAGTGGTAAATTGGTGGCGTTACGAGTTAGATGGTAAAGTCCTAGAGGTGCGATCGCTCCTGGAATAAAGCCCAGCAATGCTAGAATTATTGCCTCTTCAAATACTACACCTAACAAGTAAAAATTGTTATAACCCATTGCTTTGAAGGTAGCATATTCTTTCATGTGAGCATTCACATCTGTAGACAGAACTTGATAGACGATAATCACGCCTACCATAAATCCCATTGATACGCCCAAGCTGAAAATAAATCCAATGGCAGTATTTGTTTTCCAGTAATCCTTTTCAAATTCGATAAATTCTGCTTGAGTTAAAATTTTGACATCATCACCAAGGTGTGATTTTAAAGCTGTTTTGATCTGGTTTGGGTCGTAGCCCGGTTGTAGTTGCACCAAGCCGAGACTGACACCGCTGGCTTCTCGTCGGGGAAATAATCGCAAAAAGTTTTGGTCGCTGGTGATCAAAGTACCATCTGCAATGAAGGAAGCACCGACTGTAAATAAGCCGCTAACAGTAATTGTCCGCCGTTCTATTTCGGTTGTGACGGTTTTACCCTGGTCAATTTGGGCGATCGCTTGTTGATAATCTCCTCTGGAAGCGCGATCGAAAAGAACTGTATCTGGTAGCTTCACAGCATCTATTTGCCGATTCACATCCGCTAATTTAAATACTTGCTGATCGGGATTAACCCCCATAACTAAGATTATTGTCTTGTTACGTGTTTGAGGATTCTTCCAATCCACAATGTTAATATACATACCTTCCGCAGACTTGACCCCCGGTATATCCATTGCCTGATACAGTCGTCGCCGTGTAAAGGTAGACATATTTGCAAGGTTACGCGCTTGGGGGCTAATTACAAACATGTCAGCCTGCATACTTTGATGTAACCTGGTATTACTTTCAAATAGAGCAGCCTGAAACCCTAGCTGCATAAACATCAAAACATCAGCAAAGGCAATACCTGATAATGCTACCAACAGACGACCTTTTTGATGACTCAGTTGCAGCCAGCCAAGAGGGGTTCGGCGCTGGAATTGTTCGATTAATTTCATCATGGGGAGTGGGGAGTGGGGAGTGGGGAGTGGGGGAGGCAGGGGAGGCAGGGGGAGA
>NZ_JACJSJ010000162.1 GCF_014698115.1 Nostoc sp. FACHB-973
TATAAGGGGAGGGTTAGGGTGGGGTAAAAAATATTTGATACATCAATCATGACTTTTAAAACATCCTCTTAGCGTAGCAATGGGCTTTTGTTCTCCACTGCTGAATTCACAGTTTGTTCAATTCTCTTCAACCTTGTTTCTGGACGTTTAGCACTCTCAATCCAAAAAAGGATATTCTTTTTCGATGAGTTGCTAAATGCCTCAAAATAATCTTTAGCATTTTTGTTTGCTTCTAATGCCTGCCTTAAATCTAAGGGAATAATTAATGCTTCGATCGCATCTAATGAATTCCACGATCCATTTTGTTTTGCAACTGCAATTTTTTCCAGACCAGCTTTAGCAATCAAACCTTGTTCAATGAGTTCTTCAATATATTGTTTATTTAATTTTGACCATACACTTTTCAACTTTCGCGGTGTAAAAATTTGCATATAACGTTCTTCATCTAATGATTTGACTTTACTATCAATCCATCCAAAACATAACGCTTCTTTTACCGCATCTCATGTGTAGAAAAATGTTAGTTGATGCTATTAAGCTGAAAAGGAACTTATGATTAGTCGAACTATAGACTTTATTTTTATCGATAGCTTTGCCTTCATGATTAACAAAACACTAGGTTTAATACTTAGTACTAAAATTTGCAACTACTCATGGGAAGGAAAAGTCAAAGAGATGTCGCAAACACAACAGGTAGATGCTGAGCATCTACCCCAAATTTCAGCGCCACAAGACGTTGAACACGGACATCAAAACTGAAGAAACAGATGAATAGCCTGATAAATCAGCGAATTTTAGATTTTAAATTTTGGATTTTAGATTTAAATTCAAAATCTAAAATCTAAAATCCAAAATCGGTTGACTTCATTCACTCTACCTAATGGAGTGGAGATATCTCAATGACGATTTTGTTATTTTACACATACATAGTTTTTGGTCATTTCTACAACTGTTTTGTCATAAAAATCATTTCCTGCTTTCTTTGATAGCCATGTTTCTTGTAAAAAGCCTCTGCTTGTCCATCGTTATTGGTCAACAAATAAACTCTGTTAACTTCTATTGCAGTTAGAGTATCCACTAATTTATTGAGTAGCTTTGTCCCAATTCCTTGACGCTGCTTATGAGGTCGGACACAGATTTCTTCTAGATAAAAGTTTTTACCTTTTTGCCCTTGCTTACAATAACCTGCTAGGAATCCGAGCAGTTCATCTTGTTTGAATACAAATCCGACAAAACCGGGTGTATTAATAATTTCAAATAACCTGGTTTTTGCAGTATTAAAAGTCCATTGCTCGTTCCAAGGTTCACTATTAAACACTTGAACATATAAATGGGCGCACTGATCTAAATATTCAGTACTCAAGGTTTGAATTTCTTCTGACATCAAAAAATCAGAGTTCAGTTAGTAATGAATCAGAATTACTAGTTCAAATGGTAATCTAGAACGCACAGATTTTATTAATCAAACTAAACCTGAACGCAATGCAACTACCGCTGCTTGCACGCGATCGTCTACTGCTAATTTATTCATAATCCCTCGGACGTGAGTTTTGACAGTGTTGGGACTGAGATAGAGTTTTTGTGCAATCTCTGGATTACTCAACCCGTCTACCATGAGTTTCAATACTTCTAATTCACGTCCAGATAAGTTGGCGGTGTTGTTGGTGGGTGAGGGGGGTTTGAGATGATCAATTACTCGTCGGGCAATTTGCGGATCGAGGTAAGCTGCACCATCTACTGCGGCAGCGATCGCATTTAACAATCGTTCCACACTTGCACCCTTGATGCAATATGCATCGGCACCGCTAGACAGTGCAGCAATAATTTCTGTCTCCGTTTGATGGGATGTCAGCATCACCACATGAGTTGCTGGTAAAGCTGCCTTAATTTGCTGTGTCGCCGCAATACCATCTAATCGCGGTAACCCAATATCCATAACCACCACATCTGGTTTTAGTCGCAGTGCAGCTTGCACGCCCAGATAGCCATCTTCGGCTTGTCCAACAATCTCCAAATCGGGATGAGCCATTAACGATTGCTCTAGCCCAAGTTGCATCATTGGATCGTCTTCGACAATTAATACTTTTAACATAAGTTGGGCATTGGGCACTTGTACTGAGCGGAGCCGAAGTATGGGGCATTGGGCATTAGGAATTGGGAATTGGGCATTGGTTATTAATTCTTATCCCTCATCTCCCCCAGTCCCCAGTCCCCAGTCCCCAGTCCCAAATTTTTCTAGTCTTCCACGCGATAGCCTAACTCGGCTAAACTCACCCGTGATTGTCGCCATTTTGGCTGGACTTTCACGAACAGTTCTAGGTAAACTTTGCCAGCTATTAATTTTTGGATTTGTTCGCGGGCTTCGCTACCAATTGATTTGAGCATCGATCCACCCTTACCAATGAGTATGCCTTTTTGGGAATCGCGCTCGACGTTGATGGTAGCGAGTACACGGGTAATGTTAGGACTTTCTTCTACTTGGTCAATGGCGATCGCTACTGAATGGGGTACTTCTTCACGAGTCAAAAGTATAATTTGTTCTCGGATCAATTCTCCCATAATAAAGCGTTCTGGCTGGTCGGTTACCAAGTCCGGCGGATAATATAACGGCCCAATTTCTAAATGTTGTATTAATAATTCTTGCAGTTGTGGTAATCCTGCGCTCGTTTTGGCAGAAAATTTCACGATTTCCCATTCATGGGACTTGGCCATTTGGGCATAACTATCATCTAGAAACTGGGAATCAGCGGGTTGTTGGTCGATTTTGTTCAAACCCAGAATTACTGGTGTTTTGGTGCGACTGAGCAAATCGGCAATAAAGCGATCGCCTGCTCCACAAGCCACTGCTCCATCTACCACAAATAGCACTACATCTACCGATTCAATGGCTATTTTGGCATTTTGCACCAATACTTCCCCTAATTGATGGTGGGGTTTATGAATTCCTGGGGTATCTACAAATATTAACTGCGCCTCTGGTGTAGTTAAAATGCCGCGCAAACGGTTACGCGTAGTTTGCGCTACTGGTGAGGTGATGGCAATTTTTTGTCCTACTAATTCATTCATCAAGGTAGATTTACCGACATTCGGACGACCAATAATGCCGATAAAACCTGATTTAAAGCCAGGAGGAGCCTGAGGGATTGTTACTTCTCCTGAAAAAGAGAAGGTGTAATTATCAATACTAGTCACCTTTTGCTCCACCTTCATATTTTAGAGTTGGAATAACTTGGTTTTTTCTTGAGCTGAAAATAAACATAGAATCACCCTAGCATTTTCGGGGATTGCTTTTTTGAGGTTTAATCTACTACTAGCTCCACACTCACATTTTACAGCTGGGGTAACTTAGTTGTCAGAATTGAGGACTCAATGCCAATGGTTTAACAGTTCCAATGGTTGCTGCTCACTTAGATATTCATGAGCATACAGTTCGAGCTACACTACGTCGATGGGAAAACCTCGGGTTAAGTCGATTGTGGGAAGCCCCTTAAGGATATAAATGTAGTTGAACAAGCAAATTTCATCTAAATGAGGTACACAAGGGCGGTCAGAATCCCCACCCTACAAGGTTTATCATCTTAAGATGTGTACTTCATTTACTTGCAAAGTGCTATATACATAAATTCACCCGTAGACTTATACGGGTGAAAATGCGATCGATCACTTGTTGTCTTCCAATAAAAGTAAAAGCACCTTAGACTAACAAAGTTTCATAGTTTAGTTAGAAGTGCGAGTTTGACGGCGACGACGCAATCCAAACATACTAACTGCTCCCAGCGCAAACATTGACAGAGTAACAGATGGTTCAGGAACGCTAGTACCAATCAAGTCTCTAACATTTGCCTCACCGATATCAAGAACGACGATAACATCATTAAAGTCACGGTCAGAACTTTCGTTCCACTTACCAGTTGCAGAATCTATCCCTGAAGCGTGTAAACCACCGTATAAATCCTCGAATGCCAGTAAGATGTAGTTGTTGTAGGCATAAGCAACTGCGTGCTGTAGTCCGTCGGCATTAGAGGCAGTGTCCGTACCAAAGATATTAGCAGAGTCACCACGGTTGAGACCATCAGCTCTCAACCAGAAGTCGAGTTGAGTACCTGCGGTAATATTACCAAGATTTACCCCATCACCCAGTTTGAGTGCATTACCGCCCCAAGCACCAATACACCCATTTCCTTCACAAGAAATATCATTAAAAACCAGCCCAGACTTATTAGTAGTTCCTGCGGCATCGAAAGCTAACTGGTTTCTATAACCAGCACCCTCATTAATAAAGTAAACAGAAACATTGTGATCGTATTTGAGGTTTAATTTAGTCGGGTCTAATTTAAATTGCCCGCTGTTTGGAAGTTCAACGCTTTCTGCTTGAACAAATTGTTGGAAAGGAGCGTCATCAAAACCAGTTTGAGATTTATTAAGTACCGTGGGTTGAGTCCAAGAATTATTCCAAGTAAAACCAGAAGCAGATGCAGTTTCTACTTTGGATACTAATCCGGTCAAGGTAGCTGTAGCGGCAATGAAAGCAGTGAATAAAGTACGTTTCATATGAGAGTCATTAAGTAGGGAAAACATTTAGATAATGCTCTTTTGAGCAGCTATCTCTCTTCTGTTGTCTCTTACTTCTAACAGCTATGATTCTCCAAAGTCAATCTTATTTTTGCCTTTTATTGGTATATTAAAATAGCTCTTCATTTAAAGTATTATTACTGAATAAAGCCTATTTTTGATCCGGTAATACACTGTTATTACCACTGGGAGTTTAAACTGATATATGATAAAAATTTGATGAAAAATTTATATTTTTTATGAAAAGAAGATGTGCAATTTCTAGAGTTAAAGGTTAAAACCTCAATCTCTAGGGATTTTCATTGGAACGAGGTAAGTATGTAAGGTAGCAGTGTCATAGGTGTCAACTTCAGCCTTGGCGAACGAAATTGGCGGCTATACATACAAAGTTGATCTCCGTACTTACGTTGAGAAACTTAATCGTCTATCAAATCAATGAAATCTCGGTAAATAAACCAGAATCCAGAATTCAGAATTAGTAAGTAAAACAGGGTTTTCCCAGGTTGAGCAAGTGGCGTTAGGGAGTGGCGAATAGATAATCAGCTTTTTTGAGTTGAGGTCGAGTTTTTTCAAGTCAACTTAAGCCTGGGCGAATGGAATTCACGGCTACACAGGCAAAGTCCGCCTACCTTGTCCTAACAGAAAATTAAGGGTTTTGTTTGTGTAGACGCAGTTTCTAACCGCCTGTTTCGCGTTAAGTTGACACCAATGAGCATTGCTGTGCCCCTACAGCGCAGGTCTATGTACCATCAAAGAATGATTAATAAAAGCCTAAAATGACATATTTTCGTAAATGCATACCATTATTAATTTGTACAGTACGTAAGTTCTAGTAACTACTAATTTGTATTGATAGTCAATTTGATCACATCTGAAAACTTACCAATATATATAAATTAATATTAGTCTATGATTGGCAGCAATTTGGCAATTTGGCATTTTGCGATCGTGGTATTTTGATATATTGCAGAAATTACCAAGATGTTTTTACTTATTATACAAAGTACGGGATAAAGCCCGTACTTTTTATTTATAATAATTTGGCATTTTGGCATTACATGAAAAGCTGTTTATGATATAATAATTTGAATAGCAATAATTTAACTACTAAGAATATAGTAAGTTACTATTCTTTTAGTTGATGTTATTTGCTAGTCTTTCAACCTATTGAATTTTATTTGTGCTATTTATTATAGACTCCAAGGTGTGTTGCCACTTTCAAGCTATTTGGACGGGATGATTTATCCCGTCTTTTATTTTGGCTGCTAGTTGTCAACAACGCTCTTGAGAAGATGTTTCTCCAGTATTAGGTTGTATGAAGATACCTTTTAACCACCCTTAAAAAGTGGGGAATATGGCTCTCAAAGTCTCCCTTCTTAAGGAGGATTTAGAGGAATCTAAAAGTATTTTCTCCAGCATAGAAGAATTTTAAAATACCCTATCAGCATCTAAATTGTTTTGCCATAGCAGAAAGCCTATGGCAGAACAATTTTTTATTTTAAGTATTCAGTGATACTACAGCAGTGTCTTATCAGGTTTGAGGATATTTGAATACTTCCTATAGGAAGATGCCCTATGAATATATTAATGAGTAAATTAATTCGGGATGTTGTTATGCACTGGATTTATATTGAGGTTTGGTTCACCACCAAACCTTTTTTATATCTCTTGAAAATGGGACATCCCTTCGGCTTCTCTGGGAAACGGTACGCGTAGCTTGCTTCCCTGTAGGAGTACGCTCAGGGCAAGTGGGCATAGTGGATTGAAAGAGATTATGAGGAATTTATTGTCGAAAATTTTTATCCACCTGCAAAAGGATAGACTTAAATTATTAAGTTTGGGTATCAAAGTATTCTGAATTCTGGATTCTTACACTAAAAAGTAAAAGTACTCCGCAGAATGCCGATGGTAACTGAGTCACTATCTGGTGTGTGACCAGGTTGGAAAATGTGAATAATGCCTGGTGTAATGCTAATGTTATCGTTTAGCTGAAAGCGATAAAATGCTTCAATTTGAGTAGTGGTTCCTGGTTGTCCTCCAGCACGTCCCAAACCAGTATTGACAAAATCGGGGACATTATCGCCTACAGGTAAATTGCTACTAGTGATTTTTGGAGGCTGTCCTACATAAATTCCGCCTAAATTACCCTTAGCAAATAAATCAGGGAAATTCAAAAACACCATATAATTCGTTGTCTCAACATTTCCCGATCGCCCCGGAATATAAGATTTAGTATAACCACCCCATGCACCTGCACTAATACTCTTGGAAATTTGCCAAGTTACAGTCGCACCTACAGCGTTGGTTTGTAGCGGTGCCGATCTTCCAGTAGCGCTATTAACCGCAGTTAAGCATTCATCGCCAACAAAGGTGAGTAAACAACCATCCGAAGAGTAATTATTAACGTAATACAAACTGAAATCTATAGTATCAGTTGGTGTCAGCAACAATTGTACGCCTGTAGTGGTGTTTCCATCAAATAAACCGCTACCTTTATTCGGATTTCCTGGTTGATAACTCGTATAAATTGCCTGTAAACTAGCGCGTTTAGCAAATTGCCAATCAATGGCAATACCACCGTGCCCGTATCCCATATTTAAAATCGGGTTTCTTTGGGCAAAATAAGACAGCGGCCCTGTTGCAGCACTTTCTACGCGATTTGGGCCTCGGAAAGCAGCTGGCATACTTACGCCTTCTGTTCCCACCATTACTGCTAATTTATCTGTCACCAGCCAATGAAAATTGAGGTCACTGATAATCAAACTATCCGTAGGAAATTCGTAGCCAAGTAAAACATCATTTCGAGAAACACTATTAGTAAATCTTGGCGCAGTAGCACCTTTACCACCTAACAAACCTGTGAACAAATAACTACGGGGAGTGATTTGACTCGTTAAATACAACTGCGCCAAAGAAATAACATTAATGTTTGTCCCACCATCATTTGTCTCTTTTTGTCCATCTCTAGGATTAACATCACCACGATTGCTAGTCCGTCCTTGAAGCCCAACTATTAGTAGTCCGCTGAGTTTAGTTGTTGTTGAGAATTGGTTGGCTTCAATTTCGGCAGTTCTAGCTTCTAAACTATCAACACGACCTCGTAAAGTCGCTAATTCTGCTGCAAATTCTGACTGCAATCTTTGTAATATTGTTAAATCTTTGGGGGTAAGTAAATCGTTGGTAGCTGTGGCGATTAACTCGTTGATTCTATCTAAACAAGCATTTACTCCAGCAGCAAATTCATATCGAGTCAAGGCGCGATTACCGCGATAGTTGCTATCTGGATAACCCGCTATGCAACCATATCGTTCCACCAAAGACTGCAATGCAGCAAAAGCCCAATCATTCGGTTGTACATCATTAAGTTGAGAAACCGATGTGACTTGCGCCATCGGATCTGCTGTGAGGAGGGATGAGGGGGATGAGGGGGATGAGGGGGATGAGGGAGATGAGGGGATAATATCGCTATTAACTCCTGAATTCTGAGTTCTGAATTCTGACTCCTGAGTAGTTCCTGTATCCGTGGGAATAGCGATCGCTTTTTCTACAACTGTGTTGACTCCCGCAACAAGTAACCATGCGAGCATCCAGGTTGTACTATGGCTGCGGCTAATAAGTTTACCTTTCAATTTTTTATACTCTGCTCACATACTTAAGTGAAGAGTCTATTCGCTATCAGATGACACTCACATGAGTGAAATTACGTATTTTGTAGAAAATTAGACATAATCCTTCTGGGCAACTTTACAAAGGGGGAGTATAACGGGGTATTAGGGACTTGGGTACTGGGGACTGGGGACTGGGGACTAGGGACTAGGGAGTGGGAAAAAGCAGGGGAGAAAAACTTCCCCAATCCCCAGTATCCAAGTCCCCAATCCCCAATCCCCAAGTCCCCAATCCCCAATCCCCAATACCTAATCCCCAATCCCCAATCCCCACCGATGGCAAACCGCTCGCGCAAGTTGACGCCAAAAACTTCTAAACAAAATCAACCTCGTACTGGTGCGATGAAACGCGTTGTTAAAAAACCGCTTCAAAAACCAAAACGAGGAAGTTGGTTGTCGTCAACGCTAGCGATCGCAATTTTGTTGAGTAGTGCTAGTTTAGTTACAACTTTTGCCTGGATTAGCGTTCTCTTCATCTTCAATCCAGATCAAGTAAGCTGGCTGAATAAAATTTTACCTGCATGGGCACAAATTCCCCTTGGTAAGCACGAACGCCCCCAAACTTTCAAACAAATTGAACTCGATTTTAGTCAAAAAAAGCTCATAGTCGGGGAAATTCTACCTTTGTATCAAGGCACAAAGAACTCGTTTTTCATGCCAGTTTTTCAGCAACGTGATAATTGTGAATCTGATTGTCAAAAGCTTGTTGAAATCAGAGTTTATCAGCGTTCAAAAGAGTTAGAGTTTAAGTCTGAATCGGAAAATTACTACTATTTAGAAGCTCAATTACCAATAACTGGGCCAGAAGAATCCTTTGTGATTTCTTCCTTGGCTGATACAACATTAGAACCCCAAGATATTAGTGTTCCCCTACCTTTAAATAAGGTACAACGCTTTGAAGGTCAAACGCCATCACCAGGGGTTTGGTTTAATTTGCGCGGTGAACGTCAACAGGGAACTGGTGCGATCGCTTACGGTCACATCATATACTACAATCCAGAACGCAGTAATTTACAACAGATGTTGTCTTGGACAAGTCCCAGTGGTCAATTGCCGAAATGGCAGCAGGTCACTGGTGATGCTACAAAAGAGTTGGTTATCGATCAAACTATAGGCTTAGAACCGCACTTGGAGGTTTATCAAGTCAAACCTCTGAAGTTATTTCTCAAACCAATTCAATTGGAGGCAGTTGACCTCAAATCACCAGTCCTCAAGGATTCTGCCTACCAAAATGCCTTGTCAATTGCCCATAGCGGACTCTGGACACCAGCTTTTGATTGGTTGAAATTCATCAAAAAACAGCGTCAAGGATTACCAGAGGCGGCGCAAGCCCAAATGGACGTAATTCGCTTGCACTCCCAACTGACTAAATCCCAAGCCCAGAAAATTTGGGCAAGTCCTAGCGAACAAGTGCTAGCAGATTTAATTGATGGCCGCTGGGAAAAAGCTTTGCAGGTGTTTGAAGGGTCGGCACATAATGTCCAAGAAATTGCTACTCTACTCAAAGGTGATGAAAAACGCTTGTGGAATCGCACAGTAGCAGCGTTGCGGGTGAACCCAAATAGACAAGAAGTGCAAGCATGGTTCGCCTTGATTTTAGCAGTCCAACGGGGGCCAGAAGCTGCTAATTCCTGGTTGAAGACGCAACCACAAATTACCAAAGATCGTTTTGCTTATATTCAAGGTCTGTTAGCAAAACTCGATGGTGAGGCTACAAAGTCGCAAATATCCCACCTTAGTCAAATTGTTGGTACTGTGCAACCAATCACTCAAGTTAATAGCAGTGAGTGGCTACAGCCAAATTCCACAGCAGACTTGAAACTTACTGATAACCAAGTTTGGTATCAGGTGCAGGTGAGTGCATTTTCTGACGGGAAACGCTGGCTAAATTTCCCTTTTGAGAATTTGAAGCCACCCAAAACTTCAAGAGCAAAATTTCTCTGGGAAACATTGGGAATTAATTCTGACCCAGAAATGCAGATAGTGGTCTGGCTACCAAACGGAGAACAAAAAATTTCTATCGCCGCTATCAAAGCGGTGCAACTACGAGATAAAGTTTTGCGTTTACTAGTTGCTGGGGCAAAAATTCCGGAGAATCAAAACAATGTTTTCCAACCAAAACCCTTAGCCCTAACAAATGCAGCACTGGAATGGGTGCAACCATTTCCCATCACTCTGAGAGAACTCAACTCACAAAATCCCTCAGGAGTCAAGATAATACTATCAAGTGTGTGGGAATCTTTACAAAAATCCGGCGAGGTTCCGCCTGGTGCTATTCCTAGCTTTGAGCAGATGCAGGAAAAGTTAGGTGATTGGCCTGTTCAAGCGATCGATTTAACAAATAATGCTCAGCCAGAAATAGTACTCACGATTTCAGCAACAACGATCGCATCATTGAATCAGTCTGAATCTGGAATTGGCGAGGAAAACACAAATCAATCCCCTGACCGTACCATCATTTTGTCTGATACAGATGAAGTAATTTATACAGATTTTAAAGAAAATTCTTTGCAAAGATTATCCGCGATCGCCAAGCTTTCAGGCGTGCAATCCCTAGCTTTACTGGTAGAAAACGGTGATACATACAGTCTCAAGCGCTGGTCAGATAAAAATCAGCGCTTTGAGTAGCACATACCAAAGAAAAAATTAGCTCAAAGGAGTCTTGGCGTTGGCGTAGCCCGTCGTAGACATCGCTTATGTGCAAAACTGACTTATTCTCTTTGGCTAGTAGCAGCTAAACGTTGGTGCTTCAGGCTTTCCAACTGCTCCAACAGGGATTCTACTTCTGCTTGTAAATGCATAAATTTAGCTTGTTGATCGTCTTGGTAGTAAGACTTGGTTAACTTGGTAACCAAGCTAGCTTGGGACTCGCGATCGGAAACACTGGATAAACAAGTAGGCATCGTTAATTAAATCCGAATATTAAACTCACACCTTTAGACATATTATAATAACCTTATTTTAAGCTTTGTTAAATTATTGTGTATTTTAAATCATTTAGTTTAATAGGTTTGAGGTTGTCTCATAAGAGACGGCGATCGTAATGGCTCTGTTCCAGCACGGGGGGCGGAGGGGAATAACCTATGCCTATAGCGGTTCTCGTTTACGTGAGGTACATCGGTAAGGGCACGGCAGTGCCGTGCCCTTACACCTTGCGATATAGTGTTGTACCGCATGTGAATGGGAACCGCTATATTGACCAGTGACTAATGGCTAATGACGAACTCCACACCCGTTATGATAGACTGACGTACTTAAGAAAATAAAAATCGCAAGTAAGACGCCTTGCAGCCCAAAAAATAATATTCTGAATAATATTCTCTTGGAATTCAGGGACTGGGTACCGGCAATTGGAGACTGACAAAATAACCAATTCCTAGTCCCCAATCCCCAGTACCCAGTCCCCAGTCCCTACTCCCTAATTAAGAAACTTTAAATCCTGTGACTTTGAGCCTGTCTGTTGCTAAATCTCATCGCCAACCTTGGCCCGGACTGATAGAAGCCTATCGTGAATACTTGCCTGTGAGCGAAACAACACCGGTTGTCACTCTGTTGGAGGGTAATACACCTCTAATACCAGTGCCAGCGATCGCAGAACGCATTGGCAGACAAGTACGTGTATTTGTCAAATACGACGGTCTCAATCCCACCGGCAGCTTCAAAGACCGAGGGATGACTATGGCAATTTCTAAGGCCAAGGAAGCAGGAGCAAAAGCGGTAATTTGTGCCAGCACCGGTAATACTTCAGCCGCCGCTGCCGCTTATGCTCGGCGTGGCGGGATGAGTGCTTTTGTGCTGATTCCCGACGGCTATGTGGCATTAGGTAAATTAGCCCAAGCGTTAGTTTACGGGGCAGAAGTATTGGCAATTAAAGGTAATTTTGACCAAGCTTTAGAGATTGTCCGGGAGATGGCCGAAAACTATCCCATCACTTTGGTGAATTCGGTCAATCCCTACCGCTTGGAAGGACAAAAAACAGCAGCCTTTGAAATTGTCGATGTCCTTGGTGATGCCCCAGACTGGCTATGTATACCTGTGGGTAATGCGGGAAACATAACAGCATATTGGATGGGATTTTGTCAATATCATCAAGCCGGAAAGTGCGATCGCCTACCCAAGATGATGGGATTTCAAGCCGCAGGTGCAGCACCTTTAGTACACGGTCAACCAGTGGCGAATCCCGAAACCATAGCTACAGCAATCCGCATTGGTAACCCTGCTAGTTGGGAATTGGCGATCGCCGCCCAATCTGCCAGTCAGGGAAGTTTCCGTGCAGTCACCGACGCGGAGATTCTCGACGCTTATCGACTTTTGGCAGCATCAGAAGGCATCTTCTGCGAACCTGCTAGCGCTGCTTCTGTAGCTGGCTTATTACAGGTGAAAGACCAAATTCCCACAGGGGCGACAGTGGTTTGTGTCCTCACAGGCAATGGTTTAAAAGACCCAGATACAGCTATTAAGCACAATCACAGCCAATTTAAACAGGGCATCGCGGCAGAAGTGAAAGCAGTAGCTGAAGCAATGGGATTTTAGCTCTAGGGAGTAGGGAGTAGGGAGTGGGGAAGAGGTGTGGGAGGTGTGGGAGGAAGGGGAGGAAGGGGAGGAAGGGGAGGAAGCATAAATTCTCTTTCCCCCCACACTCCCCACACTCCCTCATCCCCCTCATCTTTCCATCAGAGCGTCACAGCATCAGAGCGTTTCCCTACTCCCTCTGTTCGCTCGCGTGTCAAGCTATCAATAGCGTCACCCAAGGCAGTAGTCAGGCTTTGGCGAGTTTGGGCGTGGCTATCCTGTTCAGTTTTCAAAGCTTGTAAGAGGCGATCGCGTTCTTTGATGGCAGCGATCAGTTTAGCTTGCAATTCCTCCACAGATTGTAACTGCTCTATTTCTTGTTGGATAGCTGGGACTGCTGTAGCAGGTAGTGTCCCTGTTTCAATACCTTGGAGTTTATGCAAATCTGCCTTGAGAGATGCGATCGCTTGTTGGGACAATTGAGCATCTGTGCGTCGTTGTTCTGCTTCTGTGTTGTAAAGCTGACGCCATTTTTGGGCACTTTCCCAAGCAGCATCGCGATCGTGTTGCAGTTCCACCATCTGCTGTTTGAGTGTCTGAATTTCCGTCAGCCACTGCTGTGTTAAATCTTGATTCATAAGTAAATACCCATTAGCCAATAGTTATTATTTTGCTGTCTTAAATTGCTGTAAACCAGAAGCGCTATCAACCGCATTGTGTCATAATTCGATTTTATAATTTTGAACTCTGTATTTATGCCCTGCTCTGCCACCCTCGCTCAACTGGTCGAAGTTCTTTTGGCTCGTCCTGTAAACTTATACGAAACTGGTTTAACACAAGTAAGTCGCGGTATACAAACAGATACTCGTATTCTCAAGCCAGGTGAAGTATTTTTGGCTTTGCGAGGTGATAAATTTGATGGACATGAATTTGTAGCAACAGCGATCGCTAAGGGTGCCATAGCTGCAATTGTAGATTTAGCATACGAAAATCCCGGATTTCCTGTATTGCAGGTAAAAGATACCCTCAAGGCATATCAGAAAATTGCCAGATGGTGGCGCGATCGCTTTGATATTCCGGTAATTGGTGTCACAGGTTCCGTAGGTAAAACTACCACTAAAGAATTAATTGCCGCAGTTTTAGGCACAAAAGGAGCAGTTCACAAAACTTATGGCAATTACAATAACGAAATTGGTGTCCCGAAAACTCTCCTAGAACTGGATACAGAACATAACTACGCCGTGGTTGAAATGGCGATGCGGGGTAGGGGACAAATAGCCGAACTGACACAAATAGCCCGTCCTACCATTGGAGTGATTACCAATGTAGGGACAGCACATATTGAGTTACTGGGTTCCGAAGAAGCCATCGCCGAGGCCAAATGTGAGTTATTAGCCGAAATGCCTGCTGATAGCGTAGCAATTCTGAATTACGACAATCCCCTATTAATGACCACGGCGGCAAAATTTTGGACAGGAGAAGTTATAACTTACGGCTTTTCTGGCGGGGATATCCCAGGACTATTGATTGATAACGAAACCGTAGAAGTCGCAGGAATGCAACTGCCTTTACCGTTACCTGGTCGTCACAATGCGACTAATTTTTTAGCGGCTTTAGCCGTGGCGAAAGTCTTGGGAATAGATTGGGCAAGTTTGCAAGCAGGTGTGGCGGTGGATATGCCCACAGGGCGATCGCAGCGGTTTAATTTGCCCAATGACGTGGTAATCTTGGATGAGACGTATAATGCTGCACCAGAAGCCATGTTGGCAGCATTGCAATTATTGGCAGACACACCAGGAAAGCGGAAAATTGCGGTGTTGGGTGCAATGAAAGAATTAGGAGAGCGATCGCAGCAACTGCACCAGCGAGTGGGAGAAACAGTGCGAAATTTGAACTTAGACGGCTTATTGGTGTTGGTAGATGGAGAAGACGCCGAAGTCATCGCTAAAAGTGCCAAAGGTATCCCATCGGAGTGCTTTGCAACTCATGGGGAATTGGTGGCGAGATTAAAGACATTTGTGCAAGGGGGCGATCGTTTGCTGTTTAAAGCCGCCCATTCAGTGGGGTTAGATCGGGTAGTCAATCAGTTACGTGCAGAATATCCCAAATGAATTTACCCCTGCAAACCAAACGTCTGATAATAGACCTGCCTTGAAAATAGGGAGTAGGGAGTGGGAAGTGGGGAGTAGGGAGTAGGGAAAAGAAATTTTCATTGCTCCTTGTGAGTGTAACTCATGGAGTCTCTTGCAAAAGTCCCTAAC
>NZ_JACJSJ010000163.1 GCF_014698115.1 Nostoc sp. FACHB-973
CTTGAATCTGGTAATAGGTGAGTTAGCACCGACATAGAACTTGTTGAGGCTTATACCTCAAATGTTTGAAGGAGTGAAGTTTGAAGTATCTCGATTATATCTTTCTTCCTTCTTCCTTCTGCCTTCTGCCCTCTGCCTTTCCCCAACCTAGATCACCAAAAGTGATACTGCTGGCGAAATATTACTTAACCTACCGACTGAGCCATAAGCTTTGCAAATTGCGAAGTTCGCGTGGTCGCTTGTGGAACACCGGACAGCCAGTGAAAGATGCGCTTGAAGTTAATTGCTGTTGCTGTCATCAAATGTTGCAGATGAGTTTTCGCTAATCCAATGTATCGAGCATGGCGGAGTCCATGAGCGCGAATGCTTTCAGAGAGAGTTGCTTCAATTCCAGCCCGACGAGCATAGTCTGCTTTATAGTCGTCGGTCATTGCTTGTTTTCGTGCGGCTTGCAATGCTTTGTACTGTGCTTCTTTCCGAAGTGTAACCAACCGTCGCTTTTCTTTGGTGCGAGTACATAGATGAAGGCTGGGACAATTGGCGCAGTCAGCTCGTGCAAACTTAATTTTAATCACCTCATTGTCTCGACCATCGATTGCAGGTGTCCAAGATGTACTCGTCTTACCTTCGGGGCAAATGGCAACTTCTTGTTGCCAATCAACTTTAAAATCGCTCGCTGCAAATCCTTTACCTGCTTTGGATTGCCAGCGTAGGTCTGCGCGGGTCGGCCCCAGCAATTGAACTTGATGCTGTTGTTGAGCCGTTACCAACAATTCGGCATCTAGATATCCGGTATCAACGATATGCTTACTGGGAAGCAAATCCTTGTTAGCAAGTGAAGTATGGATTGCTTGGGTCACATCACCATCGGCGATGGGTGCCGCTGTCGTTTCAACATTTATAATCAGATGTAAGGAATTTGGTTCGCAAGTCTCACTCAAATGAACCTTGTATCCTACCCATGATGTTGTATTCTTTTTTGAATAATGAGCATCTAAATCATAGGGTGAACTAATCATTAATGTAGCTGGCGGTATTCCTTGCTCTGTTCGCCAATGAATCTTATTATTACATACATAGTATTGCTGTACCCATACTCGTCGTAGTGTTTCTACTGCTGGAACCTGTCGTAACCATTCTGGACTATAACCATCAAAGATTGCATCAAGCAGTTGTTTTCCATCTTCGCCATACACATGAGCTTGTTCCTCTCGCGCTGCTTTTGAAGTCGGTAGATGATAGTCTTCCATGCGCTCGCTATAGCGTTCTATCCATTCAGGCTGGCTTTGAGCTTGCAACCAAGCAGGCGCAACAACGGCCAGCGCATTCAATGCAGCCCGCAGCGTTTCTCCAGCACACTCCAGTCGTGTCACTGCCCGAATAGTTGCGACAACATGGGTGGAGTCTGTCCGTTGGCGACCTCTTGCTTGCAGCCAGCCTTGTTGTTGACACCAGCTAAGGAGTTGATCAAACACTAAATTTTCAGCTTGTTGAGCGATCAAGCGAGTGCGAAATTCGCTCAAAACAGTGTGGTCAAACCCCTTATCTGTTAGTTCTAAACATAGGAGGTACTTCCAATTCCCTTCGGCTTCGGACAGCATCAGCGGCTTGACGATCTGTGAGTCCTTCTATGTACTGCAATATTGTCACCAGAGCTAATCGCATCGGTGATACTCCAGGTTGTCCCTGGTGAGAAAACAATGTACTAAAATCTTGGTCGCTCACAAAGGAGTCAAGGCGATCTGCCATCGTGATGCAGAGGTTACCCTTCGTAAAAATAGCTTTGGCAACTTTAGCCGTTTCTGCTGGTACAGTATAGTCCGGTTGTGGATTCAGTGACATCGAATCATACCTCAAGCGATCGCTTTTTAGATCCTAAATAACTCTTGATGGAGCCAACTTATTTGTTAAGCAATATTTCGCCAGCAGTATCAAAAGTTGCCAAGAACCCATAACCTTGCCGCCCTTCATTGGAAGCATAAGCTTGCCTTTGCGGCAAAGTTATGGGTAAAGTCACACAGCAAGGTTATCAGTTTTCAGTAAATTTAATGGGGGTGGAGGGACTTGAACCCACACGACCTTTTACGGTCAACGGATTTTCATTCTCCCGCAGTTTTCACTGCTACTTGATGGCAATAGCCGCTTCAAGTTTTAAGAATTGGACTCTCCCTTTACCCTCGACTTTACGTTAGGGTAGCTCCCGTCGGGTCTCTGCACCTTCCCTCAATTTTGGATTTTGGATTTTGGATTTTGGATTGAAAACTAATCCCAAATCTCAAATTGCAAATCTCAAATTTTCGGGCTTGGCTCAGGATTGCCATGTCTGTTACCAGATTTAGGTTTCCCTGAGTTTGAGAGCTTCCACTTGAGGGATTTCTCCTTCAAGGCTCAGTTATCTAAGTCCGTAGCGTCTACCATTCCGCCACACCCCCGCAGGTGTTAGCTAACTATTTATTTTGTAGAGGCAGCAAATACCTCCTCATCTATTCCACCATCAATTGTGTCTTTTGTCCAACTAGATTGAAAATATTTTTTCCAATTGGAAGTTTTTTTGTTTTTCCTAACCAATTTAGATGAATATTTTCGAGCTTGTCTGACAATAGCATTTGTTTGCTAGTGGATAGCATTAATTTGCTACTGAGTTAATCATCATAGCATCATACACCAGACATATGTCAATTTTACTAGCGGTTTTTCTCAAAATCCTTTTAGTCCTGAGTGAGAAGTTCAGAGTTATTCTCCCCCATCCCCCTCATCTCCCCCACTCCCCACTCCCCACTCGCCCCATTTCTTAAAAGCATCATCACTATACTTCCCTGAGTTTGTCTGTTCAGCCTATGATGAGAAATAGATGCTTAGACACAAAAGTTATGATTGTCGCCCTGCTGTATCTGATTTTGGCTGGAGCCTACCTTTTGGTAATCCCGATCGCTGTCTTGTTCTACCTGAAGCAGCGTTGGTATGTGGCTAGCTCCATCGAGCGCCTGTTTATGTACTTTTTGGTGTTTTTCTTCTTTCCGGGTTTATTGGTTTTATCGCCGGTGGTAAATTTGCGACCACGGCCGCGACAAATTGAAGTTTAACTAGATTGGTAGGTCATAACTCTCATGCGACGGATTGACGCTATTGGAATTGGCTTAGGCGTTTTTATTGCCGGCGGCTTGGCGTATGTAGGATTACAGCTAGTCGGCTTCGATAATCAGCAAGCTGGTATATGGAGCCAAGTCTTACTAGTGGCTGCGTTAGTTGGCTGGTTAGCTACCTATTTTTTCCGCGCGGTGGGACAAAAAATGACCTACCACGAACAGCGGGAACAGTATGAGCAAGAATTTCTGCAACAGCGCTTGGAAGAACTAACTCCCGAAGAACTAGCACGAATTCAAGCCCAGATAGAACAAGAAGAGCAGTCTCAGGTGTAAAGTGATCATTGGTCAGTTGTCATTTGTTTTTTGTCATTTGCAAATAACTCATGACCAATGACCAATGACCAATGACCAACGATAATGACTAATGACTGCAATTTCTGATTGCTTTGAAACCCTCAGGCACAATCGTGAGTGTGCTTTGATTCCATTTATCACAGCTGGCGACCCAGATTTAGAAACAACAGCAGCAGCGTTGCAAATTCTCGATCGCAGTGGGGCAGATATTATTGAACTGGGTGTACCATATTCCGATCCTCTAGCGGATGGGCCAGTGATTCAAGCAGCTGCTACCCGCGCCCTGCAAAGGGGAACGAAATTTGAGTCGGTGCTAGAAATGCTGCAAGCAACTACACCGAAAATCCGATCGCCCATCGTCTTATTTACCTATTACAACCCAATTTTGCACCGTGGCATTGAAAAATTTCTCTCTTCAGTTGCTGCCGCTGGGGTAGCAGGATTGGTAGTACCTGACTTACCCTTAGAAGAAGCTGCGGGTCTGTTACAACCAGCTGGTGAAATGGGAATTGATGTCACCTTATTGGTAGCTCCCACCAGTTCCGCCGAACGGATACAAGCCATCGCCCAGTCTTCCCAAGGATTTATTTATTTAGTCAGCGTCACAGGCGTGACGGGGATGCGAAGGCAAATAGAAACGCGAGTATCAGATTTACTCAAACAAATTCGTAGTGTTACTGATAAACCCATTGGTGTAGGCTTTGGAATCTCCGAGCCTGACCAAGCCCGTCAAGTACGGGAATGGGGAGCAGATGGGGTGGCTGTAGGTAGCGCTTTTGTGAAGCGGTTAGCAGAAGGTACACCAGAACAGGGACTAAATGCGATCGCCCAATTTTGCCAAACTCTCAAAGCAGCCATCAAAACCACCAACAGTACAAATACTCATGTTGATTAGAGCGGGAAAGTAGATTACAAAAGTGTAACAGCGTAGTTTTTTTATCCTAAGTTTAGTAGACAATTTGACTGTTCTGGTCTTGAATATTAACATCAGATATCAAGATGTAAAAAAACTAGCTGATAGAGTCGCTTATAGTCTGAGTATTATGTGAAGTGGTCAAAAATTATGAGTGTGAGAGTGAATCAGTCAGAGATAGTTATAGTTATGTTGCAGTTGAGGGGCAAAGGCGATGAGTGAGAGTATGGCATTTATCGGTGGGGTCGCTGTGGCTGGACTGGCGGCTCTGGTATTGCTCAAAGGGACAAATACCCCCCTACAACCTAACTTCGCTGTTGCTCCGCAAATACCTGGTGTAGTACAGCCCCAGGTTATGCCGCCACAAGTGCAATATCCTCCTGGGTATTATGGGCAACAACCAATTTATCCTAATACCCAGCCAACGCCTCCAAATTCTGACCAGCGTCTAGAAATGGAAAAGCTGAACATGCAGATGGAGAGTTTAAAAAAGGACAATGAACAGCTGAAGTTGTTCAACCAACAACTCCAGGGTCAAGTCCAAAATTTCAATACTCAGCAGCAGTGGCAATTAGCCCAGCAGAATAACCAACAAAAAACAGCAGCATTCCAACCGCAAAATCCTTGGTGGTCTTCACCAATGCTTTGGGCAGTGGGAGGCGCTACTCTCACTATTGGCGGTGGTGTCGTCGTTGCTGGAGTATTGGCTTTGTTCTCGCCACGCCAGCGTCCAAGCCGTACTGTACAAGTGATTCACCCTTATCAAGGAGCGACACCACCCTTGGTTCCGGTACGTCGCGCTGAGTTTCTGCCTGCTTCTCGTGTAGAAGCAAGACGAGTTGAAGCCCCAGAATACGACGAAATGCACTGATAGGGAAAATTTAGAATTCAGGAATCAGAATCATTTTAAAAGTCGCTCTCCCAAGTTTGGGAGAGAGATTCAGGGTGAGAGCAATGATTCATGCAACAAGTGTAATGAACATTTTTGTTGCCTAACAAATGCTACTTGATAAAAATCGCACATCGCGCTAGTCTTCATTGACGTAACTGCACGCTGTGACATTAGGCGATGACAAATCAATCCTCCCCGAAAATTCCCTCTTGCACTTGGAATCGTCCCATAGGTTTAGGCTGGGATAAGCCCTACACTGTGCGCTACCCAAGTAATCTTGATGATGGCCCTTGGCATGGTATGCCATTAGGTGGCTTTGGTGCAGGTTGCATCGGTCGTTCTTCGCGGGGAGACTTTAATCTATGGCACATTGATGGCGGTGAGCATATCTTCAGAAACGTCCCCGCCTGTCAATTCAGTGTATTTGAGTCCAATGGTACGTCTTCCCAAGCCTATGCTTTATCTACCCAAGCACCTGAGGATGGTAGCCTCAAAGCATGGCAATGGTATCCAGGGAGTAGAGGAGGGGGAGCAGGGGAGCAGGGGAGCAGGGGAGAAGTTAACCCCATCAAACAACACAAAACTGGCGAATATCACGCTCTGTATCCCCGTAGCTGGTTTGTGTATGAAAATATTTTTCAAGCCCAGTTGACTTGTGAGCAGTTTTCCCCTGTATGGGCAAACAATTACCAGGAAACTAGCTACCCTGTGGCGGTGTTTCTTTGGAATGCTCACAACCCCACAAATGCACCTATTACTCTGGGCATCATGTTTACCTGGGAAAATATGGTGGGTTGGTTTACTAATGCCCTCAAATCTCCTCAAGTGCAGGTGCGCGATGATGGGAGTCCAGTTTATGAATACCAACCGCGCTGGGGCGAAAGTCAAGGAAACTACAATCACATTGTGGGAAATACACAACAGGTTGCTTGTGTTTTAGGCCGGGTTGGTAGTGAAAAGCCTTTGGAAGAAGGGGATGGAACCTGGTGTATTGCGACGTTGAAAGATCCCCGATTAGAAGTATTTTATCACACCCGCTGGAATCCTGCTGGTACGGGTGAAGATGTCTGGCAAAGCTTTGCTGAAGATGGTTCTTTACCTAATTATCAAGACACAACTCCAGTAACAGAAAATACACAACTAGCAGCTGCGATCGCACTTCGTTTTACTCTCCAACCAGGCGAAACTCTAGAAATCCCCTTTGTGCTGGCTTGGGATTTGCCCATCACAGAATTTGCCGCTGGGATAAGCTATTATCGCAGATACACAGACTTTTTTGGTAAAGATGGTAGTAATGCTTGGACGATCGCATCTACTGCCTTAGAACAATACCAAACTTGGCGATCGCAAATTCAAAGTTGGCAACAACCCATTCTCGACCGCAAAGATTTACCAGACTGGTTCAAAATGGCGTTGTTTAATGAGCTTTACGACCTCACCAGTGGTGGTACTCTCTGGAGTGCGGCATCAAAACTTGACCCCATCGGTCAGTTTGCGGTGTTAGAGTGCTTAGATTACCGCTGGTATGAAAGTCTAGATGTGCGGCTGTATGGTTCTTTTGCCCTGCTGATGCTGTTTCCAGAATTAGAAAAGTCAGTGATGCGGGCATTTGCACGGGCAATTCCCCAAGGTGATGATACTCCCCGAATCATTGGCTATTACATGACAATCAAAGCCGAAAGTCCCCTTGCTGTCCGTAAAGCCGTTGGTGCAACACCCCACGATTTAGGCGCACCTAATGAACACGTTTGGGAAAAAACTAACTACACCAGCTATCAAGACTGCAATTTATGGAAAGATTTAGGTAGTGATTTTGTATTGCAAGTATACCGAGATTTTCTGCTTACTGGTGCTGAGGATGTGGAATTCTTGGCAGACTGTTGGAATGCGATCGTTCAAACCCTCGACTACCTGAAAAATTTTGACTTAGATGGTGATGGTATTCCCGAAAATTCTGGTGCGCCCGATCAAACATTTGATGATTGGCGGTTGCAAGGTGTCAGCGCCTATTGTGGTGGGTTGTGGTTAGCGGCGCTAGAAGCTGCGATCGCCATTAGTGATGTATTATTAACGAACCGCAGAGGCGCAGAGAACACAGAGGAGTTAAGGATACAAAAATCCATCTATGAAACTTGGTTAGAACAATCCCGCCCAATCTATCAAGAAAAACTTTGGAATGGACAATATTATCGACTTGATAGTGAAAGTGGTTCTGATGTCGTGATGGCAGATCAATTGTGCGGACAGTTCTACGCCAGATTGCTAGGATTACCTGATATTGTACCGAGCGATCGTGCCCTCTCTGCCCTCAAAACTGTTTATGATGCCTGCTTTTTGAAATTCTGCGATGGTAAATTTGGTGCTGCTAACGGTGTTCGTCCCGACGGTTCCCCAGAAAACCCCAAAGCTACTCATCCTTTGGAAGTCTGGACGGGAATAAACTTTGGTTTGGCCGCTTTTCTTGTGCAGATGGGAATGAAAGATGAAGCATTGAAGTTGACACAAGCTGTAGTGCAGCAAATTTACGATAATGGGCTGCAATTTCGCACACCTGAAGCTATCACCGCAGCTGGTACTTTTCGCGCCTGCACTTACCTACGGCCAATGGCAATCTGGGGAATTTATTTAGTGATTAATTGATTTGGCAAATGTACTCTCTCTTCGCCTGGAAAAATAGCTGACTTTTCATTGTTATCTGCAAAACTTTGCTCCTGGTAGTATTAGAATACTGTTGGCTAATCATGGGTCACACCCCAGACTCCACAATTTTTCCCTATTCCAACACATGTAAAGACGTTGCAATGCAACGTCTCTACCAACCATTTTGTGGGTAAACCAGGGGTCTGACCCTTGATTCGGCAGATGCATCCTTGTAGGGTAGAGGTTTTAAATTATCCCCTTCCAACAACAAAGTTTTCCCTAACCCTCTTCTCCCCTACTCCCTACTCCCCATTCCCCACTCCCCGATTTTTCCACATAACGTGAAAAGTCAGAGTCTACATTTGTGATTTTATTTTCCGAGTGTTTCCGGAGGCGAAGGAAAATTTCAGTAATTGTAAGAGTTAAAGGATTGAGAATTCAAGACTACTGTTTCAAAAAATGCAAATATTTCTAGGTTTAGCGATAAACATTGCTAATATTTTCCAGGCTATGTTCAGGAGAAAACTGACCATATTCCAAAGACAAACGCTAAGACCTCTAGACTTTGCGTAACTTCGGGTGGGTAGACCTTACAGGCAGTTTTCTCTCTGTTCTAGCAGAAGTAGCCCAAACTTTGGGATGTGAAGTGTTAGTAGTTGGGGCAAGTCCAAATCAACCGGACTCATATCATAACCCGTAGATAGCTTATTGGCAAGAAATTTCTGATCTATTTGTCTGGCAAGGAGAAAAAATTGCGTAGGGGCAGCCCAACCCAGGCAGGCATCGCCCACTGAATTAAGACAATTCTGATTTTGAATCAAGCAACTAGCACCCAAACATTGAGTAGGAACGCCAATTTCAAGAAAAATTAACCCAAATTAGTGAATATCCTACTAAATTCATCATCTCTCACGGTCTCTCCACCATTGGTCATGCAGACTATACCTTGTTTTAGACCGAGGTATCTTATTTAAATAAGGCATTCATCAATAATTGATGCTAATTAACATTTTGATTAAAAAAATCAACCCTATAAATAAATTTTTAATCTTATATATTGCAATATTTTAAAGTTAGATTTAAATAGAGTTTGCTCTTGGATTAATTATTTTTTATATCATTTATTTATAACTCAATTCACAATTAATTACTAAATAATATATACGCTTAAATTGCCACAGATTTCTCTTTGTTTATGCTGTGAAATTTTTAATACATTGTAAAAGAATTACTTTAGGCTTGAACAAATATCTGGATAGTATCAAAAGATTCAATTCAATAGCTATATTAACTATTAGATAATTATTATTTGATTTTTCTGTAGATTCTTTTGAAGAAATATGCTGAAAGCCTATAAATACAAGGATTAAGGCTAAACCTAATAAGATTATTTATTTGAAAATACATAAAAAAATTTCAATAAAGACTCCCAGTGAATTTATTTATAATACTATACATTCTCCCTAAAAATAGAAGTTTTTTATTTAATAATCAGTGTTACTATCGTCTAGTTACTAGACAATAATAAGGGGTTTAAATTGATATTGTCTGAGGGGTAAGACCCCTCATTATTTAACAAAGAGGACAAAATCAAAAGTTGCACAATACATAAGTAAATATTGAGATTTGATCAGTAAATTTAAATTATAAATCTGCTAATATAGCAGATGACATTAACCGCAAAAAATAGTATAAATACAAATGGCGTTGTTAACGCCCAAGGATAAATATTTTTTTCTACTAGTCTAAAAAAGTTTAGAAATTTACCGGAAACGCTTTGATTTTACTAGTAATAGTTTATACAAGCTAAATTTCAGAAAAAATTTATTGAATTAGGAGTTGAGAAAGTTTAAGAGGACAAAGAACTGCATCTACCAATAGCTACGCCGAGAGTTGAAAGCTCTGATAGCCAGTGAGAATTTGGGAAATTTATCTACGCGCCTGTTGATGGAATTGTTTATCAACATCCAACATCGCCCCTTACCGATTATTTCCCCGAAGCAATTAAACACCTGTAAGTGTAGTTTGTAAGCCGAAACACCAAGAATTGCAGAAACCAAACTAGTTTACTTTACCCAAGAGAACTAAAAACTATGAATCAAGACATTGCTAGTATTAGTAGTAACTTAGACAAGACAATGAAGGCTCAACAATTTGATAAAGTAGTTGAAGCAATTCTGGCTGGAAAGTATTCCTGGGCGTGTGTTTTAATGCTGCGATTTGCTGGTTATAATCCTCTTCATTACATTCCATATCGTACCTATAATCGATTGCTCAAAGAAAACTCTCAAGCTAGCAGAGTAAACCAACAGCAAAGTGAAAACATAAAACTGCTCAAACAGCCCAACGATTCCAGATCTGATAGTAATCTATCATCAAGTTGCTTAACTAAAATTAAAGATATAGCTTATCTTGAAGTAGTTGGAAAGCAAAAAACAGAAGTCCGTGGTAGTAGTTTGGATCGGAGATTGGCACAGTAAATTAAGGAAGATCAATCCATCGAATCACAAATCAAACTCAAAGGAAGGAAAGACATTTATTTGAGATACTTGAGATTCAATTAAAAAATATTTTGCATCAATAGATTTTGCTTGAGACTTGGTTGAGTCTCTAAAATACTGCCATGCTGTTTTTTAATGCGTGGCAGATTTTTCATAAATCTGCCAAAATGGCAAATTTATACTGATGAGATTGGTATACTCAAAATAACAACTTCAATCGAAATAGAGGTGAGTGGCAGGTAAGTTAATTTAAAAAATAAAATCAATGATTTAGTTCTCAACATGAAATAGATTAAACTGACTATAAAAGTAGTCAGTATTTCATGTACTAGATAATTCTTACACCAAGACCAATTATCTAACCGTTCCTACTGGTGGTTCTTTTTCCGAGAAAGTCCAAGCAAAGAAAATTTGGAGAGGTGGCTTCCCCCAAACCAAATTTTATACAGTCTTCACCGAACTGCAGACGGTGGGAGTCATGCTGATAAAGCTTTCTACATTGTGGTTGGTGTTGCTTTTATTAATAAAGCAAACGCTTAGCACCAACGCCAAGAACGGAAATAGAAAAGTTACGGTTAAATGTTTGTCGTGGCTGGTAGAACTAGTAGCTTATACGCTTCTCTTTCGACTATTGTAATCCTAGTCCTCCCAACCTGGATTATCTCTGGTATATAAATTTTCAATTTATATAGTAATAACTGGAAGTTCAAAACTTGAATAGCTTCCAGTTTTTTATTGTAAATAAAAACAGGTTGAGCAAATTTGTTGCCCAACCTGTTTTTGCATTGTTCTATATTAATCCAAAAATGAATTAAACCTTAGCTAATTCTGGGGTAGGACGCTTGCTGTTGCGAATTGCTGTAATAGCCTGTGCATAATCATTGGTATTAAATACGGCTGAACCAGCGACCACCGCATTGGCTCCCGCTTCCAAAACTTGCCAGGTATTATTTGCCTTCAGACCCCCATCCACTTCAATCCAGGGGTCAAGGCCGCGTTCGTCGCACAATTGGCGCAGCTTACGGATTTTGGGTAACACACCAGGGATAAAGCTTTGACCACCAAAGCCAGGGTTTACGCTCATAATCAGTACTAAATCGCACAGTTCCAGAACGTATTCAATTAACTCTAGAGGGGTACCAGGATTAAGTACAACTCCAGCTTTCTTACCAAGCTCTTTAATTTGTCCTAAAGTGCGGTGTAGGTGTGGGGAAGCATTATGTTCTGCATGTACAGAGATAATATCAGCACCGGCTTTAGCAAATCCCTCTACATACTTTTCTGGCTCCACAATCATCAAGTGGACATCCAGTGGCTTGGTCGTAACTGGACGAATCGCCTCCACAACCAGAGGGCCTATCGTAATATTAGGTACAAAACGACCGTCCATTACATCAACATGAATCCAATCCGCTCCAGCCTCGTCTACGGCGCGAACTTCGTCACCCAAACGACTAAAATCGGCTGATAAGATAGATGGAGCAATTACAATGGGCTTTTGAGATAGGTTTTGGGTCATGGCTAGTGGGTTTTTAAGCGTCCTCGTCTGTAAGCATTGTAACAAAATATTGAGCCTGATCTCATAACTTTGATCCCGGCTTTTTTGGGGAGTGGGGAGCAGGGGGAGCAGGGGGAGCAGGGGGAGCAGGGGGAGCAGGGGGAGCAGGGGGAGCAGGGGGAGACAAATCTTTCCCCTTGTCCCCCTTATCCTCTTCCCAATGCCCAATCCCCACTTGCCCTGAGCAAAGCCGAAGGAATGCCCAATGTCCCATGCCCAATAACAAATGACAAATGACAAATGACAAATGACTAAAAAACTAACCTGGATAATTTGGGGATTGGGTGCTTCGTGTCTGAGTGCGCCGGTAATTGCTTCAGCTTTAGAATCCCCCTTGGGAACTAACGGCATTGATGCTCTCAAGCTACACCAAACTCCTTATAATTTAATCGGTCGCAAGATTGCCATTGGTCAGGTGGAAATTGGGCGGCCGGGAATGTTTGGCTGGGATAAGGCAGTGTCTAAAAACCGTGCCATCTCTTTAGCTGGGGTGTTCTTACGCAATGGCCCGGCTAAGTCAAATAGCGGTGTTGACCCCCATGCCTACAATGTTGCTGGTGTGATGGTGAGTCAAGACAAAGGTATACCAGGAGTTGCTCCGGGAGCGCGACTTTACTCGTCTGCTGTCGGTTCTACTAAAAATATGGGTCAGCCAGAAGAGTGCTTATCGGCCCAGCATATAGCACTGCAAAATAGTGGCGATGTCCGGGCGATTAACTTTAGTTTTGGTGAACCTCTAGGGCGCGATCCTCGACCGGAGGCGACTCTAGACGGTAATGCTTTATTAACTTTATGTGTTGACTGGTCTAGTCGCGTTCATGATGTTTTGTATGCGATCGCTGGCAACCAGGGAAAAGGCGGTATTCCTATTCCTACAGACAATTTTAACGGAATAAACGTGGCTTTTTCATCCCGCAGAGGAGGGATTTTTAACAAAGTAGATGTTGCTAATCTGGCGGGTGCTAATCAAGGAGTCAGTGGGCGACTAGCTGGGAGGGAGTTTAATATCGGTGGGCGTCGCGCTATCAGTTTAGTTGCTCCTGGTAATAACATTGCTTTACTTAATCCTGATGGCAAATTGAATAAAGTCACGGGGACAAGTTTTGCCGCACCGCAAGTTACCGCTAGTGTTGCTTTGTTGCAGGAACTTGGTGACCGACAGATACGAACAAAACAACCCCATTGGAGTACAGATTCCCGGCGCCATCAACTGATGAAAGCTGTATTGCTCAATTCCGCAGACAAAATTCAAGATAGCGGCGATGGTTTGCGCTTGGGAATGACTCGGACGCTAATTGATAAACAAAATCAAGATTGGCTAGCTTCTGATGCTTACAAAGATCCAAAAATTCCTTTGGATGCCCAAATGGGAGCGGGTCATTTGAATGTATTTCGAGCTTATCAGCAATTTAATGCTGGTCAATGGCAGCCATCAGCTACGGTGCCACCTATTGGTTGGGATTATCACACAATCGATGTTGGCAACTACGTTGATTATGCCTTAGGGAAACCGTTGAAGCAGGGTAGTTTTGTAGCTATTACTCTGAGTTGGGATCGATTGGTAGAACTCAATGATAGCAATAAGAATCAGCAGTATGACGTGGGTGAAAATTTTCGCGATCGCGGCTTGAATAACCTCGATCTCTACCTAGTCAAAGCTGATGCTCAAAACTCAGATGGTGGCGTTGTTTGTTCTTCAATCAGCCAAATCGATAGTGTAGAACATATTTTCTGCCCCGTTGCTGCTACTGGAAATTACAAAATCCGCGTCCAGTTTCGTCAAAAGTTAAATGAAGCTACTCAATCCTATGGTTTAGCTTGGTGGAGTGTGCCTATTAATTGAAGTAAAAACCCACAAGTACACATCAAACTCAGCCAAGGAGACAACAGGGAATAGTCAAAAGCTATTGTCCAAACGCATCCAACTTATCAATCGCAAACGCTACAATCCTCATGATTTCGTTGGCTGATGAAACTTGCTGATCTTTGCAACACATGGCGCGATCGCAGGTATGATTTGCGCTTTATGTTCATGATTGAAAAGCCTTACTGTTATCACAGCTAATAAATGCTTAGTTGCCGTATAATATTTTTGTGTTCCCTTTAAGACTCGCTCATTGTTTGCAATAGTTCCGATACTAATTAGTAGTGCGATTATTTTTTCTCACTGAGTAAATCCGGTTCAAATAACTTTCCCTTAACAGGGAAAGTTATTTGAACAAGGCTTGCTGTTAAGAGTGCTGGGTGAGTGAAGGATGATAACTCCTTATACCATTTCACTTTAAAGTTGACACAAATACCTTGGTAGGGGCGCTAAGCTTGGCGCCCCTACAGTAAATCTATATGTATCAAGATTTTCGTGAAATGGTATTACTCCTCCTTCCTGCCCTCCTTTTCAGTCAACGGCAATTTTTTCATTGAAGCTCACTTATGACTATCGTTAGTAAAAAGTCACTTATTGGGGGTGAAGTAATGAACGAGCCTAATCCAAAAGACAAAAATAAATTTCTTTACCCTCGCAGTCGCTATTACGGTCAAGTTAAGCCAGAGAATTTAGTATTTAATGCCAATCTTCAAGAATTTGCTCAAAAAGTTAGCTACATTACCAATCTAGAAACTAATGGTAAGCTTGACCCACAAGATGCTTACAAACAGATTAAAGCACTTTGGAAACAGTTGAAGTCGAGTAAAAAAGGACTTCTGATTGGTGACGAGCCACCAGATCAGCCCTAAAATTACTCCAATAGAAAGCATATAGGCTTTAGTACATAAATATTCTCAAAATGCGATCGCGCTGTGCCAGTTACGTAAGTCCTGTAAATAATTCTGCTGGATTACTTATTTGATAATTGGGTAGTCTACAATACATTTATAGATAACTAGGCAATTTTCTAGAAATCGAAATTTTTGATACAGCATTTACGGCTGCTATGAGGTACAGTAGCAACAACTAGCAAACCAGTTTCTTAAATGTTGAGGATTTATTAAGTCGAGTGCAACTGAGATTAGTTTATCAACCATTTC
>NZ_JACJSJ010000164.1 GCF_014698115.1 Nostoc sp. FACHB-973
CGCTGACTGGGGAAATTCTTAAACCTGCTACCCCTTGAAACTGCCCAGGCTCAGTGCCAGAACCGCCAATGCTACCAATTAGCTCGCCGTCCTTGGTGTATTTATTGATCTTGTCGCCGCTAAAATCACCAATATATACATTGCCGTCTTTGTCAAATGTCACACCAGATGGGCCAAAGAAAGCTCTACCCGGTATGAGACCGCCAAATTCACCAAATGATTTAATAAAGTTACCTTGGGGGTCGTAGATATTAACGCGGTTGTTGAAAACATCTCCTACATATAAATTCCCAGTATCTGGATCGATTTCTAGGGCTGATGGTTCGTCGAATTGTCCAGGCCCCTTGCCGCCCTCACCGATCGCTCCAATATAATTACCTTGAGGATCGAATACTTCAACTTTGTTACCGATGTTTGGGTTGAAAGTGCCATCCGGGTTAAGACCGCGACCGTTACTGATGAGGGTATTCCCGGAGTCATCCACCGTTATTCCTTGGGGAACAAACAGCTGCCCAGGGCCAAAGCCAGGACTGCCGATACTTCTGTCGTAAGTTAATGTTACAGCCTTGGCTTGGGCAGCTGTTGCCAATATCGTGAATCCAGCACCAAGAATGCCAATTGATAAATTTTTGACTAATCCCATGAGTTTTATGCCCTGGTTGTATGAGTTATACTCGTTCCTAGATTTCTAAAGCCAGGTAAAGGCGAATTAGATAGTCTCTGCTTTGGCTAGCAACTCTTCACCTAACTTTTGTTGGCGTTTTCGCTTGCCAATGGCAGCAGTTGCGCCTACACTAGCTAGTGCTAATAAGCCTGCTAGTGAACCAGGTTCGGGAATATCTACCCGAACAACTTCCCCTAGTCTTGGACCAACACCACGATTGGTAATATAAATTTTGCCGTCAGGACCAATATCAATTCCATCAGCCGAATCTAGCCCTTGACCTGCTGCAACAAGTGTTGTGCGAGTGCCATCAGCAGCAACTTTGATCAGAGAACCAGGTAGATTTGTGATGTCACCCCCTAATTGTGAGGTGTCGCTGAACTGTAAAACCAGCAAATTGCCATCTTCATCAAAGGTTAGGTCTGTAATGTGCGTAAACCCATCGAGATAAAGTTCTGGGTTTCCATCCTCACCAATGCGGAAAATCCGTGATTTATCTTCTGGATAAGGAAAACCTGTATATTCGCCAACATATAAAGCTCCATCTGGCCCAATTGCGCCACCTGTGGGTACTGATTGAATTGCTATTTTGTCTCCTGGAAGTTCCTCTAATAGCCCTGGAGGTACTTGTAATCCTGGTGGTAAGTCAGACTTACTAATGATGTTTTTAGGAATTGCAATTGCCTGGAAGTCACTTCCGTCAAGTTTAATTTTGTAAGCAGTGTTGCCACCACCGTCAACAACATATGCACTATCACCGCTAATACTCAAGTCATAGGGATTGGTTACCACATCTCCACCATCTGGATTTTTGGTGATTTCATACTTGGCAAAGTCAAAAATACTGCTGAGAGATCCGGTGTTCAAGTCTACTTTGTAAAGTTGTGCTAGGAGCGGCGTATTCAAAACTTTATCGGGTGTTGATGGCGGGAAAGTAGCAAGTTGCTTTTCTGGGATGGGGAATTGAGAACCAAGGTTAAGGGTTTCTAGATCGCGGTTTCCTGGATAACCAGCAAACCCAGTCAGAAGATAAGCATTCCCAACAGAATCGAATTGCAGGTCTTGAATACCAGCACCTTGGTTACCGCTGGGTTGTTCTGCTAGAGACTGAAAGTTAGTGAGTATCCGCTCTGGCTGACCACCTGGCGTAACTTTGACGAGTGAACCACTGTTACCAGCACAGATAGGCTGAAACAGGGTACTCGGAGATGGTTGACAGTTTCCGTTGCCTCCGATACCTGGCTCTGCTACATAGAGAGTTCCATCAGGACCAAAGCTAAGACCCCGTGCATTACTAATTCCACCGACAATTGTCGTTAAAGTTGCAGCTTGTGCAGATGGTATTCCACAAATAGCAGCAAAACAAAATGTCACAGATGTCAGGGCAAATGACTTGAGTTTCATACCTTTAGAGATTGAGAGTTAAATAATTTGTTTGTGGAAATTTTTATCAAGAAAAAATTCAGAATTCAGCTGGAGTTTTGTAGGACTGTCCAGCCAGTAAGCTTTTGGGGCTTCTGTTTTTGTGCAACCAACCAACGCCCAAAACACCGATCGCTAATATGCCTAAAACAGAATCAGATTCTGGAATAGACTGGAAATTTTCAACTTTGAGAACTTGTCCTTGACCAGGGCGATCGCCTCGATTTGTAATGTAAATTGCATCATCAGAACCAATTGTCAAGGCGCTAGGTGACTCTAATCCATTACCACTGAGGATAGTTGTGCGAGTTCCATCAGCAGCTATCTTAATTAAAGAACCATCAAAATTACCCTTCCAGGCTGATTGATTAGCATACTGCAAAGCATACAAATTGCCTTGACTATCAAATTCCAAGTCTGTAAGTTGGGTAAAACCATCGGCATAGATTGTTGGTAAACCATCAGCACCTATGCGATAGATTTTTGCTCCACCTTCTGGGAAGGGAAAACCAGTAAATTGGCTGATATAATAAGCGCCATCGGGGCCTATAGCTACACTTGAGGGTACTGCTTGAATTGGAAATTGCGATCGCGGTGTTTCGTCTAGAGATGGCACCTGTGATGGTTCATTGGATGGAGTACCACTAGGTGGAAAAATTGGATTAGTCAATATCTCTTGAGGAAATGTGGTAACAGCCTGCAAATTACTCCCATCAGTTTTTACACCCAGCAAGTCATTTGCACCTGCATCAACCACAAGTAAATTATTGCCATCGATTAGCAAACCCAAGGGATTACTACTTACATCATTACCATCGGGATTGTTGGCGAGTTCATAGTTAGCTATATCGGCAATAGTTGTCCAGGAATTGGTATTAAAGTCGGGTGCAATGATTTTACCGAGGTCAGTTTTACCTAAATTGCGATCGCGAAAAACTGGATTAGCCCCATACCCAAGCAGAACATAAGGCTTACCTGTAGCATCAAATTTGATGTCACGAGGCCCAGCGCCTCCAGTTCCATTTGGTAATGCTAAAGAAGGAAGTCCTGTAAGTATACGCTCAGTTTTACCATTTTCAATTTTGGTAATTGCACCAGTTGTGCCATAGCATAAAGAATCGCCCTGACCACTTGCTGGTGGAACACAAGCTCCATTTCCACCTATTCCCGCCTCTGTAACATAGAGATTACCATCAGGGCTAAAACTTAAACCTCCCGCATTATCAAGACCCTCGGCGATTACCGAAAATGATGCAGCTTCCGCAGATTTTATTCCCGAAAAACCGACGACACAAAAACTCAGAAAAGTAATACTAAATTGCTTCAGTTTCATATTTTTTGTTTGTCATTAGTCATTTGTCTTTCGACCAATGACCAATGACTAATTACTAATAACTAACTCCTCTTTAATTTTTGGCAAATAACTCATCCCCCGATCAAATGATTTGAGATTTCCAGCTTTTGCTTCCAGCAAACGTTTAATATTCATGCTCTCAGCCCCAAAGTCTTCAATCTGAAGTTTGCCGTGGCTAACGGTTCCATCTACTTTCCAAAATGTGATCCGATGCAGGATAAAACCAGAAGCTTCAGGATCGGCGAAAGCATAAGCAGTTGGAATCAGTAGCGATACAGAGCGCTGATAATATTCATATTCTGGATAAAAGTATTCCTGTTCAAGTAAGTAGTATTTACTCAAACTATGTAACCGTACAGAAACTTTTACTTTCTGGTCATATTCATCTTTGAATTCACCTGACTCAAGACCAATCTCGCCATTAGGTCGAAGTAAATGCGCCCACTCATCTATATTTCGTAAGTCTTTTAAGTATTCAATCCCAATTTCAATTGGGGCATCAACATAGATGGTGTCAGTATCAATAAAGTAGCGTCCTTTAGCTGCTGTAGTATGACCAGTTTTGCGTTCCAAATTCCCTTTGAGAGAACGACACTCGGAAGTGTGTACCGTGTGAATTCCCTGCATAATCATCTGAGTTTGCCGTTTTGGATCGACAAAGCTTAACCAGTGAAAATACACGCCCTTTTCCTCTGTTCCAGGCTCGATATAATCTGGAGGAAATAGCAAGACGGGGTAAACTTGAAAATATTTCTGATATTCTAGCCCGCAGTGCCATTCAATACCGTAGAAAAGTGGATTCTCTAGTTTTTTAACGTGATAGTAGAGATTTTTGTGATAACCAGACGCACTTCCTAACCAGGTATCTTCGTCAATTTGCTCTTTCATCCGGCTATAAAGCGTCCATTCATCCAAGTTTTTTAAACTACAAAGGTAGTCAAAGGCAATCTCTGGTGAAGTAGCAATATAAGCTGATGTTGCAAACGTATTTTTTTCCATTTTTTACTCCTTATAACTAACTAGCGAAAATTAACAACTAAGCTGCGAGCGCCTTAGTTTTGTTGCGTTTACCTTTTGCAATTCTGTCTTCTGCTAATCGTTTAGCAGCATCGTTAGTAGTAATTCCCTGTTGTTTAGCAATATCAAAAATTGCTAGTAATGTGTCATAAATGTTATGGACTTGCTTCAAGGCTTTTTCTTCGTCATAGCCAATCATTTCGTTGTAAACATTAATGAGTCCTCCGGCATTGATGACATAATCAGGACTGTAAAGAATCCCTTTTTTAGTAAGCATTTGACTATGTAGTTGCTCATTCTCTAATTGATTATTAGCTGCACCAGCAACAATGGAAGCGCGGATGAAAGGAATTGTATGGCTATTTAAAATTGCTCCTAGAGCGCAAGGAGCAAAAATATCTACGTCAAGAGAATAAATTTCTGACGGTTCTACAACAGTTGCACCATAAAGTCGTTTAACTTCTGCTGTTTTTGCTGGATCTATATCACTCACGAAAAGCTGAACATCATGTTCATGTAAATGCCGACAGAGATTTTTGCCTACATTTCCTAGACCTTGAACTGCTACTTTCAATCCATCAAGTCTTTTAGTTTGCCAACGAAACTCTACAGCGGCTTTAATTCCGAGAAAAACTCCTAGAGATGTTATGGGCGCAGGGCCACCTGACTTTTCTGATAGCCCAACTACATATTTAGTTTCTTGACCGATTGTTCGCACATCATCAGGGGTAATATTTACATCTTGTCCAGTAATAAAACGTCCATTAATACTGTTAACAAAACGTCCATAAGCTCTCAATAATTCATCTGTTTTATTTTCAGGGTTAGCGATAATGACTGCTTTTCCTCCACCAGCAGGAATGTTGGCACAGGCAGCTTTATATGTCATTCCACGACTTAGACGAAGGGCGTCTTTTAAAGCAGCTTCTTCACTAACATAAGGAAAGAGTCTTGTAGCTCCCATTGCTGGTCCCAAGCTTGTGTCATGGATAGCAATAATTGCCTTAATTTCTGGATTTTTACCATGACAGAAAAGAACTTGTTCATGACCCATTTCTCTAACAGTTTCAAATAGCAGCATTTTGGTTTCTCAATATTGATTTTGGGTTGATTAGTGCTTTGACGGTCTGGATTTATAGAGAAGTTATACCAATTCTCCAAAATAGGATTAAAGATGAGGAGGCAAAGACGCGGAGATTGAAGTGTTGGTAAATTATAGAGAATTGGTATTAGGAGGCGACGTTTATTCTGTGGGTTCTCAAAAAAGAATACCGCCAAGAAAAAGATGCTAGTTAGAAGGCTGTTCTAGTCAAACTAAGGGAAATGAAACTGGTTTGGCTGGAGTTTGAGTCAGATTTGATTTGACTCCTTGTGCTGCCAAACTCTTATTACGTCCGCCAGAAGGTGCTGGCCGATCGCCATCAATGACGACATCGATGAGAAAAGGAACATTTGAAGCGATCGCTTGTTCTAATGCAGCTTCAATATCGGACTCTCTAACAACTACGATCGCTTCTGCTCCCATCCCACGCGCAATCATGGCGAAGTTTGTCGGCGGAAGTGTTGCGTCGGCACCTTTTAATCCCAAGATTTTCATTCCTTGATGGCACATGTTGTAACGTGCATCGTTGAGTACTATCCAAATAGCCGGAATTTTATATTTCACAGCTGTGCTGATTTCGTTATTCATCAGCATCGCCCCATCGCCGACAATACCCACAGCTTTGCTATTGTTCGCCAGGGCTGCACCCAACACTCCTGTGACGGCGTGACCCATTGCTCCCACTCCGGTGCTGACTCGGTAACGATTGGCTTGGGCAAATTGTAGTAGATGCGTTGACCAAGTAAATGAGTTACCACACTCTGCCATCACTATGGCATCGCTACCCTCAACTACAATCTTTTGAATCGCTGCCATTAATACTTCTGGTCGCACTGGATAGTCTATGTCTGAAGGAGGTGCGATCGCTTGCTGTTCTGGACGAGGTAAGGACAAATCTGCAAAACCATGAGGAGCATTTGGTAAGTGCTGCAACAGTTCTTGCACAAAGGTTTTGATGTCAGACCGAACCCCGAAAGTTTCAATGTGTGGATAAGCTATTCCTGGCACTTCTGGGTCAATATCTACATGGATAAAACCTCTTTTGGGAACTAGCGCTGAACTCCAAAAGGAAGTCGGTTCGCCAAGGCGGGTTCCTAATACGAGTGTATGTAGTGGAGGTTGTTGTTCCATATAAGTCAAGACGGAAGCATGACCCCCTAGACCTGTGACACCCACAAACTGGGGATGATCTTCAGGAAAGATGCCTTTACCACGGGGTGAGGACATGACGGCTGCTCCGGTTCTTTCGGCGAGTTGGCGGATTTCGTCTGCTGCGTCGCGGGCACCGAAACCGACCCAGATGGCAAAGGGGCCAGATGATAATAACTCTATAGATTTAGCGATCGCTTCTTTTGAAGCAGTTACCGGAAAACGAGAAACATCTAGTTGGGGTAGGGCTACATCTTCAATTAAACTTGTCTGCACAGCGGTGGGAATGCTCAAATGAGCAACAAATCCGCCTGGTTGCGCTAAAGCTAGAGCAAGTTTGCGAAAAATCTGTGGGAGTTGAGCGGCAGATTCGATGGTGATTGCATAGTTGAATAGCGCTCCTGGGGTAAAAATTCCCCCACTGGGCAATGTGTAGGTGCTGGTTTCTTGAATCGCCCAGCGTCCACGCTGGGCTGCGGAGGTGCAAGCCGACAGCAAAATCACCTTTGCACCTTCGCCACGAGCGGCAAATAAGCCGGTGAGGGCGTTGGTGATACCTGGGCCTGCTGTGGTGAAGACTACCGTAGGGCGATCGCTAGCAAAGTAGGCTTCGGTGGCTGCAAAGGCTGCTCCTGCTTCATGGCGGAAGTTCAACACCTCTATGGCACTGTTGGACAACGCGCCCCAAAGGCTTGCCATCGCACCGCCGGCGACACCAAAGGCGTAGTTTACTCCCAAATTGACCAACATCTGAGCGATCGCATCTGCAACTGAGATTATTGGGGCTGTTTCATGGTAGAAAAAAGGCTGAATTTCCCCATTCTTCTCTGATTCATCAAGCTGATGGGAAACGTCAGATACAGATTCTACATATTTATTTGTTGCAAATTCGTTGTATGGCTCGGTAACAATTAGAGGAGAGTTTGAACCTGTATAGTTTTGACTCATTGCTTTCAGGTAATTACATAAAGTTACACAAAAACTGCTTTGTTTACAATTACAGCAGTAGAAATATTTAATACAAACAACTCTGTATTTTTTTCAGTTATCGCTAAGCTTAGTCGATAGTAGAAACGGTTGATCGCTGCTGATTGATGCTTGTGAGCGGATTACCAAAAAATTTTTGCAAAGCATACAGCAATTAAGCTTGTGCTTCTATCAATCACAATAAAGGAGATGAATACAGATGTGCAATCAAAAATCTTTTGATGAGCGTGTCAATTTTTTTGTTTCTATTGCGATGATTCCAGTAATTATTTAACACTCAGCATATGCAAATATTGATATTTGATGAGGTCTAATATAATCAAGACTAATCTGCAATGAAAAATCTTTTGATAAGTATGTCAAATCCTTCGCTTTTGTTGCAATGGCTACAATATTTACTTAGCCATTCTGAAAGATTAATACCTGGCGATCGCCCACCACTTATATCACTACATTTACAATGAAAAATCTTTTGATTTTGATGTACATCAAAACTGTTTTAGCTTAGGCATCAGCAAAACCACAACAGTTTCTCGATGGTTAAGTAAGTCGGCGCAAATAAACAAAACTATATTAATAAGATTAAAGTGTAAGAGGACAAAGGAAAGAAGCTTTAGCCTTTATCCTTACAAAGATTTACATAGTTTGGTTTAATCACGCTGACTTACTTATCGCTGTTTAATTTCTCTTGCTAGAGGAAAACAATAATCATTGGGATACTAGAGTTTTAGCTAAAACAGATGATCGTAAAGCTTCTAAGGTAATTGCCGTCTCTTGCTAAAAAGTTGGCTTTCATTTTTCGTTGTCGATAGCGATGGAAGACTATATATGTTGTCACTAAATATTATTTGATTGATTTTTTTGTAGCAATAAAGACATAATTTCTTAATTTTTTCTATTTCCTTTGAGAGATGACTAAGCGATGAGTATGCAACCTTTTGATTGAGTCTATCTTTGATGAAAGATGACTTAGCAATACAAGCAACATACATATACGGAATTTTTCAATAGAAAATGAATTGTGTAAAAAAATAAACATTTACATACGCAGCTTGGTTAATACAAATGTATTTCTTGAGACAGATGACTAGGGATATTCTTCTATAGTTAAATCCCTGAGAGAGTAAGTTAAGATAAATTAAGAAAATGAATAAATGAACAAATTTTTGCTCATTCAAGCCCAGCCAAGCAGGGCAAATTCATTTATGTTGACAATCAAACGACTCTACACCAGTGCGGTATTTCTGTAAGACGCTGCCCGTAGCTTGCTTTTTTGCAGGACTATGTGCAATTCAAAATCAAAAAGCTTACATTATAAGTTTTTCACGGATTTTGTAGCTTGCTTTTAAGGTAAAAGTATGGTTAGTGTGTTTATGTTGTTGGGTACTAGTTATAGCGTTTCCCAATCAAATGAGGTACATCATAGCCCCCTCCTTGCTTGCGGGGAGGGAGTTGGGGGTGGGGTTCCTGTACTTCACGCTTACCGAGAACCGCTATAGCTCTGGTATTGGGTGGTTGAAATTTAAAATATCTTTTTAACTTAGTGGATTAAGGGTTTTGAACTCTTATCTAATAAGGTCTATTGACGAATCTTGATTTGATTTGTCCAGATTTCCTATGCACATAAAAAGCTTTTTCAGTCAAAAATAAACTCCAACTATCTGAGTTTTTTTAGGCAATTGTGATTAAAATCTTCACGTTTTCTAATTTTTATTGTTATGATAAGTTTTGTAAAGTTAGTTAGTAATTTTCTTTAATTTGCGAACTAATTCGATTTTTTCACAGCCCAACACTGCACTCAGCATTTTACGAGATTGGGATTATTAGCTCATTAATAGCTATGGTGCTGATTGATTACAAGGAGCAAGTAAAGATATGAATTCTGGCGACTATACATTAACTACATGCAACACACAGTGGCTCCTACAGCCAGAAGCAGAGATGAAGTTTGCTCACTTCCTAATAAATCATGCTGTAGATGCTGCCTTCTGTTTAGGAGCAAACGCCGAGTTTATCTACGTCAACGATGCTACATGTCTGATGACTGAGTATTCCCGCGAGGAACTACTTTCGATGAAACTGCATGATGTAGATGTAGACTTTTCTCTACACAATTGGTCAGATATTAGATCGCATAATTCTTTTACTTTTAAATCTCGCTATCGGACAAAAAGAGGCCGGATATTTCTAGTAGAAATATCTATTACCTATGTAAAAGACCAAGATATGGAATTTTGCTGTGCCTTTGTTCGTGAAAAAACAGATGAAATAGTAGAATTCAGTGTCCAAAAATGGACTGATGGATTCAATGGTGCTAAAAGCTATTTACAACAGGAAATTTCTGAACTCAAGGCCAAAGAAATAGAACTAGAAGCATCCCTATCATTACTTCGAGCTACTCTCGAATCCACTGCCATTGGGATTGTCGTAGTTAATTTTGAGGGAGATATTCTGAGCTTAAATCAAAAATTTATAGATATGTGGCAGATCCCAGAGTCCCTGGTACTATCTAAAAAATGTCCTCAATGCAAAGCCTTTTTTGAGAACCAACTTAAAGATCCACAAGCTTTTTGTCGCCTGGTTTGGGAAGTATCTAGCCAATCTGATTTCGAGAGTTATGACATTCTAGAGTTAAAGGATGGGAGAGTCTTTGCACACTACTCTAAACCTCAGTGGCTGGGAGGCAAAATTATTGGTAGAGTCTGGAGTATTTGGGATATTACTGAGTCTAAACGAACCGAGGAAGCCTTACGGCTCAACGAAGCTAGATTTCGGACTTTAGCAGAAACAACAGATGCTAGCACTTTCTTAATTCAAGGTACGCGGCTTTGTTACATAAATCCAGCAGTAGAGCAACTTACTGGCTATACAAAAGAGGAACTGCTAACAGGGTTCGATTTGCGCCGACTAATTAAAAGTAAAAAACGCAGACAGGTACGTAACCAGGGTGAAGCAACTAACTTTGAATATCAAGAGATGAATATTCTCACAAAAAATGGCACGGAACGCTGGCTAGCTTGTGCAGTTGCAATGCTGGATGGAGTGCTAGATTTTGGTGGAAAACCAGTTGAAATGATTGCAGGCATTGATATTACCGATTACAAATATGCACAATTAAACCTTAATCAAGCTTTAGAAAAAGCAAAACAATTGAGTGAACTTAGAGCCAGCTTTCTTTCTATGGTCTGCCATCAATTCCGTACTCCGCTGAATATTGTTTCATTTTCTAATAGTCTCCTAAAGGAAGAAGTAGATAAACGTACACAGAAGAAAATACAACCACTACTCGATCACATTCAAAAAGCTACTGAAGAACTCAGTCAGATGTTGGATGAAATCTTGTTCTTCTCTAAGGCAGAATCAGCAAAACTAAACTTTGAACCAAAATCTCTTGATTTAGTAAAATTTTGTCATGATTTAGTTGCACAAATGCAGATGAATATTCGCCAAAAGCAGATAAATTTCCGAAGTCAAGATAACTCTCTAATAGCTTGCATAGATAAAAAACTGTTAGAACCTATTTTGAAGAATTTGCTCGATAATGCAATTAAGTATTCTCCCTCAAATCTCGTAGTTGACTTTAAACTATCTTGCAATAATAACAAAGTCATTTTTCAGGTAAAAGATAGAGGTATTGGTATTTCACTACTAGATCAACAACGACTATTTGAGCCATTTTACCGTGGTAGTAATATTGATAATATACCTGGTACTGGACTAGGGTTATCGATTCTTAAAACTCTTGTAGATTTGCATCAAGGTCAAGTTTTTGTAGAAAGCGAAGTTGGTGTGGGCAGCACTTTTACTGTGATGTTGCCGTTAATCAAATCAAAGTTTACCGATTCCGAGTTATAAGTGTTGAAATCAAAATAATTGTTGTTTAATATTTGAACATTCATAACTCTCAAAAAAAAGTGAATCAATCTCATTTCTATTTACATATTTAGGAAAGAGTCTAGCAACTATTTATCGCAAAAAGTTTTGGTGAGAGTAAATGATGTACCAATCGTCAAAGAAAATTCTCGTCATTGAAGATGATAACGTTACCCGCAATCTTTATTTAAAGGGTCTTAAGGCTAAAGGTTTTGATCCCATAGGTGCTGATAATGGTCTTGCTGGTATTCAACAAGCACAAGAGTGTATACCCGATTTAGTAATTTGTGATATCACAATGCCTGATATGGATGGTTATAGCGTTCTAACTACGTTACGCCAAAATCCTCTGACAACGATTATTCCTTTCATTTTTCTGACTGGCAGTAGTACCAAAGCAGATGTTCGCAAAGCTATGGAATTGGGGGCAGATGACTATCTTACCAAACCCTCTACACTAGATGAATTGCTCAGAGCGATCGCTACCCGACTGCAAAAGCAAGCTACTCTGCAAAACTGGTGTGCAATTCAATTTAATAAAGCTTCAAAATCAGTATTTGGAGATGATAATAATACTACAGCGATCGCCGAAGATGCTAATGTTGGCGTTGGCGAAAGCTCTCGTAGAGAACCCTTTCCTAGAGAAGGCTCTCGTCAAGAAGGCATTACCTTTCCTAAATCAATCTTTCCTTGCATTCCCCAATTAAAAGAAGTTTTTGACTTCATCGAAGCCCATTACCACCAAGGAATTACTTTGTGTGATGTAGCTGAGGCAGTTGGTTACTCACCGGCTTACTTAACTAACCGAGTAGCAAGGCAGACAGGAGAGACTGTTAACTGCTGGATTGTCAAACGCCGAATGGCAGGAGCTCGTTTCTTACTCCAAAATAATGATCAGACCATAGAGAAAATTGCCAAAGCATTAGGCTATCAAGACGTATCTCATTTCTCCCGCCAGTTTCGCCAACATCACGGTTTGCCTCCTCAGGCTTGGCGTAAAGAGCATCAGGTTGTATCGGAAAAACAGTTGAAGCTGTGCCAATCAGAGTTACTTTCCCATACTTAAGTTAATTGATTATCAACATCTTTCTGTTTCTGTGTTGCAGCCTGTTCTTGTTGTGCAGACATGATTTGTTTTTGCTGTTCTTGTAGCCAAGTTTCAAACAGTTCATTCAGTAAGCGGGCTTTCATGAATTCATCTAATTGTGCCGGGATAAATTTTTCCAGCCGCAAAATTACAAACCATTCAGCGATGCGGGTAGGGGGTAATATTTGGCCTGGTTGACTGCTAGAGAGCATTTGCACCATCACCGGATGTAGTGCATTCAGTTCAACTGGGCCTACTAAACCGCCAGTTTGGGCTTCTGGTCCGAGTGAATATTCCCGCGCCAAGTCAGCAAAAGAGTTTTCTTTTGCTTGAATACGAAAGTAAAGTTCTTGAGCAATTCCCACATCTTGGGTTCGCAGTAGTGAATAAATTACTTTGTCAAGTTTTGACTTGGACTGAAAAAAGTAAGATTCGAGTTTATTACCCCAAGTAGCTTGCTTAAATTTTTCAATTTTCAGCTTTCGAGTGGTAATCGCTTCTAGTTGTTGATAAGTCAGACCTTGACGTGCCATCCAAGCTTGGATGTCTTCTTCATTTTTCAACTGTTTTTCGGCGTAAAACTGCTGTTTAGCTTGGGCTACTTCTTCAGGTGTAAACTCTATTGCCACATTGGTGGAGCGTGAATTTTGCTCGATCGCCTCATCGATGATCAATTCTCGCTGCAATTGTGGCAGCATTTGGTAACTTGCTAGTAAAGAAATCAGTTCACTAGCTGTGATTGTACGATTACCGATTTGGAGCGCTTCAGTCATTAGCTTTGGTGCATCTCAAGAATATCTGGTGTGTCAGAAAAGCTATACCGTAGCCCATTCACTGGAAACTTTTGTTTTAGTCCCACCGAGTTAGGTACGCTAACCGCTGCCACTTAAAATATACAGTTTATATGTGTTTTTATAAAAGATTTTACTTAAAAACGACCACATGTGAAAACAGAGTTAAAAAAGATTAAGGATTGGGAACAGTTCAATCCCCAATCCCTTAGGGAAGTGCCTAAAAAGCGATGTTTGATGCTACAGTTTTTTTCCGACAACGCCGGCGCATACCGATACCGTAAGCAAACACCGTCAACGCTCCCAGAAAAGTTGCTGGTTCAGGAACTCGCTTGATTGCGGCGTTTTTCACCTCCAGAGCTGATGTAATTCCATAATCATCCACATCCACCACCCCCAAGCCTACGCTGTAGGTTCCAGCAGTACTGAAGGTATAGGAACGAATCCCTGTTTGTTGAAGAAAAGGACTGTCAGCTTGGGTTGCATCAGTGAAGTCAGCTAACTTGATTAATGTGCTGTTCACCAACAAAAAGGCGAAATCCTTGTTAACTGTCTCGTTCGTCCGGAAGTTCCAGTCGAAGCTCAAAGCGTCACCAGCCGCCACAGTAATTGTATTTTTGATTGCAGATCCCTCAAATGCAAATCCTCCAATATCTAAGGCAGAAGCATCAGCTAAGCCGAGAAAGTCTTGTAAGTCAGGGGAAAAACCTGCCTCACCTGCGGAGATCCCGGAATAGTTGAAAGCACCAGCACTAGCAGGAGCGTCATCTGCAAATTCTAAGCTGGCAGTGGACAGATTAGCTGCATCTCCTGAAGTAATGACATCGCCAAATTGTTGCCAACTGCCCAAGTTTAACCCAACAGCTAAGGCGGAAGTGGTAGTAATTGCCAAACCCCCCAAGCTGGCAAGGCTGACAAGACCGAATTTGAAAGTTGAATGTTTGATGAATGTGGAAATGTTCATGAGGTTCTTTGATGAAATAGGTTTGAGTTGAGTGTTTTGACAAACTTGAATAAACTCTGGGTAAGAGTCCATACCAATGCGTAATTTTTAATTTGGGCGAGTAGCGAGTGGAAATTTTGAAATTACGCTTTTTTTGGTATTATTTGTCCTTATATCATTGGTAAATACAAATGACAAAGGACAAATGACTAATGACATTTCTTGCCACTGCCACTTAAAACACGAAGTTATCAGACTGAGCTAGGGTGCTTGCAGATACACCAGCAACAGTCAATAATGGTGTTGCACGACCGCGACCTCCTGTACCATCTATGTCAACTAAGACAGTACTATTACTTAAATGAGTACCAAAACTCAGGTAGCCTTGGGTAGTTGCACTTTCATAGTCGAGGCTGCCCAGGCTCAAGCTCTGGAATAGTTGGCTCAAGCCAATCTTGTCAGTAC
>NZ_JACJSJ010000165.1 GCF_014698115.1 Nostoc sp. FACHB-973
CCTAACCCCCCTTAAAAAGGGGGGAACTGGAATCAAAGTCCCCCTTTTTAAGGGGGATTTAGGGGGATCTAAAACGTTTTGCTACTAAGAAAAGGACTTTTCAAACATCCTCTAAGAGACAATTTATAAAGTAAATCTTAAGTAGGGTGCGTTACGGCTTTGCTATCACGCACCGCAATACAAGATGGTGTGTTAGGCGCAGTTCATATTTCTGGCGATCATTAATCTCAAAATATGCACCTAACACACCCGACAATAATTTTATTTTTACTTTATAAATAGCCTCTAATACACCATAGAGTTCTTGTTAGTAATTGAAGACCGATTTAAAACTTTGCGGGTTGAAGTCAGGCACATTCTTGGTTTAACGAGTTCACTTAGCCAAGACAACCTTGCGGGATCTAAATCAAAAGCCAAAAATTTTTCTTGACGGCTGAATTCACTTGATCCAGACCAAATTGTTGAGTAATCAGTATCGGTCAGCACTGCTTCGGTAAGTCATACCAATTTGACAAATGATTGGGATAGATGGATTAATAAAACCCACATACAGAAGGCAATTCTCAATCCAAAATCGTTCGACTGAGCGAAGCCCTATCCCTACGGGGAAGCAAGCTACGCGTAGCGTTCCGCAAGAAAGTCTAAAATCCAAAATGTTATTACATCAGGGTTAGCCATGAACTACCAAATTTCTTCTTCTCAAAAGAATTTTCAAAAAGCCATTACTCCAGAACAATTCGAGCAGGTGATCGAAGCTATTACCGATGGTCGATATTCCTGGGCTTGTGTACTGATTTTACGTTTCGTGGGTTACAATCCACTACATTTTATTCCCCAAAGAACTTATAGTCGTTTAATCAAAGAAAATAGCCATACTCCGACCTTGCCTGTATCTAACACTAGGCAAAATTCGTAATTCTTAATTATCTTTGAGCAATGATTGAAAACATTAAAACAGATGGTTGGTGGATTCATATTGCAATCTACACCAAACCAATAAAACAGTAGAAAAACTACATCATAACTTGCCAAACCAAACGATTTTCTTGTTATATCAAGCCTAAATTAATAACTTTTTGCAGTGCTTTTTCAAATTCTATGCCCTGTTTTAACGCAATATATAACAATACTATTGTGGCTGAACGAATTGAATTATCACAATGGATGAGAGTCGGTTTTGGTAACTCAGCAATCTTCTGAAATATCTGGAACGTACCTTGCTCTTTAATGTCTTCAGTTTTGAACGGGAGGTTTATATAGTACAGTCCCAAAAGCTCAGTTTTCTCCTGTTCATCAACCAGGAAACCTGTTTCATCGGGTAAACGTAGGTTAAGTACAGACTTATAACCCTCATCAGCGATTTGTTTTAACTGATCTAGTGTAATTTGTCCAGCGATCGCTAACTCATCATTAATCTTCCTAACAATATTCATCGGGAGTATCCCAATTTTGGCGACATGTTACCCACCCTCCCAATTTACTGGAAGAATTTGAGGAAATTGTGAGCAAATTGGGAATTAGGGGGTGTGGTGGTAGTGGAGAGATCGCAAAAAAGCTTCCCACCCTTTTGGATTATAAATTGGCTGTAGGGGCGTACAGCTGTACATACGTGTCAACTTAAGCTCAAATGCTTATCCCACAAGCATTTTACCCCACCCCTTAGTCCCCTCCCCGCAGGCGGGGAGGGGATGTTTTGGCTTTAGACAAAACTGGGGTGGGGTGACGCGGTGAGTCATGGTAAACGAGTAAATTCACTCATCACGTCTTCATACGGGTTTCACCTTAAGTTGACACCAATGACAGCTGTACGCCCCTACTACACAAAATTAATTACAATTCTGAATTCTGAATACCTGGTGTAAAATTTTCAACAATTCTTTGCCTGTGTAGGGTTTGGATAAAACTGCTTGCACATTAGCATCACCAGCTTCAGCAAACACTTCCATTGAGTTAAGTCCGCTACAGGCAATAATTTGAACTTGCTTGTTCATTTTTTGCAAAGTGCGAATAGCGGTGATTCCATCCATTTCTGGCATCATGATATCCATCAATACAGCTTGAATTTGATGCTTGTGCTGGGCATAAAGTGCGATCGCCTCAATGCCAGTACTAGCGCCAAGCATCTTATAGTTGTGATTTTCAAGGATGATTTTAGCTATGTCACGAATTTGAGCTTCATCATCTACAACTAAAATTAATTCTCCCTTTCCTGGGTGCGCTTCTGAATCTTCTGTGTCAAATATTTGGCTCGCTTCCACTGCTGGTAAAAAAACTTTAAATTTGCTGCCTTTACCAACTCGGCTGGACACTTTGATAAAACCGCCGTGGCTTTTGATGATGCCAAGTGCGGTTGAAAGTCCTAGCCCTGTGCCTCTATTCACTTCTTTTGTGGTAAAAAATGGTTCAAAAATTTTATCTAATATTTCTGGTGGAATGCCAATTCCATTATCACCAACGGTAATCACAATATAATGCCCAACTTTGGCATCAAGATTCATTTTCGTATAAGCTTGGTCAGTGAACTGATTTTTCGCAGAAATTTCGATATTACCCCCATCTGGCAAAGCATCACGGGCATTTACTATTAGATTCATCAGCACTTGATGCAGTTGTGTGGTATCTCCAGTCACAGCCCAAATATCTTCTGAGATGACTGTAGAAAATTCAATAGATTTGGGGAATGTCTGCTTAACAATTTGGATAATTTCTGAAATCAGGTACTCGACTTGGATAATTGTGCGCTCTCCTTTAAATCCTCGCGCAAAGGACAAGACTTGCTTGACTAAACTTGCTCCCCGTTTGGCGTTGCTTTCTACAAGTGCCATTAGCTGCTCAGAACGCTCCTCGTCTTGGAAAAATTTGTCTTGTAACAATTGAGCTGCGGCTAAAATTGGTGTCAATATATTATTCAAGTCGTGGGCAATACCGCCTGCAAGAGTGCCAATACTTTCCAATCGCTGGGTGCGAAAAAACTGCTCTTGGAGTTGTTTCTTTTCTGTAATATCTGTGTCAACACAGAGGATGGATTTGGGTTTGCCGTTTGCATCCCGCATCAATGTCCAGCGGCTTTCGACGACAATTTTCTTACCGGATTTGGTAATTTTATCTAATTCACCTTGCCAAGAACCACTTTCAATTACGCTTTTTAGTGGCACTTCTAATTGCGTTTTAGTTTCTGCTTGGAACAAAATCTCTCGAGAGTCTCTTGCCATCACCTCTGTGGAAAGCCAACCGTAGATCCGCTCTGCACCTTTATTCCAGAATAAAATTTGCGATTGAAAATCTCGAACTAATATAGCGTCGGTGGCAATATCAAGTAGAGCTGCTTGTTCGGAGATTTTTTGTTCGTTGAGTTTGCGATCGGTAACATCTCTGTTTGTACCGATCATTCGTATCGGCTCACCGATTTCGTTATAGTATACCTGACTTGTTGAGTTTAACCAGTGTATACTGCCATCAGGCCAGACAACTCGATACTCTGTGGTTCCTCTTCCTTGTTCGATAACGCGAGTTATACTTGCAACCACAGATTCGCGGTCTTCTGGATGGATTAAATTCAGGTAGTCTTCAAAGGGTGGACATGAAGTGCCGCTCGGTAGACCATAAAGTAGTCCCATATTGGCAGACCAAATAATGGTATTAGCCATCAGGTTTCTGTCCCAGATGCCCATGTTGGCAGTTTCCAGAGCCAAACTCAATCGCGCTTCACTTTCTTGCAGTGATTCTTCTGCGAGTTTGCGATTGGTGATATCTTCGGCGATACCACCATAGTAGTTAATTTTTCCTTGGGCGTTGCATACAGGAAAACCCCGATTCCAAATCCAGCGTAATGAGCCATCAAGTCGGAAAATCCTGTATTCTGCTGAAGCCAACTGATTATTCAGCAGTTCCTCTATGAGTTTGGTGTGGCGATGGCGATCGTCTGGATGAACCGTGTTTATCCAAAACTCCGACTGCTCAAATAAATCCTGAGGAGAACGACCCCAAATCTTTTCATAAGCAGGACTAATGTACAAAGGATCGAATGAATCAGGGCTAGCAATCCAAATTACTGCTTGGGTGTTTTCAGCAAAATTGCGAAATTTCTCCTCACTTTGGCGCAATGCTTCTTCGGCAAGTTGGCGATCGCGCAGCGCAACTTGCTGTTCGGTAATGTCTCTTCCTACCCCTTGGATTTCAACAACCTGTCCTTTTTCATCTTTAATTGCAATACTTTTCCATTCAAACCAGCGGATACCGTTGACAGTCAATGCACGTCGCTCACCAGTTGTCAAGGGATATAATGAAGAGATTAAAGCTGTCATATTTTCCATTACTTGCGGCAAGTCATCTGGATGAATAAACTTCCAAAACGACTGACCGCGAAACTCATCTTGTTTACAGCCGAAGGTTTCACAAGCAGCTACATTGGCAAAGGTCACCCGCCCTTGCAAATCAATGCGGATAATAATGTCCGTTTGGCTTTCCACAAGTTGGCGGTAGAGGTTTTCGCTTTGCTGCAATGCTTCCTCGACCCGTTGGCGTTGGCTAATTTCTTGTTGCAAGAGTAGGTTAGACCTGACAAGTTCAAATGTCCGTTCCGCCACTCGTCTTTCTAACTCATCGTTAGCTTGACGTAGTGCTTCTTTTACTTGTTTGCGTTCGGTAATATTGCAAAGTAGCCAGCGCCAGCCAACCTGCTTGCCCTGTGAGTCGTATATGGCAGCCACTTTGATGCTAGCCGGGAAAGGTTTCTTTTTCCGGGGTTTTAGATAAACTTCCCACTCCTGCACCTGCTGCAAATTATTCAGTCGGGTGATAAAGGTCTGGCGGTCTTCTTGAGCAATAAACAATATTAACGGTTTGTTGACCAAATATTCTGGCACTACACCGAACAACGTCGTTGCTGCACGGTTAGCCTCTTGGATAATACCTGCTGCATCGGTTACTAAATAACCATCTGGAGCGAACTCAAACAAATCCTGGTAACGCTGCCGTTCTAATTCTACTAGCTCACGAGCAACGAGCAGTTCTTCATTTTGTTGGCGTAGTTCGTCTTCTGCCGTGCGAAATTCTTCGAGGGCTTGCTGAAGATCCTGATTAACTTGCATGATTTCAGCAGATTGTGCCTCAACCCATAGTTTTAAGTAATTTTGAGTTTGGCAGCGCACTTGGTCTATTTCAATTTGCTGATTAACCTGGCTGAATTCATCTGTGGATTTTTGTAAAGATTGCTGTAAGCCATCAACAACCCCAACCATTTTTACCAAATCAAAGGCTTGTAGCAAGCTAGTATCACTGATGATTCCTACCAATTGCCCACCGTCGTCCAAAACTGGCAGATGGCGAATTTGATGCTGATGCAATAACGATAAGGCTATGAAAATATCCTGAGAATCTGATTCTCTCAGGGTAACAACTGGCTGCGTCATTACCTCAGCCATTGTCACCGTCGAGAAGTCAATTCCAGAAGCTATAAGCTTAACTACATCTTTTTCTGTAAAAATACCTAATAAATATCCTCGCTCCATAACCAAGATGCAGTCACTTAATGATTGACCTGCAAGGCTTAAATCGAATGACATATTTAAGGTGGTGCGGGCAGAATTATTACATCTTTCCTGACTCATTAAGATAATAGCTTCGACTGCATAACTATTAGGGTTAATCGTTAATGGAGTACGATTAATAACATGATATAAAGTAGGTAAATTAATTAGCTGATCGTTTAATCGCATAGTTAATTAGTCAATTCTAATTATCTTGTTGATATCAGGATGAACTAGCAGAAGCTAGCAAAACTTATAAGAAGTAAATTGTTGTAAATCAAGAATTTTTTTGCTTAAAGAAGCAATTAATCAAGTATATGGATAAATGCGTCGTGTAAATTTCACCAGACAGTACAGGGAAAACAGGATAATTTAGTAACTAAGCCAGGAACAGCAAGTAGATAGAATTTTAGAGTAGACAAACTCATTCTATTGTCAAATTCAAAATAGATGATCTGCTATTTAAAGAGATTACCTTAATTAATGCTCTTGTAGTATTACGTAGTGTCAAATTTTGGAAATTGATAATAGGACTAGAGCCAATACTGCTCGGATAAGCAGGGGAGGCAGGGGAGGCAGGGGAAGCAGGGGAAGCAGGGGAGGTAAAACTCCTCCCCTGCCTCCATTTCTCCCCCGGCTATTGAACAGCTTGCCTCAACCAAGAAATTCCAAAACCTACGCAGTATTGGGACTAGAGCCATGAAACACCATCGCAGTCAACAATTACGAGGATGGGGATAAGGAGACTTGTTGCAAGTTGTCCCCGTGTCTCCTTGTCCTCCATCCCTTGCGCGTTTTAGGAGAAGTTCTGTTCGTCGTACTCCCAGTTTGAAGCAAGCTATAGGAATCGTAATGTGATTCTCATCGCAAGAGCATCTCGTTTGCTGAAAGTGTCTCCTAAAGAAGAGAAGACGTTAGCGCCCTACTCTTAAGCAAGCTATCAAGAGGGTCTCCAGAGTTGCCAGACCCCCGCGGACACGGCGTCATTTAAATTGCATATTTGCGTTCCTACGTCTTTCTAGGGATCTGAAATTATGGAACTTAAAAACACATCAGCTTAGCTGGGCGATCGCCGGAACACATACCTCAAACTTCTTTCTTTGTCCTCTGTAATTCTACCAGGAAAATATGAGGATCTCATGAAGAGCTAGTTAAATATGCTGGGATCATTACTCAAGAAATATGTATAAATATTATAGAAATAATAAGTAATTTAAATTTACTCACAAGTTCCTCACATTCTAAGACTATAGTCAAAATATAGACAAATTAAGTTTAAGTAACTAAGGGTTTGTCAACTGGCTGCCTTGATTTGCAATAACACTTTTATTAACTGGATTTGACAAAACTATGAATTACTGTCCTTGCTGTTCTGGTTTACTTTTAGAACATATACGCGGTAGAGAGACTTATTGGTTCTGTCGCCACTGTTGGCAAGAAATGCCTGTTTATAATTGGCAGGAATCCAGTTCATTTGCAGAGACCGTAATGGGAAAACTACCTAGTAAACCTCAAACACAAGAACCTACTCATACAACTATTTACGCAAGGCAACGGCAATCGAGCAGTGGATGGATAGGACTACAACAGTTACCTGCTTAATACCAATTAACTGAAATCAAATAAGTATAATTTCCTGCTATTTGTTTTCAGTAATCAATTAATCGAAATGTGAGGCTCTAGCCTAATTATTAGGTATTAGCTGATACAAAATGAGAAAAATAGGGGAATAGGGAGTAGGGAGTGGGGCAGAGGAAAGAATAATAACTCTTCACTCCTAACTCAGTACGGACTAAGGGATTTCCAACAAATAAATTATCTAATCTGGTATGGGCATCTTACCCGCCTTTGGCTACGGGCGGGCGAGACGCCCCGAAGTTCTGATTTAGAAGCCTTAGCTCAGACTTCTCTCCACCCCACAAGAAGTAGTTGAGTATTTTTTGATTTGTCAGTCCCTAAACGCCCCGCTACCGCTAACAGCACTGCCAATGCCCGTTTAACAAACAATATTGACTGCTTACTTATGTTTATAACCCCCGAATGAATTCGAGGGTTTTTCATTTGGAAAAATGAATTTGTAATTTGGTTTTTATAAGAAGAATTCAGAACTCAGGAATCAGAATTCAGTATGAATTCTGTACGACTGGGTAATGAATATTGGTTTAAAACCTAGCCCGCAAGTGGCGCGAAACTAGTATGATTTTTTTTCAAAAGTTAAAAGTCTATCCCTTCACTACGGGACGCTGCGCGTAGCTTGCTTCCCTGTAAGGGTACATGGGTAGAGTATTCTGAATTCTGAATTCTGAATTCTGACTCCTGTTTATTACGATGTTGTTAATAGTTTCAGTTTCTAGATGCAGCCTCAGTCTTCATCCCAAGATTCGTGTTCTAGGAGGTCAATAATTCTATCTCTGAGTAGAAATTCGTTTTTTTCTAGCTCAAGTTCAAAATTAATCCAGTCACGATGAGGAATATATTTACAGAGGGTATAAATTGGCTGCTGACGGTTAACAAGTCTCTTTTTAACAAGCTCAAGTGCTTCTTCCTTGATCAGCTCGATGTCATATTTAACCGTAGTCTTCATGGGTTGTTCCTTTATTTTCAATCAAGGAATTAAGAATCAAAACAATACTTGCTTTGACTTTACCTTAAACTTATCAAAAAAAATAGCAAAAATTGTGAAGAATCAAGACATTAATGCTTGCTGGAAACTAGATACAGCGCTTCCGGCTATTATGCAATATAGTTTTCTCCTTGCCCCTCTCCTATCATTGCTTTCAGCTTTTAGGATGTACCTCATAGCTGCCGGAAGTGCTGTATGTCAGTAAGATACTCTTTGTACCTTTAAGTATACCTCCTCCAGACAGAGGTTTTTGGAGGGTAGGAAGGCTGACATGACAAGTTGTAAACAAAAAAGGATGTAGATGTTCTCTGGGCGACTTGCCAAAAGGTAGGCTAGGGTAAAGAACGTTCTCTAGAGGATTTCTACCATGCTCCTGAATGTTGATAAAGTTCGTCAATATTTTCCCGCCCTTGGTGGTGAATGGACTTTTTTTGATAATGCTGGCGGGTCACAAACTCTGAAAAAAGTAGTAGATAGAATTAGCGAATTTCTCTTGACTTCTGATGTTCAGTTGGGAGCTTCTTATGGAGTTTCCCAACTTGCAGGAGAACGATTAGCTTTAGCAACTAGGGGAATGGCTACTTTTATTAATGCCAATTCTCACACAGAAGTTGTGATGGGACCATCTACTACAATGATGTTGAGAGTTCTTTCAATTTGTTTGGGTCAAACCTTCACACCTGGTGATGAGATTATTGTTACTAATTGTGACCATGAGGCGAATATTGGTGCTTGGGTTGCTCTGGAAAAACAAGGAATGAAGGTTAAAGTATGGCAAATTCGCCCAGATACTTTGGAACTTGATTTAGCAGATTTAGAACCATTGATGAATCAGCGCACAAAATTAGTAGCTTTAACTCATGCTTCTAATGTTTTGGGAACGATCAACCCTATTAAAGAAATTGCTGCATTTGTACACGATCGCGGTGCGATGATTTGTGTCGATGGCGTAGCTTATGCACCACACAGATTGATTGATGTCCAAGATTTAGATGTTGATTTTTATGCTTTGAGTTTTTATAAAGTCTATGGGCCACATCATGCTTTACTTTATGGCAAAGAAGAACATTTATTAAGATTGCCTGGGCTGAATCATTATTTTATTCAACAAACAGATATACCTTATAAATTCCAACTGGGAAATGTCAACTTTGAATTAAGTTATGGAATGTTGGGTTTGTGTGATTATCTGAGTGAATTAGCACAATTACACTACGACAATCAAACTGCACTCGATTTGAGAAATCAGATGGTGCAAGCATTTGATTTAATTAGCATACACGAAGAGAAGATTAGCGATCGCCTTTTAAATTACCTCAACAACAAGTCTAATGTCCGAGTCATTGGTCAATCAAAAGCTGACCGCAATTCCCGTGTGCCGACTATATCTTTTGTCGTCGATGGCATCAATAGTTCAACTATTCCAGCAAAAATTGACCAACATCATATTGGAATTCGCTACGGAGACTTTTATGCTAAACGGTTAATTGAATATTTGGGTTTAGCATCCCAAGGTGGAATCATCAGGGTGAGTATGGTACATTACAACACCCTTGAGGAAGTTGACAGTTTGATTGAGGCTTTTGAACAGGTATTTTAACGTTGGGCATTTGAAATTAGCAGGAGCATTGAAAATGGTCAGCAGCCTTAAAGAACTAATCGATCAGCCAGAATTGCGGCATAGTGATGACCCAGAGGAAAGGTTTATCAGTAGTGGCGTAAGTTGGGAGAGTTATGAATCCCTACTAGCCAAATTAGAAGATAATTCTCATTACCGTGTTACTTATTTAGATGGAATATTAGAGATAGTGTCACCATCAATTAGGCATGAAAAAATCAAAACGAATTTAGGGATGCTGTTAGAGCGTTTCTTTTACAGCAAGCGCATTCGTTTTACACCTATGGGAAGTTCTACTTTTAGAAACAAAGCAAAAAAAGCAGGGGCGGAACCAGACGAATGTTACTGCATAGGTGAAGAGAAAAAAATACCGGACTTAGCCATAGAAGTAGTTGTTACTAGCGGCAACATAAATAAACTCGAAATCTACCGAAGATTAGGAGTTACAGAAGTATGGTTTTGGGAGAGAAACCAGTTTAAGTTATACCACCTACGGGACAATTCTCAAAAAGAACAAGCCACAGTTTACCCTGATACTTATGGATATGAGCAAATAGTAAAAAGTAAGATCCTGCGAGAATTGGATATTTCCCTGCTAAAGCAATGCATTTCAATTTCAGATTCAATTCAAGCTGTTGATGAATTTGAACAGGGGTTAAAAGCAGAGTAAAACAATTTTGGATTTTAGATTTTAGATTTTAGATTGACCGTGCCAATTTTAGATTTTAGATTTTAGATTGACGATTTTAGATTTTTCCACCCACTAGGGGTGGGGCTTGTACCCCAAAAAATCCAAAATCCAAAATCTAAAATCTAAAATTCGGAGGGTCAAGATTCCTCAAATAAACGATCGCCTTTATGTAATCGATAAGCTATTTGATAAGTCTGGCCTTGCGATCGCATTGTGGGAGAATGGGCTGCTAAATACCGAGAAGCAGCAACCAATACATGAATACCAGCTGGAGTATTACCCAGCAGGGAGTACTGACGAAAAGCTGCTTCTATTTCTTGAATTACATGAAAATCACGGTTTTCTCGTAACATCATTTTCCCCAGCATCGCCATGAGTCTTTGAGCAGAACCACCACTGTATAAATAATTTGCCACTAATTGCCCTGTCTGGTTTACTTGCTGCTGACGATTCAATAAATCGGGTAGCTGCTGGAGTAATTCTTCGGGATTTTTAACTGAGTCTTTGGGTTCTGGAAGCCTTGCTGGTGGTACATTCAAAAAACGATTTAAATACACACTCATCGCCGCATCAAACACACCTCTGAGTAGTTCCACTGTTGGTACTCGTCGTAAGCCTTGATGCACGGCGTTAGCAAAAGTAAATGGATGATGTGCGGAATTCCAATCTCCAAAGTCATTGTTAGTATGAAAACGAGCTACACGCAATGCTGCCGTATAAGTAACTACACTTGCTAATTGTTCTTCAGTACAACCTGCTTGGAGTGCATTCAGCAAGGAGTCGGCGATCGCTTGGGGGTCTTCACCTAATAAAATTGGTACTAATTCATCCCAGTTAGACCAATTTCCTTGTTTAGATTTCCCTGCACTTAAAACGGTGGGTAATTGCTCAAAAGCCGACTCTAAAATTGCTACCAAATCTACAGGGTAGCGCCAGGAATTAGATTCTTCCATCCGGGATGCATCGGCTAAACCCGAAACTAAGCTAGCGAGAATAGATTCTGCTGCTTGCCAATTCACAGTATCAAGGGCTTCTAGTGCTTTGTTGATAAAATCAAGGGTGTGACCAATATCAAGATAGCGATGATCTGTAGCAGCACAGAATAACATATCTGCAACTTGCTGAGAATTAGCTCCTGAGCGAATCGCAGATACCAAACATCTTTGAGCGGCTTCACTATCACGTACCTGAATAAATTGGCGAAACCAGCTTTTAAGAGTCGGAAAATCAACTTTCGAGTTAGGTAATGGGTGAACGGGAAACAGAGGCGGCGCACCTGCGCTATCATTAGCTACTGCCGAAAGTCCTTGAAATAAAGCACGGGGTTTGTCTTCTGTATCTAAATAAGGTAGTAGATTCATCATGCAGGTGTGGATAGTTAAACCTGTACTCCAACCTGCTTTGTTATAACGAGTGCCAAATTCTAGCCCCGTTTGAAATGGTTGGGCTGGATTTACTCCTAGATCTAAAAGTGCGATCGTTGATTTAGCAATCACTAAGGAAATATTCTGCTTTAAACCATCTTCCAGACGTTCGCGTTGGTGGGTATGAAGATTAATTGGAGGTGCTAAATTTACCCAAACTTCACCATCGCGGATCTCTATGGGAAAAGAAGGCACATCATCTGCCCAAGAGTCAAAGGTTCCACCACTAGCAAGATCGAAGCGGGCATAATGCCAAGGGCAGGTAACAATACCATCTTTGCAAGTGCTACCTTCTAGGGGAAAGCCCATGTGTGGACAACGGTTATCTATTGCATAGACTCTATTGTCTGAGTAAAACAAAACAATAGTATGTTTTTCCTTGTGGATTAACAAACTGCCTGCTGCCTGAACATCTGCAAGTTTAGCAACAGGCGTATAATGGTCTTTATCCGTTGGAAGTTCAAATATTTGAGTCATTTAATTTGCACCCAAGTGGAATAAAAAGCTTTACTTATACTGTGGCAAAATTTTCCTGTCTTTGAGCATCTTAAAATTCTAATTTTTGTTAAAAAAACCTCTACCGCTTGGAGAGAAAGCAATACGCTTGGTTAAGATTTATTGGCAAAGAAAACTGGTTTTTCAGACGCGATGAATCCCGTCTCTACATGAATACTTTTAGAGGATGTTTTAAAAGTGGTCGGCTGTAATTTTAGGCACTTCTAGATCCCCCCTAACCCCCCTTAAAAAGGGGGGAACCGGAATCAAAGTCCCCCTTTGTAAGGGGGATTTAGGGGGATCTAAAACGTTTTGCTACCGACCAGAGGACTTTTAAAACATCCTCTTAGGCTTAACCCAAGCGTATTAGCCTAGTCGTGTTGAAATCACTTTGTTTTAAGGCTTAATCAACTGCAAAACTTCTACCTCTTCTTGTGGAGAAATTAATGTTTTACCCAGCGGTAGAACAGCTAAAGCATTGGTTTGAGCTAAATTAATTAAATTGCCAGAACTGTGACTACCACCAGCTTTGTGAAATTGATAAACTCCATCAATTAAATGCAATTTACCCCAAAGATAAGTTTCACGCTTACCATCCGATCGCAATTCATCATGCGATCGCACTTTTAAAAATACTGGTTCCCAACCTTCTCTAATTCCCGAAAGTTTTTTGATCGCTGGCAGCACAAACCGCAAAAAAGTTACTAATACAGATGCCGGATTTCCTGGTAAACCAAAGTAGAGGGGGGAGTAGGGGTTTAGCATTGCTAAACCCGTAGAGGGGGTGGGGAGGCTGGCGACGGTGAGGGGTTTACCTGGCCTGATGTCTACAGCTTGAATGTGGATTTTGGCTTCTAGTGATTCGAGAATTTTGTCAACATAATCATAATCTCCCACTGAAACACCACCGGAAGATAGAACTATATCAGCGATCGCAGCTGCATCGGTAATCACTTTACTCAGGGCAACTGGTTCATCTTTGACAATGCCTAATAGTAATGGTTCTGCCCCACTTTCTCTCACCAAAGCCGCCAGTGCATACTGATTAGAATCCACAATTTGCCCTGGTTGCAATGGTTCATCAACTGTTACCAACTCGTCACCAGTAGAAAAAATTGCTACACGCGGACGACGGTAAACATTTAATTTTGCACACTGTGCTGCTGCCAACACGGCAATTTCTGGGGCATTTAACTTAATACCCGCTGGTAGTAATTGTGTTCCAGCTTGGTAAAAAGCTGCTTTGTGTCTGACAAATTCTTGGGATTGTGGCGCGGCTAGGATGAAAACGCGGTTTTCTTCCCGCCGCGTTTTTTCTTGCATAACAACAGTGTCGGCTGCTGCTGGCATTAAGGCACCTGTGAAAATCCGCGCTGCTTGCCCTGCCTGAATCGTACACTTGGGCTGATACCCAGCCGGAATTTCTTCAATAATTTCCAAAACAGTTGGTTTTTCGGCGCTAGAGTGCTGCACATCTTCGTACCGCACTGCATATCCATCCATCGCTGAGTTATCCCAATGGGGAAAATCTAAAGGACTGGTGACAGGCGTTGCCAAAATCCGACTATCGGCTGCCAACAAATCTACAACTTCTGTATCCCGTTGGTTATCCAACGGCTGCACCAAATTTAAGATCATTGCTTGTGCATTGCTGACTGATAGCATAGCCAATGGCTCCGGTTTTGTACTCTTAGGTTAATTAATCAAAGCAAAAGACCCTTTTAAAACATTCCCTATACTAAGACAACATTGCAGGTAATTTACTAAAAGAAATTACATATTTCTCTCCAATGTTGCGTTTTAAGATTTGAATCGCCGCTTCATGATATTTCTGCCCAGCACTAGAAGCACAGCCATCTGATACAACGAACGTCTCAAATCCAGCATCAAATAGTCCCAAAGTTGTAGCCATCACACAAGCGTCTGTATCGACTCCACACACTGCGATTGTATTAATACCATTACTTTCCAGGGCTTGAAGCAGGGTAGGTAAAAACGCAGAATATGAAGGCTTATCAAAGGTTTTGCTGACAACCGGAATTAAGGTTTTAGAAAGCTCCGTTTCCTGTCCAGATACCATCTCGTTCCAGTTGAGTTGACGCGAGAAGTTAGGATTCCGGTTAAAAAAGCGAGTTGCCCAAACCTGATGAAACTGACTAGCATGAGCAACCACCTTTGGTACAACGGCTTGACATTCAGGTGTGATTAAAAAGCCATTTTGTAAATCTACCGCTAACAAAATCCCTTGACGTTGCTTTAAAGTAGACTGCACCTGCGCTTTCTCGGCACAGGCAATTTGGACGGTTGCCAATGTTCCTGCTAAGGTGATAGCACCCTGAAGGATAGCTCTTCTATTGATTTTTTTTTCTAGCATAGTGTTTATTTACTACTCATATCATGTCCGCATAATTAGTTATGATTCCCACAGTCATTGCACCCCACCCCCAGCCCCTCCCCGCAAGCGGGGAGGGGA
>NZ_JACJSJ010000166.1 GCF_014698115.1 Nostoc sp. FACHB-973
ACATCGACATAAAACCCCTATTGGTATCCAGGTACTGTGGCGAGGCTGGTTAAAATTGCACGACCTCTGTGAGGGGTGGCAGCTTGCAAAAGAGACTTAACGGGAAAAGTCAGTAAGTGAATGAACTAAATATCACGTCTTCACAAGGGTTTCACGTTAAGTTGACACCTATGAGTATTGCTAAACCTCTACCCACGTATTTGTATTACGTAACACTTCTTATCTTAAATCTAAAATATAAATGTTTACTTTACAGTTTTTTAGGGAAACCTATATTAAATAGAGGATTTAGCTAATACTAAGCTAGTATATTTGTCGTAAAAAAGCTATATTAGTTACTTTTTTTGCTAATATACTTACGCGATTATTCGTATATTAAACAGTCCTCATCAGGATAGAAGTTAAGCAGCCTCTAGCTCGACAATATCCCATCAGGATGGTTATTCGATTTACGAAAAACGTATTAACTTATTTGACCAATATTAAATTAAAGTTTATGCCTGAAAACTTATGAAACTAGTTAAATCTAAGTTCCAACAATTGGAAGGAAAATACTCTCGATTTTTCTCACTTTCTATAGATTTATTGTGTATTGCTAGTTTTGATGGTTATTTCAAGTATTTAAATCCAGTATGGACAAAAACACTAGGTTGGTCAAATGAGGAATTGCTTGCTAAACCCTTTATCGAATTTGTTCACCCTGAAGACTACGAATTAACTATTCGAGCAGCACAAAAAATTGCACAATGTATAGATCCAATTTATATTGAAAATCGTTATGTTTGTAAGGATGGTAGCTATAAATTGCTGTCATGGAACGCAACAGGCTTCATGGAAGAAAAGTTAATTTATGCAGTAGCTCGTGATATTACTCTGAAGAAAGAGAATGAAATCGCACTACAAAGAACTATTCGAGAATTAGAAGCTTTTAAATTTGCCTTGAATGCTCATTCATTGGTAGCTATTACTGATAGAAGAGGCAGAATAACCTATGCTAATGACCAATTTTGTGAGGTTTCTAAATATTCTAGAGAAGAACTTTTAGGACAAGACCATCGAATTATTAATTCTGGTCATCATACAAAGGAATTCTTTGGAAATTTGTGGGAAACTATTAGCAAAGGCAAAATTTGGAAGGGAGAAATCAAAAATAAAGCCAAAGATGGGACTTTTTATTGGGTGGATACTTTAATCACCCCAATGTTGGATTCAGAAGGAAAGCCCTATCAATATGTATCAATTCGTACAGATATCACACAGCGTAAGCTTTCAGAGTTTGCTTTAGTGGAGCGATCGCGTTTATCACTTTTGAGTGCAGAAGTCAGTTTAGCATTATCTCAAAGTGGTACACTTGCAGAGATTTTGCAAAACTGTACAAATACTATTTCACAATACCTGAAGATCGCTTTTGTTTGTATCTGGACTTTTGAGCGACAAACAAATCAGCTAGAATTACAGGCTGGTGTTCATTGCACAGAACTTACCTGTAGTGCTTTGAACAATAGCCAAGATTTTCCCAATCACATGGTTTTAGCCAATAACATTGTTGGCTTAATGACTCAAAACCATCAAGCTATTTTCAACCAAGAAGTAGTAATTAATCATCCAGAACTACCACTAAATTCTACATTATCAATTTTTCGTTTTTCTGCCTATCCTTTAATAGTAGAGCAGCAATTAATCGGCATAATGGCTTTATTTAGCCAGCAATTATTTAGTGAACCAACTCATAACTTGTTAAATTGGATTGCTAATAATATTGCTGTAGCTATTGACCGGATTTGGGCTAGAGAAGAACTCCTCAGCCGTCGTGAAGCATTATTACTGCGTTTAGCTAGCCAAATCCGCAGTTCTCTTGACTTAGATATTATTCTAGAAACTGCTGTTAATGAAATTCGCAGTTTATTACAAATTGACCGTTGTTACTTTCTTTCTTATTCAGCACACCCATCCCAGCCAAACCTGACTATCACCTCTGAAGCGCGAAATCCTAACTACCCTAACTTACCGACAATGTTAGGTAGTGTTCCGCCGCAAAAAAGCAAGTACTTGACCAAAATACTCCTCTCTCAAGAGCTAATTTGTATCGACGATATTAAGAGTAAATTATGCGTTGACAATGATATGCAAGAGCTGTTAACTGAGTTTGGTATTACAGCTCAACTAGTGCTACCAGTTAAGAGTAATTCCGGTGAAATTGGGGCAATTGTTTGCAGTCATTGTAGTGGCGATCGCATTTGGACTAACAGTGAAATTAGTCTACTACAAGCTGTTTGTGACCAACTAGCGATCGCCATCGATCATGCACAACTTTATACTCAAAGTCGTTCTGCTACTTTAGCCGCTGAAACTCAAGCCGAAAAACTCACCGAAACTTTGTATCAGTTGCAGCAAACTCAATCTCAACTGATACAACATGAAAAAATGTCTAGTTTGGGACAATTAGTAGCTGGTGTTGCCCATGAAATCAACAATCCCGTTAATTTTATTCACGGTAATTTAACTTATGCTCACGAATATTTTCAAGAGTTACTAACTCTGTTGCACCTCTATGAGCAATACTATCCCAAGCCCAATACAGAAATTGAAGATTTTGCTGAAAAAATTGATTTAGATTTTATTACTAACGACCTTTATAAGCTCCTATCTTCAATGGAAATGGGTACTAATCGTATCCGTGAAATTGTTTTAGGATTACGAAATTTTTCCCGACATGATGAAGCAGAAAAAAAACAAGTTGATATTCATGAAGGAATTGACAACACTTTATTAATTTTGCATCATCGCTGGAAAAATAATGGAATTGGGCTAGATATATCTATTGTCAAAGAATATAGTAAATTGCCCTTAATTGACTGCTATCCTGGTCAGCTTAATCAAGTATTTATGAATATTTTGACTAATGCGATCGATGCATTAGAAGAGATAAAAATTAAAGGTAAAACAACAGAAAAACCCCAGATCATAATTCGGACAGAAATTTCCGACAATAATTTTGTTGTGATTCGGATTATCGATAATGGAGCCGGAATTCCAGAAGAAGTGAGAACGCGCTTATTCGATCCATTTTTCACAACAAAACCTGTTGGTAAAGGAACAGGATTAGGATTGTCAATTAGCTACCAAATTGTAGTAGAAAAACATGGCGGGATGCTGAAGTGTACATCACAACCGGGACAAGGTACAGAATTTTGGATTCAAATTCCAATTTAAAAGGGAATGGGGATTGGGGAGTAGGGAGTGGGGAGTAGGGAGTAGGGAAAATAAATTTTCATTGCTCCTTATGAGTGCAACTCATGGAGTCTTTTGCATAAATATTTTTTTAGAAAAAAGAACGCAAAGAATGATTTTTGCAATCAGTCTATTTATTTCCTAGCCCCCAGTCCCCATTCCCCACTCTTGCACAGACGCGATTAATCGCGTCTCTACCCACTCCCCACTCCTAAATTTAATCATGAACAAGTTCTTAGTAGCGTCGTCACTCATTGTCAGATATCGTTTATTCAGTAAAAATAGAGTTTGGATTTTAGCAGTAATCATGGCGCTACTGACTACAGCTTGTAGTGGAAAAGTATCTGAAAATAACCACTCTGTTGTGGATAATGTCTCAACTAATAATAAACAGAAGTTATCCACTTTAAGAATTGGGGTGGTTCCCACAGAAAACCCAATAGAGCAAGAACGGATGATTAAACCTCTCAAAGAATACTTAGAGCAATCCCTTAGAGGAGGGATTGATAGTGAGTTGCAATCCAAGACACCAGGGGGACAAGGAAGACAAAAAAGACAAGAGATTCAGAAAACAGAAAATGCGATCGCCATTTCACTAGATTTCCAAATTGGCAAAAGTTACCAGCAAGTCATTGATTGGTTGGTGCAGGATAAAGTCGATATGGCTTATTTAGGGCCTCTGAGCTATCTGGAGGCAGTAGACCGGGGTGCTAAAATTGAACCGTTGGTTGCTGCGATCGATAAACATACAGGAGAACCCTGGTATCGCGCTTGTATCATTGTCAAACAAGACAGCCCGATCAAAACCTTAAAAGACCTCAAAGGTAAGCGCATTGCCTTTGTAGACAAATTATCAACCTCTGGCTATTTGATGCCACTGGGTACTTTTAAAAAACTAGGAATTGATTACAAACGCGATTTTGCTCAAGTCCTTTATACTGGTAGCCATAGTAAAAGTATGGCTGCATTAGAAGATGGCATTGTTGATGCCGCAGCCACTAATACTTCCTCTTATTTGAAGGAACAAAAAATTGGCAATTTAAAACCTCAAAATACCAGAGTAGTGTGGCAATCTACCCCCATAGTCAATTTTCCAATAGTAGTATCTAAAAAATTACCACCAGAGTTAATTCAACGACTAAAGGAGGCTTTTATTAGTAGCCCAGAAGGTCTTGAGGATATTCTGGGAATTGAGTCAGCTGGATACACACTTGTTACCCCTTCAGATTACACTTCTATTGAGCAACTCCGAAAAGATCTCAACTTAATTTCTGTTCCGGCAAAATGAAAATCTCTACCAAATTTTTTACAGGTTCCGCTGTGTCTGTCGGACTGATAGTAGCAATTCTTGTTGGTAATGCTGTAGCTGTGCAACAAATTAAGCAGACTATCCGTGAAAAAAGCAATCGAACCACTGAAATTATTCAAGTTGCTCTGACTGCCGAAAATGCTTTAAAGTCTGAAATTATTGAACTCAAGGATATTGTTTTACTCAAGAGTCAAGATACAGCAATGCTTAACTCTGCAACAGAGTTTCTTGACTCCCTCAAACAGTTAGAAAAATTGATGCCAAATGCTACGGAAATTTCAGTGATTCGTCGGCGTCACCAGTTTCTTAGCAACTTGGGAAATAAACTAACTCACCGCAATTACAGCGACACTTCTCTAGCTGATTCCCAACAGTATTTTAGAGCTATTAATTCTTTTGACAGAGACATTGAATTGTTTCTTGCTCAACTGATTAAACGTGCTAATCAGCAGAGTATTGTAGTTGAAGAACAATTAGAAAATTTATATCAAGTGCAGAGAATTATTTCCTTTGCAGTTGTGCAAGTAATTATAATTTTATTTGTTGGCAAATTTCTGCTGATTTGGCGTCCAACAGTTAAGTCTTTGCAGAATTTACAAGCAGGAACCACAGAAATTGCAGCCGGGAATTTAGACTACCGTTTAGATATTCACACAGGAGATGAGGTAGAAGATCTTGCCAATGCATTTAACTACATGGCAGTGAAACTAGCCGAATCTCGTGAAACTTTAATGAAAAACACTGAATTAACTCACATGAATCAACGCCTGGAGTTAGAAATTTCTGAACGCAAACAGGCACAGTCTGAACTCCAGAAAGCTTTACAAGAACTCCAAAACACCCAAGCTCAATTAATTCAAACTGAAAAAATGTCTAGTCTGGGTCAAATGGTGGCAGGAGTAGCACACGAAATTAATAACCCCGTCAACTTTATCTCTGGCAATATTACTTACGTCAGCGAATACACACAACAATTGCTAGAATTAGTACGGCTTTATCAAGAAGAGTTTCCGAATTCTAAACAGAAAATTCAGGAAAAAATTGACAAGATTGATTTGGAATTTCTCATAGAGGATCTGCCGAAAATATTAACTTCAATGAAAATGGGATCGCGGCGAATTGAGCAGATTGTCCTGTCTTTACGCACCTTCTCTCATCTGGATGAAGCAGATATGAAAGAAGTTGATATTCACGAAGGTATTGATAGCACGCTGCTGATTTTGCAGAATCGATTCAAAGGTAAGCCAGAACATCCCAAAATTGAAATCATCAAGGAGTATGGTGAGTTGCCTTTGGTAGAGTGCTATGCAGGGCAATTAAATCAGGTGTTTATGAACGTGATTAATAATGCGATCGATGCTTTGGATATGTGCAATGCTCAACGTTCCAAACAAGAGATTGAGAGCAATCCTAGTCAGATTATAATTAATACTAAACTTGTTGATAATAATCGAGTGATAGTGAGAATTGTAGATAACGGGCTAGGTATGACCCAAGAAGTTAAACAGAAATTGTTCGATCCATTTTTCACAACTAAACCTGTAGGTCAGGGAACAGGGTTAGGCTTATCGATTAGCTATCAAATTATTGTGCAAAGACACTCTGGAGTCCTGCGATGTGATTCACAATTAGGTAAAGGAACTGAATTTTGGATTGAGATTCCTTTGTATCAATTACAAAAACCGCTAAACTCTAATGAATTGAAATTGCCTACTGATTGGCAAAGTTCCATAGTCCAGAGCAATAATTGACCGTGGCAACTTTAGATTTTAGATTTTAGATTTTGGATTTTAGATTTTAGTAAAAATCCAAAATCCAATGACTCATAACTATTTATTACTCTCTGCTTTCGCTCTAATTAACCAGTCAGCATCCTGAGCGCTAATTTCCCGACCAGATGAATCTCCTAAGCGGTCTAGCGCCAATAAACAAGCATATTTCAAATCCCAAATTGGTGAATTCAGGCAAATTTTGAGTTCAGGAATTGCCTGTGAATTGCCCAATTCACCAAGAGCGATCGCACAAGCAGCACGAGATTTTTGAAATTGGGGTTCCCGATTGTGCAAATTTTCTACTAACAAATCATAAGCAGGAGCATATTTTAGCCAGCCCAAAAGTTTCATCACATGATAATGAGCGCCATAATCGTTATATGCTCGATCTGCATAAGTTGTTAAAAGTGCCGCTGGTGCTTCCTGTGGATAGATATCTAGTAAGCTTTTTGTTGCTAAATAGCACCTTCCAAAATCAGTTTGATAGAGTTCCTCAATCACAAAATTCAACACAGGAGTAACATCATATTCATGTACTAAATCAATTTTGTTGGGATGATCGTACAATACTTGTTCTAAGTGAGGTTGAACTTCTGCAAATGCAATTTCACCAGATGGAACACCTGCATCTAAAAGCATCCGCAATGCTCGCAATCGAAACACCAAAGATACAGGACAACGAGCGATTTCTGGGATGGCTTTGTAGTAGCGCGAATCAATTAAATCTTGAATACAACCGCGTCGTGCGTTCACATTGGAACTCTGCAACAAAGCCGTTACCTCATTTATTTGAGAATAGTCACCCGTAAAGCGACAAACTGTAGCGATCGCCGCACTACGGGTAGGTTCATCCTCAACTTGGGTAAATTTACGCACACGCTCTAAAGACGGCTGATAATTAGCATGAGCCAAAGTATGAATAATTACGCGATAAATTTGACCTGGTTTATCAAGTAATTCTGCCACTTCTTCCAGAATTTCCGGGTCTTTAGTCCCGATTTCCCCAATAGCCCATACAGTATTTTCCACAGTATAAATATCATCATCATGAAGGCACTGGCGAATTACAGGTAAAGCAGATTCGGCCTGCAATCGCCCCAGACTTTCCACAGCCTTGCGTCGGACAATGCGGTGGTCTAATTCAGCCGGGTTACTGGTTTCAATCGCCCGCACCAAAGCTGCGATCGATTGTTCAGTGGGGAAATTAATCAAATGCGAAACAGCAATATATTTATCAGAAGCGTCTTCCAGTTGTTCTAACGGTGTATCGATAATGGCGATCGCTTGTTCTTCTGTCAGCCCAAAAATGCTAAAAAACCGTTTATCCATTGATTTATTAATTGCTGAGGAGAATTATCACGTTTACTATCGTACTAGGGACTGGGGAATGGGGACTAGGGACTAGGGATTAGAAAAAAGTCTTCTTAATATCTAATCCCCAGTACCCAATCCCCAATCCCCAATCCCTAATACCTGAATCCAAAATCTAAAATCTAAAATCCAAAATAACTATGGGTGATTACTTAGATGACTACGAACTTAATAATCTTGATTTTTACAGAAAAAATCATGGATTACAGCTTTATTACAATTGGTCTGGAGAAATTTGGTGGCAAGAAACACCAGAGAAACCAAAAGAAAAATTGTTCTCTATTATTGGGATGAATGCGACAAAAGTATTTATCAAACCCGATTCTGAGTATGGCGAAGTGGGACATAGAATAAATAGAGAATTAGGTCTATTTTGTGACCCAAACACTCAAGAAATTCTCCATTTTTGGCAGTCACCAACAGCAAGTCAACCAGTACCAGTAGTACATATTGCTAACAGAATTGTCCAAGGCTCAGTCAAACCCAAAAAATTTATCATCCCCAAAGGTCAGGGATATCTCACCTCTGTGATGGAAATTCCTTTAGAATACCCCCATCCCTTAGCAGGAGATAGTAAATACTCAGATTATTGCCCTGGAGAAAAGTTTAAAGGAGTTGAATATTTTATCTCAAATGCCTGCCGACCTGATGTAACTGAAGTTCCTCCTGCTAAATGGGCAAGAGATTGTCCTTGGATGCCCTGGATGAAATTAGGATATGCTCATCCAGCTAAATTAAGGTTTGAAACCACAATATTCAGAGTAGATGGTTTTGAGCAACTCGATCCTAAATTGGTGAAGCTAGTCAGGGAAAAAGTCCCAATTTATGAATTCACGCCGACAGAAAGCGATGAACCCAATATGACGAGTATTCAATACTTTAAAAAAAACTTTGAATCCTACTTGCGCGGCGATATTTTCCCACTAGAAGAAACCTCTTGATTGTTTTTTGTATGGTGCTGAGGAGATGTCTAACTTGAACAAGGGAGTAGGCAGTGGGGAGTGCAGAGTAGGGGAATAAACCTTTTTCATTGTTATTTGTGGGATTTTTTCATGATTGACCGTGCCAATTTGAGATTTGAGATTATTTCGGTTCATGCCCCGCCTAAGCGTGGGCGGAACAAATCCAAAATCCAAAATTTAAAATCATAATGCCCCGCACCGCAAGTGGCACGGGGTCAATCCAAAAGACGCGACGATCAAGTACTCGCTAACGCAGACTCGCTCTAAGCAAGTCTTTGAGCGTCACGTATTGATTCTGACTCCTGTTAGCGCAGCGGGGCGTAGCCCATTCTGACTTCTGAATTCTTCTTCAACAGCACTTTGATTGATGGCTGCACTTAGCTTACTGTTTTGAGGATTTCCCTCAAAAAGCTTTACCAGTGGTAACGCAATCTGAGAAGATCGGAATGTATCTTTTGTCAGGTGTTAGTTAGTTATTTATTGACAATTAGTCATTGGTATGCATCAGATAAATATCAGCCTTAAAAAACTAAGGAACACTGACAAAAAATCATCATAAATACACATAAGGGAAACAAAACATATGGATGAAACCTCAGAACTGACAACAAATGATGTAACCGCTCAAGATATAGCAGAGGCCATTACAGAACTTGAGCAATATCGAGAACGTCTAGTTCAAGAAACTACAGAAACAGCAAAACGCGCCAAATTGATGAGGGTAAGCGTCATGGCAAAATTGGAGCCTGAGCTTGCCAAAATTGATGCCGCGCTCCAAGAACTGCGTAATCAGCACGCTGCTCTAACTGGAAGTAACTAATATTTTGGATTTTAGATTTTGGATTTTGGATTAGGCATAGGGCATTGGTAATTAGTTATTACCCATCTCCCTCATCTCCCTTATCTCCCCACTCCCCACCCCCCATTCCCTAATTCATATGGTCAACTTTGAAACTCAGTCCGGGGAAAATTCAATTCAGCTATCCCACGCCGAAACTGATGCTTTACTTGCAGCGGTGAGTGAGCAATTAAATCTAAATACCTTCAACCTTGATGACCAAAAAATCCTCAAGCAGATGATTGAGAGTATGGGGGATTCACGGGGGATGGTACGTTTGAGTTTTGCAGAGGCATTGGGTAAAGTTGGTAAGCCTGTAACTCCGTTGTTGATGGAAGCCGTGGCAAATCACCCAAACCCAGTTGTACGGCGAGCTAGTACTAAAACTTTGACACTGATTGCTGATCCGATCGCAGTTCCCACTTTGGTGAACGCCCTCCTAAATGATGAAGATACCGTAGTCAAAGCCTCGTCAGTGGGAGCGATGGCGAAGATTGGTGAGGCTGCTGTACCAGCACTCTTGAAAATCTTAGCTTCATCCGAATATCCAGAAAGTGCCAAAGGATATGCAGTATGGGCGTTGGCATTTATTGGAGCAGAAGCCAAGGAACACTTGTATCGGGAAATTAACTCTGACTCCCCAGAAGTTCGGGCGGGAGTGGTGGGAGCGATCGCTAAAATCGCTGAAGAACGCACCGAGGCTGAAGCATTTCAAATTTTGATTAACGCCCTCACCGATGCATCCCCAATGGTGCGGTGCGAAGCGGCGGTAGCTTTGGGCAGTTTAGCTCATCAAGCAGCGATTCCCAACCTCGTTGAGTTATTGCATCATCCGGATTGGGAAACTCGAAAAGCAGCCGCTTTGGCATTGATGAAAATTGGCGATGGCGTCGCCCTACAGCCTCTACAAACCGCATTGAGCCAAGAACAGGAAGTAGGAGTTCAAGCGGTGATTAAATTAGCGATTTCTCAAATTGAAAGACAGTTAGAGGAGGATGCTTGGGAATAGGCTTAAAGTAATTCGTAATTCGTAATTCGTAATTCGTAATTCGTAATTCGTAATTCGTAATATCATGTCAGGCTAAGCGTAAGAGCGTCCTCCGTTCGCGTAGCGTCTCCCTTAGGAGAAGTTCAGATATAAGGAAGCCTTATCTGGTGACTTCTCTCCGTGTCTTTGCGTCAGCCTAAATGATAAGTCTTTAACCACACCATACTAAATTGTCAAATTGGCGATCTTTAATTACTTGGAAATCAATTTTAAATTAATTCAATTACGAATTACGAATTACGAATTACGAATTATTTCAAAGCGATGGCTGCGCCAACGCCAAGGGCGATCGCTACTTTCTGCTATATTTAATCACCTGCTCTAATCGAGGTAAGGCGCTCACCGCTGACTCACGAACATAAGTATCGACAGTTTCATCGTTAGTCAATGCTGTCAGTACTTCCACCCCTCGGACATCACCCATTGAACCGAGTGCATTGACAATTGCCACAGCTACCGCAACATTATCTGTGGTTTTCAAAGCTTCAGTTAAAATTTCAAAGGCAGGAGAACCAATCTCACCCAGAGCCATCACAGATGCAATATATACAACACCATTTTCGTCATTGAGTGCTGTTTTTAATCCCTGTAAGCCCTCTTCTGGGAAGGGTACGTCTGGATGGTTGGCGGCGATTTGTGCCAAGGCTTTAGCACAACTGCCCCGAATGGTGGGGTTATCACTATTGACCAATGACTCTACCACTGCTGGTACAGCATCTACACCAATGGCACCCAAGGCCTTTACCGCAGCTCGACGATAGGTCACATCTTCATCATCCAAAATACTCATCAGTCGAGGAATCGTATTTTCATCGCGGACTTCTGCGAGCTGCCACATAGCCCGTTCCCGCAGATTCGGGTTAGGGTGTTTTAACTGTTCAAATAGAGAATCTGTCGTCATAAGAAAAAATTTCGTTTTGAATCCTGAATTCTAAATTCTGAATTCTTTTATTTACAACTGAGGGACTCTAAGTCCATCGCTCAACCTAATTTAGGCAAAGCAATAGACCGAGAGTCCCTAGTTTTAGAGTGCAACGATAGATCGTCGGCTACTCAATCCGTGTACTATGACAGGGAGTTGATTACGTAGTCGAGGAGAGCGCGGAACTCAGTTAACGCTTGAGGAGACAAGTCACGAGGAGAGCAAGCGCGATCGCGAGTGAAGGTCAATGCGGTAACGTAAGGAGCGGTAGGCAGACCCAAAGAGCGATATGTTTCGCGAGCGCCTGCAATACCCCACTCATCCAATGGGCCGGTACCACCAACAACTAAGCTGTAGTTGATCAAGCGTAGGTAGTGCTTGATGTCGCGGAGGCACTTGTCTTTCTTAACTTGGGTGTCGCCAGCTTCACCTGATTGGGTTAAGTAAGGATATTTCTTGAAGGCAGCATCATAACCTTCTTTAGCTACAGCATCGATGTTAGAAGCCAGCTTTTCAGCAGCTTCTAGACGAGCAGTAGCACGTTGAATGCTACCTTGAACTGATTCTAGGTCAGAGGTGGTAGGAAAACGACCTGCGGCATCAGCAGCAGAAACAACTGTGGTGATAACTGATTTCATTGCTTTTTATACTCCAGATGGGATTTGATCGGGTTTTGATTTCACTTCGTTTGGCTAGATAGCCGTTAACTATGAGCTACTAGCTCAGAGCAGAAATAACGCGATCGAAGTAGCTAGCAGCTTCAGCAGCTAGAGCAGAGCAGTCGCCTTGGATAACTTCCAGTTTGCGGAACTTGTTACCAGCGTTAGCTTCGGTGTTGGTGTTGGTGATGTGAGCAACACTGATAGCTTTCAGGATTTGAATAGCACGTACAGTGGAGCTAATGGGAACTCCCAAAGCGGAGTAGGTTTCTTTTAGTCCGTTGATAGCGCGATCGTCTAATACGGAAGAATCACCAGCCAACAACGCGTAGGTTACGTAGCGCAGGATGATTTCGGTATCACGCAAACAAGCAGCGTGACGACGAGTGGGGTACAAGTTACCACCGGGTTGAAGCAAACCAGTGTTTTCGCAAGCGATTCCAGCAATGGCATCAGAAACAGCACAGCTAGCGTTGCTGGCGATCGCATTCACAGCATCAAGGCGCTTGTTGCCAGCAGCAATGAATCCCTTGAGGGCATCTAAGTCAGCACCACCAATAGCAGCACCTTTAGCATCTGCTGTAATTACAGCTCTGGAAAAAGCATCAAGAACCATGAGTTCTCCTTAATATTCACAAATGGCGGATATTATTTTCGGCTTAGTTTCGTCAGATGAACTGCGAGTAGCCAAAGTAAAACATAGGGTATCAATAGTACCCTAGTCTTTTCTATGAGAGAGAAAGTAATAATCTGTAATATTTTTTTGGGGAGTAGGGAGTGGGGAGTAGGGCATTGGGCATGGGGGATGGGGAGTGCTGAGTTAGTAGTTAAGAGTTATTCTCCCCCTGCTTCCCCTGCTTCCCCTGCTTCCCTGCTTTCCCTCATCTCCCCCACTCCCCACTCCCCACTCCCCAATCCCCAAAAAAAATTAAGACTTATGCAGCCACAGCCTAAGTCTTAGGGAAAAATATTCTTTTTTTAGTGGCTCAGGCTTGTTTGAGCAGATGTTTGACCAAATTATCTTTCACCATCATCTGCCGTAAAACTTCTAGTAAGAATTCCTGAGCCTCTTCTTGACTCAAATTCTTTACCTGGTCTTTCAAATTCTTTAAGCGAAACTGTTGCTCTAAGGTTAGTTCTATGGGGAAGTCCATAAGATTCACTCCTCTGGTTCACTGGATAGAAGGTGTTTGTTGTTACTGGTACTGTGAAGGCGTAGGCGTGGGCATCACTTTCTGTTAGTCTAGCACTGAGATATTAAAATGTCCATATTGTCAAGTGATGAGAAGTTAACATTATAAAAGTTTACAATTACTAAAAAACATGTTCCTCTCTTCCTTTGTGAGGAGTTTGTTGAAGCTAAGCGCTGATGGCTGTAATGTTTAGAATGTTTATATACCAACAAGTTTAAAAAGAAAAAACAAGGGTTACATCATCCGCAGGAGTCAAACGTAGGAGTCAGAAGATTGATAGACGTAATGGAATTTTTTCAGCTAAGTGCTGGTAAGTGGCGATCGCAACGTGCAACCCATCATCTAGCGTTCAAACGCTCAGAGACGGGAGAATCTGACATACAGGTGGAAACTCTGGCTGCCGATCATCCAGAAATCATTGAACTGTGCCAGTATCATCAGATTGACCCTAGCCTTGCAGTAGGGGGGTCAAGGGTGCGCTGGTTAGGGACAATGGCTTGGGATAGAGAGGACGAGGAAAATCATCAAGGTAAAACCATATTTGCGATCGTGCCTGATGCCGATAACCCAAGACAAGGCAAATTACTCCGCGAAAGAGGCTACGCGGAAATTGTGCCCGTGATCGGTCTTTTTCACATGGATGATGAAGATGGACTAGTGTTGACAACCGAATACGAAACAATGAGCTCCATTGAGCGATTTTGGTTCGCCAGCCCAAATATGAGACTGCGAAGCAGTACAGTAAAACGGTTTGGTGGCTTCAGCACTGCATCCTTTTGCACTGAAACCCGCATTGAGACTTCTTCAGAAGTTTCTAGCAAAGAAGAGGTAACTTCTAAACAACAGTTTTATTCCGTTTTAGGCTGGTGAATGATTCTCAAGCAGACCGATGCTTTTACTCGTGGGCGAGATTATCTACATCTGGTACAGGGATTTGCTCTAGAACCGGGTATGGTGGATGTATTCGATAACCTGCGCGATCGCATTGCGATTTGCACTTGGATCGGCAAAAACATTAACACCGTTAACGCTCGGATCAACACCTATCTGGAAGCCTGTCATCAGTGCTTTCATCCCCAAGAGCGCCGCCACATCCAAATTTTTGCAGTACCCATCGCTCAATCTTTCGGTATTGACGGTCTGTGCAACATTCTCACAAACCCAATCACCATTCTGGTAGATGTCGGGCGAGTTGCACCCAAAGATTGGTTCGGTATCGTCGTCCATGAATACGCTCATGCTCATCTAGGAGACTTTGGTCACAATCAGCATTTTGCTAATATTCTGTCTCATCTGTGTTTAGGACTGGGACTAGAACCACCTTACTGGGAAGCAGGAATGGAAGCAACTTTGCGTAGCTGGCCTTACTGTCAGTCAACCATAGATCCCCTGGAATTTTGGATAGGTAAGGGGGAGTAGGGAGTGGGGAGTGGGGAGTGGGGAGATGAGGGAGATGAGGGAGATGAGGGAG
>NZ_JACJSJ010000167.1 GCF_014698115.1 Nostoc sp. FACHB-973
ATAATTCCTATTTAGCTCTAATAGATTCTAGTCAATTCTCTCAATCATTAGTTCTTATGTACTAAATATATCCGTTTCCTTGGGGTGTGACAGTTGTAGGTGCGGAATGTGGGATTTACGCGTATAACGATGCTTCACCCCAATAGGAAAATATTCAGCATCCCCCATTGGCGCTAATGCAACCTGTGGTGTTTGATATTCAGCGGGAACATAATTAGCAAACTCACTATTGAGACGTAGCAGTTGTGAAAGAATAGAAGATGCGATCGCTTCTCTTCGATCTTCACTACCTTCTACCCCTGGTGCTAACTCCACAACCACAGATAAAAATCGGTTTTTGTCTGCATCTTCTTTCACCTGCAACACAAACTTACCCGTCACCCATTCTTGAATCACTGGTTGTTCTAATCCCACCGTCACATTTTCTGGATAGATATTTGCGCCAAAGTAGGAAACTGTAAAATTAGAACGTCCGAAGACATAAACGAAAGGTAGCTGATGAATACCTCTAGGTAACTTCTGAGTGCTTAATTCAGAATTCAGAATTCTGAATTCTGAATTCTGATTCTGTAACTCTGCAACAGGATCAAATCCCCATTTGGCTAAAAATTCCAGCATGGCATCATAACTAATGATGCCGCCAGTATCCAAGATGTCATAACGCACCAATGGAACACCGTTATCTCCAGAAAACAGCAATGCGCCATCTTGAACTTCAAAAAAGCGGCTGCAAGGATCGTACTGCACCAACGTCGGTAAACGCGATTCCCCAAACAAAGCTTTAGCAGCGTCGGGATTTTCTGCCAAAAAACGACGAATACAAATACTTAACGGCGTTTCATTCCCCAAAACTCCCGCATCCGCAGTGCCGTAAAGGGATGCAAAATCATAGCAGGGATTTTCTGAACCAACTCGTTTACCAACCAAACTGCGCCATTCTTCGCTGAATACTTCTCCCGCCATGACAAATTTAATCTGATATTGCTGCCACTCCACACCACGAGCAATTCCAGTATCAATGACATCTTTCAAAAATGGCGGGTATCCCAAAAGTACCACTTGCTCGAAAGTCGAACCCAACTCTTGCACAACTCGCAATATTTCTTCTTTGTTGTTACCGGGAGTGATTACAGTCAGGGGATAACCTTTACTCGCAAGATAGCGACAGCAATTAGTGGTGAACATTCCACCTACCCAAGTACCTAAGGTGAAACAAATCACAGCTAGAGTACGTCTAGTGTCTGTATAAAAACTATCGTGAAAAATCTGTTCAAAACGTGTGGCGATTTGGAGTTCATCTGTGAAAAAACGAGGCCAAAATGTGGGTTTACCACTGGAACCAGAGGAAGCGGCTATCATATCGCACCCTTGGAGTTGTCCGTTGCGGCACAAGTCAGCTAAGGGATAATGCAGTATATAATTTTCTTTAGTGATCGCTGGCAGTTTTTGAAAGTCCTCCAAGCTTTGAATACTCCCAGGATTAATTTCTCTTTCTGCTAAAAAAGCCTTGTAGGCGGGTACATTAGCCGCCACGTCGTGAAATAAAGTCAAAGCTACTGAGGTTTGAGTGTTGAGATGCCGTTGCAGTTGAGTTTCTAGGGGAGTACAAAGAAAATCTTCAAATGCTTTAATTGCTCGCTGGCTTTGTGATTTACAGTTCATGATGCTTATTGTTTATTTTGAAGTCAAATAATTTTGGATTTTAAATTTTGGATTTTGGATTGAACCCCAACCACAAGGGTAAGGGGCATTATGATTTTAAATTTTGGACTTCGACTTCACTCAGTTGAACGATTGTGGATTTGTTACGCCCAGTAGGGACAGGGAGTAGACCGAAATAATGTAAAATCTAAAATCAGCAATGTCAAACTAACACCGTTACTTGCAAATAAAAAGCTAAAAGGCAAAAGTCAAAAAAAATATTGAACTTATCCTTATTTTTACTTTTTACTTGGTTATTTTGATTTTTGAAGCTCGTAAATAAGTATACAAAAGCATTAGTCTCTATTTAATCAATATTCCTTAGGATAGCAACACCCTACCCCTAACGTTTGGTAAGATATCCGAAAACAAGTATACGCTCGTTGTAGTCATTAAATAAAACCTTAATTCATCCTTGGGCACCATGCAGGTCTATTGCAGCAAACAACACACGAATGATAATGGCAACCGTTTTTGTACCCTTTGCGGTGAACCATTACCTCTTGCTGTGGGGCAGGTTATAGATAATCGCTATCAAATCATACGTCAACTAGGCCAGGGTGGCTTTGGACGCACTTATTTGGCCCAGGATAAAAATAAATCCCATCAAACCTGTGTGCTGAAGGAATTTGCACCCCAAGTACAAGAAAAACAAGATTTACAAAAAGCTAAAGAATTATTTGAACGAGAAGCCAATGTCCTGAAAAAACTCCAGCATTCTCAAATTCCCTGTTTTCACAGTTCGCTGCAAGTCAACATAGGTACTAAAGATTTTTTCTTTTTAGTCCAAGATTATGTAGATGGTGACAATTTTGACCAGTTATTAGAACAGCGTCGCAGTCAAGGAAAAGTTTTTAGTGAAGAGGAAGTAATTACCCTACTACAACAGATTTTACCAGTTTTATCTTACATCCACTCACGAGATGTAGTTCACCGTGATATCTCTCCCGATAATTTAATTTGGCGGCGTTCTGATAACCTCCCAGTGTTGATTGATTTTGGTGGCGTCAAGCAATTGCCAGCTTCTCAAGGTTTTTGGCGCACTCAGTTGATTGGGAATAACACTTTGCTTGGTAAAAAAGGTTATGCTCCAGAAGAACAGCTACGGCAAGGAAAGGCATTTTTCAGTAGTGATTTATACTCTTTAGCGGTAACCGCATTGGTGTTACTGACGGGGCAAGAACCGCAAAAATTATACGACAGCTATCAGGGAATTTGGTACTGGGGCAAGCAAATCCAAGTGAGTCCCAAACTGGAATCTGTGTTAAAAAAGATGCTGGCTTATAAACCGAGCGATCGCTATCAACGAGCCGAGCAAGTCCTCAAAGATTTACCATCGCCAAATGCTACCAAACCACCAGCTAATTATATTACCAAGATTAAGACGATGGTAGTTGCTCCTGGAAGACAAGGCGCCAGTGCGATTGTTAGTAGATTCCAGAACAGAACCCAAGCAATTACTAAACCGGCATCTTTCCCCGTTTGGATTCGTCCTTTTGTCATGAGTCTGGGCGGCACCGCTTTAGTTGTCTTAACTGGTGCAGGTGCTTGGGCGGTGGTAAACGCAGTGATTCGTGGCGTATCTTCAATCACCATTCCATCAATTTCATTACCGCAAATTCCCCAATTACCCAATCCTAGCGGGAAACCAGTCAGCGATCGAAATACAAGTGGCAAGCTTGAGCAACTTATCAGTCGCCGCCAACAGCTAGAAATTTCCGAAGGATTTTTTACACGCTTCGTAGACGATTCATTTTATACAAAAAATTCCCAATTAAAGGGACGTACCCTCACATCTAAACCTGAAGATGCTCGTTTTCGGGATGAATGGTACAGTATCGGAGACGAATTTTTAAATAAAATACAACAAGCTAACCTCGGTACAGCAGCGCGTCGGAAACTGGGGAATTACACCACACAAGATTACGAAAGATGGAGACGACAAGCGCGATCGGGGGAATTCGGAGACTATACAATTAGTCAGTTGAACAAAGAAACAAATGAAAAATTTGATCGGTTGTTTCCTGGTCAGCAGCGTGGGAAACTGAATCAACAAACTTTCGGTCAAATTTGGTATGCCATCGCTGCCGATCAAATTAGTAAAGTACAATCTGGCAAGTAAAGGGAGATGAGGGAGATGAGGGAGATGAGGGAGCAGGGGAGGCAGGGGGAGCAGGGGAGGCAGGGGGAGAAAGAATAACCAAAGCCCTATGCCCTATGCCCTATGTTCTATGACTAAATTATATTGTTCTAAAGGACATGAAAATTCCCCAAGTAGTCGCTTTTGTCTCCAGTGTGGTGAGAAGTTATTGGATACGCCCATGAGTTATGGTATACAAGCAGGATTAACTTTAGGCGATCGCTATGTGATTGTCCGTCAAATCGGTCAAGGTGGCTTTGGACGCACTTATTTAGCTGAAGATGTTAACCGTTTCCGCGAACTTTGTGTTTTAAAGGAATTTTCCCCCCAAGTCCAAACCGCTTACGTTGTCGAAAAAGCTGAAGAACTTTTTGAAAGAGAAGCGAGTGTTCTCTATAAATTGCAACATCCCCAAATTCCCCGTTTCCGCGAACTGCTTCGCACTAACTTACAGGGTAGAGAATATCTGTTTTTAGTGCAAGATTATGTAGAAGGGGAAACTTACAACTCTTTGTTAAATGCCAAAACAAAGCAAGGTTCGCGCTTTACAGAAGCCGAAGTGCGCCAATTATTACAGCAAATTTTGCCAGTGTTGGAGTACATCCACTCACTAGGTGTAATTCATCGAGATATTTCCCCGGATAATTTAATCCTTCGCACCGTTGACCAACTTCCAGTATTAATTGATTTTGGCGGTGTCAAACAAGTAGTAGCAACTGTAGCTTCCCAATATTATCAACCTGGTGGAATGGCATCTTCCCCATCACCAACCCTATTAGGTAAAGTAGGATTTGCTCCCCCAGAACAGATGCAAACTGGGTTAGTGTCTCCCCACAGTGACTTGTATGCCTTGGCAGCAACAGTGTTGGTTTTACTGACAGGTAAGCTACCCCAAGAATTAATTGATACTTATAATTTAACCTGGCAATGGCGACGAGAAGTTAGCCTGAGTCCCCTTTTAGGACAAGTAATAGATAAAATGCTATCTGCCAGACCAGGCGATCGCTATCAATCAGCCCGTCAAATACTCCAAGCCCTCAACCCGCCTCCACCAAGCTATCCCCCCACTCAATACCCCACACCCGCCCCACCACAACCCACATCCGCCACCGTCGCTGTCTCCCCTCCACCCCCCTCATCTCCCTCATCCCCCTCATCTCCCTCATCCCCTCCCCAATGGACAACAACAAAAACCTTTCTCACAGCACTGGTAGCAGTTGGTACAGCCGGATTAATTTTTTGGGGAGTCACTAGCAACCGCGATCGAGGAGGAGTTGAACCTAGCCCTACACCCAGCCCAATCCCAACCAGTAACCAGCCAGTCGATCCCTTAGCGCAATACTCACCAGCCGAACGCCAGCGTAAACAAAGATTAAGCGATCGCCGTCAACAGTTGGGTATTGATGAGAGGTTCTACATTAACTTGGTGAATCAAGTTTTTTGGGACAAAAATCCCAGTTTACGAGGACGGACTCTCAGCAATGGTTCTGAAGATGAGAGTTTGCGGGCAGAATGGGATAAAACAGCTTCAGAATTGCTAGAAAAGCTTGCACCACTGAGTTCCAATTCCCGCCGACAACTGGGAACTTATACAACTGCTGAACGCGATCGCTGGAAAGTCGAAGTCAACCGCATTAACGTTGGTAGTCGTTCTTTGTACGATTTGGGTGATGCAGCATTTTTAAGTGTATTCCCTGAGCAAAGAGGTAAAAACTTTGCAGATCAGCCCATTGGACAAGTTTGGTACGGGTTTGTGAGTGATAAACTTAGTGCTATCCTTGCCGGTAGTGCTTTCCAGAAACTTGTCTTCGATGTGGGTGCTACCAGCAAAACAGTCAGCGGAACTCTTCAACCTGCTGCTGGTAAAGTTTTTATTGCTGAACTTGCTAAAGACCAATCTATGGAATTGAAGCTACAAGCAAATTCCCAAGTTTTATTATCAGTCTACTCACCCTCAGGAAAAATCAAACTTTTAGAAGATTCTACCCGGCGTACTTTATCAAGTAAATTACCAGAAAAGGGTTTTTACGAGTTTGTCATTGTTTCCACAGCATCAAAACCGATAGATTATCAACTCACCATTACAGCCCAAACTCCTATCCCACCTGCATCTCCAACACCAACGCCTACGGAAACACCAACCCCCACACCAACTCCTACAGAAACTCCTACAGAAACTCCCACACCAACTCCCACACCAACTCCCACAGAAACCCCCACACCTGAACCTACACCGACGCCTAGTCCTGAGGTGACGCCCCAGAGTAATAAAAATTAAAAACATCAGCGTTGCTGAGTAGAGGAAGAAAGCCTCATCGCCACTCAACTATGAAAAACTTGCTACCAATTGTACAGCCATGATTGCGTTGCTCGTTCGCGTAGCCGTCCCATCCCTTCTACCCAAAACCCTCATGTAGAGACGCGATTTATCGCGTCTTCAAAGACCTGGTTTTTCCACATGATGTGATAGTTCGGAAATTCTTATTATTAAAATCTCTCCGCGTAAGAGCGTCCCCGTGTCCCCGCGTCAGTCCTAATAATCAGTCTTCAACCAAACATCATATGACGCTCCTGCGGTGATTTCCCAATTTAGGAAATTAGTCAACCTGATAGACATAACAAAGTATAGTTTGTATAGTCAGCTTTGTAATCAAATTTTAGTTTTAGATTGGAGACTTAAAACATGTCTACTGATACTCACATAGTTGCTTACGTTGAAGAAAGCGAATTTGATGTTGTTTTAAATGGAAGTGAAGAGCAAGTTGTTGTTGTTGACTTTACTGCTACTTGGTGTGGTCCCTGTCGCCTGATTAGTCCGTTAATGGATCAACTCGCCGAAGAATACAAAGGTCGTGCGAAAGTTGTTAAGGTAGATGTTGATAGCAACAAGCCAATCTTCAAAAAATTTGGTCTTCGCAGCATTCCAGCAGTTTTAATTTTCAAAGATGGTGTTTTAGCAGAAACTATCGTGGGAGTTTCTCCTTACGAGCAGTTCACCAACGCTATTGACAAGCTTCTTTAGTTAATTTGTAATTCGTAATTCGTAATTCGTAATTAAAAAGGGTTTGATTGCTCTGATAGCACTCAAGTTACTAGAAATTATGAATTATGAATTATACATTTTTAAATGTTCTGTTTTCGTCTGTAATGTGCTTGAAGTAATCCACTTGGATATTGTTTTGAGTGAATAAGCTCCAACTTTTCTTCAGGGCTAGGTGGTGGAAAAAGGCGTATCCCATCACCTAAAATAATTGGAATAGTTGAAATAATATATTCGTCAATCAAGCTGTGTCCAAGGAACGAATTAATTAACGCTCCACCACCAACTAACCAGATATTTTTAAAGCCTTGCGCCTCTATACTTGCTAATGCCTGGTTCACTGTGTCAGAAACAAATACAACGTCCTCGCGGTTAGATTTAAGGTGTCGTTGGGTAAAAACAAAAGATTTCTTTTTCGGATAAGGCCACTCGCCGAAACTAAGGCCTAGCTCATATGTCTTGCTACCCAAAACAATAGCATCAATCGATTCGTAGAAAGCAGCATAACCGTAATCTTCTCCTTGAGCCTCAACTATAGATAACCAATCAATTCCTCCATCGCTACGAGCAATGTAGCCATCCAAACTAGTTGCAATATAGAGTATAACTTTTGTCATTTGTCTCCCTCATCTCCCTCATCTCCCTCATCCCCCCCACTCTCTTCTACAGTGTCTGCTGCACCCAATTGCAGGGCATAGAGGTTCGCATAAACACCCTGTTGATCGATGAGTTCTGCGTGAGTTCCCTGCTCTACAATTTGTCCTTGTTGAATCACTAACACTTTATCTGCCTGAGTAACTGTACTGAGGCGGTGGGCAATTACGAAACTAGTACGACCTTGCAGCAAGCGGGCGATCGCAGTTTGTACTAGCGCTTCTGTGCGGGTATCGATGCTGCTAGTCGCTTCATCAAGTATGAGAATTCGGGGATTAATTAACACCGCACGAGCAATACTGATGAGTTGCCGTTGTCCCTGACTCAGGGGAGCGCCTTTTTCACCCAATCGAGTTGTATAGCCCTGTGGTAGTGAGGTAATAAATTCATGGACATTCGCCGCGTGTGCAGCTCCTTCGATATCAGCTTGGCTAGCATAGGGACAGCCAAAGGCGATGTTTTCTGCAACGGTGCCACTAAATAAAATATTGTCTTGCAGGACGATACCAATCTGACGGCGTAGACTTGCTTGAGTAACACTACGCACATCAATGTCATCAATTTTAACTGCACCACCAGACACATCGTAGAAGCGCAAAATCAAGTTAATGATCGTAGTTTTTCCCGAACCCGTTCCCCCTACTAACGCAATCATCTGCCCTGGATAAGCATGTAAATTTACCCCTTTGAGAACCAGTTGGTCAGGATTGTAGCCAAATTTAACATTCTCAAATCTGACTTCACCTTGAATGGGTGGCATTTCAGTAGCATCAGGGGCATCTTTAAGTTGCGATGGTTCATCCAGCAACAGAAAGATTCGCTCTAGTCCAGCGAATGCAGATTGAGCTTGGGTGTAAAACTGGCTGAGAATTTGGATGGGGCGGAAGAACTGCTGTACATAAAGTAAAAAGGATGTCACCACACCTACCGTTGCACGTCCCGTCACCGCCAGATAACCACCATAAGCCAACACAGCTGCGGTTGCTAGTGTGTTGAGAAAATCGATGGACGGTAAAAACGCCGAAGTAATTGCCACAGCCTCGACGTTAGCATCACGATTGGCGGCGTTGAGAATCTCGAATTCTGCAATGTTGGACTGTACGCGATTAAATGCCTGTGCTTCCCGCACACTACCAATATCTTCTTCCAACTTGGCGGAAAGCTCCCCAATGGTTTGTCGCGTGACGCGAAATCTGGATCTTGCCCAACGTGCAAACAAGCTTGTGGTAAAAATCATCAGTGGCACTACTAGATTGCTCAACAAGCCAAGTTGCAGGTTAATTGAGAGCATGGCAATCACAATGCCGATTAAACTGAAAGTGTTACCCAGCATTTGGGCGATCGTCAGCCCAAATGCTTGATTCACGGTATTGACATCATTCAACAAGCGGCTCATTAAATCGCCTGCTTCGCTACGGTCAAAAAAGCTCAGAGGTAAACTTTGGATTTTAATGAAAATGTCTTGCCTGAGTTGAGCCAGCAATCGTTGCATAATCCAGCCGACTCGAATAATTTGACCCCGGATTGCCAAGACACCAACTGCGTAATTCAGCGCAAGTAGCCCTAATAACAGTAGTAGTCCCTGCAAATTTCCTTTTCCAATGAGGTTATCAATCGACCACCCGAGAAAGAATGGCCCAATTGCTTGGGTGATGGCACCAATCAATACCAATGTGACGGCTATGGGAATTTCTTTGCCATAAGGTTTTAGGTATTGCAAAAAGCGCCTTAGAGTGGAGACTTGCTTACTAGCTTGTTCTTCGGATACAACAACCGCAGCTGTACTTCTCATTTGTTCTCCTTCTGCTTTACCTGAGATTCCAAAATTACGCCGTAAAGTGGGCTGGTTTGCATCAATTCTTCGTGAGTGCCTTGTGCTACCAATCGTCCTTTGTCCATCAGAAAAATGCGATCGGCATTCTTGACAGTGCTAATGCGTTGAGCCACTACAAAGGTTGTACAAGCTTTTTGGCGCATGAAACCATCTAATTCGGCTTGAATTTGGGCAGCAGTTTTGGCATCCACAGCAGAGGTACTATCGTCCAAAATCAAAATACTGTAATCAGTGAGTAAGGTACGAGCGATCGCAATTCTTTGTTTCTGCCCACCAGACAAACCTACACCTCGTTCACCCACAATCGTTTCGTAGCCATCAGGTAGACTGATAATGAAATCGTGTATTTGTGCGGTTTTTGCCACCTCAATCACTTCTTCTAAGGTTGCATTGGATTTTGCATAGGCAATATTTTCCCGGATTGTTCCGGAGAAGAGTGTAGTTTCCTGGAACACAATACCGATACGAGATCTGAGGCTTTTGAGGGTAAAATCTCGCACATCCCGTCCGTCAATGCGAATTGCTCCCCTTGTGACATCATAAAAACGGGGAATCAAATTCATAATTGTGCTTTTTCCGGAACCAGTCATGCCTAGAACGGCGATTAGCTCATTGGGCTTGGTTTCAAAGGAAACTTCTTTGAGAGTTTCCGCGCTTGCTCCCGGATACCGAAAGGAAACATTTTCAAAGGTAATTCTACCACTACAGGTGTCAAAAGGGATGGCATTAGGGCGATCGCTAATTTCTATCTCTGCGTCCACAACTTCGTAAACGCGTTCCGCAGAAGCAGCTGATTGAGCGATCGCAGGTGCAGCAAATCCAATCAACAAAATTGGTTGGAGAATCAACGCTAGGTAGGAGTTAAACGCCACCAGTTCACCAACGGTGAACCTCTTCCCAACTACCTCGGCTCCCCCATAACCGAAAACTGCCAGTGTTACCAAATTACTTAACAAAAAGATAAACGGGAAGGTATTACGGATGGCGCTAATGGTCATCATGTTTGCCTTGACGAGGCCATTATTCAGGGTTGTGTAACGCGACCTTTCGGTGGACTCCCGCACAAATGCTTTTACCACGCGTATTCCGATTAAATTCTCTTGTAATACAGCGTTGAGGTCGCTGAGTTGTTCTTGTACTTGCCGAAAAAGTTTGTTATTCCGAGCGACGAATCGCGCCATTAACCATGCGGTTATGGGTACTACTGTCAGAGTAATCAGTGCCAATTTCCAGTTCATCACCAGCAAAAGCACTGCAATACTCACCAATGTCACAACCCCACCAATGACCTGAATCAGGCTAGTCCCAACAAATGTACGGATTTGGTCAACGTCACTGGTAACACGAGTTAACAGTTGGGAAGTCTGCGCCTGGTCATGATAGCTGAAACTGAGATTTTGAATTTTGCTGAAAATTTTGTTTCGCAGATCGTAAGCCACACCTTGAGAGGCCGCTTCTGCCAAATAGCTTTGTCCAAAGTTAAATAAACCACGAGCGATCGCTGCAATTACCATCCAGCCAGCGCTAGTTAGCACAATTTCTAAGTTTTTTTCGTTAATCCCTTCATCGATTCCCCACCGAAATAGTTGCGGGGTAACCGCGTTGGCGATCGTCAACAGCAATAAGCTTACCAAGGCTCCCAGCGAAGTCCATCGGTAAGTACTCAAACTACCCAGCACGCGCTGGATTGGTTGCATTGACGAATTTTCCCGGAGTTCTGGTTGTTGAACCAATGGAATTCACCCTGTGTTTTGGGAAAATTATCTCCTACTTTGATTCTAAAAAACTACTTGCTTAAGTTCAGTATGAGTAATATGGGATAAATTTGTAACCTTGCCAGTTACTAAACCTTTGTGATTTTTGAGACTTGTAAATTAAATTTCCTCACAATTGCTCTGGATTAATTCCCCGCTCTTTTAGTAGAGCATGGAGAGCTTCTAATTGTGCTTCGGCAAGTTCTGCTCGCTGGCGTTGTTGTTCGGCTGCGGCTTGGGCAAGTTCTGCTCGTTCTCTTTCTTGTTGTCGTTGTTGGTCTAGTTCTAAATGGGTAAGAAAGCGATCGCCATCAGGGCGATAAATTTGCAGTTCTTCCTCACTCAACTCGAAACGCACCCCCAATCTAGGACTCACCCAACCAACCATTTGGTCAATAACTTCTAACCGTGAGTTACGACGCTGCCAACCTGTCAAGTCAACTACATCAGGTTCATATAAATAATATTCTTCCACACCGTAGCGCTCATAAAACTCGAATTTCTTCGCCATTTGAGAAATCCGGTTTCCAGGCGACCAAATTTCAAACACCACCTGCGGGGGAATGTTGTCTTCAAGCCACTGTTTATAAGAACCTCGGTATCCTTTTGGTCTACCAAATACTACCATTACATCGGGAGCTTGGCGGAGCTTGTTATCATCTTCCACCGAATACCACAACAAATCCCCAGCGACAAACACATTTGGGTCATTGGCGAACAGCAGTTCTAAATTATTTTTAATCCAGACAATTAATTCAAACTGCTTAGTGTTGTCTGCCATTGGCTGTCCATCGCTGTCAGGGTAGATAATGCCTTTTGGGGTGGAAGATGGTAGCTGTGTAACCATTGCGATGATTCTCAAATGATTCTTAGAGGATGGGTGAGCGAAGCGATCGCTTTTCCCGCACTGTTCTTATTTCACATCGTAATCTAATTAAATCCACTATTTGGTCAGTGTAATCTGGCTATATCTGTTTAGTACAAATAGCTCATTTTTTTGTCTGCTACGGCTAATTTTGAGATTTGTTTCTTGTTCTTATCTCTTGAAATTGAATAGTAAATGCTTCACCGTATACCATTTCTCTAGCCCAATGTTCGCAGTTATAATTCAGCAAATTCCAGAGATTATCTTTTGCACTGAGGATTTTTTCTCTGGAATTTTGAATACGCGCCTCAATTTGAATGTCTGAAGCTTTTTGAGGATTTTCTTTTTCAGGACGTTCTTTAAACAGCCAGTCTGGTGTGTAGTGAGCTAAATGAACATATCCGATTCCCACGCTTACAAGTTTACTTTCTGGCTTTACCGTCTCACCTGTGAAAAAGTGTGCAATCCTGTAACCATTTGGGGTAGCTCTTACAACACCGTAGTGTTCATAATCTCTATCCTTATCATCTTTACACAGATAAACAACTAAATCATTGGGACGTATTACATTACCTTTATTGTCACAAATCTCAGGCTCTCTATCCAGAAGTATTATTAGCTGTGAAAGTCTTGCTAATTGGGTATCTATAATTTTTAGCAAAGGGTCTGACCACTTCGAGTTGTAATCATTGACACACTTTTGGATTTCTTGATATTTCTCTATTACCCAGTTATGATGCTTTTGTAATCTGTGAACTGCTTGGAAGTGCCAATCAGTATTAACCTTATCAAAATTACTATCAAATTCTATCTCTAAAATTTCAGCAATAACTTGACAAGTTTTAATAATACTTTGATCTTTTGTATGTCTGCATATTTGACTAATTGCTTTCTTTACGGTGTCCCCATCATATAAACGATCCTGTAATTCAGCAAATAACCGAAGAATTTTAGAAGGATTTGGTTGCATTAACATCGACCTTGGGCTTTGAGTTAGCAGTTTCTTGCTTTTTTGTCTTCTCATTTAGCTTTTCTTCTATGTGACGCCCAAATGCCATCAAAGTCATTTTTGACGATGACAGTGCAATTTGTGATGCAATCTTTTGACTAGCGCTAGTACTAGACATACAATAGTTTTCCTTTATTTAAATTTTGATTTCATTGTGCTGTTTTTATCAAATCTCCTAGTATCAATATTAATTGATTACTGAGAGTAAAACAATCTGTATCATCACTAGAAGAAGTAGAACAAAGTGATACCTAACAGCAAGAAAGTGCTATTCTTGAGGTCTTGATGTGGAAGGAATTCAAGTATAAGACTCCTATTTGATTTTTGAAAAAACTCCATACATCTCCAAAAGGCTGATTCCCTACTCCTTGCTGAGAGCAAATAAGTTCAAAAATCAAAGCGGATAACTAGACAATCCTCATACTCAAATCCAACCACTTTGACTGAGTAATCGGCGCACTGCTAGAAATATAATCCACACCCGTCTCTGCAATACCTCGAATCGTCTCCAAAGTCACATTCCCCGAAGCCTCAATTTTTACTCGACTCTCCTGCTGACGAATCAATCCTACCGCCTCACGCATCATATCCAAAGGCATATTGTCCAACATAATAATGTCGGCTTGATGCTGCAAAGCTTCCCTCACCTGTTCTAAACTTTCCGTCTCTACTTCTATTGTCAAAGGATAAGGAATCTGAGAACGAACACGTCTAATAGCTTCCTCAATTCCCCCAGCCGCCGCAATATGATTATCCTTAATCATCACTGCATCATCCAACCCCATGCGGTGATTAATCGCCCCACCCACAGCAGTCGCATACTTTTCCAACAGTCTCAGCCCTGGTGTAGTTTTGCGCGTATCCACCAACCGAGCAGGTAAATCAACAATTTTCTCTACATATATATTAGTCAGCGTGGCAATTCCACTCAACCGCATAGCCAAATTGAGAGCAACTCGTTCCCCCATTAGCAACGCATCCAGGGAACCATGAATTTCAGCTACTACCTGTCCCGGCTCACATCTTGCGCCTTCAGCCGTCACAGCCGTAAAACTCACATTTTCATTCAAAATCTGAAACACCCTAGCTGCAACTGGTAAGCCAGCAATTATTCCTGGAGCCTTCGCTATCCACTTGGCTGTTCCTGCTGTGACATCTTCCACGAGTAGGGTGTTTGTGGTGCGATCACCCCGCCCAATATCCTCCAACAACCAACCACGTAACAGTGGATCTAAAACTAGCCAGGGCGGCAAAACACCAAAATTCCTCACAGCTTTATTCCTTCCTTAGGGACTCTCAGGAATACTATAGCCTAAAACCCTTGCTATATAAGGCTTATCGCAGGCTGAAAAAAAATGGCAAAAAAAACTTTGAAAAAGTGGTTGACACTCTTAGAGAGGTTCGCTATATTGAATAAGTGCCTGAAGCGAAGCGAAAAGAAGCGACGCCGCAAGGACACCGAACCATGAAAATATTATAGTTTGAAAGCCATTATACAACAAGTGGCCTGCGTCAAGTAAATAAGATAACCAAGCTGAGGTTAAAAAAGAGCAGCTAAAGAGCTAAAAAGCTTTCCAATTCAAAACGGAGAGTTTGATCCTGGCTCAGGATGAACGCTGGCGGTATGCTTAACACATGCAAGTCGAACGGTGTCTTCGGACATAGTGGCGGACGGGTGAGTAACGCGTGAGAA
>NZ_JACJSJ010000168.1 GCF_014698115.1 Nostoc sp. FACHB-973
AGCATGGCGGCATGGCTGCGGGGGTGGTTTCTTTCATGAGCTTTTTTCAACGTGAAAGCTATGCTAGTTAAACATTATACCCTTTTTTCCTTTTTAGTTTTGTTTAAGTCCCACTAGAAAGTTGGTTGCCGGTTTATCAAGAAAGGCAGAGGACAGAGCGCATAGGAGCTTGGTAAGGGGGGACTACAGGGAGGTTTATAAGGCGCATCTTCATACAGAATTGGTATCAAAATACAAGGAAGGTTGGGTTTTGCTATTGCTCTACCCAACCTAAAATTATCCTTAACCAAAGCGTATTGGCTTAAAATGCAATTTCTATGGTGAAGCTGCGAATTTTTCCAGTATCTAGGTTAGCTTTATCTGCTACTTCTAGCGTCCAGGTTCCTTGGGGACTTTTACCTTTAAAGGCAGCAAGTTTAGGGGTGTTCACTTCGTCATAGGTTGTTTTGATGTTATCTGTAGATCCGCCCAGGCGATCGTGGAGAATTATCGGAGATACGCCTGTTGACGCTGGGGGGTTGAGAGTAACTATGAGGTCAGCAATGTAAGTATGCTCAATGTCTACAGTAACTTTGATGGATTTGACAACGTTGGTATTAGCGATCGCCACTGATAATTTTGATGTTTGCAAGTCGCCAATTGGTACATCTTGCACTGCTTGGAATACGCCAACAGGTGATGGTTGATTGGGCTTGGCCAATTCCACAGCTTTGAGAGCATTAATCCGACCGTAACCGTAGTAGGGACTGCGACCGTTAGCATCATATTTACCTCCGGCTTGGTCAATGCGATCGCAGGAGCGTTTAATGATGTCTCGTACTTCATCCCAACGCAGATTTGGGTTGCTGGCAATAATTAAGGCTGCTACACCAGCAGCACCCGGACAAGAGCTGGAAGTTCCGCCAAATTCGTTTGTGTAGTTACCTGCGGTGTCACCTAAATTCCGATTACCAGAGTTATAGCCAACTAAACCAGTGCGATCGGTTGTCCAAATTCCAGGAGTTTGAGAACTCTCACCATTGTTGCTGGGGAAGGCGCACCAGACTGCTTTACCAAAGTCACTGAAAGCGCTTTTTGTGCCGAAGTCGTTACAAGCTGCCACAGCAATCACATTTTGGTAGCTGGCGTAGCCGTCGTTATCCACGCTTTCGTTACCATTACCAGCAGCGAAGAAAATTACACAGCCTTTGCCGTTACGTCCTTTATTAATTGCATATTCAATGGCAAGTCTTGTAGAGTCAGGTAAAGGCACTTTTTGGTTGTGTAGTGGATCGTTTGGCTCATACCAAACACCGTCTGCTGGTCCCCAGCTACACGAAATCACATCAGCACCATTTTGAGCCGCCCAAACAAAGGCATCGGCTTCGTTTTGCGATCCCAACGCCGAAGCTAAACGAATCGGCATCAATTTTGCACCAGGCGCGACACCAGAGGCACCGAAATTACCGTTGGCACAAGCTACTCCCGCACAGGCTGTGCCATGATTATCATCGTTTCCTGGTCTGGGATTGTTCGTTTTACGTGTGACATCACGCGGGGCAACAATTTTTCCAGAGGAACGGAATTCTTCATGGTCGAGATCTACACCGTCGTCGATAATTGCAATAGTCGTTCCTGTGCCATCGCTCAATTTCCAAGCTGCTTCAACGTTGGCATGAGCGTTGATAACTTTACCATTAATTGTTGTTTCTTTGAGATGCCACTGCTGGGGAAAAATCTGGCGGCGGCGTAACTCCCGCACTAGTTCAGGATGACACAGTTCTACTGATTGCTCATTTAAAAGTCTTTCAGCAATGTCAAAGATAGCTAAACCAGTATGTGTAGGTGCGCTGACAAAATAAGCATTTCGCGCATACTCAAGTTGGCGTTTAATTGTTAAGTTATAACGCCCTAAAATTTCTTCACACGCCCTTGAATCTTGTCGATTATCGAATTTAACGAAGAGGTTTTCCGTATAGATTACAGGTTCTTGGGATCTGGGATCGACAAGAACACGTCCCGCAAATTCAATTTTAGACTCTTCATTGAGAATTGCTCTAGCGCGATCGCGCAAAGCAACCCCCTGAGCCGGAACTTTCGCACGCAGAATTTCTACACCCGCTTGTCGAAACCGCGTTGTTAACTCAAATTGATTAAGAATGCTACGAGCTGCAACTGACACAGGTGCGACTTCAAACGGTCTTTGACCAAGCAGAGGGTTGCGGTTTTCGGTACGAACTACAATGTGTTCATCACTAATAGCAAGTTCATACCGTTGACCATTTTCACCACCATAACGAACCTGAACCATAATTTAATCTCCTATATTGGGCATTGGGCATTGGGAGAGGCGAGGGGGAGGGGGAAGCAGGGAAAAACTCTACTCCCTTGCTCCCTCCCCGATCTTTACTTCTTATTTCATGTGTTATATCTGGATTAGGGCAAATAAAAGATATAGCTTAAACAGAATTTAATCTCTCTAAGATTCATACAAGTCTTCAATTCCTCTTTCCAGAAAAAAGGGAATTAAAAGTCAGGTTGATTCACGAATCTTCATTATTTAGTGGGCACATACATTTGTGCAGTTCTACGAAAGATTTGTATTTCATGCCACTAAAAAACGCTATAACATCATTAGAACTTAAGAAAGATGATTTATTTTCCTGCTGAGTATTTTATTGCGATATATTCTCTACCCCCGATTGCTGAAGTGAGATTCCAAAAAGATTACTTTTCTGAGTATCCCCAACAAATTCGCGTTGGCAGCGATGCCTCTGCTGTATCCTACACTCGTCAGCCTGGGTACTATGCAATACATTACAATCAACCCGGTACGGTGGCTCCTGGAGCAATTTTACAACTGAATGAAGGAGCGATCGCTGTTTTTTCCGGCGAACCCAATCAATCACAAAAAAATACATTGAGTCCGATTTACACACTACAATCCAATGGTTCCTTTGCTGTACCAAGTGGACTGGTTTTCATTCGTTTTGCTGAAGGCGTTGATGTGGAGTCCGGACGCGAAGCGATTCATCAAGCAGGTTACGAGGTAGAGCAAAGTCTTGACTATGCACCTAATGCCGCCTGGTTGCGTCCCCAATCAGGTAATATTAACGATGCGATCGCCGGAATTTCTCAGTTAGAAGCCATACCTAATGTTGAGAATGTCGAACTTCAGATGCTGATGGAAAGGGGTTTGAGGCTAGGCAGATAAAGGAACTGGGGATTGGGCATGGGGCATTGGACATTGTGGGACAATAAATAATGAAAAATCACCAATAACTAATAACAAAAGGTATTTTATGACAAGTAATTTGCTGACAAATACAGCCAACTCCGAATCAAAAATTAACTATTCAGTATTAGTTGAAGCAAAAGAAGGTGGATATCAAGCAACAGTTTGGGGTTTACCAGACTGTCAGGTATTTAGCGCGACCCGGGAAGAAGCACTGAACAATTTACACGAACTTGTGAATACTCGATTCCAAAATGTAGAAATCGTGAATCAAGAAATACAAGCCCTAAAATCAGAGCATCCTTGGATAAAATTTGCAGGGATGTATAAAGATAATCCTCTGTTTGACGATGTGTTATCAAACATCGCAGCTTATCGCCGTGAACTTGATGCAGAAACGGATGCAGAGGATGAAATTTCATGAGTTTGTGGATACTAGATACAGATACTCTCACACTTTTTCAAAACCAGCACCCTTTGATTAAACAACGTATAAATCAGCTAAGTTTTCAGGATATTGCTGTCACTGTGATTACGGTTGAAGAACAAATGCGTGGATGGTTGGATGCTATCCGTCAGTCTTCAGAAGCCGAAAGACTAAGATGGGGCTATTTAGGATTACGGCAAGGATTAGAATTTTTTAACCTAATTAGAATACTTGATTTTGACGAAAAAGCTACAAACTCTTATGCAGAACTGCGGCGGCAAAAAATTCGTATTGGTACTCAAGATTTACGAATAGCGTCAATTGCAATTGCTAATCATGGAATTTTGGTAACGCGGAATCAGCGTGATTTTTCTCGCGTACCTGGATTGGAATTTGAAGATTGGACAGTGGAAAATTAGGGCGTAGTTTACCGCCATAGGCATTATAATTATCGTCCTATAGAAAGTGCGTAGTTTACCACCGTAGGCATCGCATAAAATTATCAATATGCTATTCAATATTTTCAAAAATTCCAAATCTACTATTTCATCTATAGAGGTTCCCTCTAGCTGGTATGTAGTTTGGGGAAGATTAAATACTCTAACAGCAGATGTAGTCTGGCGAGATGACCAGTTTACTGTGATTTCTGCACTGACTACAGAACAATTTGCACTCAGTTCCACAGAACAATTTGTGGTGGTTGGGGATGTCTGGTTAACTAATCGCCTGGAGTTGCTGCAAAAATTGGGAGTCGATGCAAGTAGTTTTTCTGAAAACAATTGTCAATTGATTGCTGAACTTTGGGAAAAATTTGGTTGCGAATGTCTGAAATTGTTGGAGGGGATGTTTGGGTTAGTAATTTGGGATCGTCAACAGCAAGTATTATGGCTGGGACGCGATCGCATTGGTAGCCGGACTCTGTATTACACTACTGCTGGTGCAATTCGCGCCATCGCGCCAAAAATGCGATCGCTTGCACCCTATCGTTCAACTGATGTCGATTTGGTAGCTTTGCGGGATTATCTGTGTTGCGCCTTTGTACCGGGAGAACGCACACTTTGGGAACAGGTGCGAGAAGTGCGTCCGGGAACTGTTGTCCAAATGCCTTCAGAAAAAGTTTATACTTACTGGGAATTGCAACAGCAGATTACAGGGGCGAATGAATCTTTAGTATGGCATGGCGATCGCTTGCGTTCTCTCCTAAATCAAATTGTCCAAGAATATTTACCGCAAAATGCACCTGTTGGTGTTTTCCTTTCTGGTGGTTTAGACTCTAGCAGTATCACCGCTTTAGCAGCAAAGTTTCATCATGCACCAGTCCATACTTACTCAATTCATTTTGGGGCTGAATCTCCCAATGAGTTAGAGTTTTCTAATTTGGTAGCCGAACATTGCCAAACTCAACACCACATTCTCGAAATTACTTTTAAAGATATGTGGGAACGCCTACCCGAAACAATGGCGTATCTCGACGATCCGATTGGCGATCCGCTGACAGTGCCAAATTTTCTTCTGGGAAGAATGGCGCGAAAAAATGTGCAAGTTATCCTCAATGGTGAAGGAGGCGATCCATGTTTTGGTGGACCGAAAAATCAGCCGATGCTAATTAATAGTTTATATGGTTCAATTAATAATCAAGATTCACTGCAAGCATATCTAATTGCTTTTCAAAAATGTGCATTAGACTTGCCGCAACTTTTGAAGCCGGAAGTTTGGACAGCAGTCAAAACAGAACCATCTGTATTCTCACCTGATTTAAATTCTGATGCCAGTTACTTAAATCGACTAATGGCACTGAATATTAAATTTAAGGGAGCAGACCAAATTTTGACAAAAGTAAATAACTTAACTCAAGCAGCAGATTTACAGGGGCGATCGCCACTTTTTGATCAGCGAATTGTTGACTTGAGTATGCAAATTCCTCCAGAATATAAACTTTCAGGAGTAGAAGAAAAAGCAGTCCTCAAACAAGCCGTTGCGGATATTTTACCAGAAGCAATTATTCATCGTCCCAAAAGTGGCATGATGGTACCTGTACAGTTGGGATTTCGCAAGTATTGGCAACGAGAAGCGAAGAAATTGTTGTTAGATAGGAAAAGTGCGATCGCGCCTTATTTAAATCAGTCAGTACTACGTGACTGGCTAGACTATAAAGGCGATGTTTGGGGACGTTATGGTGTTAAACTTTGGTTATTGGTAAGCTTAGAAATTTGGTTGCAGGTGAATCAAAAGTAGCCCTTTAAAATCATCCATTTCGCAAAGCAAAGCTAGAATTACTTTATAACTTGCAACAAAACTTACGAGTTAATCAAAATATATAAGAAGGCGAGATGCCTAAGCCAGGAAGTCACCCTCCTGACTTGGCTAAAAAACCGTGCATGAACCTTTCGATACCAATATAGTAACCATAAAAGCCCAAAACCACGCTTTCAAGCAGGCTTAAAAGCACTACTGAGGATTCGGTTTTAGCTGTCAGGGTACTTTCCATTATAAAAGTTTCTCTACATCAGTAACGGGTGGCGATCGCCGCCAGTGGGGCGCTTTCAAGAAACCAGATTTGCTGAGGGTTGAGGAATAAGTTCAAAACCAAAAGCGGCTGCCCGTATCCACATTCACGATTATTGCAAGAGTGCGATCGCGGCGCAGCAATTTTGTATATTTCTACAGAATTAGAAGAAGTAATGGCCATGAGCGATCGCATTGCTGTAATCTACAGAGGTGAGTTTGTGGGTATTTTAGATGCACAAAGGGCGACAGTGGAAGAGATTGGTTTATTGATGGCTGGAGGAAGTGGGGAGTCGGGAAAATGAGGGAGAGAAAGGAAATAACTCCTCACTCCTCACTTCTCACTCAGCATACTCCCAGTCTCTCTTCCTCATGACACTTGACATAGTTCATAAACCCACGTTATAAAATCTTAAAGAAAATTAAATCAGTCTGCCTAATCCACTTTATTACCTAAAAACTTTTGTAAACGGTAAACCGGAGCGGAGGAACCAATTCTGGGGCGTATCTTGAAATCGATTACTTAGTGGATCTGAGATTTGAAAATGGAGACTAATCCAAAATCTGAAATCTAAAATCCAAAATCGATCGCAGAAGGACATCTCTCAGTCCTAGCCCGTCAGCTAACTTCGTCGGCATTGAGAGGAGACTGAACGAGCAGCATTCTTACTAGTAATGCCTTGTTCTCGTCAGTGTCCTTTGGCTGGTAACTTTGCAGCTTCGTTGTACCTGCCCTCGGCCTTGAGGAGAGGATAATACTACCTTGATTTCTGGCGTTTGAGGCAGGATCATTTACCTTGAGGTAAAGTTCAACCATGTTCCAGAATAAGAAACATCGCATTGCCCTAATTTCTGTTGATGGTGACCCAGCTGTTGAAATTGGTCAAGAAGAAGCTGGAGGTCAAAATGTATATGTGCGTCAAGTAGGTTATGCACTAGCAAAGCTTGGTTGGCAAGTGGATATGTTGACTCGTCGTAGTAGTCCTGAACAAGCTGCGATCGTTCAACATAGCCCAAACTGTCGTACTATTCGGTTAAAAGCCGGTCCAGCAGAGTTTATCGGCCGAGATAACTTATTCGACCATCTACCAGAATTCATCAGAGAATTCCAACGATTCCAGCACCAGCAAGGGTTCCGTTACTCCCTAATTCATACCAACTACTGGTTGTCTTCTTGGGTTGGCATGGAATTGAAAAAACAGCAACCGCTGATTCAGGTACACACTTACCACTCTTTAGGAGCGGTCAAATACAGAAGTATCAGTGATGTTCCTGTAATTGCTGTCCAGCGATTAGCTGTAGAAAAAGCTTGTTTGGAAACTGTAGACTGTGTGGTTGCAACTAGTCCGCAAGAGCAGAAGCATATGCGGGTACTCGTATCCAGCAAGGGAAACATTGAAATGATTCCTTGCGGCACCGATATCGACAAATTTGGGGAAATTCAGCGGTCTGTGGCGCGGGAAAAATTAGGAATTGCACCAGATGCCAAGATGGTTCTCTACGTTGGTCGCTTTGACCGCCGCAAAGGCATAGAAACCTTAGTCAGAGCCGTTGCCAAGTCTAGTTTTAGGGGTGAGGCTAACTTCCAGCTAGTGATTGGCGGTGGTAGCCGTCCAGGTCAAAGTGATGGCATCGAACGCGATCGCATTGCTAGCATCGTCACAGAACTCGGACTAGAAAATTGTACAACTTTTGCCGGTCGCCTAGATGATACTGTCCTTCCCTTCTACTACGCCGCTGCTGATGTCTGCGTAGTGCCCAGCCACTATGAACCTTTTGGCTTAGTTGCCATTGAGGCAATGGCGAGTAAAACTCCAGTGGTAGCTAGTGATGTTGGTGGATTGCAATTTACTGTTGTACCAGAAGTCACAGGCTTACTTGCGCCCCCAAAAGATGAAGTAGCTTTTGCTGCCGCCATAGACCGCATTCTTACTAGCCCGTCTTGGCGAGACGAATTAGGCGAAGCAGCTAGGCAACGCACAGAAATTGCCTTTAGTTGGTATAGTGTCGCCTTCCGACTAACTCACTTATACACTCGTCTGCTAGCTGAAAGCGCATCCAATAGCCGACCCCCGGTTGCAGCTTAACTAACAGTTATCAATATAACTGGTAACCGATTGAACTACTCAACCTAGTTAATTAGAGAGTTAAAACCATGCTAAACATTGGAGATTATGCTTTGCATCAAAGAACAGGGCAGGTTGGTCAAGTTTTAGGTTATGGACATCAGTTAATGGATGGAGTTTATATAACCACCCTCAAAGTTAGAATGACCAAGCGTCAAGGAACTCGCCGTCAAAGCACATTTGTGGAAGACGCTTACTCTACTTGGACGCTGACACAGGGAACATAAAAAATACCCAATTACTTACTTCTTGTGGGGTGGGCATCTCGCCCGCCCGTAACCAAACCCAAACAAGATGTCGCAATCAAATACCAGTCCTATATATAGCAATCCGATTTGATTTGGAGAATCACTCGTAGAGGTAAGGGACTGGGGACTGGGAAGAAGGAATAAAGGTGTAGTGAGTTTTGTTCAAAAATCAAATATGAGTCCTATATAAATAATTTTGCTTAATTATTGAATCCGTTATAGCTACTGAATTTTTGATGCGATAATAGCAATAAATACAGCAAGACCTAGCGCTCTGCGAAAATAATTAACGCCTTGAAATAATTCCAGCCAAGCCCAAGTAAACAAAGAACCATTTGCCAGTATTTCTAACACTGTATTGATTTTGCCACTTGTAAAAATTAGAGCTAGCAAACTGGTTACTATCCAAACAATAAGGGGCAGGTTTGGCATCTGAGCTATAACAATTTTGCCATCGCTGTCACGGAAGGTTTTATCAATTAATGTATTTTCCATCATTTTTAATTTGTGAGATGAGAGCGGCAAAATATATTCACAGGATCACTGAGGGCGGCACACCCTGCAACGCTGCAAGATCCCTTGACATCTAAGCTGATGCTTTAACTTTACACCAATTGTCCCAAAGTCCGCTTGTAACCAAAGAAGGACAAGATTCTACGCCACAAGAGGCAAAAAATCAAAAATTTCAGTGGATAATCATGATAGCGATCGCACCTCTTAAAATGAATTAGTGTAGCTAATTACTGCTGGAGGTACGGGACTTCCAAATAAAAAAATAATCAATCCCTTGGGTGAGCAGGGGGAGCAGGGGAGGCAGGGGAGGCAGGGGGAGAAGAAATTGCATACTAGTGTTGGATGCAGGAATTGATTAATTTAATTCTTGGATGTCCCTAAATTAGTCGCTTTTTTGAATCAAGCGATCGCCAAGCGTATCGAAGGTGGTAATTTAGAAGAATCAAAAGATGTTTTAGGATTATTGCTAGCTGCTGTTGATGAAGACGGCAATAAATTAAGCCAAGCACAGGTAATCAACGAAGCATTATTACTGCTGTTTGCTGGACATGAAACCACAGCTTCTTTGCTAAGTTGGGTAATATTTGAATTAGGTCATCATCCAGAATGGCGAGAGCGACTGCGTAAAGAACAGTTAGCAGTTGTGGGAAATAATCCCCTAACTCTGTCTCACCTCAAACAACTTCCAGAGTTAACCAACGTCCTTAAAGAAGCAGAACGCCTTTATCCCCCAGTGTATGCCTATAATCGTGGCGTCCTCAAAGATATTGAGTATGCAGGCTATCGCATTCCCGCTGGTTGGTTTGTGACGATTTCCCCAATGCTGACTCACCGTCTACCAGAACTCTACACCGATCCAGATCGCTTTGACCCCGACCGCTTTGCACCACCTCGTGAAGAAGATAAAAAGCATCCTTTTGGACTCATCGGTTTTGGTAATGGTTCCCACAGCTGCTTAGGCATGGAATTTGCCCAAATGGAAATGAAAATCGTGCTTTCTACACTGCTTCGCCATTACGATTGGACAGTCAAACCGGATTATTCTGAGATTACTCCATATTGTAAAGCTTCTAAAGTTAAGGACACTTTAGAAGCGTATATTACAGTAATTTGATTGGAAGTCTACTGTCTAGCTGCTGCTATCAAATGTTGATGTACTAAATACTCAAATTGATAGAGATAGGCAGCAATAATTACTTGAATTATGGTTGATATTGTTGGCATATGTGGCACTTCTCCCTTAAATAAAGTTAATAAATTAAATAAATCAGGAGATGGAAAGAAAAGCCCTAAAAGACCAAATGCTATTAACGTTGAGAAAATATTTACCGACCAGCCATATAGTCCTTCCCACCAACTAATCAAACTTGGAAAAACTCCTGGGGCTGATTCTGTTTCCGGTACTCGACTTTCTGGGAAAAAGCTATCTAAAAATCGATGCAGCCAATGGTGAACAAATGCCACCACTACAATCGGGCAAAGTTGAGCTACTAAACTAAATAAATACATTAACTTGACAAAAATCAGCCTGGGTAGGAAATGAATCAGCATGAAAATAATGATTCCCAGATAGGCGATCGCATATTGTAAACCAATTAGTAATAAAATGAGGGCGATCGCATTCACCCAAAACCGGGGAGTAGGAATCCAAGAAGGCCAATTTTGCATAAATTTTTTTAGAATGTTTGAAAAGCCCTAATCCTAGCTGAATTTCAAGATTTTGATGAAGTTTTGTAAGGAAACTTGCACCATCACCATAAAATCTGCAATCAGAAACACTTATGGTGGCAGGACTCCTGAAAATCACCTCAATACTAATCTACTGGTAGCAAAATTAAAAGGCAAATATGAGTGCCCTGATCCTCAATTTATATCCCACCATTGAACTAACAGATGAGCAATTCTTCCAACTGTGTCAGAATAATCGAGATTTGCGACTTGAGCGCACGGCAGAGGGAGAATTAATTATTATGCCACCAACTGGATGGGAAAGCGGAAATCGAAATAGTAGACTGACACAGCGCTTAGGTAATTGGGCTGACGCTGATGGTACAGGGCTGGCTTTTGACTCTTCAACGGGTTTCAAACTTCCTAATGGTGCAAATCGGTCTCCTGATGCGTCTTGGGTGAGTCGCCAGCGATTAGAAGCCCTAAATCCAGACCCCGACAGATTCCTACCAATGGCACCCGATTTTGTAGTGGAATTACGTTCTGCTTCAGACACCTTAAAAACTGTACAAGAAAAGATGCGGGAATATATTAACAATGGTGTGCGTTTGGGTTGGCTAATTGACCCCCAGAATCAACGCGTAGAAATTTATCGCCCAGGACAGGATGTTGAGATTCTGCCATCGCCCACTAGTTTATCAGGAGAGGATGTCTTGCGTGGGTTTGTGTTGGATTTAGCGCAAATTTTGAATTAAGTATTGTTTTACGTCAAAATCGCCCCACCCATCAACCGTTCATACCGATATTTCAACTCTTCCTTCATCAAATTCCAGCGCTCCAGAGTAACATCCATTTCTATGATTTTCTCCGCTGCTTGGCGTGCTAAAAGTAAAACTTCCTCATCTTCCAGCAAACTCGCTAAGGTAAAATCTGGCACGCCAGACTGACGAGTTCCCAGTACTTGCCCTGGGCCGCGAAAACGCATATCCATTTCCGAAATGAAAAAGCCATCCTGGGACTGTTCCAACACCTTCAGCCGTTGTTGAGCATCAGGACTCCTAGAACTACTCATCAACAAACAGTAGGACTGAGCCGCGCCACGACCAACACGCCCCCGTAATTGGTGGAGTTGCGATAACCCAAATCGCTCTGCATGTTCAATCAGCATAACTGTAGCATTAGGTACATCTACACCCACCTCAACAACAGTAGTCGAAACTAAAATTTGTGTTTCGTTATCACGGAATTTAGTAATCGCTTCGTCCTTTTCGGCTGAACTCATGCGACCGTGCAGCAGCCCCACCTGAAAATCTGGAAAAACGCTTTCTTGTAACTTTTGATGCTCATCAACAGCCGATCGCAAATCCAGTTTTTCCGATTCTTCTACCAACGGCAAAACTACATAAACTTGTCTTCCTTGGGCAACTTCTCGACGCATCAAATCGTAAGCATGGTTGCGTTGCTGACCTGATAGCACTGTTGTCTGAATCTTTTGCCGTCCTGGTGGTAACTCATCAATTTGGCTAACATCTAAATCCCCGTGTATCGTTAGTGCTAGTGTTCGCGGAATCGGAGTAGCTGTCATAGTTAACACATGGGGTTGTTGGCCTTTTTGCTGTAAACGCGCCCGTTGTTCTACCCCAAAGCGATGCTGTTCATCAATCACTACTAACCCCAATTGCTGGAAATTTACAGGGTCTTGAATCAAAGCATGAGTTCCCACTAACAACGGCAATTCACCGGTTTCCAACTGAGAATGTATTTGTCTGCGTTTAGCAGTTTTAGTAGAACCTGTCAGTAATTCCACTGGTAAATGCAGCAGGTTAAACCAACTAACTAACTTGCGATAATGCTGTTCTGCCAAAACTTCTGTAGGAGCCATCAGTGCAGCTTGGTAGCCGGATTGAATTGCTGCGAGGATAGCCAGCACAGCAACAACAGTTTTACCGGAACCGACATCGCCCTGTACCAAACGATTCATTGGTGCGGGTTTTTGCAAGTCGTTGAGGATATCGTTGATGACTCGTTGCTGTGCCCCAGTGAGTTTAAAAGGCAGTATTTCGTAGAATTTCTCTATCAATTGACCGCGTGGGGCGAGGATAGCGCTGGTTTGAATTGCCCTTGCTTGTTGTTGACGTTGCAATAAACCGAGTTGCAGGTAGAAAAACTCATCAAAAACTAGGCGACGACGGGCGACTTGCAGAGTTTCGCCGTCCTTGGGAAAGTGGATATTAGCGATCGCATCTTTCAATTCCATCAAAGCATATTTCTGCCGCAAACCACTTGGCAGAGGGTCTTTCAGTTGAGCCGCAGCAGGCAAAGCAGCAATTACCGCTTGTCGCACTGAATTCGCCACCACTCCCTCAGTCAATGCATAAATTGGCACTACGCGTCCAATATTCAGCGACTCAATGGGATCTCCTGGATTTGCCAAAACCTCTAATTCTGGATTATCCAGCGTCAAGCCGTATTTACTTTCTTTCACCAACCCACACGCCGCTATAATGCTACCTACGGAATAACGGCGTTTTAAACTTTCTTGCCAACCGCGACTACTAAAACGTGTACCTGCGTAAAAACGCCCAATTTTAATTTGACCGCTGTTATCTTTTACTACCAGTTCTAAAATTGATAATTTCTGATTCTTGGGGCTAGTAAAGCAGTTGCAACGCTTCACCGTCGCCACTATTGTCACCGTCTCACCCGCCTGTAACTCGCGGATATTCACCTGACGCGCATAATCAATGTGGTCGCGGGGATAATAAAAAAGCAAATCGCGGACGGTTTGTAAACCAAGACGCGCTAAATTATCAGCTCTTTTAAAGCCTATTTCCGGTAAATCACTGAGTTTTTGCTCAATCTTTGGAGCAAGCCTCCGACTAACCTCAGCAACAATTGGAGATGTTGGATTGTGGTTTTTGGATTGATAACTTCTCCCCTGCTCCCCTGCTCCCTTGCTCCCTTGCTCCCCCTCGTCTTCCTGCTGTATTTGATAAAGATACCGACGAGTCTCTGCTACCAAGTTTTGCCTTTCTTCCAGTGCTAGATGTGGATAACTAGCAAATTGCACCGCTAGTCCTTGCCAACGGCGGCGTTCACTTTGGGGTAAACCTGTGGGAAATTTCCCCAAAGTTAGGCTCAGGAATTCGCTGAAGCGGTATTCCCTGCCCATCAAGTCTGTAAAGCCACGTTCGGCTTCTATTGCCAAGGCTTTATGCAATCGTATCCAATCTGGTTTTTCATTACTCATTGGTCAGCAGAGTGAGGAGTTAGGAGTTAGGAGTGAGGAGTTAGGAGTGAGGAGTTACGAATAAATAACTCATAACTCATAACTCATAATTCATAACTCATAACTTTATTCAAACCAACTAGCACGCCATGCAGCTTCAGCTTCAGCAACTGCTCTTTCTCGAAGTTTCTTTTGATACTCTCGTTCTAGCTTGTTTAGCTGAACTAAGATACCGCGGATTTGCCTACGCTCAGATGAGAGTGTAGGATCAGCAAATTCAATTTCCCCTAGTCGCAAATTAATAGCCATAATCTGCGTCAGACTAGAATCTTCTGACTGCTGCTCATTTTCAATTTCAATTACTAAGTTTAATAAATTGGGTGGTCCTGGCATTATCTCGGCAGATGCTTCTGATGCAGCCGCAGCCGCAGCTGCTAAAATCGGTTCTGGTAATTTTTTGGGTAATATCCCGGCTTTTTGTAATAAAAGATTAGCATCATGGGAAACTTTTTTCAGTATCTCTTGGGTAACCTCCTCTAAGTTCTGTTGCCATTTTGCCAGTTCTATAGGACTAGAGGTGTCTGGAGATAAGGAGGATGAGGGGGATGAGGGGGATGAGGGAG
>NZ_JACJSJ010000169.1 GCF_014698115.1 Nostoc sp. FACHB-973
CAATCTGGTCTGTGAAGGGGAGTGGGGAGTGGGGAGTGGGGAGGCAGGGGAGGCAGGGGAGGCAGGGGAGGCAGGGGGAGAAATAACTAATGCCCAATGCCCAATGCCCCATCCCCTGCATTTCTAGAAAAATTACCGGAGCAGTCCAACATCAGGAACCGCCCCGGTAACAGAATCCACATACCAGACTCAAGTTGCGGCATCAGCACTCTTGGTTCTGATGCCTAAATTTACCTGAAAACTTGTATAAATTGAGACTCTAATGTTTCCGTATTAATGAAAAACGCAAGATCCTAGATTGGGCAATGCTTACCAAAAGCCAGAGATTATCCCCCATATTGGGCGTAGAATCGTTGATTGTGAAATCCACACATCAAAAATAAACCCCAATCTCAAATCCGAAATTTAACATTGATTAGTCGTTGTCCCATTGTTCACGACCAATCAAGTCACCAATGCGATCGCGTAACAAAAAGTCACATTTTTCTAACTCACATTCAACGCAAACCCACTCTCTCGCTGGGATGTATTGGCAGAGTGTATATATTGGCTGTTGTCGGCTGACCATTCCCTTTTGCACCAGTCGGCGTGCTTCGTCTTGGATGACATCCAGAGAGTAGTAATTAATAGAAGGCACCGTATTCACACTCATGGTTTTTACTCACAAATTAACACTTAGATAGTGTTCCCGTTTAGCTATAAGGAACAAACATGACAGAGATTTGACTTGTGGCTATGCTTTTGTAGTTTGCTATACGGAACTAATTTCATTTTGACGCTACACATCCTGAAATTATCTCAAGAAATGTTAAGAAAGTCAACAAAAGCTGACATTTCCGAAAAATAAGCTTCACAAAACAATGTCAAAGTAGTTAACGAAACCTGCTGTACTAGTTGTGTGAGTTTTATTCAACGGGTTCCAAAGCTATGCCATTAGTGCCTTGAGGCATTATTTGGCTGGTGAGAAGAGTCCATATAGCGATCGCTCACAGATCAAATAATCACCTGAAAGCTGTATCTAGAAGTGTTGGTATCTATCTCAAGGTAAACAAGATAAGGATATTTGGCAGCAACTAGGGTATAAACTATGGCAAAGCTAACGGCTAAATTACACTATGAAGGCTTTTAGGCTAGCAACTGTTAACAATTTCTTAAACAAATCCGCAATTACTTGGTTAATTTCAGCGCTGATGTTACATGGTTTTTTTTAGATAAACATCTGTAGAAGGGGGGAGTAATGCTATTTATCTATGGGGAAGGGGGAAACGCTCTGACGCGGGGATGAAGAGAGAAGGAGGATGACAGATGATAAATGACTAATGACAAATGACTGAATTAGCTTATGGTCACATTAAAACAGACGCGATCTAGTCACGTCTGTAAAGTGTTTGGCGGATTTGCTGAGATCAATTTGTTCTGAAGTTACATTGTTCTTTAAGTTACTGATTCTGAGAATTTGTCATCATCGGGATCTGTGGTGTCTTCTACTGCTGTGGGATCTTCTGGCGATCGCTGATTGTTCAGCTGGTTTAATAGTGCCAGTACTTTATTACCACGTTCTATGGAGCGATCTTCCACAAAGATCACCTCTGGTGTGCGACGTAGCCGTACCCTAGCACCAAGTTCGCTACGAACAAAACCCGTAGCTGACTTTAAGCCCGCCATTGTTTCTGCCTTAGCTTCATCTGTACCATAGATACTGACGTAGATTTTGGCGTGTTGGAGGTCGCCAGAAACATCAACATCAGTAACACTTACCATTCCTGTACCCACACGGTCATCCTTAATGCCGTTGAGCAGCATTTGGCTAACTTCCCGTTTGATCAGTTCAGCAACGCGGGAAACGCGGCGATTTGTAGCCATAAAAGTTTAGCCTCCTCACAGAGGTTGTACGACATAATATAAATGCAAGTTGGTTAGATAGTACCTGGCGTATAGCAAGCAACGCCAAAAATAACTGTCTCTAGGGCGCAAGCCACAGCATCGCCCTAGCCTAGATTGTACTCAAGCCCAGCATTGCACGTAAGGTGAAAGTCACGAACACCAGACTGCTAACAAGCAAACCCAAAAGGGCGATTAGGGTGATTGGGCGTTTGAACAGTGGCACTAATGGCGCAAAGGTGTTGATAAATACCCCTAAGAGGACAGTAATGAAGTAGCGGGGGTAGCGAAAGACGTTATCCCAAAATCCGTCAAACATTTGAATGTAAACTGCCTTGTTATAAACTTACGTTTGTTTTGATATGCTTTATCTACTCAATTGTAATCTATGCGGCTGGAAAATTAACCAGTTAATATAAAATACGGCTCGTCAGTTATATTAACTATATTTGGTCGCCATTATTTCTGTAAAATTTTAGGTAAATGGTTATTCAAATCCCCAAAGAAACTAGCCCGCGTCCATTTTTGAAGTGGGCAGGGGGTAAAAGTAGGTTGATTCAGCAATATATTCCTTATTTTCCCAATAATTATAAAAATTACTATGAACCATTTTTAGGAGGCGGTGCTGTCTTTTTCTATCTCCAACCAACCAAAGCAATTTTAACTGATATTAACGCCGAATTAATTAATACTTATTGTTGCGTTAGAGATAACGTTGATGAATTAATATTGCTCCTGAAAGAACATAAAAAACGACATACTAGAGATTATTACTATAGCGTAAGAAACAACTTTGCTGGTACTGATTTAGAAAAAGCTGCTCGTTTAATATATCTGAATAAAACCTGTTTTAATGGTCTTTATCGAGTGAATTCACAGGGCAAATTCAATGTGCCCTTAGGCAGATATGACAATCCCAACATTTGTCCTGAAAATTTATTGCAGCTAGCCTCCACAGCACTTTCTCACGCAACAATTCAACAAGCAGATTTTACGCAAGTGCTTAACTATGCCACTAGCAGTGATGACTTTGTATTTTTTGATCCCCCTTACCACCCTATCAGTGACACTAGCTATTTCACCGCCTATAGTTCAAATTCTTTTACTAGAAAAGACCAAGAAGTTTTGAGAGACACTTGTGCAGAGTTGTCAAGTAGGGGTGTCAAAGTTATGGTATGTAATTCTGATAGTGAATTTATTAAAAAAATTTACCAGGATATCAATTTTGAAACACACACAATCAAAGCAGCGCGATCGATTAACTCGAACATAAAAAATCGAGGCATAATTAACGAATTATTAATTACATCTTTTGAGAATAAAGAATTCAGGAGTCAGAATTCAGAATTAAGCATGAATTCTGTATGCCTTGGTAGTGAATAAATGGGTTTAATTACGTTATTAAATTAAAGATTTAGTACATGGGTAGGGTAGCACAGCTGTGCGCCCCTACTATTTTTTCTGTACGTCACCGATACGCAAACCATTATAAAAAAGTGGTGTATCCCAATCTATCAACCATTACATTCAGAATTCAGAATTCAGAATTCTGACTCCTTCTTCAAAGATTTTTATTTGCCCAAGCAATGAATCTGTCTAAGCTATAAACTGCTAATAAATTATGATTATCATTAACTCTTGCTTTCAGCCATTTACTTGCACCTTCTCGCATACCTTCACCACCTAGTATGACGATAGTCGGTGCAGGGTAATAATGCTGAATGTTCATATTTAAATAAGGAAATTTTTCATCAACTGAACCAGGGCTTTCTTGCCATTTGCACTCAATAATTAAACCAGATGGCATTGCAGGTGAGCCAACAACGTAAAAATCAACCTTTAAATCGGTATGATAAATTCCAGTGCCAATATAAACCTCTTTCCCATAGCGTTTTGGCAATAAAGCCGCATTTAATACAAATTCTTTTGAGACATAATTTCCTACTTGAAAATAATTATGTCCATTCAAGATTGCTTCTACATTAATTTCTAGAATCTTCCCTGCCTTATTTGCCCGCCCACCTTGAGTCAGAGCCATCCTAAATTCCTCTGCCAAAAGTACCGCTTATTCTAGGATTCCATAGAAGCAGTAATAAATGGTCAGTTGCTTAATATGAATTTTTGTTTAAAGTACATAAATTTGGTATTTATGTACTAAATAAATACAAATGTATTAATAGTTTGGATAAAAAATGAGTTATTAATTGAAGTAATAATTTTCCTTTGGACTTCAACCCGTCTGTGCTTCAGTATTACCGTTGCGGATAGCCCATGCTATTTCTAAAAGTTGAGTCCAGCGCTTTTGCACTTGTTTGGGGGTGCATTTGATGACTTTGGCGATCGCTTGATCGTTTTCTCGTGCAGTTTTGAGCTGTAAAATTTGCTGTTGTTGTTCTGTGAGTTGACCGATAAAGATTTCCCACTGTTGGGAAGATAAACCCAATTTTTGCTCTAAACCCGCACCTAACCATTGATGTACCAATTGCCAATGGTGTTGCTTGGCAAACTTTTCTACATGGTATTTAAAGCGTTGTTGCAGATAATCGCGCTGACGGCTGGTTAAACCGAGAATTTGGTCAATTTCTGGTGCTGAGAGGTCTTGCAGTTTCAGGCTTAAGTAGTCCATGCAGTCAGATTGACCTTGAGACTCTAAGTATTTCATCAATTCAGCGATGACGCGATCGCGTTCTGATTCTTCTGATGGATCGAAACTGGCTTTGGCGATCATTTGCGATCGCAGTTGTTGCACCGCGGAATTGCGCTGGTAAGATTCTGCTTCTTCACCCTTAGCAGATTCTACCGCCATTTCAATATCCACAGTAGTCTCTTGGGGCTGACGACGAGCAAAACCTTGCGCCCGCAAGATAATTAATTGCTGATTTGCACCGCCAGGTAAATTGATGCGACGTTTGGCGTACTGTTCTGTAAACGCCATATATTCAGCTAATTGCAGCTGAGTACGCGGCGTGTGATCCTCAGGTAATTCGTTTTCGCGGCGGAAAGCTTTAATGGCTTCAATATAAAATGCTTGTAAAAAATCTTCAATCAGGCTGTAACGAGCGTCAAAACCCAACTCCGAACCGGATATAGTGACATGGCGGTAAACCATAGCGCCCAAATTGCTATGTAATTCCACCCGCCCTTGCTTTGAACCTAGTTGGTAGTAACGTAAGCACTTTTGCATCCGATGTCTTGCCAACGTCATCTGCCAAGACTTAATTTGTCCAGATGTTTGGATACGGGAGCTTTTATCGCAAATGCGTTCCACTTCTTTGGCAATGCGCTTTGCTAAAGCTTGTACGCACCTGGGTGCTGCTTTCACTTGTGCTTGCATTTCCTGACACAGCAATTCAATCAAGGTATCACTGCTGCTAGCTGGCAATTCTTCGCCAGAAACGTGGTCTTCAAAAATTGGTGTAGAGTTGGGTAGATTGGCGACATTAGCTTTCATGACTTTTCCAGGGAGTAGTATTGCACCGTAATTAAGCAGACACAGCGATCGAGGCTAGTCTTGGCTGGAGAATCTTTGGGCATTCATCCATCAAGATTTGCCCCATGTAATGCTCAGATCTAAAGCTCATATTTAAAACTGTAGGAAATACGAAAGAGTTATAGCTATGACAATGTGTCGGTTTTTCCACAAACCACCACATTGATGCTAGTGAATGGATACGCACCATTTTTTTCAATTTGTCAAATGCCTTGCTCTAGCGAGTGTTGCCACCATCCTGTTATACCCACTGCAATCGCCTTTAATTATGACAATTTCAAAACTGGAGTTATTTTAATCACAATTTCCGAAACCAAGAAGTGCGCTGATGAAATTGAATTGTTATACCCACGCTGCTGCTGCTTCCCAACCTAAACCCCTCCGTATCATTACTGCTTCATCCCCCGTTAAATCCAAAATGGTAGACACTTCATACGTAGGTTCCTCGCCAGTATCTACAATTATGTCCACGAATTTGTCCAAACGGTCAAATAGCTCTACCCGCGATTGAATAGTCTCTGGATCTATGTGAATCAAGCCATTATCTACTTCATCTGGTGGTACATGTGCAGAAGTTGAAATAATCGGATTACCCAAGGCTTCCAGCAGAGCCAAACACACAGTATGGTTTGGGACTCTAATTCCTGTAGTTTTCCGCTTGGGACTTTGCACCAATCGCGGTACTAACTTAGTAGCTGGGAGCAAAAACGTGTATGTACCTGGAATTAGGCGCTTCATAATCCGATAGGCTGTGTCACTTACGAAGGCATAAGTTGCCACATTTGAAAGCGAGGGACATAAAAATGTCAGTGGTTTATCATTTGCTAGCTGCTTAATTTGCCGCACTCGTTCTACCGCCGATTTGGCATTCAAATCACAACCGATCGCATAAACTGTATCAGTAGGGTAAAGCATGACAGCACCACTAGAGAGCGCTGACTTTATTTCCTCTATTCGGCGAATTTGAGGATTATCCGGATGAACTGGGAAAATTTTTGCCATAGGTGGGGAGTGGGGAGTGGGGAGTGGGGAGTGGGGGAGATGAGGGAGATGAGGGAGATGAGGGAGACACGGGGACGCGGAGAAAAACTAATGACTAATTACTAATGACTAATTACTAATAACTATGAATAAAATTGCTTATCTTCAATGTCCGACAGGAATTTCCGGTGATATGTGCCTGGGTGCTTTGGTCAGTTTGGGTGTTCCTGTGGAGTATTTAATTGAAAAACTTAATGGGTTGGGAATTGAACAGGAATATAAGTTAAGAGCAGAATTTGTGCAACGGAATGGTCAGCAAGCGACTAAAGTTCATGTGGATTTAGTAGATCATCATCACCACCACGACAACGAACACGCTCATCATCACGCACGCCACCTGCCAGAAATAGAGCAGATGATTCTCAAAGCGGGGTTGCCGACACGGGCAGAAGCTTGGAGTTTGGCGGTATTTCGGCAGCTAGCTGTGGCAGAAGGGGCAGTGCATGGGATTTCTCCTGAAAAAGTTCATTTTCATGAGGTGGGGGCTGTAGATGCGATTGTAGATATTGTGGGTACTTGCTTGGGGTTGGATTGGTTGGGGATTGAGAGTAATGACGAAGGGTTGCCCTTACTATATTGCTCGGCGTTTCCGACTGGTGGCGGCACTGTTAGGGCAGCACATGGTCAAATGGCTGTACCAGTACCAGCGGTATTAAAGCTGTGGGAAATGCGGGGTTGTCCAGTTTATAGCAACGGCATTGAACGAGAACTGGTGACACCAACAGGTGCCGCGATCGCCACTACCTTAGCAAGAGAATTTGGTTCACCGCCCCCCATCGCTATCAAGCAGATAGGATTGGGAGCAGGAACCATAAATTTACCCATCCCAAATATTTTACGCCTCTGGCTGGGCGAAAGCGCAATTTTAGAGTCAGATTTCAACGATTCTGGCGATACTAGCTCAAATCTCGAAACCATATCCGTACTAGAAACCCAAATTGATGATTTAAATCCTCAAGCCATCGGCTATGTGTTTGAGGCTTTGTTTGCGGCTGGTGCCCTGGATGTTTTTACTGTGGCGATCGCCATGAAAAAATCACGTCCAGGAATTTTGCTGACTGTGATCTGTCATCCAGAAAATTTACTCAGTTGTGAAGCGGTAATATTTCGTGAAACCACAACTTTGGGTATTCGGCGAACTAATCAGCAACGCTCGATTTTACAACGAGAAATTCAACAAGTGGAAACTGAATATGGCAAAGTGCGTGTCAAAGTAGCATGGAAAGGGCGATCGCCAGAAAAAGTTATTGCTAACGTGCAGCCAGAATATGAAGATTGTGCCGAATTAGCCCGAAAACATAATATTCCCTGGCGGGAAATTCAACGGCTGGCGCTACAGCGTTGGTATTTAGAAAATCAAAACTAACCTCATCTGACAATTAATAAACCTAACTTAAAAAGGGGAGTAGGGAGTGGGGAGTGGGGAGTAGGGGAGGAAACCTTATTCTGAATTCTGAATTCTGACTCCTGTTAGCGCAGCGGGGCGCAGCCCATTCTGAATTCTGAAATTAAAACTCGTCAAAATTCAGCATGAATTCTGACGAGCGGTGCGTTTATTGTTTATTGTTAAACTAGATTTTTGCCCCCAGTTTAACGGTTAATTTCAATCAATGTTTTTGACAGCCTTGTTCACTGTGTCAGCTGCATCTTCAGCAGTGCGTTGAATATTTTTGCTGGCATCTTCACCAACACGTTGAGCATTTTTTGTCAAGTCAGTGGTTGCATTCTGAGTATTTCCCTTGATATTTTCAAATCCGCGTTGAGTCCCCTTAACTAAGCCTTCGCGTAATTCTTCAGCAGAGCTACCAACATCTTCACCCAGGTTTTTCACTCTTTCACCCAAGGGCGTACCCTGTTGGATATTTCGGACATATTGCTCGCGGGAGTCAATTCCCTTTTGCTCAATATTTTTTTGAGCATTTTTGATCAGCGCCTCAGCTCTGTCGTTAGCTGCTTTTTCATCTAGTCTCGCTCTGGGATCTACATCACTAAAATTATTTATCCCACCAGAGGGAGAAGAAAGAGGATAATCTTTTGTGGGATCGTATCGTTCCACATTCGGTGCTTGGGCACGAGGCTGGGGTGGCTGTGTTGCTACTCCAGGGGCGCCACAAGCCTGTGTCAGAAAGAGGAATATGCCTGCTAAAAAAACAGTTAACACTTTCAACGGGCGAATATTTTTCAGCCAAGTACCTACTTTTTTCATATTCCTAACTCCTTGCTTTTTTTTGAATAACCTTTATTAAGAATAGGATGAATAAAATAACTTTTACCTCTAGCGCAGGTCACATTTTAATTAGCACAAAAACAATATTTTTATCTAACTTTGGAGAGATATAAAATAATATTCAGGATTCAAAATCCAGAATCCACAAGTCAGAATTAATACCAAATTCATGAAGCAATTTTTACGCTGGATAATTTTAGGCGGAACACTATTTTTTTTAGGGAAAGCTCTGAAGGATAATTGGATTGAAGTGACTGCTATCCACATTGATGGGTTAGGATGGGCAGTTATGGCGATCGCTACACTCGTCACTTTACTAGCACACACTTGGGCTGGCTGGATTTGGACTTGGGTTTTACAAGAGTTAAATCAACCCGTGTCACCTTCCCAGTTTATCCGAGTTTATTTAAAAACTAATATTGCTAAGTATTTACCAGGTAATATCTGGCATTACTACGGCCGAATTCTCGCCGCCAAAAATGCCAATGTTTCTGCTGGTGCAGCTACCTTAAGCGTTTTGCTGGAACCGCTACTGATGGCAACGGCTGCTTTAATTATCATTATCCTATTCAGTAGTCAGTTTGCAGCGAATAATACCACATCGGTTGTACAAATCTTACAATTGCTGAGTTTAGCTGTGGTGCTTTGTGCAGTTCATCCGCGATTTTTGAACCCAGCTATTCGCTTTTTATACAAACTGAAGGCAAAAAAATCCGATCCTAATACTCAGCCAAGTGTCGTTTTAACTATTAAACGCTATCCCCTACGACCTTTATTAGGGGAATTGGGCTTTTTAGGTTTGCGTGGCATCGGATTTATTTTAACTGTCTTTGCACTAAATTCTCTTAATTGGAGTCAAATTCCTTTATTGCTGGGGGCTTTTAGTTGTGCTTGGTTGCTGGGGTTAGTGGTTCCCGGTGCGCCTGGTGGGTTAGGTGTGTTTGAAGCGACTGCTTATGAACTTTTGCGACACCAGTTTCCAGCTGCCTTAGTGTTTAGTGCGATCGCTCTATATCGTCTGGTTAGTATTCTAGCTGAAACTGCCGGTGCTGCTTTGGCTTGGTTATACGAAGACTTTGGCAAGTCATGAGTTTTGAGTTAACACCATTTTGGATTGTGAACGCGAGTGAGATAATGTCACTTAAAGGATAAAGTGGCCGCAGCACAGAACCTATGACAGAAGAGTATTTGAAACAATTGAATGCGATCGCTTATAAAGTATGGCCAAAATAGGACAACGCAAAAATAAGTATTCCAGGTTTTAAGGGCGGCCACTTTATCCTTTAATTCCGGCCATCTTTTCCTTTAAGTGACATAACTCAAGTTTCAACAACCATCCCAGCTAGGGGTGGCTTGAAAGCATTCCCGTACTAAAAACAATTGATTTAGGATTCAACAAAGCTCCCAGCTCCCTAATTAAAAATGAGTAACAATTTAGTGAGCTTTGTTAGTTTTTAAAACTTATAATCTTGAAGTTTGACAGGAGGGTTGAAAGGAGCGCCTACCTAACAATGAATATTTTATTGGCTAATAAAAAATGTACTTTTGAGCGACATCAATTTGCTAATAGCATCAATAATGGCTCAAAAGCGTTATTTGCGTCCAAACGATAGTAGTCTGCGAAATTCGACATTAATTTGCGAACAGCGACATTTAATCTGCGAATGTACATTCATGGGCAGTACCAGACTCGAACTGATGACATCCTGCTTGTAAGGCAGGCGCTCTACCAACTGAGCTAACCGCCCGTTTGTTTTAACCTTATTTAGGATAGCAAAATATTTTCTATTGCGCTAGTGTTTTTGGAAAAATATTTTTTTTAAAGAACTGTACACATGGCGAGGAAACACAGACAGCAAGAAATGCTTAACCCAACAGTATTGGCTTATAATCTCTCAGTATTCAGCACTTAGGACTCAGAATGCCCTCTGGTCGCACGCACGATCGCATTACTCTATATGCTCTGCCGTTCGTGGCGGGTGTAACTTTGTGGCAGACTCGCAGTAGCAATGCGACTTTGTTGGTTGCAGGCGGGTTTCTCTTCGGTGGGCTGATGTTTGGCCCGGATTTAGATATTTATTCTGTGCAATTTCAACGCTGGGGTTTCTTGCGTTGGATTTGGCTACCTTATCAAAAAAGTTTGCGACATCGTTCTTTTTTATCCCACGGGCCGATTATTGGTACGACGCTGCGGATAATCTATCTGGGGTGCTTGTTAACTATCTTGGCAATTTTTGTTTTGGTAATTGCCCAAAAGCTGTGGAATTTTAATTTTACCTGGCAGGATTTGGGTGGAAGTATTGGGCGATCGCTCCTGCAATACGATACTGAATATGTCGCCCTGTTCTTGGGTTTGGAACTCGGTGCCATGAGTCATTCTCTCAGCGATTGGAGCGGTTCGGCATACAAGCGCTTTCAAAAACAGGGAATTCGTGGGTTGCTTCCCAGTGGCAAAATAAAGAAGCGTAAAGTTGCAACTCGCGGTCGTCCTCGCTCTACCGGAAGCAGAGGGGCTGGCAGACAGAGGGCTAGAGGCGACAAGGGGAAAACTCCTAACTCTTGACAAAGGACAAATCACAAATGACAAATGACAAAGTTGATACTTTGGCGGCGTTACAGGAGTTAATAGAGGTAGTAGCAAAATTGCGATCGCCTGATGGTGGTTGTCCCTGGGATTTGGCACAAACTCCCGAAACGCTGACACCCTATGTAATCGAAGAAGCTTATGAGGTGGTGGATGCGATTAAAAGTGGGGATAAAGAAGCGATCGCCGAAGAGTTAGGCGATTTATTATTACAAGTAGTATTGCAAGCCCAAATCGCCAGTGAATCTGGACAATTTTCTCTCAAAGAAATCGCTCAAGGCATTTCCCAAAAGTTGATTCGCCGTCATCCCCATGTGTTTGGTGATGTGTCGGTGCAAAGTGTGGATGAGGTGCGGCAAAATTGGGAACAAATCAAAGCTGCGGAAAAAGGCGAGTCATCCCCAGAAACTCAAAAACTTAGTGCGAAACTCAGTCGTTATGGACGTACTCTTCCCCCGTTAACTGCGGCGATGAAGATTTCCGAAAAGGCTGCGGCTGTGGGGTTTGAATGGGAAAACATTGAGGGCGTCTGGGATAAATTTCATGAAGAGTTGGCGGAATTTGAACAGGCTTTAGCTGAGGAAACACCCGCACGGCAACAAGCAGAATTAGGGGATTTACTATTTGCGGTGATTCAACTTGCGCGTTGGCATAACCTTGACCCCAGTGCTGGTTTGCAAGGTACAAATCAGCGATTTGTCCAGCGGTTACAAAAAATGGAGGCAGTTGTTGACCGTCCCCTTAGTGATTACAGTTTGGATGAGTTAGAAACTCTTTGGCAGCAAGCAAAAGCTCTAATTGCTCAAGAAGGGAGTGGGGAGTAGGGAATGGGGAGTGGGGAGTAGGGAATGGGGCATTGGGCACTTGTACTGAGCGAAGCCGAAGTATGGGGATTGGGCATGGGGCAGGCTTAGAACTTAAAGCTTCAGGCTCAAAGGTGCAACTTCCAGGCTCAAAGGTGCAACTTCCAGGCTCAAAGCCTCAATGTTCATGCTCAAAGGTGCAACTTTCGAGTTCAAAGCCTCAATGTTCATGCTCAAAGGTGCAACTTTCGAGTTCAAAGCCTCAACGTTCATACTCAGAGGTTCAACGTCGAGCTTCAAAACCTCAACGTTCATGCTCAGAGGTTCAACGTCGAGCTTCAAAACCTCAAACTCCCATCCCCCTCATCCCCCTCATCTCCCCCTGCCTCCCCTGCCTCCCCTGCCCTCATCTCCCCCACTCCCCATTCCCCACTCCCTTCCTCAAGATTCTTTAGCATCAAACCACTTATCATATAACGATTGATAAGTGCCATTTTCTTTGAGATTCAGCAGAGCTTTATTAATTGGTTTGCGATAGGGACTGTTATTCGGTAGAACGATACCGTAACTTTCTTCACGCAAGATAGTGCCAACAACCTGTACTTTGCCTTTGCCTTCATTGGCAGCATAGAAGAGGAGTACAGGTGCATCAAACACCACGGCATCAGCTTTTTTTGTTTGCAGAGCATTGTAAGCTTGCTCAATTTTAGGGACTTCTAGAACTGAAATATGATGTTCTCGCAGGTATGCGGCGGCTGTGCTACCCGCAGTTGTGGCTACTATCTTGCCTGGTAAATCGTCGATACTCTTGATATCGCCTTGGAGTTGTTGCACTGTTAACGAGGTGGTGGCGGTGGCTGTAAAGTAGGCAGCGAAAAGCACTCCGATGAACATCCAAACAATACCTACTAAGCGTCCTAATACTCCCTTGGGCATTTCATCAGCTTGGGTTGCTAATGTGGCAGCTGCCCACCAACAGGCTTTGAAAATACCGGGAAAGTATGATTCAGGAACCATCCCTTCTTTATGATGGCGCTCAGATAACCAAATAATGTGGGCTGCTATGACAATTAGTACTAGGGCAATGCCTATGACTTGGAAGAGGCTAGCAGAAAAAAATAATTGCAAAATATTTGGAAAGCCACTGTTGTTGTTCTCTGCATTTCTGACCAGAATTTGCAGCCCCCCAGCAAAAATCGGTAATGAGAAGTCAAAATTCTGCTCGCGTTCGGCTGTAATGGAGATAGCTGCAATTCCTAAGTTGGCTTTGTTGTCCTGAATGCCAGCAAGCAGTTCCGACACTGTGGGATATTGAATAAATTTAGACTCTACACCGATTTCGTTAGCGATGCTGCGCCAAAGGTCGATACTAAATCCCGATAGCTGACCTTTCTCTGGTAGCACAAAGGGTGGTATGACTCGTGTAGCTACTAATAACGGTTGTTGGGGTTGTGGCTTTTGGGTAAATCCTGGGGATGCCATTAACAACAATGCCAGAATTGTACCTACTAATCCTATGCAGGTATAGAGTACTAAGGAACGGCTGGTTTGATTTTTGCCTTTATGTCCTTGAAAATAGGCAATCCGGCTTTTCCTCCCAGCCATCACGCGGCGAAATCTAGTGGCGATCGCATTTATCATCAGAATTTTCTTGGGGTTGTGTGCTATGTCTATTTATCATGCCCAACCCATATCAAAAATCCTTCCACTTCTAGGGAGCGCAGCACATTAGACCTCTTGCATAAATCAAAAATAAAGAACCCCACCCCGCATTTGAGTAAAGCAAACGCTCCCCTCCCCGCTTGCGGGGAGGGGTTGGGGGTGGGGTGTTA
>NZ_JACJSJ010000017.1 GCF_014698115.1 Nostoc sp. FACHB-973
TTTTTTGAAGATGTGCTGCAACTATTTTTTCTCGAAGATCGACAGAGTAGGATTTCATTTAAAGGTATTTATATTTTAATTTATTGTACCTCATAACAGACGCAAGTGCTGTATAGTCAGCAGTTGTTTCAAAAGCAGGTTGGGGAGGGCGATCAATTTCTTTAACAATTTCCTCTAGCAGCAGAAGATTTAAAACTTCGTTAGTCACTTTAATCCGAGCAATACAGAGATAGTCACCTATGTAGCTATCACTCATTCTCATAGGAGCAGTATCGCTGGTTAAACTTTCTAGGACATCGGCAATATCATCTAAATACTTTCGCATTTCTTTGCGATTGCCTGTGTGCCAAAGTTCTAAATCTAAAGCGGCAAGTTCACCAGATTGTACACGCTTTATATCTAACAGACGACCAATGCGATCTTCAGGTTCGAGGGGAACTAGCTCATCGATTGCCCCTAAGTATTCATATTTGGGGCCATCTTTAATTTGGCTGTAATTCTCTAACCGCTTCTTGAATTCAGTTAGCTCATTATCAGACGAAAAGACAACAATGGCTTTATTGGGTTCACGCGCTAAGACATTTAGTCCTATTTGAGTTACCAAATTGTCTGAAAAAGAATATTTTTCAGCAACTTTTATCTTAAAAATCAATTTTGGGTCAAGACGGAAAGGGCTGGTCTTTTGTTTAACAGGCTCAATTAGGGTACAAATTTGATCTAATAGCTGCTTACCGTGTTCACTGACATCAGTACGTTTTGTACCACCAAAACCACCACCAGTGGAGCGCCGAGGTAATTCAATGTTTATTATTCTAGGTAATTTCAGGTGTTCAAACTGACTCCCCATTGTGGTTCGACGTAAATAATTATGTTGAGTTTGCTATTATACTTTGTCTTTCAAAAAAACGTCCTATCGCAACCTCTAAATCATCAGCAGTCAAGGTACGTTCGCCCCGTAGAATCACGGCTTTAATTGCATCAGAGCATATACGCTCTATATCTGCTCCAGTAGCATTCTCAAGTCGATCAGCAAAGGTAGACAGATTAATAGCAGTATAACGGATAGCAGATAAGTAACGACTCAAAAGAGCCGTCCGCAGTTCAACCGATGGATTATCAAAGAAAATAACTTCATCAAATCGTCGCCAAACAGCACTGTCTAGCAGTTTTTCGTGATTGGTGGCCGCGACAAATATGCTTTGATTGGTTGCATTATCGATAAGTTGTAACAAACTATTCACTAAGCGTTTGACTTCACCATGCTCATTTAAGTTATCGCGATCGCGGGCGATCGCATCAAACTCATCAAACAAAACAAGCCATTCTCCCTTTTCGATATAGGTAAAAATTTTCTGAAGATTGGTTGCAGTTTCACCTAAGTAAGAAGAGAATACTGCCGTTAGGTTCACGTAAACGAGCGGCAGTCCAAGTGCGCTGGAGAGGACTTTTGCGGTTTGCGTTTTACCACAGCCAGGTGGGCCGCAGAAGAGTAATTTGTTTTTGGGCTTGAGATTATAAGCTGCGAGTATATCTTGCTTACGGTTTTCGAGGACGATTTCTTGGAGAGTATCAAAAATTTTTTCACTGAGGACGATGTGATCCCATGTCAGATCGAATTGTTTTACCTCAAGCAAGGCAAGCCCAGTATCCTTATCTTTAGGTGGTTCAGGAAACTGGTTCCAGGGGGTAGGATTAGCAGCTAGAGGCTTGCTGTATCCATCGCCATTTTGGAGCAGCTTTTCCAAATCTCTAGCAAGCAGTATGTGGTTTTTATTCTTTTCTTCTTCAATAAGTTCCATAGCGGCAGCCAAAAACTCTTCTCTCTCATTGCGAGAGAAGCTTCTGAAGAGTTTTCTGAGAATTTCGCCGCGTGCCATACTTTAGAACCGGAATTGGATATTTTATGTACCCTAATTTATTGTAGTAAATTTGTACTATTAAACAAAGGTTCAAAATGCAAAAGGCTATATATATTAGCACTGAAATATTACACCTGACAGAAATCATTCCTCAAGCTCTCTAACTGAGGCAGCTTTTTCTACGATATTGCCTGCTTATATAAAACACCTTTGACACTCAACCATCTATCCACAACGCTGGAACCTTAAACCTAGCCCTACAGTTGAGACATTCTGAAAGCAAGCTTAACTTGTGGCGATCGCACCCCTGTATCACCTTCAACTGCCATTCTAATCTTGTGACAAGGCAACTCGGCATAACAGGCAGCACATAAGCGAATTGGCTCCATTTTCATTCCCATTCCAGCAGGTAGTAACATCTGCATTAATCTGTCGGCATCAACCAACACAACCTTAGCCAATGCCTACAACTACTGGCGAGACTGGGGGATTAAACCGAAACTTTTCCCATCGAGCGATCGCTCTTTAGTTGATATTGTATAAAAGGGTCGATGGCATTTCTTAGCGAGATTTTTGACGCTTCCCCATCGTAGTAAAAGGCAAAAAACAGTGAGGGCATTCACCTTGTACCCAATCTGCTGGAATCGAGAAGGGTGTCTCGCAGTTAGTGCATTTTGTGAGTAAGCGTAATTGATGGCGATCGCATACCATCACATCCTTAAACTGCCACTCAACGCGGTGATAAGGTGACTCCTGATAACAAGCACCACACAATCGAATTGGTCTTGGTTTCATTGTCACACCCAATGGGTGTAGCATCTCGAACAATCTGTCAACTTTAACTTCCACCACAGCAGCCAACGCTTCTAACTCCTGCGTTGTTGGAAATGGATTCAAATAAAACTTCTCCCACCGTGAAATAACTGCGCCAATTCCCGTTAATTTACCTAATTGAGTTGCAGTTAAATAATTTGCCCTGCGAAAACGGCCTAAAAAATGGCTCAAGCTTTCTCCTTCGAGCGGCTCTACTTGAAAAAATCTTGGTGTTTCTGAAGATGCTTTCATTATTCAAACCACTCCAAAACCTCATCCAAAGTAGCCTTATCAATATTTTTCAATCCTTTTCTTAAAGATAAAATTGCAGCCCGTCTTAATACCCTATCCACTAAACCAATTTTGCCCCCTGTTTTTTGATATAGTGGCATTAAAGTTTCATGTTTAGTTAAATTTGATGGGACAGGTAGACACAAAACCTCATCTTCCCAAATTTGGATAAATTCAGGAAATTTCTTTTCTGATACCAATGGTAATCTATAACATTCTATAAATCTGTCATGAATATATGGCTCTTTTTTAATGAGATTATCCAGACCATCTGTTCCCACAAGAACAATTGAAATATTTAATAAATCATAAATACGGGCAATTTCGCTAAAAGTATTTAATTTCAGAAAATTTGCTTCATCAATAACCAGCATCTCAACTTTTGATTCCTTTAAAAGCCTTAATACTCTTCGTCTCAGGTCTGTAAGCTTTCCAGAGATTGCATCATATTTCAAACTTTCAAGTATTAAAGTTAGTAACTCTCCAGCAGAACAATCTCCAGGAACTTGCATATACAATACGGGTACAATATCGCGCTTACCTGTTCTTTTTTGCGGTTTATTTAGCAGTTTATAAACATCACAAGTCACCGACTTGCCCGCTCGTGGTGGTGCAACGATTCGACCACATTGTTTAGAAAGACGCAAACTGTCTAACCAGTCATGGATTTTTTGGATATGGTCAAGCTCGACAACGCTAGGAGTAATTAGCCGTTCAATTATCGGTAGTAATTCTTCAGGTATCGGGTCATCTCCCCATAAATTCTGCACCCACTTTCGCAAATAATCTTCTGCCATAATCAGTGGTTTCTCAAATATAAAATGCGTTAAAAATCAATAACCTAGAAGCCTAAATCAGATTAATCATCGTAGTCTTTGCGAAGTTGCTCGTAGTTAAATACTCTGGGGCGACGCTTTTGAGGTTGAGGGGTTTCTTCGACAGTTTCTACTGGCTCTTTAGTTTGAAACTGTTTTACAGAATGCACCTGAGCTTGTTCTTCCTTCTTGCGTTCCTTATGGGTCTTTTTCTTCTGCTTAATAAAAGTATCTCTGTCTTGCACTTCTGCAAGGATAGATTTATTACTTAATTGCTTGCCTGCACTACGAATTTTTCGGCTTGCAGCTTTTGCTTCCTCCAAGGAGATTTGCTCAGTTTCTAAGTCAATCGCATGAGCTTGAGACAGTAGCACTTCCTTACCTGAATCTTGACGGTATACAAAAACAGTTGATATATCTCTGGGGTCATATCGCAGCAATACACTTTCTCCTGCATAAGCTGCCAGGTAATCTCCCCGATACATAATATTTTCAAAGCTTACATATCCGCCTTTGTAAATGCTGCGGCGCGTCTTTTTCATCAAACAGATATCTAATTGCCGCTCCTCAATTAAATTTGGTAGCGCAGGTAATCCCGCTTCCCAGCGTTGAAACCGTGTTTGATCTCCACTGCGAGCATCTATTCGCTGATTGTAGTTATCAATGATGTAACGCACTATCAGCAGATTTAATTCCCGCAGAGTAATACACGCTTCCTCCTCCGCTTGTTCTGGGCGTTCTTGAATATTGGAACCTAGATAACCGTAAAATCCTGATAAAAAATCTGTGTTGATAGTCCCAAATCCACGTTCTTCAATACCACCTTCCGGTGGGCGATCGCGTAAATGGCACTCAAAACCAAGTTGAAAACCAATTTGCTTCAAATGCTCGGAGCGAAAATCCTTCCCGCCATCAGTAAATAGGTTTTCTGGAACCCCGTAAGTTCCCCAGTCGCAATGAAGTTTATATTCCGAACTATACTGCTTGCGTAACATCGCATGACGCATAGCTAAGGCGACTACCAGAGAACTAGGTGGATCAAAACCTAAATGGATGCCCATAATACAGCGCGAATAGCTATCTGTAATTTTTGTGAGCCAAGGACGTGCCAAAGTTTCACCGTACTGGTCAACTAGCATGACATCCAATTTTGTATGGTCGCACTGCCAAACATGGTTACTATGATGTACATCGAGCGTCTGACCATCACGAGTTTGATGGGAAACTCTCGATCCACGCCAACCAATATTTCTTACCTTTTGCTTCTGCTCTTTACGTTCAATAATTGGGTTAAGAACACGATAAACCGTCATGTGGCAGGGATATTTCTCTAAACCTAGCTGTCCGGCTCTAATCTGAACTCGAATTGCGACTTGAGCCGGTGTCATTTTTCTACCGTCCTTGTTACCTTCTTTATAAGTTTTGACGATAAAATCTTGCCAACCATCATCAATCCGATAAGCACCTTTATCAGAACGTTCGGCTTCAGTAACGCCAGATAACCCCTGTTCTTGATATTTTTTGACGAGTCGCTGTACTGTCCGAACCGTCTTGCCAAGTTTTTCTGCGGCTTGCTTTAATTTAATTCCGTAGGTTTTGCGATCGCATGGCCCAATCAGACTTTGTAATACCTCCACTCTCAACTTAGCCTCTGCCGAAAGTTCAGTAACAATTACATTGTTTTCTTTTGCGTATGCACTCTCCGAAGTTTTATCAACCTGATCCGAGCGATCGTGCAAAAGTAAAGATTCATCAACCTCATTGGAGTTTGGAGTTTCACCCATAAACAAACTTCATCGCTTGAAACTAATTGATTAGGCAGTACAGCAAGTCTCTCTAAGAAAAGCCAAGTTTACAGATTTAGCTTGCATCGAAATGAAGCCGGAATAGGAGTGTGACTTCGCAAGTAGAGAGAAACAATAAGACATTAGTACATATATGTCTTATTTGTTACTTATTTTTGTTTGGATACTATTTAATATAATACTATTTTGTTCCAAAAAACGACATATAATTTTTTACATCTATCTTATTTCACAAAAACGACACTTATTTCGTTATCTATAGCTGAAAAATTTTTAAAGCTGTTTTTTGAAAAAACGACGCTTAAAATGTTATGTATTTAATTTACGACAGCTAATTAGTTAAATCATAAATGGTATTAAATTTAGCCTAAAAAGGCTATATACTTTATTCTGTAAGACTTATAGCTATTTTATAGAAACGACATTAATTCGTTAATGACGACAAATAATTAGTTATTCGACATCTGTCGATTGAACTGATTGAGTACATTTATACTACTATAAAGTGCTGAGTTCCGAGTGCCTCGGCAAAGAGCGTGAAAAACCGCCCACAAGGGGCGGGGCAAAAACCCGAGTGCAAAAGTACTGAGTATTCTTTTTCTTATTCAGCACTCAGCACGGGCTAAACGCCCCGCTATCCATGTACAGCACTGAGTATGGTAAAGTTCTACTTACATCCTAAAGACTCACGGGTATCCACACCAGTTTTAGAATTGACACCACTTGCCTTAACGCAGAGTTTTTTGACTTGCGTTCCATCTAAAACTGCATTTGTGAAATCAGCACCAGTAATATCAACATTGTCAAATATAGAACGCAGCATCATTGCCTCACTCAAGACTGCATCACTTAAATCAGCGTTCTTAAATCTTGCCAGATAGGCTATGCCATTAGTAAAATCAGCACCATGCAGATTTACTCCCTCTAAGACAGTACCATTAAACACAACGCCGCGTAAGTCAGCATTGCTAAAGTTAGCATTTTCTAAATCGACGTTGGTAAACTCAGTCCCTATTAAACTTTGACCAGAGTAATCCCTGCTTTGAAGGTTGTCTCCAGCAGAACGGGTAATACTGGAAGAACTTGCAGCTTGCGCCGAGAGGGGAAAAACAAAAAGAGCTATAGCTAAGACAAAGCTAGCTAGTATTTGCCGATACTTCATAATGTTAAATTAACAAATCTCAACATTTCCACCATTAACTATTAAACCTTGTAGAGAGTGTTGAGTGAGGTAGAGACGCGATTAATCGCGTCTCTACAAGAGTTAGGATATTCTCTCAAAGGGGAAAGCATCTCGTAGGATAGATAGATGTTGAGGTGCGATCGCATAAATACCTGTGGCTAATCAAGAAGACAACGCCCAATCCTTGGCGCGAACTGCTTTATATCAATTGGGTGTAGAACTCAAAGCACGCTTTACCAGCTTTGGTGGTTGGGAAATGCCGGTACAATTTAGTGGCATTACCCGCGAACACGAAGCTGTAAGAAATACAGCCGGAATGTTCGATATTTCCCACATGGGTAAATTTACCCTCCAAGGTAAAAACCTCATATCCCAACTCCAGTCTTTAGTACCCTCAGACTTGAGTCGGTTGCAACCTGGTCAAGCACAATACACCGTCTTGTTGAATCCCCAAGGGGGAATTATTGACGACATCATTGTTTATCATCAAGGTGAAGACACCACTGGTACACAAAGGATATTTATTATAGTCAATGCAGCAACCACTGCCAAAGACAAAGCATGGCTATTGCAACACCTTGACGAAAATCAGGTGCAATTCCAAGACCTTTCACCAGAAAAAGCCTTAATTGCCGTGCAAGGGCCAAAAGCTATTAAATATCTCCAACCCTTAGTACAAGAAGACTTACAACCAATCAAAGCATTCGGTCATCTCCAAGCAACGGTATTGGGTAAACCAGCCTTCATCGCCCGCACAGGCTACACCGGAGAAGATGGCTTTGAAGTAATGGTAGATCCTGATGTGGCAGTAGAGTTATGGCAAAGTCTCCATAACGCTGGTGTCATCCCTTGTGGACTCGGTGCGAGAGATACCCTGCGGCTAGAAGCAGCAATGGCACTTTACGGACAAGACATCGATGACAGTACCACACCCTTAGAAGCAGGTTTGGGCTGGCTAGTTCACCTAGATACCAAAGGCGATTTTATTGGTAGGGCGGTTTTGGAACAGCAAAAAGCCGAGGGAGTGCAGCGGCGCTTGGTAGGTTTGCAAACCCAAGGACGCAACATTGCTCGTCATGGCTACCAAATTCTATCAGCAGGTAAAGTTCTGGGAGAAGTTACCAGCGGTACCTTGTCGCTCACACTTGGTTATCCCATTGCTTTAGCCTACGTTCCCACCAAGCTAGCAACCGTTGGTCAGCAATTAGAAGTTGAGATTCGCGGCAAAGCTTACCCAGCAGTTGTAGTTAAACGTCCCTTCTATCGCTCAAAAAATCGTGTAACTAACTGACAAGTGCTGAGGTTTTTAAGGAATAATGTGTTTTCAGTGGTGTCCAGTTGCGAGTACTGAATTTCAGTCATTGCTCGACACCGCTTTTGTGAGTTACTCAATCTAGAGTAAGGTTCATTACCAGATATGGGTTGGATGACCATTGGGACAATAAATTGTTTGATAAGGGAGAGGAAGTGATATGGCTGAATATCCTGAAGATTTAAGATACCTGGATTCTCATGAATACGTGCGACTAGATGGCGATATTGCCACCATTGGTGTTACTGAGTATGCCGTAAACCAATTGGGTGATATCGTATTTGTGGAACTGCCAGAAATTGGTGATTTACTGACAAAAGAAGACAGTTTTGGCACTATTGAATCAGTGAAAGCCGTTGAAACACTGAATTCACCTGTGACTGGCACAGTGGTAGAACGGAATGATACTTTGATTGACAACCCCGAAGACATATCAGATGACCCTTACGGTGAAGGATGGTTTTTAAAAGTGCGTGTCAACGACGCCGATGAACTAAATGATGCCTTGACTGCCGATCAATACCGTGCCTTGGTAGAAGGGGAGTAGGGAGTGGGGAATGGGGAATGGGGAATGGGGACTGGGAACTGGGAGTGTAGGAAGGGTGGGGAACTTTTTTATAATCTCCCCACACCCCCATTTCCCTAATAGCCCTCATCTCCCCCACTCCCCACTCCCTACTCCCCACTCCCTACTCCCCAGAAAGATTAAGTCATCAAATTTAGATAAATTGATAAATTACACTGACTTCTTATCAGTATTTGTTGCAAAATATTAAATAGTATCATCTGGAGAGTAATTTGTGGTATCAAATCTCCCTATTCTGAAGTCTAGCGATCGCCATTTCGTAGACGAAACGAGTCAAAAGTTAAGTAGTTTTGCGCCAAGACACATTGGCCCCAACTCCGATGACATCGAGCAAATGCTTGGAGTCTTGGGGTTTTCTAGTTTAGATGCCCTCATCGACCAAACAGTACCCCAGGCAATTCGGCTCAAGCAACCGCTAAAGTTACCGGAAGCAGAAAGTGAATACGCAGCACTGGCATTGTTAAAAAAAGTTGCTGGTAAAAATCAGGTTTTCCGCTCATATATTGGTATGGGATATTACGAAAGTATTACCCCTCCAGTCATTGGACGTAATATCCTAGAAAATCCTGGTTGGTATACTGCTTACACTCCTTATCAGCCAGAAATCGCCCAAGGACGATTGGAAGCCCTGTTGAATTTCCAAACCCTGATTATCGACCTCACGGGTTTGGAAATTGCCAATGCTTCATTATTGGATGAAGCCACAGCCGCCGCAGAAGCCATGAGCCTCAGTTATGGTGTTTCTAAAAATCACGCAAATGGCTATTTCGTCTCTCGTGATTGCCATCCCCAAACCATTGATGTGTTGCAAACTCGCGCTCAGCCATTGGGGATTAATATCATTATTGGCGATCATCAAACATTTGATTTCCAGGAACCAATTTTTGGCGCCCTTCTGCAATATCCCGCGAGTGACGGCACCGTTTACGATTACCGCGCTTTTATTGAAAAAGCCCATGCTCAGGGTGCATTGGTGACGGTAGCAGCAGATCCCTTAAGTTTAACTTTACTCACCCCTCCTGGGGAATTTGGCGCTGACATTGCTGTGGGTAGCACCCAACGCTTCGGTATTCCCTTGGGGTTTGGGGGACCTCATGCGGCATACTTCGCTACCAAAGAAGAGTATAAGCGATCGGTTCCAGGGCGAATTGTGGGAGTATCAAAAGATGCTCGTGGCAACCCTGCATTACGTCTCGCCTTACAAACCCGCGAGCAACATATTCGCCGAGAAAAAGCTACCAGTAATATCTGCACAGCACAGGTGCTACTGGCAGTGATAGCGAGTATGTACGCCGTTTATCATGGCCCTGCTGGACTCAAGCAAATTGCCGAAAATATCCACTCCCTAACGGTGTTGCTGGCAGAAGGACTCAAGCGTTTGGGTTACAAAATTAGTTCTGAATATTTCTTTGATACCCTGCGAGTAGAACTGGGAACACACAATCTAGAAGATATTCTGGCAGCTTCCGAACAACTTCAAATTAACTTGCGGATTTTTGATGCAACTGCTGTTGGTATTTCGTTGAATGAAACTACCACAGTAGATGATGTGCTTGACATCTTGGGAATCTTCGCAGGAGAAAAAGAACTACCTTTGGGCTTGGAAGAATGGATTTCTCCCTCATCTCCCTCATCTGGCCATCTCCCCTTCCCTCGTCAAAGCAGTTACCTAACTCACCCAGTCTTTAACCGCTATCACTCAGAAACAGAGTTATTGCGCTATCTCCACAAGCTAGAAAGCAAGGACTTGTCGCTAACAACATCGATGATTCCCTTGGGTTCTTGCACAATGAAGTTGAATGCGACTGCTGAGATGATTCCGGTAACTTGGGACGAATTTGGCAAGATTCATCCTTTTGCCCCGCCATCCCAAACCCAGGGTTATCAAATCCTGTTTGAGCAACTTGAGGCATGGTTAGCTGAAATTACTGGTTTTGCGGGAATTTCTCTGCAACCAAATGCAGGTTCTCAAGGTGAATACGCCGGACTTTTAGTAATTCGCCAATATCACGAAAATCGTGGGGAAGGACACCGCAACGTCTGTTTGATTCCCACTTCGGCACATGGGACAAACCCAGCAAGTGCGGTAATGTGCGGCATGAAGGTAGTGGGAGTTGCTTGTGATTCACAAGGTAACATTGACGTTGATGACCTGAAGGCTAAGGTAGAAAAACATAGCCATGAACTCGCCGCTTTAATGGTGACATATCCCTCGACTCACGGTGTTTTTGAAGAGTCAATTAAGGAAATCTGTGCAGTTGTTCATGCCCACGGTGGACAAGTTTACATGGATGGGGCAAATATGAATGCCCAAGTAGGAATTTGTCGTCCTGGGGATATTGGCGCGGATGTGTGTCACTTAAACTTGCACAAAACTTTCTGTATTCCTCACGGTGGCGGTGGTCCTGGTATGGGGCCTATTGGTGTTGCTTCTCATCTTGTGCCGTTTCTACCTGGACATGCTGTGGTAGGGACTGGGGACTGGGGACTGGGGACTGGGAAGGAAGAAATACCCCGTAACCAGCATCTTGGTGCTGTGGCGGCTGCGCCTTGGGGTAGTGCGAGTATTTTGGTGATTTCTTGGATGTACATTGCGATGATGGGTACAGCTGGTTTAACCCAAGCAACCAAAGTGGCAATTCTCAACGCTAACTACATCGCCAAGAAACTTGAATCTTACTATCCCGTTTTATATCAAGGGAAAAATGGTTTAGTTGCCCATGAATGTATTTTAGATTTACGATCGCTCAAAAAATCCGCAGCGATCGAAATCGATGACGTTGCTAAGCGTTTGATGGATTATGGTTTCCATGCGCCGACTGTTTCCTGGCCTGTGGCTGGTACAATCATGGTGGAACCAACAGAAAGCGAATCGAAACAAGAGTTAGATCGTTTCTGCGAAGCCTTGATTGCTATTCGCCAAGAAATTGCCGAAATAGAATCAGGCAAAGTAGATATCCAAGATAATCTTTTGAAGAACGCACCCCATACTGCTGAAAGTTTGCTCACTGGGGAATGGCATCATCCCTATTCCCGCGAACAAGCTGCCTACCCTGCACCTTGGACACGTGAACATAAATTCTGGCCTGCTGTTAGCCGCATTGATGCAGCTTTTGGGGATAGGAATTTTGTTTGTTCTTGTCTGCCAATGGACGCTTATTGACTAACTAAGTGAAGAGTTAGGAGTTTCAATTCCTAACTCTATCACTGTGGCGATCGCCGATACGTAATACCATTTCACTTTAAAGTTGATACAGATACCTCGGTAGGGGCGCACAGCTGTGCGCCCCTACGTTATCTATATGTATCAGGATTTTCCTAATTCTGATTGATGAAAATAGGGCATTAGTTACACAACCTGAAAATTAAAGCTAAAACTTGCCCAATTATTCACATCCAAAATATATGAGTCGGCTGCTGTACCGTTCATCTCGGCTTTGATGGCGCTGGCATTATGTAAATCTTGTAGCAAGGCTTGGACAACATCTAACGATTTCAACAATGGGGCAATTGGCTGCTGGTCGGGTGTGGGATACTTTGTAGTGTTCAAGACTGCGAGAGTTGCACTGAAGGGGGCAATACTAAAAATTAGTTGTTGTTCCGAAAAGAAGGCTGGCGCTGGAATTACCCATTCAGAAGCAGCATTTGTTTGGGGTAAGGTGAGGGTTTCACCTGGGGCGATGACAACTTCCCGAAACAGGGGCTTGGTGTCTGTAGTGTTCGGTTCTAGGGGAGTTTCCCAAGAGTAGAAGGCAATTGCTGTCTGATTATTTTTTAATCCTAGCAAGATTAAATATACTGGGCGATCGCTTTGATTTTCCAGCCGATACTGCATTCGACTACCAATAGGCACAGTAGGAGTGGGGAGTGGCGATTTGGTAGAGACGCGATTCATCGCGTCTGTGGGGAGTGATTTTTCCCAAGTGAGAGTTCGCAGTGTTTGGCGTTGCGTTAACACCTGAGATGATGTGCCACTAATTATCTCTAGGCTTGCTTTGATTGCTAGGCCCGAAGAACCTTCATTTTGTGTGAGTCGCCATAACTTGGCTGCTAGCAAGGTAGATAATTTTGGTGCCAACCGTAGTACTGCCACTTTTACAGCTTCGCCAACTTCGCCTGCGGTGTTGGGAATTAATTCGCCTTCAAGAGTAAATAATCCATAACGACTAGATGTTTGCTGGAGTTTACCAAATATATAATCCGCTGGTTGTTCCCCTGCGACTACGGTGGACACATGGGCAGTAGCGGCAAAGCCACTTGTGGCATCTACTCGTTCAATTCTTTCCAGTCGAGTATCCAGACCAATTATTAAGTTAATATTTTTTGGTAAAACGCGGACTGCTTCTTGGACAAGTTGCCCGACTTGCACCTCAGTTGCACCTTCAATTTTGGCAATTTGGGCTTTTGCTGTTAACCCACTGCGCGATCGCAATACTAATTGCTCTGTTGTTGCTAGAGTGAATCGAGAATTAACTCCGTAGTATAGCAGCACTTGGGGAGGTAATCCTGCCAACCACAGCTGCACTGTTTTGCCATCTTCTTCAATGGCTCTCACCACGCCCTCTGCACCAATGTTACTATCTGGGAGTAGAGACGTTACATGTAAGGTGTCTGCATATTGATTTTTCTGTGTACTTAATAACTCTGGTTGCTGTTTGCTACCCATTTTAGACAGAGAATTTTCCACATGAGAAAGGGCGACTTGAATTTTGGTCGCTGGGGTAGTTTCCCATAAATACTGGGTCAAGGCGTAGGTAAATAACCCGGCACTAAAACCAGAAAACAGCGCTTCCCTCGCTGACTGCTTGGGATTTGAGGTAGCTGTTAACACAACAGGAGTGCTGAGGGATTTTTGAGTTTTCAGCTGTTGGAGAAAATCGAGTTCCTCTGCTATAAGCTTGGCTTCTGGTGACTCCTGGAGGGCGCGAATTTTTAAACCCATGACTGAACTAGGCGCATCATAGCTAGTATCTAATACTGCTGTGACTTGGTTAGTGGGGAGCGATCGCAATAATAATAGTAAAGTTTCTTCTAATAAATAATTGACTATTTTTTCATCTTGTGCAATCTGACTTTCATTAGCTGACACCAGAGCATTTTGCATTGTCTCCGGCGATGTTTCCAATTTGACACGGCTGCCGTAGCCGCTAAAGTGGAATACAACCACATCACCAGGTTGAGTTTGCTTGCCCAGATGGTCTAAAAAAGCCGCCTCAATGAATTCCCTGCTAGCTTGTTCCTCAGTTAAGGTGAGAATATCTGATCTTTGGAAACCAAAGCGATGAATCAAAAGTTCTCTTTGAAGTTCCACATCAGTGAGACAACCACTGAGGGCGGGAATTTTGGGGTATTGGTTAATACCGATTAACAATGCCAACTTGCGCGGACTGGGTTGTGCCAAAGCATAGTAATAGCGATTTCCCAAAGTCAACCACTCTGCTTCAGTTAGTCCCAATACGGTGAGTATTGAGCCAATTCTGTTTAAAAACGTGCGCCGTTTCATAATTAGCTACCAGTTCTCAGCCTACCAGCTAGCAGCTTAAAGGTTTGAGGCCTGTAGTGTAAAGTGACAGATGGTATTTGCTGGTGAGTAGGGTATGGGGCATGGGGAGATGAGGGGATGAGGGGGATGAGGGAGATGAGGGAGGTGTGGGAGGTGTGTCCGGTGTGGGACGATGGGGAAGAAATTTTTCCCCCCACACTCCCCACACTCCCCACACTTCCTGTTTGCCCAATCCCCAATCCCCAATCCCCAATCCCCAATCCCCAATCCCCAATCCCCAATCCCCAATCCCCTAAACCGACACTTGTATCCGCATTGCCCGCGCCAATTCTGCGGCTACTTCCGGGCGGGAAAATTCTGGTGGAGGTAACTCACCGCGTCGCAGCATTTCCCTGACTTTGGTTCCCGATAGGTGAACGCGTTCTTCTGGCTTGCTGGGACTGGTTTTAGTCGTCGCCATCTGCTTGGTACGGGTACAGTAGAAAGCGTGTTCAAATTTCATGGGCACAATGCCTAATTCACTTGGCTCAAATTCGTCAAAGATGTATTGAGCATCATAAGTGCCATAATAGTCACCAACGCCTGCGTGATCACGTCCCACGATAAAGTGAGTACAGCCGTAGTTTTTGCGGACTAAAGCATGGAATATTGCTTCACGAGGACCAGCATAACGCATTGCGGCGGGATTAATTGCCAAAATCACGCGATCGCTTGGGTAGTAATGTTCCAGCAAAATTTCATAGCAGCGCATCCGCACGTCGGCGGCAATATCATCATCTTTAGTTGCCCCGACCAATGGATGCAAAAATAGAGCATCTACTGTTTCTAAGGCGCACTTTTGGATGTATTCGTGGGCGCGGTGGATGGGGTTGCGAGTTTGGAAACCGACAATGGTTTTCCAGCCATTTTCACGAAAGATTTGCCGTGAAGCTGTTGGATCTATTTGGTAAGTGGGAAACTGGGGATGGGATTCGCGTTGCAATAGCCAGATATCACCAGCCAGATGTACTGAACCTTGGTTATAGAGTACCTGCACACCAGGATGATTTGCATCATCAGTGCGGTAGACATTAATTGCCTCGCGGGTTTTGTCGTAGTGATATTTTTGGGTGAGTTGCAAAACTCCAATAAACCGCCCTGCGGGGTTATCTAGACGAATCAAGCCGCCTTCTTTGAGAGGGGAAGCTACTTCTTCGGCTACCGACAGTGTAATTGGTATTGACCACACAAAACCATTAGCTAGTCGCATTTCTGTGACAGTGCGATCATAGTCTTCTTGGTTCATAAAACCCGTGAGTGGACTAAAACCACCGATCGCTATCATTTCTAAATCAGAAACGGCGCGATCGTCAAGTTGCACTCGCGGCAAAAAATCAGCTTTTGAGAGAAATTCCTCTCTTTGTTCTGGTGTGGCGATACGGTTAACCAACTGTCCACCGTGCGGTGCAATGGCATCTGGATGGTGACTCAACGTAATCCCCTCTTGTGATAACTGCTATTGTTTCAGACTATGTACTAACTTACCAAATGGTGGGACAAAAGGGATTGGGGATTGGGGATTGGGGAATTTGCGGACAGAATTATCAAGCCAAGACTGGTCATAGCAATACTAATACATTTGGTAATGTAACTAATAACAACTACTATGGCAATCCGCCACAGCCTTGACTGGATTCGTCCGTAGGGCAACGGATAAAATCAAATGCTTCCAGTCAGGTTATCAACTCACTGCGTCCTGATACTAGTCATTGGCAAGGACGCAGTGAGGAACTTTGCCAATTGCAGCAATGGTTACATGCAAGCGACGTGCGTTTGATTGGTGTGACGGCTACGGGTGGTTATGGAAAGTCGGCGTTGGTTGCTAAATTATGTGAAACTGTAGCCGCAGGTTTTCCCCAACAGCTTTGGGTAAGTTTTAGTGATGCGTATCCTTTTGCTGTTTGGGGACGCTGGCTGTTGGATAAGTTGGAGAAACCAGCACCAGAAAAACCAGAAGATTTATTAGTTGCGGTTTGTCATTGTTTGCAAACAGAAAAATATTTGCTGGTTTTGGATAACCTGGAAACTTTGCTGCAAGATGATGGACAATGGCGGGATGAAGTTTATGCTCAATTTTGGGCGCGTTGGTTCGGTTCTCGCAGTGAAGAAGCTTTAGAACACTACCAACAAGCTTTGCAATTCTACCGCGATATCGGCGATCGCTTGGGGGAAGCCAACGTTCTGCAAGAATTCGGTAAGTTACAAGAAAACCCGACAATAGCACTTGACTATCTCCAGCAAGCGCAAAACCTCTACATCCAAATTGGCAGTATCTACAATCAAAGTCGTAATCTATTATTTATCGCCAATGTCCAGTTAAATATGGGAGACTCAAACGCCGCAATTAATTCCTTAAATCATGCGGCTGAACTCGCCGCCACCATTAACTATGCACCATTGCAAGAATACGCCCAAACTCGCATCGCCAAAATTAACTCATCACCCGCACCAACAAACGGCATAAAAGAGAGATTCATCCAATTTATCCAACAGCCTTGGGTAAAGTTCGCGTTTTGTTTTTTGGTTGGCTTAATTGCTTTTGTGCTGCTGCGGCGCTAAGTCTGAAATTAGTAACGAATATCTTTGGAGAAGGGGGTATATCTGCCGAAGGCTTTTCCATTATTTATATAGTATGCTGTCAACTGATAAAAAGTCAACAGTTTTTGGCTGCAATTAATTATGTTGTTGCGTAACGACAGAGCTAAGTCTGAAATTAGTAACGAATATCTTTGGAGAAGGGGGTATATCTGCCTAAGATTTTTCCATTATTTATATAATATGCTGTCAACTAATAAAAAGTCAACAGTTTTTAGCTGCAATTAATATGTTGTTGGGTAATGAACCCAAAGAGATGAAGACAGGATGATTTATTTGCCTGTCACTTTCTACTTGATGCAAACAAAAACATCTGTATAACAAAATATACCTTTGGCAGTTGCATGTCTATTTTTTATCCTTCTTCAGAAATTTGCCATTTGAAAATTGATGTTATAGATTGGTGCTGAAGTTTTAATTAAACATCTAATTTCCAATGAAAACTACCGAAATCAGTTCAACCACACAAGAAAACAGACCCACCAAGACCAAAAAACAGTCTTTTCCTGGGATGAGTATTGGTACTCCGAAAGTACCATTCCGCAAATCGAAGAAAATAGTACAGCAGCATGAATTACTGAGTGATTGGGAACACGCGAGTTAAAATAATTCGTAATTCGTAATTCGTAATTCGTAATTAAGTTTTGCAAGGGGGATTTAGAAAGAGCCACAAAACTTGCCGCTTGTGAGAAGCAGGGGACTTAAACCCCCAGAATTTGTTAATTTGCTACTTTGAATTCACCGTTACAGAGTTGCAGGGAATTGCTTTGAGTATTGCATCTGTCACAATCATTCTTCACATTGATGTTAGTAGCAAAACTGGACATCAAAAACACCATTTTAAGTAGTGATTGAGTACAAAGTCCGACAAAAAGCCTGAGTTCCTTACTAATGTTAGGGATTACAATATTTCACTTTAGATAGCTAACTGCTATTAGATAAATCCCCATTAGAGTCAATCCTATTAGCGATCGAGTTTTGGTAAAGCCAGTCATGTGAGGTGCAGTTTCCAGAAAATCAGCTAGCTCTTTGGTACGCTGGATACCTTCAAAACCGCACTCCATAGACTCAACCCACTCGTGATTCATGGTAAAACCACCTTTATTCATCTTCAATCAGAAAGGGTAATCGTGAACGACTTTGTGCTGGACACCCCTATTTTATCCAGGTGCTATGTAGTGTTCTGTTTGAGAAAGCCAGAGATAAACAAGAAGATGAAGTTAAAGACTGGCAAAAAATTACTGAAGAAGATGTCAAAAAGAATATTGATGAAGCCATTGAAAGAGGCGACAACGGTTTAGCATGGTTTCCTCAAGGATTACCAATTCACTTCATCAATGATGGAATTTTGGCTATTAAGGGAAATTGAAACCAGTGATGAAGAAAAACTTAGACGAAAGCATGAAGTTGCCCTAAAGTTAATGAGCCAGCCGCAAGCAGAGAGAATACAGTTTATTATCCAAAGATTATGGCATTCTAACGATGCATCTACGTCAGTTATTGATTGGTTGAGTAGATTAGCCCCCGCTACAGGCTTTGGAATGCTATGATGCTCACCGAATTTTAGATTTTAAATTTTGGAAAATGGAATTGAAAATTCAAAATTACGCTTGTTGGGTTACTCTCAGGGATCTTGCTACGTCCCTCAACACAACCTACGCAGCTACGGATGTGGTTTGATTTTTGAAAAAAATCCGTAGACTTATCATGTGAAAATCGCTGTAATCAGCATATATTGTGGGCATCATAATCCAAGCAGAATACGCAAACTAGCTACCAAAAAGTTCCTTGGCAGCTAGTTTTTCATTCATATACAACTACAGTATCGGCTGATGACAGATAGTTTTAAACGTTATCTCTTTATTTATCGATATAGTTCCTACACTAAGTATATTTTTGGATACCTACAGATTCAATTGCGAGTCATCTTGAGCGTAGGTATTTGGACATTCTCACAAACTAACTTACAAGCTGCCCAACTAAATGAAAACACGAAATCCTCCCCATTAAATACAACTCAGTATGATTTAGAACTCTCAAAACCTCTCCCCTATGGATTTTTAATTGCGGCACCTGAAAACTTCAATCCCGATTTGCGAGTACCGCCACCGCTACCGAAACCACCAGAGAATTCTAATCCACCAAAAACTTCCACGGAACCAGCAAAACCAAGTGCAGTTTTAGAAAGTATTAATACTGATTATCGCTATGACACAGACAACTTTGGGCAAACCAATTTATTCATCGAACCAACACTTCAGTTTCGATTGAGAAATGGCAATAAAATATTTGTCAAGACAGGTTATGACTTCTTTGAGCAACGCGGTGTTGAATCAGTTAGCAATTTTCCTTTGCAAGTTGGATGGGAAGGAAAAATTGGGCAAGTGACGCTGAAAACAGCGGCTGGAGTTGATGTTTTCGACAGGTTACCCACAGCTATCAATCTGAATGCCAAGGTAGACGTTCCGATTTTGCCAGCGCGAGTTTCGCCATCAGGCCAATTGCGATCGCTATTAGTAGTATCAGGTAATTTAGAACAAGGGCCTTATAAATCCAATGCCCGAACTTTAGAAAACCAAATTACTAGTTGGCGATTTGGGCCTGATTTATACTGGCAAATTGACCGAAACACTAGCTTGTTTTCTTCTTTGCGTTTGGGTAACTACAACGATGGTAATTCTGAGGTGCAGACTTTTAGTAGGCTAGAGCGGAAATTGGGACAATTTTCTTTAGCAGCTAACTTATTTACTTGGAGTTACGATCGCGATTTAGAACGCACAAGTGGCTATTTTTCACCACCAGATTTTTTAGTTTATAACGCTGAGGTGGCTTGGGAAGGAGATATTGCTAAATTCTTGCGCTGTCGCCTAGCTGCTAACTTAGGACGACAGCGACTTAAAGGAGAATTCGATAATGCCAATACCTATCAAACACGCTGTACGGTGAAGCTATCACCCAATATTGAAGCAGACTTGGGCTATAGCTTTAGTAATGTTCGCAATCAAGATACAGGAGAAAGCGCTTACGGCGGTAACTCTTTAACAGGACAGTTGCGTGTCAAATTTTAATGAAGAATTCAGAAGTCAGAATTCAGAATTTCAGAAGTCAGAAGTCAGAATAAATATAAAATCAAGCGTGCTATAGATTTTTGATTTTTTAATCTTCTTCAAATTATAAAGCTTGAGTATCAAAGTCTTCTAACTCCCAACTCCCAACTTCTAACTTCTAACTTTTAACTCCTAACTCCCAACTTCTAACTCCTAACTCCTAACTCCTGAATTCTGAATTCTGAATTCTGACTCCTAAATGATGAAAGCACCATTACCTGAGAACGAAACACAGCGAATAGAGTCTCTTTTGCAGTATAAGATTCTCGATACTCCTTCGGAAGCTGCTTTTGACGACCTGACTCATCTAGCTTCATATATTTGTGGAACTCCCATTGCATTAATCAGTTTAGTTGATAGCGATCGCCAGTGGTTCAAGTCAAAAGTTGGTATAGATGCCCTAGAAACACCCAGAGATGTGGCATTCTGTGCCCATGCGATTCTGCAACCGGAAGTTTTTGTTGTGCCTGATGCCACAGAAGACGAAAGGTTTGCCACAAACCCGCTAGTCACCTCCGATCCTCATGTGCGGTTTTATGCTGGTGTACCGTTGACTAATCCTGAAGGATATGCGTTAGGAACACTTTGTGTTGTTGACCATGTACCCAGAAAGCTCTCTCCAGAACAAGTAGAAGCATTACGAATGCTAGGCCGCCAGGTCATCAAGCAACTAGAAATGCGGCGCACCTTAGCAAGTTTGGTTTTGGCGAGTGATACACGCAAACAAGCACAGAAGGCACGCAAACAATTTTTAACAAGAATTGCCCAAGGATTTGGGTTGGCGTTGGCTATTTTAGTCCTGATTGGCACGCTTTCATATCAAAGTACAGAAGTGTTGATTAATACGAGTAAAAATTTGCTCAATACTCAAATGACAATCAACAGTTTGCAAGAACTGTTATCTAATATCAAGGATGCTGAAACGGGACAACGTGGATATATACTCACTGGAAACGATGCGTATTTAGAACCATATCTAACAGCAGTTGTTAAAGTTGCTCCCGAAATTCAGCAATTAAGAAAATTAACAGCAGACGCTCCTCAGCAATTGAGTCAAATCGACACTCTTGAACCCCTGATAGTAGTAAAACTGAACGAACTGAAAAAGACTATCGAGTTGCGCCAAAATCAAGGATTAGATGCTGCATTAAAGCTAATCAAAACAGATAGGGTAAATAGCATCATGAGTGATATTCGCAATATCATTCGTGAGATGGAAAACGAGGAAAAACAACAGCTTCAACAGCATTTAAAAATAACTAAAAACAGTGTCAGCAATACGATTTTGATGCAGGCGATCGCCATTTGCTTAAGTTTCCTGATTCTGGCTATAGTTTACTACTTTATTTATCGTGAGGTAAGAGAGCGTAAATTCACAGAAGAGACACTGAACAAAGAACGCAATTTTATCTCAGCAGTTCTGGATACAGCCAGCGCTTTGGTAATAGTTCTGGACGCACAAGGGCAAATTGTTCGCTTCAATCAAGCTTGTGAGCAAACAACTGGTTACTCATTTGATGAAGTCAGAGGCAGGCATTTCTGGAACCTGTTTCTACTTCCGGAACAGGTAGAGCCAGTGAAAGCAGTTTTTCAACAACTGCAAAATGGTGAAGGCTCAAAAAAATATGAAAACTATTGGATTGTCAAAGATGGTAGTCGGCGGCTAATTGCCTGGACTAACACTATTTTGCAAGACTATGAGGGTCGCGTTGAATACATTGTTGCCACAGGTATTGATATCACCGATGTCTACGAGGAGCTTCGCTTACGCAAACGAGCGGAACAGCATCTGAAAGCACAATATGCTACAACCCGCGTCTTGGCAGAGTCTACCACCATTAACGAAGCCATGCACCAAATCCTCCAAGGAATCTGCCAGAGTTTGGGATGGGATTTGAGTGAAATTTGGATGGTGGATCGGGAAGTTAATATACTGCATTTTTTAGATATTTGGTATAAAACATCATTAGAAATGCAGGAATTTGAAATACTCAGTCGGCAGACCACTTTTGCGCCAGGAATTGGGCTACCTGGTCGTGTTTGGGCTAGTGCTGAACCTGTTTGGATTGCTGATGTCGCTAAAGATCGCGATTTTGGGCGCTGGAACATCGCTGCCAAAGCTGGACTACATGGAGCTTTTGGTTTTCCGATTCGTGGGGGTAAAAAAATCCTTGGTGTGATTACTTGCTTTAGCCATGAAATCCAGCAACCTGACTCAGATTTGGCAAAAGTTATGAATTCCATTGGTGAGCAAGTCGGACAGTTTATTGAGCGCAAACAAGCAGAAGAAGAACTCCAACGCCAAAACTTGCGATCGCAATTATTTACGGAAATCACCCTGAAGATTCGCCAGTCTTTGCAAATTAAAGAAATTCTGCAAATCGCTGTTACGGAGGTGCAAAAAATTCTCCATAGCGATCGAGTCTTAATTTATCAGCCTTTGTTAGATGGATCTGCAACCACCATCGTTGAAGCAGTAGTTTCTGGCTGGCTGACAATCAAAGAGAAAAAGCTCACCGATGCTTATTTTCGAGCAGAATATCTACAACAGTATTATCTACAGCAGTATCGTCAAAAACGCAATTTGGCCTTTGCAGATTTGGATCTAGGTGAAGCCCAAAAAAATCACATAGAATTACTCCAACAATTTGGAGTCAAGTCCAATTTAGTTGTGCCCATTCTTGTTAAGGAAGAACTCTGCGGTTTACTGATTGTTCATCAGTGCGGTAGTTCTCGGCAATGGTCTAGTTTTGAAACCCATCTTTTGCGGCAAATAGCCGATCAAGTAGGTATCGCCTTAGCCCAAGCTCAAATGTTACATGCAGAAACTCAACAGCGACGAGAACTTGAAGTTGCCCGTCACCAAGCTGAATTAGCTTCTAAAACCAAAAGCGCTTTTTTAGCTAACATGAGCCACGAAATCCGTACCCCCATGAATGCTGTGTTGGGGATGACGGGTTTAATGTTAGAAACTCCCCTGAATTCAGAGCAACGGGATTTTATCGAAACAATTCGTATTAGTGGAGATGCTCTATTAAGCCTAATCAACGAAATTTTGGATTTATCCAAACTTGAAGCTGGGGAGATGGTATTAGAAACTCTAGATTTTGACTTATCCACCTGTGTGGAAGAGGTGTTGGAATTATTGGCACCCCCAGCCCATAACAAAGGATTAGAAATTGCCGCCTTGATTTATCCGAATGTCCCCACCCATCTGCAAGGCGATGCTGGTCGTTTGCGGCAAATTCTGATGAATTTAATCAGCAACGCCGTCAAATTCACCAGCAGTGGAGAGGTAATAGTACGAGTAGAATTGCGATCGCAAACTTCTACTACAGCCACCATCAATTTTGCCATCACAGACACCGGTCTTGGCATTACCTCTGAAGACCAATCCAAACTCTTTACGCCATTTACCCAAGTAGACGCTTCCACCACCCGCAAGTATGGCGGCACAGGTTTGGGATTAGCCATCTGCAAACAATTGGTGAGCTTGATGGGAGGAGAAATTGGCGTCGAAAGTTTGCTGGGTAAAGGATCTAAGTTTTGGTTTGAAATAACTTTTCCCAAGCAACTTCAGCCTGTTTCCTCAATACACGACCGCGCATTTCTCACTAATCGGCGCTTGTTAGTAGTCGATGATAACGCTACTAATCGCAAAATCATTCAGTATCAAGCTACCCGTTGGGGGATGCTAGTAGATCAAGCTGCTTCCGCTACTATTGCCCTGAAAGCTATTCAACAAGCTGCCAAACACCAAAATTTCTATGACATTGCAGTGATTGACATGCAGATGCCAGAAATGGATGGTATGACTCTGGGAGAGGAAATTAAGAAGAATTTAGCGATCGCCCAGTTACCTTTGATTATGCTCACCTCTACTAATCAACGCGATGAAATCCAACGAGCGCTAAAAATCGGATTTGCAGCTTATTTGGTTAAACCTGTCAAGCCATCACGACTTCTCGATGCGATCGTGGCCATTTTAGAAACGCAACAAGAGGACGCGGGGACGCTCTTACGCGGTGACACGGAGAATCTATCTTGTACATTCCCCGCGTCCCCGTGTCCCCTCGTCCCCGCGCCCCTCCATCCCCCGATACCCGCGTCCCCTTCCCAGATTTTTAACTTTCCTAAATTAAGAATTCTCCTAGCAGAAGATAATTTGGTGAATCAGAAAGTAGCCTTGAAGCAACTCCAAAGTCTCGGCTACAGTGCTGATGTTGCCGGTAATGGCCAAGAAGTTTTGCAATTATTAGAAAAAATTCCCTACGATTTAATTTTGATGGACTGCCAAATGCCAGTTCTTGATGGATTAGAAACTACAAAAGAAATTCTTCGTTGGCAAGAAAACTGCTTTGTAAATGGTCGTCGTCCTGTGGTAATTGCAATGACAGCTAATGCCATGAAAGAAGACCAACAAATGTGTCTAGATGCAGGTATGGATGACTATTTGAGCAAACCAGTAATGAAGGAAAAGTTAGCGGCAGTTCTAGACCGTTGGGCAATGCTGATATTGCCAAAACAAACTTTTGTCTGCGAACTGAATATTTCTACAACAAATGTCGGTTTAGTTGAGCTACCAATTGATTGGGAACGCTTGCACCAACTATCAGAAAATAACCCAGAATTTGAAATAGAACTACTAGAAATATTTGTTGAAGATACTCAACCTCGTCTAGACATAATTAAAATGGCGATCGCTGCTCAAGACTTTGAGCAAATAGCGCGAGAAGCCCATCAAATTAAAGGTGCTAGTGCCAATATGGGAATTACAACTATGCATTTGGCAGCAGAAAACCTAGAACAACTAGCTCGCAACCAAGAACGTCGAGGCACTAATCAATTTATCTTAGAATTAGAAGATTTTGTTAAACGCATCCAAGAATTTTTAGTCATTAGTCATTAGTCATTAGTCATTAGTCATTGGTCATTATACTTCTTGTAAAAGTCCTTCTTTGCCTTTTCTTATCTGCGCCTCTGCATGAGAAAAAAAATATTTATGCAAGAGACTCCATGAGTTGCACTTACAAGCAGCAATGAAAATTTATTTTCCCTACTCCCCACTCCCTATTTTCAAGGCAGGTCTATTAGTCATTTGTAAAGGACAAATAACAAATGAAAAATGACAAATTATAGTTAACAAATGGGAATACTAAATTTAGTGTCCTAAAAGTAGGTTCTGAGGTTTTCCTGATGAATCAGATCAGTAGAGACGATGTACGAGAACGGCTGGGTAATATCGATCAGATCCGCGATATTATTTTTGGCACCCAGCTAAGAGACTATGAAAATAGATTTAGTAAGCTAGAGTCAGATATCTCTTTATTGCAACAACAAACGCGATCGCATGTTGAACAACTCAAGTCTAACTTTTCGGCTGAACTAAAAGCTGGGTTTGAGGCGGTGGATAAAAAGCTGAAGTCACTCAACATAACAACTCAAGAAGAAACTCTTGACTTACGGCAACAAGTCGATCGACTCAATAAAAAGTTCTCTAGTAGCGTTCAATCTCTTGATGACGCGTTAGATAGCCAAACTACCTCAATTCGAGATGAAATCTTTCAAACTAAAGCCCAATTACAAGATGATGTTACCGCTTTACGGGATCTAATTTTAGAAGAAATAGATCGCCGTTTTTCACAGTTGACAAACACCAAAGTTTCTAAAGACGATATGGCTGAAACTTTGTTTGCCTTAGGAATGCGCCTGAAAGAAACTGAATTCATTCCTCAGCTGCGAGAAGCAGCCGATGAACGCAGCAACGATTATACTGCTGTACCACTTTTAGAAACTGCAAAGTTATCAAAAGTGTTAACTCAGTCCAACAGTACAGCAGAATTACATTCTTAATCAAGGCAGAAGATGAGGGGGATGAGGGAGATGAGGGAGAGAAGAGGACAAAGAGAATAACTCCTAACTCCTCACTCCTAACTCCCCATTCCCCACTCCCCACTCCCCACTCAGATTTATTGATATGACTCAGGTGGAAAATTCAATTTCTCAATTTGTTGATTTAAAACAAGAAGAAGCTGCACAGCTTGATAATTTAGTGCATTTGCTCGTCGAACTCAAAATTATCGAATCACCTGAGCAATCTTTTTCTTCATTACCATTAGAAACTAATAATAGCTATGAATTTCTGACAGAAGAAATTGAATTCTTGCAACTTCCTCCAGTTCCAGTGGAAGTATGTGAAGCTTATTTAGAGTCTACTTTTAATTCTCTTTCCCATGTACCCAGTTCAGCAAAATCTGCTGAGGAAGAGTTAGAAAAATCTGTTGAAATATTCGTACCTTTTGAGGAAATTCCAGACAATTCAGAGGATGCATTACAAAAATTACGACAAATACTGGTTGGACATGAGTTAGCGTTATTAAATAACTTTATCAATCAAATCGAAGAAAAAGTAATAAAATTAGAGCATCAAATTTATGAACCAAAAGAGTTAATAAATCTACTTTTACCATCATTTTCTGAACTTTTGAAGCTGAAAATTGCTGATTCAAAAGAGGAAATCATAGAGATAATTGCTCCTATTATCGATCGCACGATTCGTAGTCGTACTGAACAGGATAGAACTAGTATGAGTGAGGCGATCGCACCTGCTGTTCCTTTAGCAATTTCCCAACAAATTATTGTTGCTCCAGAAGAAGTTTCCGATGCGATCGCTCCAGCAATGGGACGAGCAATTAAAAAGCAAATTGAAATTGAACAAAACATTGTTGTGGATGCACTCTACCCAATTATTGGCAGTACCATAGCCAAATATATGGCTGAAACAATCCGTGCCATTAACCGACAAGTCGAAGAAACCCTCAGTGTTGAAGGAATTAAACGCAAAATTCGTGCCAAATTACAGGGAGTTTCTGAAGCAGAATTAATCCTTAAAGAAGCTCTGCCATTTGCAATTCAAGCAATTTTCTTGATTCATAAAACCTCTGGTTTAATTATCTCAAATATTCAGCGTTCTGACGCACAGCAACTTGAAGCTGAAATGATAGCAGGAATGCTAACGGCAATTCGTAGCTTTGCCAATGATTGCATCAATCAATCTGGAAGTATAACCGAGTTAGACGCAATTGAATACGGTACATCAAAAATAATTTTAGAAGTTGCAGGCTACTGTTATTTAGCTTTTGTTATTCAAGGAGAACCAAGCAAAAATTTTATTTATAAAATGCGTCATACTTTCAGCCAAATAATTAAAAAATATGGCAATTTAATTGAAAATTTTGACGGCGATTTAGAGACAATTCCTAGTCAAGTGCATACACTTTTAGAAGAACTCAAAGAAACAGAGATTCAGCATATAAATAAAAAAAATAGCTTTTCGCCGTTATTAATATTCAGCTTAACATTTATTAGCAGTATTTTCATTCCTTGGGGATTTTGGCAATACCATAGCGGAGTCATACGTTCTCTTGAAAATCAAACCTTGCTAGCTCTAACTTCTACTCCCGAATTAGCCGTATATCGGTTAACAGTGCAGGTAGAACACAATAAATTAAAATTAACTGGACGATTACCTAATCAACTTCTTCGTCAAAAAGCCGAACAAATTGTCAAACTAACGTCTCCTAATTGGTTGATTGACAATCAAATTTTGTTAGTTGAAGTACCAGCAGATCCTGTATTAGCTGCTGCTGAAGTTAAACGAGTCACAGGAGTTTTAAATCAAACAGAAGGTATAGCTATTTCTAGTCAATACGTTGCTGGAAAAGTATCTGTCGAAGGTACTGTTAACCGGATTGCAGATGCTCAAACTATTACTCATGCATTTGAGCAAATTCCAGGTGTGAAATTTGTGTCTAGCGCAGTGCGAGTAGAACCTTTGCAGATTGAAGTGCGATTTTACTTTCAACCAGACTCAGCAAATCTAATAAAAGCTGATTTAGAACAAAAGGTTAAACAGGTCAAATTTTTTCTGAATCAGCACCCAAATCAGCATTTAAAAATCATTGGTTATAGTTATGACCATAGTAGTAGAAACACATCTCAAAAATTGGGACTTATGCGAGCAAAAGCTGTACAACAAGCATTGATTAAATTAGGTATTGAACCATCTCGTTTACAGGTTATTAGTAGAACAAATTTACCACCAGGAATTGATGTAACTCATCCCTTATGGTTGAGTAGGTGTGTTGTTCTAGAACCGATAAACAAGCAATTTTAAGTTTAAAGCAACTGTGATTAACAACTATGTCTACAATCTCTAAAAAAATCTGTTTATTTGGTGATTTTGGCGTTGGAAAAACTAGCCTAATTCGCCAATTTGTAGAATCTCAATTCAGTGATGAATATCTTTCAACTGTGGGAGTGAAAATTTCTCGTAAATTGCTTAACTTATCTAAAAACGACCAAAATAATGAGCAAAATTTACAGCTTTTAATTTGGGACATTGAAGGTAGTAATAAGTTTAAAGCTGTCGCTAAAAATTATTTTCAAGGTTCTAAAGGTGCTGTAATAGTTGGTGATGTGACACAACCAGAAACCCTCAATCATCTCCGCGAGCATATTCAGGCTTTTTTAGCTGTTAATCCTCAAAGCTATATTGTTGTTGCACTGAACAAATCAGATATGATAGCGCCAGAATATTTAGAGAATATCCGCAAAATTTATCAATTCAGTAATCAAGCTAATATATTAGAAACTTATATAACTTCAGCTAAAACTGGGAATAATGTTAATGAGATATTTCAAACTTTAGCCACTCATTTAATTTAGTCAAATGAACTCATTATCAACAAATGTATTATCTGTATGTGGAATTGAATATTTGACAATAGATGAAAGCTTGAAGATTATTGATATCTCTCTGGGACTAAATCACTTTGCCGATATTCCCGATGAAGTAAAGCCAGGTGGTGATGTTCGGATTGCGTTTCCAGAATTAGATGGACTTGAAGATATTTTTGATGCGATTCAACAGGGACAGCAAAATAGTTTTGAATTAAAAGGAATTAGGCGATCGCCAGATAAATCCTCTCCTTTATATATTGATATTTCTATTACTAAAAATATCCAGAAAGACAATTCTAGAAATTGCCTAATCATTCTTGTGCAAAATGTAACAGAACGGATGGTGCTTGAGCAATCTTTATTCCAAGGTGCAAATGAAGCAAATCTTTTGTTACGTAATTTAAAGGCTTCTAAACAATACATTGACCAAATTGTGACATCAATGCCAGATGCATTGCTGGTAACAACGCTGTCAGGAAATATAAAAAAAGTGAATCCAGCGGCACAAATATTGTTGGAGTATGATGAAGCAGAACTTATGGGTCAACCCATCGCCAAAGTTCTCAAGAAAATCGGAAACATTGAAATTATTCATATATCAATAAATCCAGATATAAATCATTTAGTCAAAGAGGTAGAAACAGTTTGTCATACTAAAAGTGGTAAAACCATTCCCGTAGATTTTTCATACTCAATCATTCAAACAGAAATTGAACATTTCCAAGGTTATGTTTACATTTTACGAAACATGACCGAACGAAAACAAGCAGAACTTGCTAAACAGCAATTCTTAGCAATGATTAGCCATGAAGTTCGCACTCCAATTACATCGGTAACTGGTATGGCGAGTCTGTTGTTAGATAGTGAACTGACTACTGAACAACGAGATTTTGTTGAAACCATTTACATAAGTGGAAATTCCTTACTCAAAATTATTAACGATTTCCTTGATTTTTCCAAAATTCAATCAGGCAACCTGGAACTAGAGGCGCAACCTTTTGTTTTGCGACATTGCATTAATCAGGCTTTTGATTTACTCGCACCTCAAGCTAAAGAAAAAGGATTAAAACTCACATTTTTAGATAATTCTCAATTTCCTACGATGATTGTGGGAGATATTACGAGACTGCGCCAAGTCTTGATTAATTTACTTAGTAATGCTATCAAATTTACCAACACTGGAAGCATAGAAGTTTCAGTTATAGCCCGCAATCAAAGCGATCATAATTATTCTGCTGCAAATACTTACGAAATTCAGTTTAGTATTAAAGATACAGGCATTGGAATTCCACGCGATCGCCTTGAACGTTTATTTAAAGCCTTCAGTCAAGTAAACTCCTCCATTTATCGAGAGTATGGTGGTACTGGGTTAGGTCTTGCTATCTGTAAGCAACTGTGCGAGTTAATGGGTGGCAGAATTTGGGTTGAAAGTCAGCTGAATGCAGGCAGTGTATTTTACTTTACAATTACCGCTTCTGTGATTCCAGAGGAGTCAGAAGTTAGGAATCAGAATGGGCTACGCCCCGCTGCGCTAACAGAATTCAGAATTCAGGAGTCAGGAATGAAAAATTACGAAAACAACTGCGATTTTTCTGATCGTGATTGTCCTAAATTAAGAATTCTCTTAACTGAAGATAATCTAGTTAATCAAAAAATTGCTTTGAAACAACTCAAAAACTTAGGCTATAGCGCCGATGTTGCTAATAATGGTCAAGAAGCTTTGGAGATATTAGAAAAAATTCCTTACGATTTAATTTTGATGGATTGCCAAATGCCAATTCTTGACGGTTTAGAAACTACAAAAGAAATTCATCGTTGGCAAGAAAGCCGCTTTGCAAGTGGTCGTCGTCCTGTGGTAATTGCAATGACAGCTAATGCCATGAAAGAAGACCAACAAATGTGTTTAGACGCAGGCATGGATGACTATTTAAGCAAGCCAGTAATGAAGGAAGATTTGGCAGCTGCACTAGAACGTTGGGCAAGTATAATTTTTAAAGCAAAAGAAACAGATGTTGGTATAGTTGACCTACCAATTGATTGGGAACGCTTGCATCAACTCTCAGAAAATAACCCAGAATTTGAATTAGAATTACTGCAAATATTTGTTGACGATATTCAACCTCGTTTAGAGATAATTAAAAGAGCGATCGCATCTGATGACTTTAAGCAATTGGCACTCCAAGCTCATCAAATTAAAGGTGCTAGCGCCAACATGGGAATTACAACCATGCATCTGGCAGCAAAAAAACTAGAACAACTAGTTCATCACCAAGAATGTGGAAGTACTAATAACTTAATCTCAGAATTAGAAGAGTTTGTTAAACGTATCCAAGAGTTTTTAATTACGAAATAGTTAATTGTTCAAATTTGTACACCATTATCGTCGCTATCATATCTGGGAACTCCAAGAAATAAATTATTCAATATTGTGGGGTGGGCATCTTAGAGGTTATTTGAAAAGTATTTAGCTGTGATTTTAGGCACTTGTTGATCCCCCCTAACCCCCCTTAAAAAGGGGGGAACTGGAATCAAAGTCCCCCTTAAAAAGGGGGGAACTGGAATCAAAGTCCCCCTTAAAAAGGGGGATTTAGGGGGATCTAAAACGTTTTGCTACTAAGAAAAGGACTTTTCAAACAACCTCTTACCCACCCTATGGACTGGGCTCTCGTGTCGCCCACCCCACAAGAGTTAATTAAATATTTTATTATTTGGAAGTCCCTCTACAGGAGATTTCAAGAAGCGTGAATTACACCATCTAAATCTCAAAGCTAGGTCCAGAGCGTATTCTCATTCTGAATTCTGAATTCTGACTCCTGAATTCTTCTGTATTATGGCGTCACTTGATGCAGGTGAAACTTGTGGACGATTCACGGTAGCTTAGTATTGATCGAGGAAAGCGTGAAGCGTGAGTTTATGACAAGTACCGTTCAATCCCCCTACAGCAGCGAACAAATTGCCGCTTGGTTGCGTGGACTGCTGACCATTGCTTGGGCTGATGGTAATTTTGATGAGCAGGAACAGCAAATAATTGCCAGCATCACTAAAGATGAACTAGCTCCTAAGATTCAGTGGGACTCTTTAGAGATTATTACGCCTGAGGAATTAGCCGCAGTCTTGGGTAAAGGTACACCAGCAGCGGAAAATTTCTTACGGACAGCGGTGATGGTAGCGATCGCAGATGGTACTTATTCTCCCAGTGAAGATGAGATTCTGCAACAGTTCTGTCAAATCTTGGAACAGCCAGAGAATTTACTCCAAGCCCTCCGCCACACCCTAGAACACCCAGAACAAATTACCCCCACTATCCCTGCAACTGGACTTACAAAACGTCAAATTGATGCACTACACCCTCTGCGCGACTGGCTCGATGGACTAGATATCCAAGACCCAAGAGTAGCCCGCTTTTTGTGTAAAATGATTCCCTCTCAGTGTCCCTTTGAGCGGGATGTCACCCTATTTGGACGCAAAATTGTGCATATACCACCGATGTGTAAAATTAACCCATTGTATGAACAACTGGTAGGCTTACGTTTCCGCGCCCTCTCTTACTTGGCAGATAAATGCGGTGAAGATGTTTCACCATATATTTGAGTGCTGAGTGGCGAGTGCTGAGTGGCGAGTATTAAGTTAAAAGTAAAGAGTAAGAAGTGAGGACTTATAATTAATAACTCATCACTTATCACTCAGGATTTAGCACTCAGGACTGGGCACTCTAAAAATATGCAATTTATCGACCAAGCAGAAATTGAAGTTGCGGCTGGTAAGGGCGGCGATGGTATTGTCGCCTTCCGCCGGGAGAAGTACGTGCCGGCTGGTGGCCCCTCTGGTGGTAACGGAGGACGAGGGGGTTCAGTAATTTTCGTTGTCGATGCAAACCTACAAACCTTGCTCGACTTCAGATACAATCATCGCTTTCAAGCCGAAAACGGTACTCGTGGAGGCCCGAATAATTGTACTGGGGCTAATGGCAAAGATTTGATTATTGAAGTTCCCTGCGGTACAGCTGTTTATAATGCTGAAACTGGTGAATTGTTGGCAGATTTAATTGAACCTCAGCAGACTTTGGTTGTTGCCCAAGGGGGTAAAGGTGGACTGGGAAATCAGCATTTTTTGAGCAATCGTAACCGCGCCCCAGAATACGCTCTCCCAGGATTACCAGGGGAAATAAAGCAGTTGCGCTTGGAGTTGAAGCTTTTGGCAGAAGTCGGAATTATTGGGTTACCAAATGCTGGTAAATCGACTTTAATTTCATCTTTATCAGCTGCACGCCCAAAAATCGCAGACTACCCCTTCACTACCCTCATCCCTAATTTAGGTGTAGTGCGGAAACCTACTGGCGATGGTACTGTTTTCGCTGATATTCCCGGATTAATTGAAGGAGCTGCCCAAGGGGCTGGATTAGGACACGATTTCTTGCGTCATATCGAGCGCACACGGGTGCTACTGCACTTGATTGATGCTACCAGTGATGACGTGATTGGGGATTATAACACAATTCAGCAAGAATTAAAAGCTTATGGAAGAGGTTTAACAGAGCGATCGCAAATCTTGGCATTGAATAAAATTGATGCAGTTGACCGCGAAACTGTAGATTTGGAGGCGTTAGCTACCCAACTGAATCATCTCTCCTACGCCCCGGTTTTTTTGATTTCAGCAGTTACACGTATCGGCTTAGAACCAATGTTACAGCAAATCTGGGAAATTCTTGACCAAATCAAGCCCACTCAAGAATTATTTCGATAATTACTAGCAATGTCATTTGTCTTTTGTATTTTGTAATTTGTAAATAAGCAATGACCAATGACTAAATGACCAATGACGATATTGGCGTATAATATCATGTTTGGCTGAAGACCTTATCATTAGCACTGACGCAAAGACGCACAGAGATTTGAATAATAAGTAATTATCCGAACTTGATATTAGCCCATACAATTCCGATTATTTTTAATAAAATTTAATATTAATTATTTATTTGTAAAATAATCATTTTGAAAGATTTCAAAAAATATTTTTTGTGACTAGCATTAGCTGCGGGAAACTTCACCAACAAAGACATCAAGAGAACGCATTTATCCGTATTAGTATATTATAGCGTGATTATCTTGAATAACATAATTGATACAAAAGCTTAAAAGCCTTGCTTACTGATAAAAAAACGGCGCTAAACTAGAACCACAGGGCAATAATCACAGGAAAAATATGATGAGCGATCGCGATTACACACTAATCATTGATAAAAGCGGTAGTATGTCCACACCCGACCAAGTGGGTGGTAGAACTAGATGGGAAATAGCCCAAGAGTCTACACTCGCTTTGGCAAGAAAAGCCGAACAGTTTGACCCAGATGGTATTACTGTTTATCTGTTTTCTGGAAAATTTAAACGCTACGACGATGTAACCTCAGCCAAAGTCGCACAGATATTTCTCGAAAACGATCCTGCTGGTACGACAAACTTAGCAGGTGTACTCCAAGATGCAACAAATAATTTCTTTCAACGCAAAGCTGCTGGTCAAAGCAAGCCAAACGGAGAAACAATTTTAGTCATTACTGATGGTGAACCAGACGATCGTAAAGCTGTGTTTGAAGTGATCATTAATGCTACTCGGCAAATGGAGCGTGATGAAGAATTGGGAATTTCGATTATTCAAGTAGGCTCAGATGCCCAAGCAACTAAGTTTCTAAAAGCTTTAGATGACCAGTTGCAAAGTGTTGGCGCTAAATTTGATATTTGCGATACAGTCACTTTAGACGATCTAGAAGAAATGAGTCTTGTAGATGTATTAACCAACGCCATAACTGACTAATAATACCTAAATTTTTCAGTTTTTTCTCAAAAATTTATCAGCAATTTGTGGAAATATTCTCCATGTGAAAAAACTGATTCATAATTTAGAGCTTTTGAGTAAATATTTGGGGAGGTTATAAATGCTAGAAAACCGTGATTACACATTAATTATTGACAAAAGTGGCAGCATGGCCACCCCAGATCAAAAGGGTGGTAGAAGCAGATGGCTAGCAGCACAGGAATCTACTTTAGCTTTAGCTAGTAAATGTGAACAATTTGACCCAGATGGTATCACTATTTATGTATTTTCTGGAAAATTTAAGCGCTACGAAAATGTTACATCCGGCAAGGTAGCACAAATTTTTCGAGAAAATGATCCCTCTGGTACAACTGACTTAGCTGGTGTGTTGAAACATGCTACTGATGATTATTTTCAACGCAAAGGAGCCGGTCAAACGAAGCCAAATGGTGAAACAATTTTAGTGGTTACTGATGGCGAACCAGATGATCGCAAAGCAGTAATGAGGGTCATTATTGAAGCTTCTCGGCGCATGGATAAAGATGAAGAATTAGCTATTTCTTTCATTCAAGTTGGTACAGATCAGCAAGCTACCCGTTTTCTCAAAGTCTTAGACGATGAACTCCAAGGAGCCGGTGCTAAGTTTGATATCTGTGACACAATTACTATGGAAGATATGGAAGATATGAGTTTATCAGAAGTGCTACTCAATGCCATTAATGACTAGTACCGCCGTGAAGTCAAAAGTCAAAAATCAAAAAGTTGATATCTCAAGGCTTGTGCCTGTTTAAAATGGTAGGTTTATTTACGCCGTTCTATACTAGTACTAGGCACAAGGCAAAACAAAGAATACTTGCAGAATTCAGAATTTAGGAGTAAAACAGGCTTAATACCTGGCTTTCTAACCTAGTTTATCTACTTCATTAACTTGAAATTTTTTAAGGATTTAGATTTTTCTCATATTTTGAAAAAATGCCAGATAGAATCATGATTTTCGCTTTATAGGACTTCTAAAAATGGATTCTATTGATAAGTTGTTAGCTGAACTTGAAACTGAATACAAAGAAGGACAAACTAAACAGCAGTCGCCAAAATCAACTACAGCCAAATCCTTTCTTCCACCATCACGAAAATCCGCATCTTTAATGGATAATCTTTTGGCAGAAGTTAAGGCTGATTTTGCAGAACAAGATGCTGCTGAGGAATTAAAAAGACAGCAAGAATTAGAACAAGAAAGAATTCGCCAAGAACAACTCAAAGCTAAACAAATAGAGGCTTTGAAAGTCCAGGCTAAAGAATGGTTAGCGAAAGTAGATCCATTTTCACCTGAAGGACTTTGGTTTGAAAGATTTGCTGAAAGTTATCCCTCAAAATTAGAAGCAGCGATTGAATATTTACGCAATAACGAATAAGGCCTAACACTTTAATATTAATGGTGATTAGTTCGAGCAAAATGTTGAACAGCCCATTCATGCATAGCATAGAGAATTGGTTGCAAAGTTTCTCCTAAAGGCGTCAGTGAATATTCCACTTTTGGTGGAATTTGCGGATAAACTTCTCGATGAATAATACCGTCTTCCTCCATTTCTCTAAGTTGCTGAGTCAGCATCTTTTGGGTTACTCCAGGTAAAGCCCGCTGCAACTCGCCAAAGCGTTTGACGCCAGCCATTAATTCTTTAATAATCAAAACCTTCCAGCGTCCGCCAATTATCTTTAGTGTAGTTTCCACTTCACAAGTCAGCCTGGTATGGTTTTCTGCTTCAGCTTTCATAGTTATTTAGGTGGAAATATATTTCCAAGTCAGTATTATTATATTCGCCCAATGCTGTTTCATATCTATTGGTTGTGACGATGTGGGGCTGTTAGTATTTCTTGTAAGAATAAATCTCGGTTTTTTAGCCAGGTATAACCTGGCTTATCTAAATCTTTTATAATTCAAAAACATTATGCAAAATGTGTTGTAGGTAGGGGCGTACAGCTGTACGCCCCTACAGCCGATTGATTTGTTGTAAAGATTTTTGCTGTAAGATAATTTTCAGACTATTGATAGACCTACATATCACTAGAAAGATAGAAAAAATACTTCGACCTATCGGATAATATTGAGTTTGATCCTAATCATTGCTGTGTTTAAAAAGATTTGATCGAGATAGTGTTACACAAAAAATGTGGCAGAAATGTTACCCCGATTCTCCTGCGGGGTTTTTCTTTCAATAAGCGAAAAGCACTAAACCTACTAAGTCAGCAATGCTTTAAACCACTTATTCAAAACTGTATTGATGGTTTTCTTAATCTGATGCTTGCGGTTCCACTTCTGGAATGCGATTTCGTACTCTTCGCCCTTCATTTGAAAGGTATTCCAGACATCAAGCGCTACTGGCAATCCGCAGAATAGTAAAATGTACAGCGACCAAGAAATTCCGCCACCAGCGATTAAATCGACGAGTATCAAAAAGCCATTAAAAATTGCATAATTGCCGAGACGCTTCTGAAATCTTCTTTGGCGGAAGGCGTCAAAAGCTTTTCGCTGTTGAACTTGGCTTTGTTGCACTACCCAATCACGTTCTGCTAATTTTAAAGATTCGGGTGCAATTTCTAACTCAGCAGCAATTTCTAATAGCTGTTCATAAGAAAATTCTGTGTCTTTATCATCAGCTTGACGAGCGATCGCCAAGTGTAAAATTTGTTGTACATCTTCTTGGCTATAAGAGCGGATGCTTTGAGGTTCAAAGGCCGTCATAATTTTTTTTCTGATAAAACTTTCAAGAGAAATTTACTGTCTGATAGATTTTAACTAGCTACCCCAGTACTATTTCCATTATTCTTAGATTAACAAATTTAGATGTTGTGCTGCATCTCAGGTATTGTTAACTTTGAACTTTTGGTTGTTGAAAAGCGTAAATATCCTGAATAACTTGTACCCAACCGTTAGCGACAGATTCGAGAATGCGATCGCCTTTTTCTTTAGTTGCGGTTGTGGCGTCACCAATGACTCCACTTTTACTGATATCTCGCGTCACCCAAGCCACAGGTAACTTGCCTTCCCAACTCAATAAACTACTTTCTGCCTGTTCTGGTGGATACTCCGCAACAGCTTTTTCTAGCTGCACTTGTTCTGGTAAAAGCGATAGCATAATGCTAGTTTCTGCATCTCCCGCGTGCATTCCTAGTGCTGCTTCTTTTGGTGTTAATAAGTCTTTAGTAATATTAGGCACACGCCAAGTAAACAGCGGAAATACCGAGAAGTCATCATACTGAACATGCAAATCCCGCGCCGCCATTTGCATAACTTGGGGTTGTCCGCCGTGGGAGTTCATTAACACCAATTTTCTAAACCCAGCACGGTAGATACTTTCACCCACTTCCATAATGATTGCCGTCAGAGTTGCCGTGCTGAGGGTAATCGTACCGGGAAAGTGCCAGTGTTCATTAGATTTGCCATAATAAAGGGTTGGTAAAGCATAAGCCGGAATACTGGCATCGAGATTTTCCAATGCTTTTCCCAGTACCCCCACACCAATAGCAGCATCTACAATTAACGGCAGATGGGGCCCATGTTGTTCAATTGCCCCTACTGGTTGGATGATGACCACATTTTCCTTATTTGGCATTGCCTGGATGTCAGTCCAACTGAGGTAGGGGAAAAACCGTTGTGGGGGAATAAAGCTGTGCATATTACTGAAGTTGTGACATTTATATTTTAGGGCATTGGGGATTGGGGGGGGAGATGAGGGAGATGAGGGAGATGAGGTGTGTCCGGTGTGGGAGGAAGGGGAGGAACCATAAATTCTCTTTCCCCCCACACTCCCCACACTCCCCACACTCCCCTCCCTCATCCCCCTCATCTCCCTCATCTCCCCCTCCCCAGTCCCCAGTCCGCAGTCCCCAGTCCCTGAATATGAAGACTCTCCAAACATCCGGATATTACCAGATGTAGCAAAGCATAATAACGAAATAACAAGCTCTGACAAGGATGTAAGTAGATGGTTGAAGAAAATGGATCGATTCGGACATTATCGATTGATATTGGCGGTAGTGGCGTTAAGGCGATGGTTTTGGATATTACGGGAAATCCCATAACTGAAAGAGCGCGTTTAGATACACCGCAACCTGCAACACCTGAGGTTGTAATTAATGCAATTGTTGTGTTAGCGGCAGCTCAAGGTGAATTTCATCGCGTTTCGGTAGGTTTTCCGGGTGTGGTGCGGTGTGGAGTCACGGAAACAGCGGTAAATTTGCATCCAGATTGGATTGGCTTTGATTTGGAAACAGCATTATTAAAACATTTAAACAAGCCTGTACGGGTGATTAATGATGCAGATATGCAAGGACTGGGAGCGATCGCAGGTAAAGGTGTAGAGTTAGTAATTACTCTGGGTACGGGCTTTGGTTCGGCTTTATTTGTGGATGGTAAGTTGGTGCCGAATATGGAAATGGGACATCATCCATTTCGCAAAGGAGAGACTTTTGAGGAACAACTAGGACGTGCAGAGTTAGAAAAAATTGGCGAGAAAAGATGGAACAAGCGTTTAGAAAAGGCGATCGCATCTTTGCAACATCTGTTCAATTATGATTACCTATATATTGGTGGTGGTGAAGCTGTAAGAGTGAATCTTCAGTTACCGTTAAATGTGAAACTTATCCCCAATATTACTGGTTTATTAGGCGGTATTGCTTTGTGGCGAGATGAGAAAAGGTAAACTACCTACGCTAACCAATGTTTGTGCATACGCTTGCCAATTACAGCAGTTTTCATGTATTTGAACCACATCTGTTGTAGGGGCACAGCAATGCTGTGCCCCTACCGCGTGGTCTATTTAGCTGAAAATAACTGTAATTGGGGATTACCTGGATCGTCATCGATTTTTTACGTCTTGGCAACTTTGATCTTACATGCCCTCCAAGGGCACAAGCGCTAGTTTCTAACGCCCATAATCGCAAACGTACCCTTCTACGTCAGCAGAAGGGTAGCAACTGCCGTCTCAAAACTTCCGAACAAGCGGTAAGTTTGAGCCTTCTTGATGTTTTCGGTAAAGTTGCTAAAACCAGATAATACTGCGATCAGTAGCATGTATCCATGAAGATAATATTGATTGATAAAAAGTTTAGAACCCCCTCCAAGGGAGGACAAATTATTTGGAATCAAGAGTTTATCATTGTTGCCAAATACTACACTAATCAACGCTGAAAAATTGATTCCGTAAATTCTGTAGTGTTTTGGCTTGCAGTATAAACATGATAAAAGCGGCATCAGCATACCAAGGGTAAGCCAAAGATAACTAGACAAATTTGTTTGATAGCATTCCCATGCGATCCTATAGTATGTTATTGTCTAAACCGTTGATTTAGATAAGATATCTGACAAGTTGATAGCTTGATAAAAGATAAAAAAAGCACAAAGGCTAATGATATTAGTCTGATTAAACGGAATAGGAGGTCAAAAAATATGATGTATGTGAAAAAATTACTACATGATATTTTGATTTGAACAGTATGCACTATCCCGGACAGCAGTACTGTTGTTTGTTAAAAGAAATATTGGTTTAACTAAAATGAACGACAATGACTGAAATTGGCCTGATGATGACGGGCGTGTTAGCGGCAAGACAAGCATCTGGGCCGAATTTGCCAGAACAGCAATTATTTCAGATGGAAAATGACATCAACCAGTCAACGCAGAGTCAGTTAGAGATAACTGCTCAAGTCACACCACCTGAATTTATGCAGACAGATGCAACTTCGCACGCTTCCTTAGGAGCGATCGCGCTAGAGAAAGAACATCCACTTCAAAAAATTAGCAAAAAGAATCACTTCTTAGCTTCTTCTGATTTAGCACAGCCTCAGAAGTATTCTCAGCCCGCAGGGAAAGACGGTGCAAAGTCTGAGGGAAGATTCGATAAGTATAGTACCCAACCTCTACCGACTCTCTATTTCGGTAGCTCTGGTGTTGCTGTTAGAGCTTTACAACGGTTGTTAGTATCTAACGGTTATACCGTTAGAGTCGATGGAATCTTTGGAGCGCTGACGGAGACTGCTGTCAAAGCATTTCAAAACCAGCGCAACTTAGCAGTGGATGGAATCGTTGGTAAACGAACTTGGCGGGCGTTAACAATTTAGTCAAGAGTTGGGAGTTAGGAGTTGAGAGTTGAGAGTTAGGAGTTGGGAGTTATAAAATTCTTCATTATTCATACTTTTTAACTCTTCACTCCTCACTCCTAACTTAATTATCGGTACTTATGCTGCTCTAATAACTGTTGCGCTCTTGGCTTGTAAATTAAATAGAATAAAGCCTCCAGATAGCGCAATAAATCTTCTCTATTTTCCTTTGAAGTAAAGTTCCAAAAGCCATAAATGCGTGCTAAAGATAACAGCTTGGTAGTGTGAATTTTCCAAGTATAGGTAGTGTAAACTCGGTCAATTGCTCGCTGGGAAATTTCATCCCAATAGTGAGAACTTTGTTCGCATTTAGTGACAAAATCCACAATTTTTGTGGCTGTCTCTTCTAAATTTGTTGGGTTAATGTAAAAGCCGTTAACTTTATTCTGAATAATTTCCAGCGGTCCACCAAACTGTGTAGCAAAAGTTGGTAATCCTGAAACCATCGCCTCTAAAATTGTTAAACCAAAAGCTTCAAATAAAGCTGGTTGCACAAAAATTCCCTGGCGATCGGCAATTACTCGATAAATTTCACCAGAATCGGTTTTAGACAGGCGCACACCCAACCACCGAATCTTTCCGTGGAGATTGTATTCGTCAATGATGTGATAAAGTTTGATAATTTCATCACGTTCTTCATTGTCGCCGGATTCTTCTACACGCAACTTACCCGCTACTAAAATTAAGTTGCAATGCTCCTGCAATTCTTTACTTTGACCAAAGCATTCGGCTAAACCTGTGAGGTTTTTGATCCGGTCAAGACGCGCCATTGAAAACAGAGGACGCTTGTTAGGATCGTCTAGTTTGCCAAAGATTTGGCTGGGGTCTTCTAAGGTAAAGAGTGTTTCTGCAAGGCGCTGGCGATCGCTTTCTACTCGGTCTTGAGTCCGGGTGTAGGGAAAATAGTAATTTTCGTTGACTCCAGGCGGTACAACATTAAACTTGGGACTGAATAATTCAATGCCATTGGTTACATGATACAACTCCGGCATGGTGAAGCATTTATAAGATTCGTACTGTCCCACACTATCCGGTGTGCCGACAATTTCTTGGTAGGTGCTGCTGACCACAAAATTGGCAGCATTCATCGCAATTAAGTCAGCTGTAAATTGCAAGGAAAAATGATATTTATCTTCTAAATCTTGCCAGTAAAGGTTACTAAACAAGTATTTAGATTTTTCCAAAGCATGGGCAATATTACATTGCGTGACTTTCATCCGCCGCGCCAGCAAAAATGCCACTAAATTTCCATCGGAATAGTTACCAACTATTAAGTCAGGTCTACCTTGAAATTCTGCCCGCAGTTCTCTTTCAGAGTCAACGGCAAAAGTTTCGAGATAAGGCCAAAACTCAAACCGGGAAATCCAGTTTTGAGTCATGTTAGGATTAAATTCCCGCAGAGGTACTCGCAAAATCCAGGCATTTTCTGTGCCGTAAACTTTTTCCAGTCGTTGATTACAAAGGGTACCATCACTATTAGGAATCAAGCGGCTGAGAATAATCACTTTTGGCTGGACGTTTAATCCTTCTAAACCAGCTAGCAAAACATCTTCTTGTAGCTGTTTTTCGAGACTTTTTGCCTGGTCAAGGACGTAAACCACCTGACCACCAGTATCGGGACGCCCCAAAACGCCCTCTTGACCGAACCATCCGTGTGCAGACACGAGGACGATTCTAAAAATCATCGGAACGCGAGAAATGAAGGCTTCTAGGGTCTGAGGATCGGGAGAATCAATCAATTCATCGAGAATATTTAGGGTGTCTCGCACGCGGGCTGCGGTGTTACCCCAACCCGGTTCAAAACCCATTGTTTGCAATTGGAACCGGAATTGTTCATAGGGTTCATCATCGGGGCGCTCGCTAACGAAACTTATAGCTTTCTTAACTTGCACAGAAAGTTGCTGCTGGGATTGAATGCGATCGTTGATCAGCAGTTGGATACCGTTGTATTGGTGCAGGCGCAAGAAGTTCAACAAGCTTTCCAGCAATTGTTTCGAGTCTTGAAATAGTTGGCTGGATAAATAGCGGTTGAGAAATTGTACTCCCTTACCAATATTTTTCGGGTCGCGGATGACTGGGGAGTAGTCATAAAACGGGCCGAAGTCTAATTCTAGCAGGTCGCCTTCGTTGGGATGAAATTTGTTCACCAGGCGATCGCGCAAATCGAGTAAATCCTGCACCGTCATCGGCTCAATGCTCAAGTCTGATGTCAACCAATAAACTTCTTGACTGGCAATTTTAGAACGGATGATGAAACAGAAGTTTGAGTCCTCCTGAATAATTTCCTGAGTATAGTAAATGAGTTTACCTAAGTCAGAAGTAGTGTAAAATGCCTCAGGTTTCTGGTACTTGGAGCAATATTCTGCATATACATTGAGTATGTCGTTTCGCAGCAAGTACTTGTTTTCTTGTTGGCGTAATTCACTAATGAAGGAACGCAAATCATTTTTTTCTTCACTATCTAACACTGCTTGCAGCAATTCAGACATGGCGACTCCAGTGGATGACGATGTTTGCATTGTTAACTTTCAAGGCGACGTAGAAACACAAAACAACACAGATAAACCTTATTTACCTGTGCATGTACGAGTATCTACTTTTCAGCAGCACTGAAAATCATGTTCTACTTTACCTAAAGTATCTATGACTCAGTATTTTTGACTCTAACTAAAGGAATACAATTCTTATTTCTTTTGAGAGATGTTGTTAAATAACTGATACAATTGTTAAAGAATAAGCTTCTATGATGATTCGTAATTCGTAATCAATTAGCTCTAAGTTATGTATTCTTTCATTGCTATAACTATATTCCCCAAACTGCTGAAACAAAAGTTATTTTTTTTGCTTAAACCTTAACTATCGAGTTTAACTTAAATGAATAAAAATCAAGTTTTTATCTGAGAGCAACTTATCTTGATTTAGCCTAGTTATAATTTCAGCATCAAGTTATTAAGATCGGGTGGATTTATATGGCTGACAATACACATAACTTAACATCTTCTGACCACAGTATAGGCAACATTCTGCTTATTTCTTTACTTGCCTTGTGTGGGTTGACTTTTATCATTCTTTTAGGCATCTTCTAACAGGTGAACATCCTTTACAAAACGCAATTCTGGAAGTTGAAATTCCCGATTTCTCTGAGAAATCGGGAATTTTATATGACAACAGAATTGAAATTAATGAAGTACACCATCTAGCTCTCAAACCTATGCCTAGAGACTATTCTAATTCTGTTAGCGCAGCGGGGCGTAGCCCATGTATTGGCGCTTCTTGTAAATATCCCGCAGTTACAGAATCATCAATTAATTGCAAAACAAACGGCCAAAGTTCCGGCGCACCTGTTTCTACTGGTGCTACTCGCTTCATTACCTGATCTCGCCTAATACCATTAATTCGCCAATTTATACCTTGAGTTTGCTGATTATGTAGTAAGGGTTGTATCCGATCTAAAGCTGCGGCAAATTTAGCAGTGGGTGTTTCCCCTGCTTCAAACTCATTCCATAGTTGATGAAACTCTGTACCCTGATCTGGTGGTAAAAGTCCAAACAAGCGTAATGCTGCTTGAGCTTCCTTCTTGGCCTTATTCTGGTTGCCTTCCACATCGTAACAGGAGAAGTCACCAGCATCGATTTCTACCAAATCGTGAATTAGTAGCATTTTGATAGCATGGGAAATATCCACCCCTAACGGAGCATATTCTGCCAAAGACATTGCCATGATCGCCAAATGCCAAGAATGTTCTGCACTATTTTCTTGACGCGAACCGTCAGTTAGCAAAGTTTGGCGGAGTATTAATTTCAGGCGATCGATTTCGATGATGAATTGGATTTGTTGAGTCAGGCGGTTAATGGACACGGGAGTTTTCCAAGAACTTCAGATTACCTGATTGTACTTAAGCAAGTAAATTTGCTTATATACATATAATTACTTATAAACTAAATTTAATGTATATCCTGGTTCAGTTTTGCTGACCTTTTAAGTCTATAAATCTGATAAGGGCGAACGATGGGACTCGAACCCACGAATGGTGGTACCACAAACCACTGCCTTAACCACTTGGCTACGCTCGCCATTCGACAATTTGAATTATAGCAATTTTTTGGAAAGCGAGCAAGAGTTTTGTTCCAGGAACGGAGTAATTCTATTTAGAGTCTCTGGAATCTAACAATTATAATGAATTTGACTTGGGAAACATGAAACAGTTAACCATCATCGCGTGTACTGGAGCAGCAGCAGGAATCGCCGCCTTGGGTGTGACAATGGCGAAGACTAATCCCAGTCAGGTTGCCTATGAAGAATATGCAGTGCAACGGTTGGCAAGTTACTTAAAAACCGATGTATGCAAAAAAACTACGAATTTCATAGAAAATTTAATTCGTTTTAATTGTGAGAAGTTGGTCGATGAAGCTAACCCGCAAATGCAGGAAATCATTAACAGAACTACAGAAAGGCAAAACTATATTATTTTTAGTGTTTACCGTACAGATTTAAAAATAAATTCTTGGATACCTTCTTACAGATTTGAAACGGTGGGAGCTTTTGATCAATTTTATACCTACACTGCCCAAGAGCAATAAGGCAAAAGAAAGAATAGATATGGTGTCAGCTTTTAAACTCTTTCAAAGAGTAGTTTTATTTGGGCTGTGACGTACTACAACACTTCTAGATTATGAATTGATAATACTCCAAGTTCCTAGTTATTGATTGAGACGATGCGTTGTTTGACCAAGGTTTCCAGATTTTGCGTATGAATGCCGCCCGGCTCCCCTATAATACGGATGTTCAGTTTGGTTAGACCAGCAACAGGGGAAAAAAGTTATCAGGAAAAACGGCTAAAATTACTAGGCGACAAACAGCAAGTGAATCTGAGCCAAATTAATCAATACTAGGTTTAAAGATAAAGGGGTGCAGCTATGCCAACAATTCATTTGATAGATGGGGAAAAGGGAGGGGTAGGCAAGTCTCTAGTCGCTAGAACAATGATTCAGTATTGTCTGGATAAAAATATGCCCTTTGTACCAGTAGAAACCGATAGGTCAAATCCAGATGTAGCTGGGGTGTACAAGGGGATATGTCAGTATGCAGTGTTTACAGAAGATGAGAAGCAAGCTGATAAGGCGGATAAAATCTTTGAGATCGCAATGAATAAAACAGTGATTGCTAATCTAGCGGCACAATCTCATAGAGCAGTCAAGGAATGGATTGAGAAGAATCATTTAATTGAACTGGGAGATTCACAAGGGGTATATTTTTGTAAGTGGTTTGTGTCAACAGGAGGGTATGACAGTTTAAATCTATTTAAGCAATCTGTAAATAGCTATGGTGGCAAAGTTCCTCATGTATTAGTCAGAAATTTAGGCTTATGTGATGACTGGGAACACGTAAATTCAGATGTGACAATACAAGAGATAGTCAAAAAATATAATATTAAGGCTATAGATTTTCCCAAACTAGCCTATAAAGAAAGAAATATTATAGACCAGCATAGATTAACATTTGCAGACGCAAGACAGTATAAAGAATTTGGAATAATCAGCAAACAGAGAGTGATGAATTTTCTCAAGCTTGCCTATGCTGCTTTTGAAACCGTTGGTATATGGTATGAAGAAGTTAAATGACATTGATAGTTTCATTTTTGTACCACAACACAAATAATGATATCTGACTATGTTTGTCTACATTTATGTCATTTAAATTAATTACCTAATTTATGACACGCCCAAGATCCTCTTTCCCAATACCCAATACCCAGTCCCCAGTCCCTTGTACATGAAAACTAATCACTGAAAGTTTAAGCTTGCCCATGTCATTTGCATATCTATTAGTATCTCACGGAAGCCGCGATCCGCGCCCAGAAATTGCTATGCAGGAACTGGCAAGGATAGTATCTGAGAAATTGCACAATAATCACAACCAAGCAAATAGCGAACATCTGGTAGGTATAGCTGCTTTAGAAATGAGTCAAAAGCCTCTACACGAGCAGATTAAACAATTTGCTGAGACTGCTTTTGGTGTTGAGAAAGTGTCTGAAAATGAACATCACCTCAAGATTCTACCGCTATTTCTGCTGCCGGGAGTGCATGTAATGACAGATATTCCCGCCGAAGTAGCCCTGGCACGACAGGCGACTGGTGAAGATATCATGATTGAATTGCAACCATACTTAGGTTCTCACCCAGATTTGAATAAATTGCTCTCCAAGCAAATTGCTAAGATAAAAGCAGAAGCATGGATTCTGTTAGCTCATGGTAGCCGTCGCCCTGATTCTCAAAAACCAATCGAAGCAATGGCGGCGAGTTTGGGAGCGATCGCTGCTTATTGGTCTGTGCCTGGTAGTTTAGAATTACAGGTGAAAGAGTTGGTAACTGCTGGCTATAGGGAAATTGCAATTTTGCCATACTTTTTATTCCCAGGTGGAATAACCGATGCGATCGCCACCTCAATAGAAACGCTAAAATTACAATTTTCGGCAGTCACTTTCCACTTAGCAGAACCTCTGGGAGCAAGTGCAGAATTAGCCGATTTAATTTGGGATTTAACAGACAAATGAACCGCACAATCACAGAGAGGAACAAATATTTGGGAAAGGTTTATTTAGTAGGTGCGGGGCCAGGAGATCCAGGACTAATAACCCTGAAGGCGAAAGGTTTATTGGAATGTGCAGATGTAGTCATCTATGATGCTTTAGTGAGTCCAGCAATTCTGGCAATGATTAATCCCCAAGCAGAGCAAATTAACGCTGGTAAGCGCAGAGGTAAACATTCGCTGTTCCAGGAAGAAACCACTCAACTGCTGATTGATAAAGCCCAGGATCATGCAATTGTAGTGCGGCTAAAGGGTGGCGATCCCTTTATTTTTGGTCGTGGTGGCGAAGAAATGGCAGAATTAGTCAATGCCGGAATTCCAGTGGAAGTTGTGCCTGGTATCACTTCGGGAATTGCCGCCGCCGCCTATGCAGGTATACCATTGACGCATAGATTGTATAGTTCTTCAGTGACATTTGTCACTGGACACGAAGCAGCAGGCAAATATAAACCCTTAGTTAATTGGAGTGCGATCGCCCACGGTTCCGAAACTGTTGTGATTTATATGGGAATTCACAATTTACCTTACATTGTGGAACAATTAACAAAGGCTGGGTTGAGTTTAGAAACGCCTATTGCTTTAGTGCGGTGGGGTACGCGTCCAGAACAAGAAGAATTGATTGGGACATTGGAAACCATTGTCCAGCAAGTGGAGCAAACTGGATTTGGTGCGCCGGCGATCGCAGTCATTGGACAAGTCGTGAAGATGCACGAAATTTTGTCTGGTTGTCGCCCAGGAAAAAATCAATAGTCTTTTGGATGAGCAACTTTCGTGACTGTGATTAGCGAAGCTTCTTGGTGTATTTGATAAACAATCCGATATTGATCGAGAAAAACTAAATATAAATTTTCTCCAGATTCTAAATTTTTTACACCTTCTGGAAGTGGGTTCAATGCCAATTCTTCTAACTTGGCGATCGCTTGCTGCTGCACTTGCGAATTCAGTTGTTTTATTTGCTGCACAGCTGTATTTATAATTTGTACTTTATAGCTCACTGTCTCAGTTCCCTTTTGAGGTTTTCAAGAGATATTGTGCCGATTTGTGATACTTTCTCTATTGCTGCGCGAGCATCTGTGATATCGGCTTTGTCGCGTTTTGCTTCAATTAATTGATGTAACTGTTCCATTGAGGTAATCTCAATTCCTGGTTCCTCTCTGAGTTTATCAACTAATGCATAAAAAGCCTCTTGTTCATCTCGGTGTTCCAGCACATAAGCTCTTAATTCTTGCTTAGTCATCGCTTGAAAATTCGGCTTAGTCATAAGTTCTCACTCTTCCATTTGGGAATATTTCTAGTTGAGTGTCTTCTCCAGCCAGTATGTAAACACGGTTAGTTGTTTCATCTATTCTCAGAGGTTGTTTGAAAAGTATTGATCTGTGATTTTGGGCACTTGTTGATCCCCCCTAACCCCCCTTAAGAAGGGGGGAAAACTTCTTAAAGTCCCCCTTTTTAAGGGGGATTTAGGGGGATCTAAAACGTTTTGCTACTAAGAAAAGGACTTTTCAAACATCCTCTCACTACGTGAACTGAACAGTACATATTCGTCAAGTGGTAGCAAACTCTAAAAAGCTCTTTTGCTTGGTCTATTGTCGGCTCTTGCATAATTTAGTGCTACCACTTCCGTTGTGTAAAAAATAAACAATAAATCAATTCCCTTTAAAATAGCTAGCCCCCCAATTGGTGAGGAATCGAACTATTGTCTTTACTCTGATCATACGAATGTACTACACATTGCCCTAGAGGTGTAAAATCTGGCAGAATTAACGTAATTCATCCTTCTGCCACGTAAACCTGATGCTAACAGGCCAAATTCTGCGAAATCGCTACAAAATTATCAAACTCTTAGGTAGCGGCGGCTTTGGCGACACCTACCTTGCTGAAGACTTAGACTTACCCAACCATCCCAAGTGTGTAGTCAAACACCTCAAACCCAACTCCGACCCAATAGTATTACAAATCGTTAGAAGATTATTTGATAGCGAAGCCCAAGTTTTATACCGCTTAGGAAATGATAGCGACCAGATACCGCGATTATTTGCCCACTTTGAAGAACAGGGCGAATTTTATTTAGTCCAAGAATTTGTAGATGGGGAAGACTTAAGCCAAGAAATCACTCCTGGTAAGCGATTAACTGAAAAAGAAGTCATAAAACTATTACAAGAAATTCTAGAAATCTTAGCAGTAGTTCACAAAAAGAATATCATCCACCGCGACATTAAAACTCAGAACATTATGCGTCGCCGTCAAGATAGCAAAATAGTGCTGATTGATTTTGGCGCAGTCAAAGAAGTTAACACCATGATGGTGAACGCCCAAGGTCAAACCAGTGTTAGCGTTGCCATTGGTACGCATGGTTATATGCCAAGCGAACAAGCAGCCGGACAACCAAAATTATGCAGCGATGTTTATGCGGTGGGAATGTTGGGAATTTATGCTTTGACAGGTTTACAACCCCACGAACTACCAAAAGACCCCACCAATGGTGAGATAATTTGGCGCAATTGGGCAAATGTTAGTGACAAACTTGCAAGCGTGTTGAGTAAGATGGTGAGTTATCACTTTCGGGATAGATACCCTTCAGCGGTGGAGGCGTTGCAAGCACTGACACCACAACACCCGCAACGACGACAACCACCGCCACCGCCAGCACCGCAACCCACACCAAACTTATCGCGTCGTCAGGTAATTCAAATAGCAGGTCAGGTAATTCAAATAGCAGGATGCTTCGCTGGGGGGTTTGGTTTAGCTGTGATAGGAGAACGTTTGCTATTTCCGTCTAATTCTCGAGATAGCACTAAAAATAGGTTGCGAACCTTTCAATTTGAAACGGTGACGGTAAATGCACAGGGAAACATTACCAACCGTCTCAACCAAGAAGCGAACTATTTTGTTGAAGATTTGGGGAATGGTGTCACCTTGGAAATGGTACAGATACCAGGAGGAACCTTTACGATGGGTTCACCAGCAGGGGAGGCGAAACGAGAATCAGATGAAGGGTCGCAGCATCAAAATTTCGCGCTCTTGGAGGTTTGGAGTATTGCTCAGAGTCCATCATTACGAATAAAATCATCAGACGAAGAACCACAACATGAAGTAAAAGTACCTGGTTTTTTCATGGGGAAATATGAAGTCACCCAAGCACAGTATCAAGCAATTATGGGGACGAATCCTTCCAGGTTCAAAGGTGAGAAACGACCTGTAGAACAAGTAAGTTGGGATAATGCGGTAGAGTTTTGTACAAAATTGAGTCAGAAGACAGGACGTACTTACAGGCTACCCAGTGAGGCGGAATGGGAATATGCTTGTCGTGCGGGAACAACTACGCCGTTTTATTTCGGTGAAACGATAACCACAGATTTAGTTAACTACAATGGACGGGAAACAACAGATGTGGGGAAATTTCCGCCAAACGCTTTCGGTTTGTATGATATGTGTGGTAATATATGGGAATGGTGTCAAGATGTATATCACGAGAGTTACCAAGGCGCACCAAAAGATGGGAGTGCGTGGTTAACAAGTAAAGATAATAAGATATCTATCAATCCCAGAATTTTGCGGCGTGGCGGTTCGTGGAGTGACGACGCTACTCACTGTCGGTCTGCCGTCCGTGACTTCATCAACATACGCGGGCTTCGCCTCGGCGATGGGCCTAGAAGTGATTTGGGTTTTCGGGTGGTTGCGGTGGGTGTGGCGTGAGGATTCCTTCCCCTTTGCACTCTTGCCCTTTACACTTCTTATTCTTTTCCCTTGTTACCCGCCGTCAGGCGTAAAATTTTTTTTAAAATCTGGTGTCTCGATATCAGAACCATTATACACTACATTTAACTCAAATTTCTCAATTTGTTGAGAATTTGAGCATGGGGCAGGTCGTTTTTAGCTGCTGCGTGGCGGTAGTTGGATCAACAATGCCAGGTATTGCCGTTATGGCGATCGCAATAGGAACGCGCGCGCGAATCGTAACAACAATGTTGGTTTTCGCGTGGTGGCGGTGGCTGTGGCGTGAGTACTCCTCAAAGTCAGAGTCGGTAAATGGGAATTTATCGAGCGTACACCAAGGAGTCCAGACCTGAACCAGCGGGGAAGGTGACGACCTCCGAATATCAAACCGAGTCGGATAGCTTGGTAGGTTGCAAAACCGAAGACTTGTCCGACTCAATTTACAAGTAGGTTGGGTTGAGAAACGAAACCCAACGTTACCTGTGAGAATACGCGACGTTAATGTTGGGTTTCACTTCGTACCCTTCGGGATCTTGCTACAACCCAACCTACAAAATTTAGCTGATTAACCGAAGCAATTCCAATATTTTATAGCTATTCTGCCGCAAGCGGCTCGAAAATTTTGATCCTCACGAATAATCTCAAATAAATCTATGAAAACAGGATTAAAACAATTACTACAGGAAAAACGAGCAGAAATCCTCAACATTGCTGCTAAACATGGAGCTTCTAACGTCCGCGTTTTTGGTAGTGTAGCTAGAGGAGAAGAAACAGAAACCAGCGATATTGATTTTTTAGTTGATTATGATTTAGAGAAAATTTCTCCTTGGTTTCCTGGTGGGTTGATTTTAGATTTAGAGAATCTGTTAGATCGTAAAGTCGATGTTGTTACAAGTAAATCATTACATTATTTAATTCGAGACAAAGTTTTTCATGAGGCTATCTCGTTATGAAAGATAGTCGAGTTTATTTGATTCACATTCGAGATTGTATCACGAGAATTAAGCAATATACAGTTTTGGGTTTCACTTCGTTCAACCCAACCTACAAGATCCTGATTAAAAAAGCTAACAAGTTTTTATTCGCTAACTTCAGAACTCACCATGAATCAAAAAACCTTTGACAGAATCGGCAGAAATGCTCAAGCCAAATGACTAACCGAAGAAACTCTAGAAGAATTACTCGCCGATGAATCATAAACGAGGCTTTAAACCTTATCTTTTTCGTAAATTATCAATGTTTTACAGGAGTCGCCACTACTTCAGATACATTATTAACCTCATTTCCATCGAAATCCTGATTTCGTTGTTTAAACTCATCCAACAAATTAAAGAACTTTTCAAAACCAGCCCTTTCATCGTGACAGTAAAGCATAATCATTTTCGACCAAGAGCTTACCGTTGTTATTCCTAGCTTTTTCTGTAACCAAGGCTGAAACTCTCCATAAAAATCTTCTTCCTCCTCAGTATTTTCAATTCCCAATTCACTCCGAGAACATTCATACCCAACCAAAAACATAAATAAATCGCTCACAGAGGGACAACCAATATACATACCTGGTTTGGCTTGAATTTTTGCTAAAATTTCATATACTCCGCTCATAATATTTTCTACTGATACTCTTGCTTTCTCTTTTAGAAATTATCTAACTCTTCTAAATAAAATTCACCACTGCGACAGGAAAAATCATTTATCCAGTCATCAGGGGGTAATCCTTGACGTGAAAGATTATCAAAAACTAGTCCTAAAACTTCTACACGGTAATGAATGCCATTATCAGTAATTGACTCACTATCACTGTAACGATCGCTAATTATAAAAAAATCATTTCGCTTTTTAGTTCTAAGCTTGATAATTTTTCCCTCAATTCCATTAGCATCGCTCCATGACTTCATTGCTATGGCACATTTGTCACATTCAAGATTTTTAAATTGAGAGGAAATATTGCCTAGTGCCTGATAAATTTCTTCAGTGGATAACCTGCTCAATCATACATCCTAGTATTTACTAATCGTTACATACTAAACATATTTTATAAAAAAGGCAGGCTGAAGACCCTTGAGGATAGCAGCGCAGTTGCGAATTTCGTACTTCAGACAAGGGGACGGCAGTTGCTTCTCAAATATTTCAAGCTGTGTTAAGAAACTTGAAGGTAGAGGAGGCAGTGGAATTTTTTCTATATACCAAATTAAAAAGCGCCTGGGAGTGTTGCCGTGTTTCCACCCCAGACGCTTTTTATTTTTAACTTGCTCCTCACACACAACTAAAAGATATCACTGGTGCAAGTAAAAAGCGAGTGTAGTGAGTGACACTTTCAAAACTGCACCACAATCCAATTTCTAGACCAAAATTAAAAAGCGTCTGGGAGTGTTGCCGTGTTTCCACCCCAAACGCTTTTTATTCTTAAACTTGCTCCTCACACACAACTAAAGATTATCACTACTTCTATGAAAAGGCAAGTATATTGAATAACAATTTTAAAATAATTCGTAATTCGTAATTCGTAATTCGTAATGGGCTATGCCCCGCTACGCTAACGTAATTACGTTTTGTAACGGGGATTTAATCCCGATACAAAACGTTCTGCTTGTAGAGGCAGGGGAATTAAACTGAACATACTTTGTTAAAGTCCGATTTGTAGACGCAAACTAAAAAGCGTCTGGGAGTGTTGCCGTGTTTCCACCCCAAACGCTTTTTATTTTTAACTTGCTCCTCACACACAACTAAAAGATATCACTGCTTTCATCAAAGAGCAAGTATTTTGAGTGACACTTTTAAAACTGCACCAGACTAAACCCCAGAAGTTAGTGTAAAAAGTGACGTACACCAGTCAACACCATTACTAAACCCAGGTCATTAGCAGCTTTGATAGAATCTTTATCGCGCACACTTCCCCCTGGTTGAACAATGGCTGTAATTCCTGCTGCTGCGGCTGTTTTAACTGAATCATCGAAGGGGAAGAAACCATCGCTGGCGAGAGTTGCGCCTTTGGCTTTTTCCCCGGCTTGTTCTATGGCAATTTTCACTGAGCCGACGCGGTTCATTTGACCAGCGCCTACTCCTAGTGTAGTGCGATCGCTTGTCACAACGATCGCATTAGATTTCACATGTTTGCAAACTTTCCAAGCAAACAGCAATTCTGCTAACTCATCGGCGGTGGGTTGACGTTCGGTGACTATTTGCCATTGACTGGTGTCAGCAATGATATCATCGCTAGTTTGGACAAGGAAACCACCTGCGATCACTTTTATAGTTTCTTTGGCTCCACTGCTCAAATCTGGTAAAGTCAAAACTCGCACGTTAGATTTTTTGGCTAAAATTTCTTGGGCGTCCGCTTCACAACCTGGTGCAACCACACATTCTAAAAATGTCTTAGTTAACTCGCTGGCTGTAGCTGCATCGATGGGACGGTTGAGTGCCACAATTCCACCGAAGGCAGAGGTAGAATCAGCATTGAAAGCTTTTTCATACGCTTCTGAAATAGTACTTCCCAGCGCCGTACCACAGGGATTTGTATGTTTAATAATCGTTGCTGCTGGGGAATCAGTGAATTCTGCAATAATTCGGCGTGCAGCTTCCAAATCAACCAGGTTATTGTAACTCAGTTCTTTGCCTTGGAGTTTCGTAGCGGCTGCCCATCCTGTTGGGGTAGTACCAGTTTGATACCAAGCGGCGGGTTGGTGGGGGTTTTCGCCGTAACGCAGAGATTGTAATTGTGTGCCGCTGAGGTTGTAGTTTTGTGTGCCTGCGAGGTAAGATGCGATCGCTTGGTCATAACTAGCAGTGTGCAAAAATCCTTTTAAAGCTGCCTTTTGGCGAAACTCTAGGGATGCTACGCCGTTATTTTGCCGCAATTCCTCTAAATACTCGTTATATTGTCCTGGATCGCATAATACAGTCAAATGAGCAAAGTTTTTCGATGATGCCCGCAACATTGCCGGGCCACCAATATCAATCTGTTCAACAGCTTCAGCTAATGTTACCCCTGGTTTAGCAATAGTTTCCTCAAAAGGATAAAGATTCACTACCACTAAATCAATCGGGCGAATTTGGTTATTTTCTAAATCTGTAATATCTTGGGGAACATCCCGCCGTGCCAAAATTCCGCCGTGAATTCGGGGATGCAGGGTTTTAACTCGACCACCTAAAATTTCTGGAGAACCTGTATAATCAGCAACCTTGGTAACTGGGAGTCCAGCATCTTTGAGTGCTTGGGCTGTTCCCCCACTGCTGATTAAATCAAAGTTGAATTCTTCAACCAAGCTACGGGCGAGGTCAATTAAACCAGTTTTATTAGATACACTCAGCAGTGCTAGACGCGCCATTGATCAATTCCTTAAAAGTCGGCTGGGAGCGAAGGATCTCAAGTTTTGCATAAGCCTTGGCTCAGTTCAAGACCATTAGAGGTTAAAAACAAAAACTCTCCTTGAACCCATTCATCCAAGAGACAGGAATTATACAATCATGTTGCAGCCGACCTACAACAATAGCGGGATGGATGCCGATACCCTCTGCAAAATCAACAACATCATTTTTAGATTTAAGTTGCCCTAATTCTCTTTCGTATTTGGGTGGGATCAAAAATTCCCGCGCCCATTGATCGGCTTCGCGTTCTGGTTCAGGTGCTAAACTTTCCCCACTATCCCATTCATCCAGAAAAATATTTTCTTTATCATGAAGTAGGATATGTGCTGCTTCATGGAAGAAATTAAACCAGAAGCGGTCATTGGTTTTACCGTAAAGCGAAAGTTGAATCAAAGCCTTGTGGGGATTTAACCACCGTGCTACACCACTGACGTGCGCTCCCTTAATTGATGGTACTAAAACCAGCACAACACCCGCTTCCCGGCACAAATGCTGCATCTGTGGTTGAAATTCCTCTGGTTGTAACACTGTCAAAGTGCGAATTTCCCGCACTGCTTTTTCAAACTTTGGTTTACTGTATTTGGGACACTCTAGTTTTTCTGCTTCTATTTCACCCAAACGCAACCAAGCGGAAATAGCACCAACATCACTTTGTTTTTCGCGGGTGCGGCGAAAAGAAATTTCCATACCTGCATAGTAACTTCGCCACTCGTCCGGCGAAGCCACACCGAAAAAATGTAATAACTTTTTTACCAAGCTAGGTTTATTTTTGGCAATTAAATTGCACTTAGGAATTACACCTTGGTTCATCAATTCTTTGACTGGTAACTGATCTAACCAAGATGTCCACTCCTTTAAACGGTTTTCTTCTTCTTTACTTGCTAAAGCCGCCCGATATTGGGCTTCATATCTCAGCCAAAATGCTGCTGTACTCCCCAAAACTCGTTCTAGCTTCAGTGCTGTTTCTTCATTTACAGGTGCTTTGCCGTTAATTAGCAAACTGACGTGTTTTGTGGTGTAGCCTAGACGTTCTGCTAATTGTGCTTGTGTCCAATCACGCTCTTGTAAGAATTCAGCGATCGCATCACCAGGGGGAGAAACCCAATCTGGAGTAAAGGGTCGGGTTGTCTTATTCATGGTAATCTCCAATGAAAACAATACAAACAGCAGTAACTTTTAACCAATCAATGCTTCCATCCTCGGTAAGAGGAACGGGGTCGTTATCAGGCTTAAATACAAGTCGTTTACCACCTTCTAGGTTTACTGCAAACTCACCTGCCCTATCTCCTTTCAAGGGATGGGGATGACCTATAACTAATTCTGTGACACAACTAGCAGCACCAAGAATAGTTAACTGGGTTCTTAATTTCTTGGCACAGTTTGCACCCAATTTTTTTTGCGCTAGTTTTTCTTGCTCGCATAGGTTTTGCAGTTTGCTGTCAGCGAAAGTGATTTCCATGCGTTACTAGACTAATACAAGTTTACCATTTTGGTAAACAAATTTGCTATGTCCAGAGAACATATCATATCAACTGATGCTTTACCGTTTTGGTAAATAAATTTTTTCTACTCTGAATAAAAGATAATAAATTAAAGTGATTAGTTATTGCTTGAGAACCCAAAATCTATATCTATTGGGGAAAAACCTTTACACTCTCACTAGCAATAGATAACTCCACCCTTGTACCCACAGGTAACACCACATCAGCCATCGTCCGCGCATGGAGTTCTTTCCCAGACGGAGTTTGCAAACAATATTGGTACTCACGTCCTAAAAACCGCCGGGTGCGAACGACTACAGGCGCATCATTGGCTGGCTTTAAAATAAAATCTTCTTGACGAATCATGATTTCGCCAGCATCTTCGGTATGATTTGCTGTTAAGTCAAAACTGCCAATTTCCGTTTCCCATAAATTGCCTTGACGATGGGCGGGAAGGAAATTCGCCTGAGTGACAAATTCGGCGACGAATCTTGATGCTGGATGAGTATAAATTTCTTCTGGTGTGCCTAGTTGTTCTAAGTGTCCTTGGCGCATGACACCTACTATATCTGAAATAGCTAATGCTTCTTCTTGCTCGTGGGTAACAAAAATTGCTGAAGTACCCGCCGCTTTGAGAATGTCGCGCACTTCTTCTCGCAAGCGCAACCTAACTTGGATATCAAGATTACTCAAGGGTTCATCTAAAAGCATGAGTTGAGGTTGGGGTGCCAAAGCGCGGGCGAGGGCAACTCTTTGCTGTTGTCCACCTGAGAGTTCGTAAGGATAACGTTTTTCTAAGCCTTCGAGTCTCACTAGCGCCAAGACTTCGGCTACACGTTTTTGTATTTGTTGTTTAGGGAAATGTTTCAACCCAAAGCCCACATTTTCTGCCACGTTGAGATGGGGAAACAGTGCGTAATCTTGAAAAACAACGCCAATGTCACGTTGTTCAGCTGGGATACAAATAGAAGTATTACAAACTATTTGTTCTCCGATTTTAATTTCTCCTGTTTGCAGCCGTTCAAAACCGGCAATTAATCGCAACAATGTTGTTTTACCACAACCAGAGGGGCCGAGTAATCCTAATATATCTCCTTGTTGCAATGTCAAAGATATGTTGTCTACAGCGGGAAAAGTGTTTTCTGCAAACTGCTTGGTGACATTCTGTAAGTGGAGAATTACTTGTTGCATAAAAAGAGGGGCTAGAAGGGGGGTTTTTATCCTATGTTGTCGCTGGAAATATCACGCAGAGGCGCAGAGTCGCAGAGAGTGGGAGTTGAGAAGAGTTGATTTTTGCATTTGAGATTTTAATTCAGCTGTGTCTATTCCCTACTCCCCACTCCCTATTCCCTACTCCCTATTTTTTCTAAACTAAAATTTTGTTTGTATTTGCGTTTGATTTATAACTTTCTCTTTTTTGACGTTTTCTTGAGATAAGACTAATAAGGTTGAACCTATAGAGACTAGCAACATGGCTAGTGAGGACGCAGCTGCATCAGCAAAATCTACATTTTCTGTGGCTTGCCAAATTTGCATTGCTAAGGTGGTAAATCCAATAGGTGCTAATAGTATGGTGGCGGGTAGTTCTTTAATTGCTGTCAAAAATACTAGCACTGCACCACTCAATACTCCCGGTTGTACTAATGGTAGGGTAACTTCTCTTAAAGTTTGCCAAGCATTCCTACCTAAGCTGCGTGCTGATTCTTCTATTTGGGGATTTAATTGTAAAAGGGAACTGCGGACTGTTCCCACTGACTGCGGTAAGAATAACACTAAATATGCAAATATTAGCATGGGTAATGTTTGGTACACTGCTGGCAAATAATTGGCACCAAAAAATACCAAAGATAAGGCAACCACAATTCCTGGAACTCCAAAACCTATATAAGAACAGCGTTCAATTATGGCGGTGATTTTATTAGGAAATCTGACTGCTAAAATTGCAACTGGTAAGGCAAAGATAGTGGTAGCTAAAGCCGCTAGTCCCGCTGCGCCAATGGAGTTCAAAACGCTGGGCAGTAAGTTTGGGAAAGTGTAGCCACTGTTAAATCCACGAATTAACCAAAATAGGGTAATACCTACTGGCAAAACTACACCCAAGCTAGTGATTAGCAGACAAAAAATGAAAGCTGGCCATTTCCAAATTCCCAATTTGGCAATTTTTGGTGGACGCAGGGAAGCGGAACCACGACTATAATATGCAGCACGCGATCGCATTCTATATTCTAACCACAAAATCCCCAACACCAGTATCACCAACATCAATGATAAAGCGGCGGCTGAGTTGCGATTAAAGCTAGCTTTGTATTGCAAAAATATTGCTCTGGTAAAGGCATCAAACCGCATCAGTGAAGGTGTACCAAAGTCACGCAAAGCATACAAAGCAACTAATAATCCACCTGCAATTATTGATGGTTTCAACTGCGGCAAAACTACCCGAAAAAATGTTTCTCTGCTACCATAACCTAAACTTCTAGCTGCTTCTTCTAAAGATGGATCGATACCTTGCAAGGCTGAACGTACACTCAGCAGCATGTAGGGATAGGTAAACAAAGTAATTGCCAAAACTGTCCCCGGAAAACCATAAATAGAAGGTAATTCTTCTACTCCCAATGGTTGCAGCAACAGCTGTAAAAAGCTACCCCGTGGTGCCAAAGTTGCTATGAGCGCAAAACTGCCTACATAACTAGGCACCGCTAAGGGTAATGTTGTCGCTACTAACCAAAAACGTCTTCCTGGTAAGTCTGTCCGCACTGTTAAAAATGCCAACGGTATGGCAATTAAGGCAGAAAATAATGTTACCGTTGCTGCCATTGCCGCACTGTTTAAAAAAACCATGACATTGCGGGGACGAGAAATTAATTGCCATAATTCTTCCCCGCCAATGCCTGTGGTACGAATTACTAAATATAGTAATGGCAGAGCGATCGCAACTGCCACCACTGCTGCGGCTAATGTGAGAAATAAGGGAGGGCGAACCGCTTTCAATTCCTACAAAACTCCTGCCTGTTGTAATAAATTCAATGTTCCGGGTAAGTCATCTAAGTCTGTTAAGCTCACATTAGGCGGATTGAGTTTGCTAATTGGCACTTGTTTTGATGGTGCTGAAATTCCTTTGACTAAAGGATATTCGTTAGTTTCTTGAGCAAAGTAATTTTGTGAACTCTGTTTGAGCAGGTAATCAATCAAAGCTTCGACATCAGCTTTTTGGTCAGTTGTGCTTGTAATTGCTACCCCTGCCACATTAATTATTGATCCTGCATCTTTTTTCGTGTAGTGATGAGCAACAGGGAAGTTAGCATTATCTTTTTTGAAGCGATACAAGTAGTAATTGTTCACTAAACCAAGATGAATTTCTCCCCGTCCCAAAGCTTCGACGATCGCCGAATTTTTACCGTAATCTTTGACACCATTGGCTTTCATCGCTTTGAGCCATTGTAATGTCTTTTGGTCTCCATCTAAAACTCGCATGGCGGTGACAAATGACTGAAATGAACCGTTCGTCGGTGCCCAGCCGACTTTACCGCGCCATTTTGGTTGTGTTAACTGCGAAATTGATGACGGTAATTCGCTTTGTTTGACTAGCTTGGTGTTGTAGTCAATTACACGAGCGCGTCCGGAAATTCCGAGCCAATGCCCTTTGGCAGAACGAAAGCGAGTGTCAACTTTGTTCAGCAATTTCGGGGCAATTGGTAGTGTGAGTTGTTTTTTCTCTAAAGTGCCTAAAGCACCAGCGTCTTGAGCGAAAAACAAGTCTGCACGGCTATTTTTGCCTTCTTCTAAAAGAGCGATCGCTAATTCCGCAGTATCGCCATAACGTACTTGAATATCTTTATTCAAGTCTTTTTTAGCTTTTTCGATTAAAGGCCCAATCAGTTTTTGCTCTCTACCTGAATAGATTACCAGCGTTTTTGTTTGGGCGTCTACAGCCATCCCGATTCCCCAGCCAAGCATTAAAGCCAGAGCTCCAGCTGAAAGTTTCATCAATGGTAAAGTTTTCAATCTCCAGTCCTCCACCTTAATTCTTACCAGGAAGTTTTTGCAATAATCTTGGTATTCTCAATCTTTACCATTAACTTGTGCTACTAAGCAAGAACATTTCTCAAAAAATTAAAAACAACAATTCACCAATTCAGAATTCAGGAATCAGAATAACTAGAGACATAGCACTGCTACGTCTCTACAAGGATTTCGGGTAAGGCAGAATTAATTTATGGAGATGTATTTTAGATAAAATCTACTAAAAGAGTCATATTTTAGGAGTAAACCTCTGTCTTTACAATTTATTAACGTTCCCACAGCCAATTCTCAACCGCCCGCAGGTTTAATTGTCACTTTGCATGGTTGGGGTGCTAATGCCGAAGATGTAGCATCTTTGTTGCCTTTTATCAACTTACCTAATTACCAGTTTGTATTACCCAATGCACCTTTTCCTTATCCCTATTCCCCTATAGGGAGGGCATGGTACGACTTGAGGGTGGAGAATATGTATGAAGGGTTGGCAGAAGGTCGGCAACTGCTAATAGACTTGTTGCAATCTTTAGAAGGCAGTACTGGCGTGCCTTTGTCACGGACTATTTTGAGCGGATTTTCTCAAGGCGGGGCAATGACTTTAGATGTAGGATCGAAATTGCCCCTAGCAGGTTTAGTTGTCATGAGTGGGTATTTACATCCTGATGCAGTCACAGCAGCTAAAGGTAGGATTTCGCCAACTGTAATTACCCACGGTAGATATGACGAAGTTGTTCCACTACAAGCTGCCTGGAAGGCACGAGAAACTATAGAGTCTCTGGGAGTGGCAGTAGAATATCATGAATTTGACACGGGGCATGAAATAGATCCACAAACGATAGAGGTGCTACGGAACTTCGTTGTGAACACAATTGCTTAGTCAAGATTACGAATTTTTTATAAATTCTGGTATAAATGCGGAAAAATTTCACGAAATCAATGACCTCTAATGAGTAATATATATTGGGTGGTTGCGTTGGGCGCAACTTAACCCATGCTCAAGGCGAATGCTGCATAAGGGAGGGGCAAGCATTATGACAACTCTAAGCATTTCCAAGAAAGAAATTGCTGCCATGACTGCGGCAGAAGTCGAAGAACTGGCTACACGTCTGGAGCTGGATAATTACAGTAATGCTTTTGAGGGTTTAAATGATTGGCATCTACTACGAGCGATCGCATTTCAGCGTCCAGAGTTAGTAGAACCCTACATTTATCTGTTGGACTTGGAACCCTACGATGAAGCCTAGCAATTTTAGATTTTAGATTTTAGATTTTAGATTGGGGTCAACTGGCTAAAATCAAAGATTATCAGGGTTAATGTATCACTTGCTTAATCCGAAAGTACCAATGCAATCTCCCTTAAATCCAAAATCCAAAATCCAAAATCCAAAATTGAACAGGGTTTTAGTTGCTATAGGTGGCGGTATCGCCGCCTATAAAGTCTGTGAACTGATTTCGACGCTGTTTAAAACTGGTGTGGAAGTGCGAGTCATCCTCACCCGTTCAGCACAAGAATTTATCACGCCCCTGACTGTCGCAACCCTATCTCGCCATCAAGCATACACAGATGATAATTTTTGGCAAGCAACTCACTCTCGCCCGTTGCATATTGAGTTGGGTGAATGGGCAGATGCGATCGTAATTGCCCCCTTAACGGCTAATACCTTAGCAAAATTAGCCTACGGTATGGCTGATAATTTACTCACAAACACCGTGCTGGCTTCTACTTGTCCAGTGCTGTTAGCACCAGCGATGAATACGGATATGTGGGAACAACTATCGGTGCAGCGAAATTGGCAACAGCTATTGATTGATAGCCGATATCATGGCATGAATACAGCTTCAGGTTTATTAGCTTGCGATCGCGTTGGTGCTGGTAGGATGGCAGAACCCCCAGAAATTCTGGCTTACATCCAATCGCTGTTACACACCCAAGGCAAACGAGATTTAGTCGGGAAACGAGTTTTAATCAGTGCTGGGGGAACGCGAGAGTTTCTTGACCCAGTGAGATTTATTGGCAATCCTTCCACAGGTAAAATGGGATTAGCTCTAGCCCAAGCCGCACTCCACCGAGGAGCAAGAGTCACTCTGGTGCATACTCCAGCTAATTGGGAAGTGCCATTGGGAGTACAAGCAATTGCTGTCATTAGTGCAGAGCAAATGCACCACGCCATGCTAGAATATTTAGCCAATGCTGATATCATCGTCATGTCAGCAGCGGTGGCAGATGTCAAACCCAGAGATTATAGTACAGAAAAATTGCCCAAGCGATCGCTCCCCCAAGCTTTACCTTTAGAACCCGTACCCGATATCGTCGCCCGATTAGCAGAACTTAAACAGTCGCATCAGATATTAGTTGGCTTCGCTGCACAAACTGGGGATATTGTCAATCCTGCGTTAGAAAAATTACAGAAGAAAAAATTAGATGCGATCGTTGCGAACCCCATCGATCGGCCAGATAGTGGTTTTGGCAGTGATAATAATGAAGCGATATTTTTAGATATCCAAGGGCGGGAGATGGCGATCGCACCTTGTTCTAAATTAGAAATGGCGCATCAATTATTTGATTTTCTCAGCAGCGAATTGTAAAAGGGACTGGGGATTGGGGATTGGGTTTTCACTCGTAAAAATTATGGAATTCTGCTCTTACCCACAGCAAATTTTGGAATATTTTCCCAGTCCCCAGTCCCCAGTCCCTAGTCCCCAGTCCCCAGTCCCCAACCTATGAGACAACTAGCAACCGAGTCATCATCCACCTGGCGTTTCATCCCAATGCTTCAGACATCAGGAGGAGTGCAAATGGCGATCGATGCTTGGTTGTTCAACCAATGCGAAGAGGGACAACATCCGCCTACCTTGCGTTTTTATACATGGTATCCCTACGCACTCTCCCTGGGACATCTGCAAAAACAATGGCCTGCCCAGTGGCATAATCTGATCTACCAGGGACAGGAACTCGATGTAGTTCGTCGGCCAACGGGAGGTAGAGCTGTTCTCCACCAAGGGGACTTAACCTATGCCCTGATTACCTCAGCTAGTACAGCAAAAAGCTGGGGTACTTATGAAAATATCTGTAACTTTTTGATTCAAGGCTGGCAAACCTTGGGTATCGAGTTAGATTATGGTTCTGCTGGACGGGGTTACATTCACAATCCCAGTTGCTTCAACACAGCAACAGCCGCTGACTTAGTTACCGCCGATGGAAGTAAATTCATAGGTAGCGCCCAACGCAAGGGAAGAAATACTATTCTGCAACACGGCTCGATGATTTTGTCTACAGACAAAGGTTTATTTGAAGAAATCTTTGAACAATCGGCTCCTTGGAATACCTCGTTTTGTAACCCACAGGAACAGGATAGCTGGATTGTCAAGATTGTGGATACACTGACAGAGACGGCAAAACAGTATTTTGGTATAGAATTAGTCACCCAACCATTTACCGATTTAGAATGGCAGGATATCCTCAAATTGCGATCGCTTTATGAAGTGCGATCGGGCACGGTCAATCTAAAATCTAAAATCTAAAATTATTTTAAGGAATAAATACCGTTGATTGACCAGGATAGACTACTTCAATCACACCCGCCCACGCACACATCAATTTAGATGTATTATTCAGCGCTGGGATGTTAGCAATCAGAACGGTAGGCGAACCAGGCGCCCACGGGGCAGGGATCACAGGTATACAAGGCATAGGCGTCAATACACCCGAAGCAGCCGCTGTGGCGGATGCAACTGTTGGATTGGCTAAAGACGAACACATACCAAAAGGCATGATATTCACCATTGGCTTGTTATCCATAATGTTCGCATCTGGCGTACCAGTTAATACCCGATTGACAGGCAGAACTACCAAGGAACTTGGTGCAACACCAAAGCTACACTTGAGCGTTGCGCCGGAACATACTTGCAGAGCCATAATTTATCCCCTCCACAAATCAAGATACAATTTCCTGGATACTGTAGCGTAGCATTCATCAGGTTGTATTGCACAAACTGATGAATAAAAACTTGACAATTTTATTTACATCATTTAGTGTAAACAAACAATGATGTAAAATGGTTTTACTTAACCATGTACTTTGAAGACGTGCGTGAATGGCAGGGAACTGCGGAGGCTCTGACAAAGGAGCTAAAACGCCAGATTGAACACCTTGAAATTTCTATAGAATCACCTGCCGTCCGTACTATTCGGTCGTGGAGAGCAAAACAACTTTTATCACAACCGAAAGGGCAAGAATTTGGATTTCGGCAAATTTTGGAGGGTTTGGCCACTGCTCTCCTATTGAAGAAAGGTTGGACACTTGCGGCGATCGCTCAAGTTTTGCCTTCCTTTCCTGAAGATGTTTTAGAGAGGCAAATTATTGCAGAGGCTCAAGGACACGATCCAACATGGCTACCTGCAATTTCAACAACTTCTTTGCCTTTACCTACAGGACACCGCCCAGCGAGGGATCTGGCTGAAGATGCTGTGGTGTTACTTGCTCAGGGAATTCTTCGCCAATATGACCGGGTTCTCCCAGGTCGAGAAATAGTGCGCCAAGAGGATAGTACGCTGCCACCAGAACTCTATCAAGCAATGTGCAAATTGGGTCGTCTATATATTGAAGAAGGATTAAGCGATCGCGCTGCCTGTGTGCATAGTGTTTTAGATAAGGCTCGATACTCTCTTGGTGGCGATCGCTGGCAGTTAGGGGTTTTTAACCAATCAGACTTTCGCTTTTCTAGCGTCACCTTAATCGATCCAGATTTACGAGTACCCACCTCAGATTGTGCAGAGATTGCCAACCTGAGCGGGGCTTTTGGCGAAGACAATGTAATTGAGCATCGCTTATATACTCAGTTATGCGAAGCAACTGAACGATTGGGGGGTCGTCGCCAACACAAAGCTTACACCGCCCTACGAGAGTTATTTGGTAGGTACTCTCTGATAGGAGAACGGCAACTATTAGATTACTTGGTTGAAAATGACTTAACCCCTTTACAGCGAATGATCGTTGAAAATTTCTTCAACTTAGTGCCAGATATCTGGTTAGTTGATGGACTAGCACATCGCTGCGCCCACTGTGGGACATTGATGCGATCGCATCCCAACAAAAAACATTTTTCACAAGGGCGCTGTCCAATTCGCCAATGTATTGGCCACAACTCACCAAAAGTATCTGAAAAACTAGATCCCAAAGACATTTTACGAATTGCCGAGCCACGAATTCTTACCTACTGGACAGGCCCAGCAATTGACGAATTAGCCATTTTTGATACAGCCCGACAAAATAAGCTAAATGCTGAACTTTACCCAGAGTCGGATTTATGCGATGTGGCAATTAACGAACGGGCAATTGGAATTGATGCTAAATCTTACACAAGTCCGGTGACTCTGGCTTTGCGTCTCAATCGTAGTATTGGCGGGCTGATTCACTATCGCCGCCGGATTCTTGCTGTGAGCGATCGCTTAATCGAGGACAACCCAAGCTACATTTCTACCTTCATATCAACACTGGATAAAAAGGGTGATCCCGCCAGTTTAGAAATTATGTCGGTTTCCTCTGTAATTGATTTTTTAAAGAAGATGCCTTATGCGAACCAAACCTGATTTTTGGAAAGGTGCAGACCGAATTTGCTGGTTTTGCGTCTTGATGAAGGAGTTTATTAATACTGATTCACTAGAGTACGCGCCACTAGTGATGTCAGGCATGGCAAGCATTTTGAATGCACCTGCATTAGAGCCTGCCCGTCAAGCCATTTTCAATATGCGTCAGATGTCGCTGACTTTTGTTACACAGCAATCAGTTAAACACGCAATTGCTCTCTATAACAATCATCATTACTGCAACCACACTAAAGGGACGTATGAGATTGACATTGAAACACTTCACTTTAAAAGAACAGACCCTTTAGAAGATTCTTTAATTACACAAGCGCGTCAAATTCTTAGTACCCCTGTGCCATACGACTCCTATGGTTTCACATTTGCCGATCCTCGTCAGCCGATGGCGGTTGCGTTAGGTGAAGAGTCAACAGCAGTAAGGATGCCGATCGCTCCGATTACCGCCCCTATTGCTGCGCGTCGTACACATTCCCTCAACCGCCAACCAAGAGGAAAAATTCGCATTCCTCTAAGTGAACTGCGCGATCTGGCTATTGAGATGGACGAGCGTGAAAGGCAAGATCCTGAGCGACGAGCAGGTAGCTGGCAAAAACGTTTTGAACGCTTTGACCTCATGGTATCGGAGGCGGGAAAGGGGCTGCGGAAAGAAGAAGATGTTCTGGAATTAGAAGACATCAAGCACTTAATTGGTTTACCAGGGTCAGGTAAAACAACCATTCTCGTGCTGATAGCTATCTGGCTGGGGCTACATGACTATAAAGCCATGTTTGTGTTTCCCTCCATTGAAGTTGCTAGACAGTACATGGCTGAACTGGCATTTCATCAAGTTAAGGTGGGAATGCTTGTCGGACAAAGTGATGAGACTCGTCGGCGCCATGCAGATAATGTTGCAGAAGCTATAGCAACACGAGGTAATGGTGGCTTTGCTCACACCTTAGAACAGGCAGAAGTTTTTGGTATGAACTGCGTCCTACCAGCCTTTTCAACTGCCGATATGTCTCTGTGGGGCTTTGGTTACGCACCTTGCAACGAGATATTGCAAGGCGGAGGGAAACAGGGAAAGATGAAGAAATGCCTGTGTCCCTTATGGACAATGTGCGGTCGAAACAAAGCACCGCGAGATTTGTTGGATGCTAATATTTGGGTTGGTCATGTGCGATCGCTCGATACTCAAATATCACCTCACGCGATTCAGGAACAAGTACGATATTTTGAATTAATTGCCCGTACCTTCGACGTAGTTGTTTTCGACGAAGGCGATATGGTGCAATCAGTGTTAGATGGTTATGGGGCAGCAACCTTAAGTATTTCAGGCTCAGAGCGATCCATTCATCGGGTAATTTTAGAACAAATCCATAACCGCTTTGCTCGTGGTGAGAACTATCGATTATTCGATCGGGATGTAGAACTTTACAGTCGTGACTTGTCAGAATTTGGCAACCATAATACTTCCTTAATTACCACCCTTCAGAATATGTCTAAGTCGCGGGTGGGAGAACGCTACGAAAATCAATTATTGACTGTATTACGGATTGTTAGCGAACTATTGAATACTTTAAAGAAATCCTCTCAGCAAAATGATCTTGATGAACAAGAAGCCAAACTAGGCTTTAGCAAAAGTCGGGCGCTGACTGAATTTTGGGAAGCGGCAGCATATAACGCCTTCTACGATCGCACAGGTGTTGAGAACCCTCAAGACTTTAAAGCAGATTTATGGCCTCGGATTTTAGGCTATAACCGTGAAACCCTTGAAAAGCAATGGAAAACTCTCATTAGTCATTTTCGCCGTTACCTGGCTGAAAATCTGATTAAGCGACGTGATGCGATCGTAGAAGAAATTGCTGAATTATTTCTCAAGCTTTGTTTTCCAGATCATTCACCAACAATAGAAGCAGAAGATTTAGCTAAATTACTTATAACTGTTACTTTCGTAATTGTGGGCTACCAGCGAATTGTACCAGGAACTAGAACAATGGTTGCAGAGGGATTCATTCGTGAAACCATTGGAGAGTCAACTGCATCACCAGAACTGCGAAAATTTATTCCAGAAAGCATTTTAGGTTCATTTTCTGGGGTGGAATACAGTTTTTCCAAAGCACAAACAACACGTACCGCTGCCAAAAATGTGCAATTGTCCTACATTACATTTGTTGGTGCGCCTCGAATGTTAATGCATCGCTTTCATCGGTTATTAGACGCAGATGATGGACATCCCAGCCCAGCCGTTTTAATTACTTCAGCAACTTCATTTTTAGAAGCTAGTCCCGCCTACCACATTAACGCTGGCCCGCATTATTTACTAAAACCGCGTCAGTCAGAACATAAACCAGAACAGAGCGTTTATCGTTTCAAATGGTTTCCAGATAGTGAACGTGCTGATGAACCCCTCAAATATAGTGGCGCTGGCGATGTTCAAAACCATAATCTTAAGCGGATGGTGAATGCCCTTGTGCGCGGAGGAATTACTAAATCTGAAATTTACAAGTCCATGCGTCATTTTGATGTCAAGTTTGGTATTCGCCGTAAAGCTGCTTTAGTTGTCAATAGTTACGATCAGGCTCGCACAATCAAGAAGTATATCAATGACTATCATCCTGAAATTGGGCGGCATACAAAGGCAATTGTTAAATCTCTCAGAGATGGAGAACAACCGACGGATTTTATCACCTCTGCTCAGTGTGAGGCATTAGGAGACGATGAAAACTGTGATATTTTAATTTTTCCCATGTTGGCAATTGGTAGAGGTGTGAACATTGTTTTCACCAAAGGGGACAGGAAACTAGATGCTGCAATTGGCTCGATTTACTTTTTGACTCGTCCTCATCCGACCAAGAATGATATGCAGCTTTTGTACAGCTTGGCAGGACAGGCAACACAAGAATTTGATAGTCGAGTTTTTAGTGAAACAGAAGATTTAAATGCGATCGCAACTTCTTGGCAGCAATCAAGAAAAGACCTTTGGAAAACTGCCAATAGATTATTACGTGAACCCTTAATGGCTAGCCGTTTAGACCCTGAAGTATTCAAATCGTTTACAGCTAATCAAATGGTGGCGATTTTGCAAACAATTGGGCGCGGGATGCGGAATGGATGCCCAGTATCAGTTTACTTCGTGGATGCAGCTTGGGCTAAAAATTCAGCAGAAGATAAACCCGACTCTGGGCGAGATAGTATGCTGGTGCAGATGCGAATCATTTTAGAAGAATGTGTCAACCACCCCGATCCTGTAATTCGGGAAATTTATCAAGAACTTTACGGCGCATTTCTAACACCTTTGCAGCGGATTAAAGGAGTAAAATACCCTGATGAACTAGCTAATTCACAAGATTTGACGTATGAAGAAGACGGTTTCAATGATTTTTCAACACTATTGGAGATGTAAAAATGAGCGACAATTTTTCTGATGAAATTGAACTTGAAGAAGATTACTCTGAAGAAGAGGAAGACGAAGAAACTGATGGTAATTTAGTTTCAGATACGTTTTATATTCAGCAAGGGCAAATCAAGCCTGTCAAGAGATTTACCCAAGCCTTCACTGTACCGGATAATCTGCGTCCAATCATAGTAGAGGGTTTTACTCTTGCTTGGACAAAGGCAGCTATGTTAGATTTCGCAGATATTCAAAAAGAAACTAATATCAAAAATCTCCCCTATGCCTCATTTCGAGGATTTCTAGAAGTAGTATTAAAAAATGCAGCGCGAATTGAACCAGACGTAGGCCTTACGAAGTTTGCATTGAATAGTGCTAAAAGGGGAAGCGATCCAGAACCTTTTGTTTACCTAAATGGTGGTAATGAAGAAGATATCAATCAAATGCTTCGCCCAATTATTAACGACTGGTTCACAAATCATCTCAGACCTTTTGCAAAAAAAGAAGACATATCAACGAATATTATTGACCGCTTGCAAGATTTGCAGGAAGGAGGAGAACTTCTGAAAATTTCTCCATTTAAATCTCAAGTATTCCCTTGGAATTGGTCTAAACAGACAGGTACAACTCAGCCAAAAGATTTAACAGATAAATATGCCTATCGTGCCATAGTAGATTATGTAGCCCGTCAAATTGCTGGACAAGAGATTTTTCCAGATTTAGGGCCGATAAAACGTATTATTTCCAGCAATTCTGGGATTGTAGAATTGATCGCCGATCCGATAACCTTACCTGACACAAAAGGTAAATTCAGTTTTGTGGTGAGCTTGGAAGTAGTAACATATCCTTCTTTGTCTCAACCTTTGGTGAAAGTTGAGGTTTCCAAACGTCGCTGGTTTACTCAGTTAAAAGATCCTAAATACGATCGTAGGAATATTAGCGGTTTCATATTTTCTCAAGACTATCCCGATCGCGCCTTTAGCTATCGAGTCAAATGCGAACAAGATAAAAATAACAAGCAAGAGAAGAGGAATTGGCGTTGGGCAACAGATACAGATTTTGAAATTCTGCGAAGAGAATTGAAACTGCCTCTGGAATCTTTTGATGGGCAACAAATCGCTTTGGGGAAAGCCTCTACTGATAGCTGTGAGGTAGTTTTAACTTACCGGAATGGACTTCAAGATATTTCAGAAGACGACGAAAATAGTTCAGAAGGATACGGTATTGAAACAGGTGTACCAGAGATTGATAAATTAGATGCCTTAGAAGCGATCGCTAAAATTCTTAACCCATTAGGAATCCAAATATTCGATGGTTACACAAAAGTACCATCTAAGCACAAACTAGATGATACAGCATCGCGGATGATTAATCTTCCTACACTGCTTGGTGGGGTTTTGGAAGCTCATGAGACAAATTCCGACTTGGAGCTTACTGCGAAATACCTCGATCAACTCAACGACAGTCAAATCGATAGCTTGCTACGCAAACACTTTGACATCCGTTTAGAAGAGATTGAGTGGGGAAGAAAAGCTCTTGAATTTAATAGATTTACGCCAAATCAAACGAATGCTTTCCAAACTATCATTCAGGCAAACCAAGCAGCGATGCAGCGATTATATCCTAATGAGCAACCGAGACTGTTTATATTTTATGAAGCTGATTTGGAGGCAGAAGCAAAGCTATTGCAGAAAATTACTAAAGTTTTGTGGGGAAACACACTTGAAATTATTATTAATCGCTTGCCAGCAAATACTCACGGGCCACGAGAGGTTTTACCTGGTAAAGAGTTGAAAAATAAGGAGCGATCGCGCCAGCGAATTGAAGCATGGAAATCCACTGCAAAACAGATTGAAGACACCAATAAACCAACTTTCTCCTTGATAATGGCACGGCAATTTTACCCAGATCCAACTGGTGAAAAATCTCCTAAACCTGACGATAAAGTTAACAAACCTTCAACCCGCCAAGCACTTGCAAAAATTGGTAGTGGCGTGCAATTTCTTCTACCCATTGCAAAGACACGTAAAACAAAGCATCTCAAACTTGCAGACTTCTTCCATCGGATGCAGTCGGCTCTGAAAGATTTGTTCTCGGCTCATTCTGGTCGGATTGATGGTATAAAAGAAAAGGTTGACAAGTACTTGCAAAATATCCCACCAGAAGCTAGACCAAAAGAAATTTTAGGATTCACAATCGTCCGTAAACAAAGGGGTCGCCTTCGTGGTGTTATTGAGAATACATTTTTAGCAGTGGTAATGCGCCTCAACGTAGATACAGGAAAATGTGAGCTTTGCTGTGCTTACGAGAAAGGAAATTTAGTAATCAGCCCGTGGTTTAGCTTTTCTGATGCACTAGGTTTTATTGCCCAACTTACTCCAATCAAACTAGCTGATAAGCGTAATGTGTCTCAAACTCGATTCATGGACTTTGTAAAACAGATTGTTTCTAACTCTGTGGAAGATGGGATGCAACCATTGGTTATGATTGATTCTTCCAACTGCGTTCAACTGTGGGATTGGCTTGCTGATAGCAGAATTAATGCTAATCAAATTAACCTTGGTCAGCAGTCTGAGAATATGCAGGATGAATGGCAAGGCGCACGTCTAATTCGCATTCGCCAAGAACTTGCCCCTGGAATTATTGAGAAAAAAGCTAGACATTTAATAGAGACTTCTTTAGAAGATACCAGAACTAAAGAAGAACTAAACAAACTACCCCCTACGCTGAAAATTCCTTCAGCTTCTAGTGCGACTGGGTTATTTCGACTCAGCGCTACTAACCAAACTGGATGTGTGGCTTATCTATCTGTGGCACGTGAAGCACCACATCAATATTCACGTGGGCAAAGTTGTTATCGTTCAACCCAGACCCTAGCCAACAAAGTTGGGTTAAAGATAAGTCAACTCTCTACAAAAGCTCCATTTGTAGGTCGCTGGCCTTCTCCAAATCCCCTTGAGATTGTTGTTACCTTGAGACAACCAGAAGATAATCCTGATGATCTAGCTGCCCTTGTGGAGTCACTGCGCTATGGCTTTGGTCACTACAGCGATTGGACAGGTTTGCCTGCTCCCCTATTTTTTGAGCGTGTTGTACGAGACTACATCAGTGAATTTGCGATCGCAGATGAGGAAACTGAAGCAGAGCTAGATTAATGATCTACCAAAAGTGCAATTCCTGGGGTTTTTGCTAGCCTACGCCAAGCCGGATAATTTGGGCAGAAGACGGGGGACGTTATACATTAATAAGTGTGTCTGCAATACCGGACTTGTTCTGGCTTAGTCTCAATAGCAAAGGTTTGGAGATGTTTACTTTATCAGAAACTTCTATCCTGGCAGCAATCCTGGTGGTAGCTTTAGGCATTTTGGGTTGGGGCTTTTATCGCGCCAGACCTTTTGGAAAGCTAGGAATCTTGGCCTGGTTACAGTCGGTGGTGTTGATGACTCCGTGGCTACTGTTTTTTGGATTGTTTGCTGTAGGAATTTACATCAACATAGCAGGTATATTGTTCCTAGTGGTGACTTCTGCTGGATTGTACATCTACTTGGGCAGCCAGTTACGGGCAGCTGGCCAAGATGCCATACTCAAGGAGCGGGCAACTCAAAGACTCGCCGCCCAGTCCTTACCTGAAGAAAATTCCCCACAACCAACAGTAATAGAACTCAAACCCCAGATTCCACCGATACCAGAAGATGACTTGAGTGCAATTAAAAGCATTTTCGGTATTGATACGTTTTTCGCCACAGAAACCATCCCCTACCAAGATGGAGCGATTTTTAAAGGCAATCTGCGGGGAGAACCAGAAGAAATTCACAACCGTTTGACTGCTAGTTTACGAGAACGGCTTGGCGATCGCTATCGCTTGTTTTTAGTCGAAAATACAGATGGTAGACCAGTGGTGATTGTTCTCCCCAGTCGCAACGATCCCCGTCCCATGCAGTTATCGCAAAAGGCTTTTGCAGGTATTCTGTTGATAGCGACCATAGCCACAAATTTAGAAGCTGCGGGATTACTGCTGAATTTTGATTTCTTTACCAGTCCTGGAAGATTCACAGAAGCTTTGCCCATAGGCGCTGGTATATTTGCGATTTTAGTAGCTCATGAAATCGGTCATTGGTTACTTGCTCGCCGTCACCAAATCCGCCTTAGCTGGCCTTTCTTTCTACCCGCTGTGCAAATTGGCTCCTTTGGTGCAATTACCCGCTTTGAGTCTCTATTACCCAACCGGAAAGTATTATTTGATATTGCCTTGGCAGGACCAGCCGCAGGTGGTATCGTTTCTTTGGTAATGCTGATTGCTGGTTTGCTGCTTTCTCACCCAGGTAGCTTATTTCAATTGCCAAATCAGTTTTTCCAAGGGTCAATTTTGGTGGGAAGCTTAGCGCGAGTTGTGCTTGGTTCTGCCTTACAGTCGCCTTCGGTAAGCATTCATCCTTTAGTGGTGATTGGTTGGTTAGGGCTAGTAATTACCGCTTTGAACTTAATGCCCGCCGGACAACTAGATGGTGGCCGCATTGTCCAGGCGATTTACGGACGCAAAACCGCAGGACGAGCAACTGTGGCAACTCTAATTTTACTGGTGCTAGTGTCTCTCGGTAATGTTCTGGCCATGTACTGGGCGATCGTGATTTTCTTCTTGCAACGAGATTTAGAACGCCCCAGCTTGAATGAAATCACTGAACCCGATGATGCTAGAGCCGCTTTGGGTCTTTTGGCTCTATTCTTGATGATTACTACCCTTTTACCGCTGACTCCTGGCTTGGCTGGACGTTTGGGAATAGGGTAAGAGTGCTGCAATACGGTTCAGTTAAGGAAATTTATCGGTTGAGGTAGGCAGGGGGAGCAGGGGATGCAGGGGGAGAAAAAAGGCTTATCTGAACCGTATTGAAGAGTGCTGAGTTAAGAGTTAGGAGTTAGGAGTTAAGAGTTAGGAGTTAAGAGTGAGGAGTGAAGAGTTAAAAGTTATTCTCTTAGTCTGCTTGTCTCCCTCATCTCCCAACTTCCCACTCCCCATTCCCCAATCTTTCTATGGTTTCCAACCGGCAAGTAAATTTGGGTAAATCGTTGGTGTGGGAAAAATTTTCTGGAAACTAGTTTGACGAACTAGGGGTTTTTCTTTGCTCATGTTCCAGAGAGTTTCATAGAAAAAGAAAGAGACTCCAGCAAAGTTGCGATCGCGTACTTTTTGCACTTGTGTCTGAATCTGTTGCATGGATACAGATCTGTTTTTTAAACCAGCTAAAATGCCAATACTGACCGGAATATGGCTCTTTGCAGCTTTCACTTCTGGATACTCTAACTCACTAACAAAAACATTCAAGTCATCCCGATAGATTTGCAAAACCAAATCTTCAACAATTCCCATCCTTTCCCACTTCTGCCAATCTGCTAAAAAGTATTCGTAGGAAAAACGTTGAGGATTAGGTGCAACAGAAACGAGGCAATCTTTTTTAGTGGCTTTAATGGTTGTGAATACCCGCTTCATAAAGTCGGTGATTTTGTTAGCTCTCCAACGTACCCATTCTGGATCTTTAGAATTTTTAGAGGGAGCTTGACCACGGTGTTCTTTTTTATAAAGTGCCACTGTATAAGCATCGTATCCTAATTCTGAAGGTAAGCCAAAATGGTCATCAAATTGAATGCCGTCGATATCGTAATTTCTAACAATTTCAACAATTAAATCTTGAATAAATTGTTGCACTTCTGGGCGAAAAGGATTTAGCCAAACCCGATTATGTGTGCCTTCTTTGACAATCCTTGTCCCATCGCTGCGACTGGTGAGCCATTGGGGACGATTTTTAGCCAGTAGGGAATCCGCTGGTGCCATAAACCCAAATTCAAACCAGGGAATGACTGTTAACCCTTTTTGGTGTCCCACATCCACAATTTCTTTGAGGATGTCTCGCCCTTGCAGTCCAGGTGTAGGGTCGATCGCTCGCCCAATTACTTTGGCTGCAACTTTGCTAGGATACAATGTATACCCCCAATTCCAAACTGCTGGATATACGGTGTTAAAATTAAGTTCATCGAGGCGTTGCAAAGATCCCTTCAGGCGATCGCGCTCGAATAACACATCACTGTCAATATTTGTTAACCACACTCCCCTTAACTCAGATGTCGGTAATCTCTGAGGAGTAGTTTGAGCATTTAACGGAAACGATAACATCACCGTAGTTACCACGCTCAAGGTAAGCATCACCAGAAATAACCCCGACTTTCGGCTTTGGCGAATATTCCAAAACCCAACACACCACTTTACAAACCTTTTCATCATCTACCAAAAGTGCGATCGAATTATCGTTTCGATTGTATGCGGTAAAAGGGGCTGGGGACTGGGGACTAGGGACTGGGGACTAGGAAAAGTTTTATGAATGCCCAATTATCAATCCCCGATTCCCAGTACCCAATCCCCAATCCCCAGTCCCCATTCACTATTGGCCGCTGGCTGTAATCTGATTCCAAGCTTTAACTACCACTTGTAAATTGCTTGGCAGGTTATTTCGAGAAATATCGTTATACTGAACCGTATTCTTTTGGCTGGTGAGAGTGTAGGTGATATAGTCAGCAGCACCGCTGGGTGCTGGGTAACTCAGATTCTGGAATTGACTAAATTTATAGCGTTCTAGCGATCGCAAAAATTGTCGCACCTGTTGTAAAGAAACGCGGCGAACACTACGTTCAGAATCATTAGCATCACCAATCCGCACGCGAATCAATTGCCCATTTTTGAGTAAAACAGTCTCGTAGGTTCTACCAGCAAACCCACCACTGGAAATTTGCCGAAATACTACATCTCGATCTAAAGCTGGTGGTAACTCACCGACTGGAATTCGCACAGGTGTCAGTGTACCTTGGTTAGCTTTTTCACTCAGCCGAACTATCGAACCTGTTTGATTGGTATGATAAACCAAGGTTTTTTCGCGTCCACCAACAACTACCCGCCAACCTGGTACCAAAGCTTGGGTACAGAATTCATCAGGATTCGCTAATTCTAAACAGCCATTTCTCCAAGTTTGCTGTTGAAATTCAACAATCGTTAGCCGAGAAATCGGCTGTTGTAAACGTCTAGATGCAGCTTGCAAAACAGCATTTTTTACAGATGTGGGTAATTTATCTGAAGGATTATTTGCCGAAGCTAAACGTAGCGATCGCCCGTTGCTATTAGTATGATAAATCCAATTTTCTTTGCCATTAGACACCACAACCCGCCAACCAGGAACTAAGGCTTCGGTGCAGGCTTCATCTGGTTGAGGTAATTCCAAACAGCCATTAGCCCAAGTCTGTTGATTATAGTTGGTAATTTTCAGTTCTCTAGTCGAAATTCCCTCTTTGCGGGCTAAATCTTGCAGCACTGCGTTAGCTACTGGACGCGGCAAGCGATTTGATTTAATATTGTCTTTAGAAACATCAGTGCTTGTTTCTAGTGAAAAGTTTGCAGAACCCGCTGTGGCATTTTTAATGAGTGTTAAACTGCTGGTAACAGATAAAATACCAGTCAAAACTAAAGCCGTGAAAATTCGTGCTTGATTCTTGCTAAGATAAGTTTTTGCCATGATTTTCATACTAATATAGTCCTATTAGTCAATAGTTATAAAACTAATAAATAATATCCACCAATTCAGGACAATAAAATACATAATCCCCGAACTTCAGTACTTAGGATTAGTTTAATGTTTGTCTTTTGAAGCAGATATAAAGACAGACGCTAATGTAATGATTCTTTGTTCCTGAACTAGACTTGATGCAAACCAAAGAACCCAAACCTTCTAATTTGACAACATTTTTGGCTGTGCGGCAAAAACCTTTCCTACGTGATACCAATTTGAAAAATGATTCCGACAGATGGAACCACACCAAGCCATACACACTCAGGTTATTCCCAATCCAAAATCTAAAATTTAAAATCCAAAATTGATAAACTCTCTCTTAGGCGCTAATCGCTTGTTGTTCAGATTCAACTAACTGATTGTTAGGTACATCGAATCTAATAGTAGTAGATGCCCAGTCTTTGAAATCGGGTGCTAGCCAGACTAGTTTGCGGAGAATTTCATCATTGATCCACAACACCAAGGGAAACTTAAATTGTTTGCGAAACTCATCTCGCATGATGTTGGTACTGATGATGAGTTGATTAATTGCTACTACAGATTCTAAACCCCGTACCATCAAAGCTTCGGGTTGAGTAACACCAATTGTAGTTGCAATAGCCGTGTACAATGTTTCAGTTGCAGGTGTAAGCAGGATTTCCGGGATGTCTGCTGATGAAAATTCAGTTAACAAATTCAGAATTTGCTGCTGTCTTTCAACACAGTTACAACATACTAGTATCAGTGAAAACTCTCCAGCAGAAACCATCATTGCCCTTGCGAGTCTCTTAGTGGCTGCTGTGTTGCTAACTATAGCGTTTTCCGAATTAGTTAAGCTGATCATTATATAAAAATCCTGCTTTGATATTAAAAATAGCTGAGCATTATCAGTTATTATACCCTATTAATTTTTACTCAAAAGTGTTAAACGATTATTTTGATGACATTTTATCAATGTACTTTAGCATAAATTTATACTTACTTAAAGAAATGAGGATATTGTAAATGCTCACAAATTTACAATTCAGAGCTAATGTGAAGACAACATCAACATATTGTGATTAAAACGGGAAAAGCCCAAAATTAGCAATTGCATGATTACTGTATTCTCTATGGATGTTCGCATCTGGCAGTAGTTAAGTAATTTTTGTTTTAGAACCAGTTAAAATGTATACTCAGCACAAGTCTAGCAACAAACATTGGCAAGTGGGAAAAAACTTCTAGCAATTGCTTAGGGGCATAATTAGCTGTAACCTTTAATTCGTAACTGATTCAGATAGAAAAATCTTCCTCCATCAGGTTAATATTATTTCACGAAATATCTAATACCTATACATAGGTAAGGGCGCACAACTATCCCTAAAATCGATTCATTAGTTGCCAAGATTTTTAGAAATACCATAAGTCATCCGTTTGATAGAACTGTAGATTGAAGATGTCGCCCCGTTAGTCAGAGGACAGAGCATTTTTAGCTTCCTAAGATCAGCTCAGAACATCCGACCATAACAAGTCATGCGTTAAGACAAATCTGGAGGGAAAATGCAACACGATGAGTTTATTGGACAGGTGCAAAATCGCGCCCGTCTCAGTTCACGTGGTGATGCAGAACTCGCAACCCGTGCGACTCTGGAGACGCTAGCCGAACGGTTAGCTGGCGGTGAGCCTTTTAATGCGGCTGCTCAACTGCCAAGAGGCATTGCAGAATATATGCGACATGAACATGCTGGTGCTGGAGAACGCTTCTCTGTTGATGAATTTTTTGAGCGAGTCAGCCAAAGAGAAAGTGTAGAGCTTCCAGATGCTGTTCATCATGCCCGTGTAGTCATTGAGGTATTGAGTGAAGCCATTAGCAGAGGCGAGATCGATGATATTCGCTCTCAACTACCATCAGAATTCGATCCGTTGTTTGAGGCGGGTAGCCAAGGAAGAATGCGTTTAAGTACTTAAGATTTTTGTAAATTCATCAGGAGTGTCACACCATGCTATTCAAAGACAGGAGGTTTGCAGGTCAAGTTTTGGCTAGGGAGTTAGCCGCTTATGGTAATCGCTCAGATGTTGTGGTTTTAGGACTACCAAGAGGCGGCGTACCCGTTGCCTTTGAGGTTGCTAAAGCCTTAAATGCTCCCTTAGATGTTTTGGTGGTACGTAAATTGGGTGTGCCCGATCAAGAAGAACTAGCAATGGGAGCGATCGCTTCTGGTGGTGTGCGGATACTCAATCAACATATTATCAACCTGGTGAACATCTCCGACGAAGTAATTGCCAGGGTGGCGGTGCAAGAAGAACGAGAATTAGGACGCCGGGAACAGGTTTATCGAGACAACTACCCCTTCCCAGATTTAAGAGGACGCACGGTCATTTTAGTAGATGATGGTTTAGCCACAGGTGCAACTATGTGGGCTGCTATTGTGGCTGTACGGAAACAGCAACCGGCTGCAATTATAATTGCTGTGCCCGTAGCCGCGCGTGAAACTTATCAACAGTTAGAACCTGAAGTAGACCAAATCGCTTGCGTTTCCACACCCAGCCCCTTCTACAGCGTTGGTCTTTGGTACGAAAACTTTCCCCAAACTACAGATGAAGAAGTCCGAGAATTACTAATAGAAGCCGCAAAGAACGGTCAACCATTATTTGCTGGGTGAGGGGGAGTGGGGAGTGGGGAGTAGGGAGTGCTGAGCGAGTAGTTATTATTCTCCCCTCATCTCCCTCATCTCCCTCATCTCCCCACTCCCCACTCCCCACTCCCCACTCCCATACCCCAGTCTTCAAATGAAAGTTACACCAGAAATTACTTATCGCAATCTTGAAAAAACTGATGCGATCGCTGCTTTAATTAATCAAAAAATTGCCAAGCTAGAACATATTTGCAATTACATCAATAGTTGCCATATCGCAATTGAAAAAATACACGATCGCCCCCGCAGTGGTTCTCCTTATAGAGTCAGAATTGATGTCACCGTACCTCCTGGTCACGAAATAGTAGCAGAAAGTAATCCCGGCGAGGGTAAGCAGTATCAGCCACTAAATGCGGTAATTAGAGATGCCTTTGATGCAGCTTGTGGGCAACTCGTCAAACTCACCCAACGCCAACATCACAGTGAGAAAAATTTGAGCAATGATGCAGCCCAGGATACAACGGCATTTGTCACCAAGTTATTTCGCGATCGCGGCTATGGCTTTCTTAAAACCTTGGATGGTCAGGAAATTTACTTCCACTGCAATAGTGTGCTACATGACGACTTTCAACGGTTAGAAATTGGTACTGGTGTCCATTTTTCTGTAGAACAAGGTGAAGAAGGACTGCAAGCAAGCACAGTAAAAATTGTTGATAAGCCAGGAGTGCGTGTTGGCAAATCCCAGCAGACTGTAATTCAACCACCATTGGACTGGAGGGAGTAGAGGTGTGAACCTACAAGTCTACGAATTGAAACAAACTGCATCGCAACTCCTAGCTGCAATGCTATCCAACCCCCACATTTATGCTCAACTCAGCGAGGAGGGAGGCTATGGAAAAATGGAACAGCAGTTGATTATCGTTGCTGTTGAAATGGCTGAAAGTTTAATTGAGCATATTGAAAATGCTCATCCTGGGAGTGGGGAGAATGGGGAATAGAGAGTGGGGAAGATGAGGGAGCAGGGGAGGCAGGGGAGGTAGGGGGAGAAATAACCAATGCCCAATGCCCAAGAGTGGTGAAAATGGGGAGTAGGGAGTGGGGAGTGGGGGAGATGAAGGACAGAGCAGGGAGAGAAGAGTTTTTGCCCCCTGCCCCCTGCCCCCTGCCCTTCCTCGACAGGATGACGCTGGCTGAACAAGCGATTAAACTATGGATAATATGAAATGTTGCTTTTAGCACCTCTTACATAAATTTAATTGCATTGTTAAATCTAACGTCTCATCCTGTTATATCTAATACTAATTATGTCAGTGTATCAAGGAAGTTGTGGGGAGACCACCGATGTGATTATTGGTGTTCACAACCAAGAAACCGGCGAATTTCAATCAAATTCTGCTCCTGTGGGTGCTCTTGCCACAAGACAAGGAACTTTTTCTACGTTTCTTGCTCCCTTGACTCAAGATACTTTTAAACAGGTTGTTAAGGATGTTGAGCAAAAATTACAGATTGTGCATCAAACCCTATCGATGCTGGATTCTAATGGGTTTGAAACTATCTTGCAAGAAATGCTGCATTCGATTACTTTGAAAACCGGGGAATTACTGGGGGCAGACCGGACGACGATCTTTTTATTGGATGAAGAAAAACAAGAACTCTGGTCAATTGTGGCTGAGGGGGAGGGCGATCGCTCTTTAGAAATTCGCATCCCCGCCAATAAAGGTATCGGTGGTGAGGTGGCTACTTTTAAGCAAGTTATCAATATTCCCTTTGATTTTTATGACGATCCGCGATCGCATTTTGCCCAAGCACAAGAAAAAAGAACTGGCTATCGCACTTACACGATGCTGGCTCTACCGTTGTTAAATGAACATGGGCAATTAGTCGCAGTAGTACAATTACTGAATAAATTAAAATCTGGTAATAATCCCAATTCTCCACTTGCAGAGCGCATTGATACCAAAGGTTTTATCTGTGGTGACGAACAATTATTTCAAGAATTTGCTCCTTCGATTCGACTGATTTTAGAATCATCGCGCTCTTTTTATGTAGCTACTCAAAAACAAAGAGCAGTGGCGGCGTTGATGAAAGCAATCAAGTCACTTTCTCAAAGCAGTCTCGATTTAGAAGATACCCTCAAGCGGGTGATGGATGAAGCCAAGGAACTGATGAATGCCGATCGCAGTACACTATGGTTAATAGACCGCGATCGTCATGAATTGTGGACGAAAATCACCCAGGACGATGGCTCAACGAAGGAGTTACGCGTCCCCATCGGTAAAGGCTTTGCTGGGATAGTAGCCGCATCTGGTAAAAAGCTAAATATTGCCTTTGATTTATACGACGATCCCGACTCGGAGACAGCCAAACAACTCGATCAGCAAAATGGCTATCGCACCTGTAGTTTACTTTGTATGCCAGTATTTAACGCCGACCAAGAATTAATCGGTGTTACCCAATTAGTAAATAAAAAGAAATCTGGAGATTTTCCGACTTACGATCCCGCTCATTGGCCAAAAGCTCCCGAATGCTTCCAAGCTAGTTTTGACCGCAATGATGAAGAGTTCATGGAAGCTTTTAATATTCAAGCGGGAGTAGCATTACATAATGCCCAGTTGTTTGCCACAGTCAAGCAACAAGAACAAATGCAACGAGACATTCTCCGTAGTCTTTCCAATGGAGTAGTTTCTACTGATAAAGCTGGGTTAATTATCGCTGCCAATGAAAGCGCTAAACGTCTGCTGGGGCTGGAAGCAGAAGACCGTTTGGAGGGTAAATCAGTTAATGATGTCATCGCTATTAAAGAAAGCGACTTTAGCAAATGGTGTCAGGATGCTTTACATGGAACTGACTCGAAACGTCGCCAACAATATTACCCCGATCGCACTCTTATAAGTACTGGTACTGAACAGCATAGTATTAATTTATCGATTAATACAATTGCTGATGCCAGCGACCACGAGCAAGTCCGTGGGGCGCTGGTGGTGATGGAAGATATCAGTGATGAAAAGCGGCTCAAAAGTACAATGTACCGCTACATGACCCAGGAATTGGCAGAAGAATTGCTGAAGTTGGATGACGCTAAACTAGGAGGCGATCGCAAAGAAGTTTCAATTTTATTTTCGGATATTCGCGGCTACACCACTTTGACGGAAAACTTGGAAGCAGAAGAAGTGGTGAGTATGCTCAATGAATATTTTGAATCAATGGTGGAGGCAGTTTTTAAACATAAAGGCACCCTGGATAAATACATCGGTGATGCCATTATGGCTGTTTTTGGTTCACCCTTACCTTTAGAAGAACACGCTTGGATGGCGGTGCAAACATCTGTAGAAATGCGCCAACGCTTGCATGATTTTAATCAACGTCGCCATGCAGTTAATAAACCCAAAATCAACATTGGCATTGGCATCAATTCCGATACAGTGATTAGTGGGAATATTGGCTCTAGTAAGCGAATGGAATTTACAGCCATTGGCGATGGTGTTAATTTAGGCTCCCGACTGGAAAGTGTGAGTAAACAGTATGGTTGCGATATTATTATTAGCCATAACACTTTCAAACCATGCCAAGAAAATATTTGGGCGAGAGAACTAGATTACATTCGCGTCAAAGGCAGAAATGAGCCAGTAGCTATATATGAATTGGTGGGTTTGCGTTCCACTCCCATTGCTAGCGAAAAACTACAAGTGATTGAGCATTATCATAAAGGGCGCAAATATTACCTCCAACGCGATTTTAACCGTGCCAGAGCGGAATTTGCCCAAGTTTTAGCGGCTGATAATCAAGACAAAGCTGCTATGTTGCATCTGTTGCGTTGTCAACATTGGTTACAAGCACCCCCAACAGAGTCAGATTGGGATGAAGGAGTCTGGACATTTCAGGAAAAATAAGTAGGGGCGTACAGCTGTACGCCCTTACTCGTCGAATTCCTAGACAAAAATTGAGTGTTTCTGAGAGATAAAATTACTTTTTAAACCTTTTTAATATTTCTTAATTATCTTTAAAAAAACTTGTGATTGAGCGAAGAATTAAGAGCGATCGCCCCTGATATTGCCAATCAATGTAAAGCTTAGTTGATATTCCTTGTCAAACGGCTGATGAAGTTACAAACTAAGAAATACAACACACGCAATTATTTTATGACTGCTATTTCTAACGTTGCATTCAAACGGCCAATTTGGCAAACCGCTATCATCTTGACTTTGGGCTTTTGGCTGAGCGCAAGTCTAGTTTTAGATTGGGTAATTATGCCTAGCCTTTATGTTTCTGGCATGATGAACCAAGCTGGTTTTACTACAGCAGGCTATGCGATTTTTTGGAACTTTAATCGCATGGAATTATTATCTGCTGCTGTAGTATTGACTGGAGCGCTAGTTTTGAGCAAAACGCAATTTCAAAGGGGTATTAGCAGCATTGTTATATCTGTGCTGTTGCTGAGTGTAGCTTTGCTTGACACATATTTCTTGACTCCGCAAATGTGCGCCATCGGAATTCAACTCAACCTATTTGAAGCTGCTGCTGCTATTCCATCAACAATGAATTTACTACACGGTGGTTATTGGCTACTGGAAGTAATTAAGCTGATGGCAGGTGGCGTACTTTTAACCTGGTTCTGGCGCGAGTAAGTTTCGGTAAATAGTGGAGTATAACGCTGAGAATGTCCACTTTTAAATCTCATATCAAAGACGCAAAGAAATTCTTTGCGTCTTTTTGCTATAGGACTCATATTTTATTTTTAGGAAGCTAGGTACACCTTTATTCCTTCTTCCCAGTCCCCAGTTCCTTTACCTCTACGAGTGATTCTCCAAATCAACAAGACTTACGCAAACAATAGCCGAAACCCTTATTTTCACGTAGGGGCAATTCATGAATTGCCCGTACAGCGTGTACTTTTGCGTAATACCATTTCACTAAATTATTGATACAAATTACTTCCCCTGCCTCCCCTGCCTCCCCTGCCTGCCATCTGTATCAGTCTTAAACTGAAACGGTATAAGTCCTAATCAAATCGGATTGCTATATATGGCAAAGTGCTGAGTAAAAACCCAAGTCAAAAATTACACTGGAATTTCAATAATAAATTCTGTACCTTCACCCAGAACAGAGTTGCAACTCAACTTACCGTCGTGGGTTTCTTCGACAATTTGTCGAGCGATGGCCAGTCCTAAACCTGTCCCTTTTCCTACAGTTTTGGTAGTAAATAAATGGTCGAATATTTTTTGTTTAACTAATTCACTCATCCCCTTCCCATTATCGATAATGGCAATTTTAACTAGATTATTTTCCAGTGAAGTTGTAATTGTAATGCAGTTAGGATTGGCTTTAATTTCCTCAAAACTTCGTCCATCATTAGATTCATCTAATGCATCAATAGCATTTGCTAGAATATTCATGAATACCTGGTTTAATTGCCCAGGGAAACATTGAATTTGAGGTAAATTACCGTAGTTGGTGACAACTGCGATCGCCGGACGTTGTTCGTTAGCTTTCAGACGATGTTTGAGAATGAGAATGGTGCTATCAATACCTTCGTGAATATTAAACGGCACTTTGTAATCACGATCGGCACGAGAGAAAGTACGTAAACTAGTGCTGATATTTTTGAGCCTATCGCACGCGATTGTCATGGAATCAAGCATTTTGGGCAAGTCCTCTAAGCTATATTCCAAATCAATTTCTGACTCGTGGTCGATGATTTCTTCACTCTTATTGGATAAAGTTTCTTGATAGAGTTTCAAGTGTTCCACAATATCGGCGAAGGTAGGTTTAGCTTGTTTAATACTGGCAGCAATAAAACCTAAAGGATTATTCATTTCGTGAGCCACACCAGCAACTAAGTTACCCAAGGCAGACATTTTTTCACTTTGGACCATTTGTAATTGGGCTTGTTGCAAGTTTTGTAAAGCAGTTTCTAGCTCTTGTGCTTTTTGTTGAAGTTCGGCTTCGGCAAGTTTGCGTAAGCGAAGCTCGTCGTAGACATCGGTCATATCATCTGCCAGGGAAGCAACTCCAATTAACTCACCATCCGCAGTCACAAGTGGACTGTTATACCAAGCACAAATAATAGTTTTGCCATCCTTTGTCAGATTTTCATTGATACTGTAATTACTGCCCTGGTGGGATATGATATCGATACTAACTTGCTCTATTTGTGCTTGAATCGCTTGAGGAACGATGAATTTGAAGTGACGACCCAAAGCCTCCTGTTTGGTGTAGCCAAAGATTCTTTCTGCTGCTGGGTTCCAGTCAGTAACCCGAAAATTGGTATCCCACTCGACAACTGCTAGTGGAGTTTGTTGAACTAATAGCTGGAGTCTTTGCTGGGATGCTCGCAGTTGTTCGTATGCTTGTTTGCGTTCGCTAATATCCAACAACAATCCATCCCAAACTACAGTTCCATCGGCTTTTTGTTCTATTCGAGCTTCGGCGTGAATCCATTTAAGAATCCCAGATGGTGTAATAATTCGTCCTGACCACTGAAAAGGAGTTAGGGTTTGCATTGAGTTAGTAACAGACTGCTGGTAACTTGCGTCATCATCTGGATGTATTCTCTCCAAGAGCAACTGCACATTAGCGATCGCTTGTTCGGCTGTGATTTCGTATAGTTCATCACATTCTCTGCTGATGTAGGTTAGAGACATTGCACCATCAGCACATATCTGGTACTGATAAACAACCCCAGGAACATTATCTACAAGTTTCTCAAAGCGAGAATTACTCGCACTCAATTCGGCAAATGACTGCTCTAGCTGTTGGGCATATTTGTGAGAAAGTTCATAAAGTCGGGCATTTTCTAAAGAAATTGCGGCTTGGGCGCAGAGTAAATTCAGCAGTTCGACGCGTTCGCCCTTGGCGTTGGCGGAGCCATCGCTTGTGAACGCCCCCGTTGCTAAATTATTTTCTAGATATAAAATGCCCATCAATTTCCCTTGATGCAAAATCGGGCAACACAAGATACTCTTAGGCTGCTGACGAAGAATATAGGGATCGTTGGCTAAGATCGGATCTGCTATCGCATCCACCAGGACAACAGTCTGCCTGTTATGCTTGACTTTGTAAATCAGCTTCAGGGGAATGTCCTGGCTGTCTTCAACCGGAAGCCGCTGCAATACGATTGGTTGTGCCCCCTGAACAATCAACCCTTTGACCAACAAGCGCTCGTCTCGCAACAGCATTAACACACATTTATCAGCCCCTGCATCTTCGATGACAATGGAAAGCAATGAGGAGAGCAATTTTTCCAGTTCGATTTCACCTGAGATAGTTTGGGAAGCTTTGAGAATAGCTTTTAAATCTAGGATATCTGAGACACTGCTGCAAGTAGTCGAACTGCTTGATGTAACACTCCCCAAGCCGAAGATGGTTTCGTTAGTGGAAAGGGGAGAACGGGTTTGCTGTAATATAGGAGCAAGTAATTGGGGATAGCGTTTTTCTAAGTCGGCGACTTTGGCTTTTGCACCCCAGCGAGCATAGGCATAGTAGGCTTGAGTAATATACTCCTGAGCAATCCGATCCTTACCCCATTCCAGGTAAAACTTTGCTGCTAGTTCGTTGGCGAGTGCTTCAATTTGAGTAAAGTGATTTTCTTTGGCTGTGGTAATGGCCCGATCGTAACAGGCGATCGCATTTGCGTAGTTACCAGAAACTTTTGCCATTTCAGCCCCAAGCAACAGCGATTGATGCAAAAAGTTCTCTGGACAAGTCTGCGTCCAGGTTTCTAGAAGCTGTCGGTGCTGCTGCATCACATCCCAGTAGTGCTGTTGATTCTCTGGTGTTGCTTCTGGATAAAGTGCGGCTAAACTCAGCGGGTAATAGAAGTGGAATAAAACGATGGGAAACAGACCAAGATTAGAAGCCAGCGTTTTTTCAGCAATCGCAGCGACTTCCAGGGCATCGGCATAGTGACCATACAAGTACAATAGCTGGAGTTTCAAGAAGCAATACCAATTGATCCCAGCTTCAAAATTATTCTTCTGCCAAACATCAAGGCAGAGAATCCTGTTCTCGGTATGATTAACCAGTAGATCGGGTTCTGCCAACAAACCTTGCAGGTGTAAAAGAAATTGCTGCTGTAGGTTAAATGTATGCGTCATATTCACGTTATTTACTTGCTGCACATAGCTCAAGTATTTTTCTGTTTCGCCATACACTTCTGATAGGCAATCGCCCTTCAACAGCATCGTCCAAATGAGACATATTACTGCCCAGATGCCAAACCCAATGTCACCTGTTTCATAACTGGTCTGAAGAGATTGTTGGTAAACTGCGACGTTTTCCACCAGTGGTCTATTGTAGGGATTGATTGCATGACCAAAAACGTTATTGGTTTTGGGAATGAACTTGATGCTATTGAATTGGCGATCGAGCTTTCGCCCCAAGGTAGCGAACTCATAAGCACTTCGATAATCCCCTTGAATCGTGAGCATCATCCCATACAAACAGTAAGAACAGCCCGAACTTTCGGCATTGCCATAGGTTAATGAAGTATCAACCATTAAGAGGATACTCAGAATTGTCAGCGCTTGATTGCCCCCAGTATAAGCAGCTCCCCATAAATTGGGGAGGATTGACATACATACCTTCTTCGCCGGATCGGTCATTGCAGGCAGATCGAATAAATCTGCGGGTTGTAGAGTTTCGAGTTTGAGGTGAATCTCCTTGAGTGTCGTTGCAATCAGCGCTTGCTGACCTTCATCGGTTGCCGGAATGCTCATGCCCATAACACTCAAGCCACTCAGTGCAGCCTCATAACTGGCGAGTAGATTCTCTCCCTGATTGGATCTCAGGGCTAGTTGCAGACCATAAATATCTGCTAGATGGAATTTATTCTGAGCGTACTGTAATGCCCGATGGAAGAGTCTTTCTGCCTCGTCAAAGCGCCCTGTGATGTATTCGCACTCTGCACATTCCCGATAAAGCTTAAATGTGAGGTCGTAGGCAGTCTGCCAACTATCTTCGGGAAGCATTTCCATGCCGATGGCGCAATATTTAATAGCTGCCTTATAAGCTGTGGAAACTTTTGCTTTTTTGCCAGCAATCAGATTCAACTGAGCTAACTCATAGCGATCGCCGATTCGATCTATCAGAGCAATTCCATTGTTCAACTGATTAACAATATCAAAAACATTGAGTTCTACAGCTTCAGGTGGCGTATTTTGCAATAGCAATTGCCCAATTTTGAGATGAGTGGCTTGCTTTTGGTCGTCAGGAATCAGAAAATAGGCAGCTTGCTGGACGCGATCGTGCAGGAAACGATAGGTTGGATTAACTGTCTCTTCTGGCTCAGACTTTTGGGCACCCTGAAAAAACTTGTAAATCTGACTCGTGGGTAAAATCAAGCCTTCCTCCAAGGCTTTCCACAATGCTGTTGCCACATCGGTTGCTGATTGTTGTGAAACGATCGCCAATGTTTCCAGATCGAACTGTGCCCCCACACAAGCAGCCAGCTTCAGTATCTCTTGAGTAAATTCTGGCAACTTTTGTAATTGCCGCGCCATGAACTGGACTACATCATCAGTGAGCGAGAGCAATTTCACTGATACCATATCGCACTGCCAGTGTCCTACTTGCAGGTCATAGGCAATGTAGCCCTCCTGATGCAAAGCTCTGAGAAATTGGGTAGCAAAGAAGGGGTTGCCTTTGGTTTTTTGATAGACTAACTCTGCCAGGGGTTGCGCTAGAACTGTGGAACAACTGAGGGTGTCGGCAACCAAACAATCGATCTGAGATTGACTTAACGGGGCGAGGGTAAGGGTACTGATAGTTGCTAAGGCTTTCTTCATCTCCTCCAGTGTCAGCATTAGGGGATGGGTGGGAAAGACTTCGTTATCTCGATATGCCCCAATCATCAGCAGGTAACCCACCTCGCTTTGACTCATCAACACTTGCATGAGCTTCAATGAAGCTGAATCTGCCCACTGCAAGTCATCGAGGAACACCACTAATGGATGTTCTAGTGTAGCGAACACCGCAATGAATTTCACAAATAGCAAGTTGAAGCGGTTCTGGGTGGCACTACCTGAGAGTTCTGGGGCTGCTGGTTGTTTGCCGATAATCTGCTCTAGTTCGGGAATGACTTCTATTAGGACTTGCCCATTTTCACCTAAAGCACAGAGGATTTTGTCTTTCCACTGCGCCAGCTGAGTATCATTTTCACTCAGCAGTTGTCCCATTAAATCTCGGAAGGCTTGCACAAAGGCGCTGAAGGGGATGTTGCGGTTAAATTGGTCGTATTTACCTTTGATGAAGTAGCCGCGTTGCCGTACAATCGGCTTATGCACTTCGTTGACAACCGCTGTTTTGCCAATCCCCGAAAACCCAGCAACCAGCATCATTTCTGTTGCGCCAAGGCTGACTCTATCAAAGGCTTGCAGGAGGGTTGAGACTTCGGTTTCTCTGCCATAAAGCTTATCGGGGATGATGAAGCGATCGCACACATCCCTACTCGCAATTTGAAAATATGTAATTATACCATCAACCTGTAGCTGATGCAAACATTTTTCTAAATCAAATTTCAGTCCCAATGCACTCTGATATCTATCTTCAGCATTCTTCGCCATCAATTTTATGACAATATCACTGATTACTTGGGGAATCTCTCTTCCCTTTTCTCTGAAATCGGGTGTTGGTTTAGCAATGTGACAATGCACTAATTCCATTGGGTCATTTGAAGCAAAAGGTAACTCTCCTGTAAGTAATTCGTAGAAAGTTACACCGAGGGAATAGAAGTCTGTGCGATAATTAATCCCACGATTCATTCTACCTGTTTGTTCTGGGGAAATGTAAGCTAGTGTCCCTTCTAAAACATTGGGATTAATCAGTGTTTGGGTTTCTCGCGGTAATAAACATGCGATACTAAAGTCAATTAATTTAACTTGTTTGGTTTCGGGATTAATTAATATATTGCTCGGTTTGATGTCTTTATGAATAATGCCCTTGCGGTAGAGAACATCTAAGATGTTGCAGAGTGCGATCGCTATTTCTAAAAATTCTTCTACAGACGTAATATTATTTTTGGCAAAATAATTGTTCAGGGAAGTTCCCCCAAAATCTTCCATCACCAATGCATAGCCATTTTGGTAAGCTTCCAAGCTATAAGTTTGAATAATTAAAGAAGAATTAATATTTTTAGTAATGGTGTATTGATTGCGAAACGACAAGAGTTCGCTGAAGCTGGGATAAGGATTTTTCAGCAGTTTAATTACTACCGGGAATAAGTCAGTTTCTCGAACTGCTCGATAAACCAGTGTTCTCGAACCATTGTAGAGTTCTTCAGTGATGCGATATCCGGGAATACTGACAAGAGTGCGGATCATACTGCGCTCATCCTCAAAATTGCTGGATTTAGTATTCCCAGATATATCAAGTGACTTATATAGCAATCCTATTTGATTTTTGAAACAACTCTTACAAGATAGAAGAATTCAGAATTCAGAAGCCAGCAATCTTGACGCGACGCTCGTTACGCTAAAGCGTCTCCCCTTCTCCCAAAGAAAGAGGCTAGCGCCAAGGGAGAAGGCTCGCTCATAGCAACGCTATGCCGTTCGCGTTAGCGTCTCTGAAAGAGAAGGCGTTGCCTCTCGTTCGCGGGTGCAGCGACCACAGGAGAAAGAGAAGAGAAGGCTTTACGCTACGCTATCCGCTTTTCTGGTCAGAATACCCAACTGAATTCTGAATTCTGACTCCTGAATTCTGTTTAATACAAATTATCAATTCTGAATTCTTACATACAAATTAACTTTTACTATAGATTTTCAGCATTTCCGGACATCCCAACAAATAAACATTTATAACAATTGTCTGGAGATTGCTATTAATTAATTTTCATATTTCCTTTACTTATTTCTCATCAAGTTTATATATTTCTGCTATTTTTCTTGGAAAATTATAGTAACCTGAATTTTAGTGAGTACATTACTTGTTATCTACCATCTAGCGAAAAATCGCTATCTTTCAGGTATGTACCACAACTCCACAACTTCGCTGTCAGTTCTTGAATTTCTCACTCAAAATCGTCCACAGTGACTATTTATCCCCACACAACACTAGAACCCGTTTCCAGTACTTATGAAGAGATTTCCTTGTGCTGATTCAGTCGCCTGTGCGTCTCACTACACATCATCAAGGCGTCAATTATCAGCTAACCCTTGTTGTCGCCTATACAGAGAAGTTCTGCGATCGCCAATTTAAGTAAACGGCGTTAAAAAGTCAAGCTATGTTACGAAATGTAAAATCAGTGAATGCCTTAGAAATGGGTCATTCCACAGTTTTTACAAAACTAAACATACATGGGTTTTATCGTGCCGACTTAGTTAAGACATTGAATTGATTGAATGCTGAGTTTGAAAGGATACTTTATTAATGAAGTTACCATCAAGAATAAACTTCTCAGAAAAGTGTCAACACGTCAGTTGTTCAGCTTCTTCTTTCATCAGTTATTGCTTTTAATATTAGGGTGTAAAATACGGATAACAGTGATATTTTTGTGACTGATGGGCGAGAGCCAATAGTCTATGCGTCGCACTTGAGTTACTGTTAGATTGGCTAGATTAGCGAAAGATACAGAAAGTCAATCTAATTTTTGAAATACTATTTCCTGACAACAGTCGGGTCATTTTGCTATTGGGCAATAGCATATGGATTGATTTATTTGTATTCGTGCATATAGCTTAGCAGAGATTGGTGAATTAGCAGTTGGGGGGTGTGGAATCTCTGTACTAACTTAAATGTGACCGCTATATTTATCTGAACAGTGCTTCTAATTAATGTCGCTGTGAATTCCGAAAACGAAATTCACCAATTTCGCCTGCAAATATTAATTTTATTCCAGAGCCATCCCAATGAAGACACTTCCGATTAGTAGATACAGATTTTTCCAAAAACTCCAACCCCTATCTCTGTTGAAAAAAATCACGAGTAAGTCTGTTACTGGTTGTTTGCAAGTATTTAGCACTTCAGGTTCTTGGTCAATATATGTAGATGAAGGTAAACTGATTTATGCCTGCTACTCAGAGAAAATGTTTGAGCCACTTTACAGAAATTTGCAACGCTTGAGTCAGCAAATTTCTACTCTCCCTCGCGGAATTCATGAACAACTGCGGGCGATATTTGAAACTGGCATTGAAAATCAAGCAATACCAAATCCAGATTATCTAGCTATTTGCTGGTTAGTCAATCAAAAATATATCAGTCCCTCTCAAGCAGCGATTTTGATAGAGGAATTAGCACTAGAAGTTTTGGAATCATTTCTGAGCTTAGAACAGGGAAGTTATGAATTTATTCCTGAAAGCTTTTTGGATGATATGCCAAAGTTTTGTCATCTGAATCTTCGTTTACTAGTTGAACGATGTCAATCGCCCAGAAGCAACGCAGAGCATTTTTCTGTAAGGGTAGGAGCTAATAGCCAGACATTAACAGTTTCTCCCGTACAACCCTCGCAATTTTTGCGAAAAAATCAGCCGCAACCTGAAACTAAAACTACACAAAAGTCGCCCAGACCGTACAACGGCAATAAACCAGGAACATACGATAATACGAGTCAGCAAGTCGTACAACCGCCTACTCAGAAAAAAGTCTACACAATCTTTTGTATTGATGATAGTCCTGCGGTATTGAGTACTATTCAAAGTTATTTAGATGAGCAAACTTTTTCGGTTATCGGAGTCAGCGATTCGTTCAAAGCTTTAATGCAGATTATCCGCACAAAACCCGACATAATTTTGTTGGATATTTCCATGCCTCATTTAGATGGATATGAACTTTGCTCTTTGCTGCGGAAACACTCGCATTTTAAAAATACACCTGTGATTATGGTGTCAGCGAAATCAGGATTGATAGATAGAGCTAAAGCCAAATTAGTCGGAGCATCAGGCTATTTAGCCAAGCCTTTTACGCAAGGAGATTTATTAAAAGTAATATTTAAGCATATTGTTTAGTTTTTTTTATAGATAAAATAAATAAATTTAATTAACATATTTTTTGGGAGATTGAAGCTTGAGTATTAACTGGGTGACTACTATTCTAGTTGTAGAAGATTGTCGGCAGGAATTGGAATTAATTAGTTATTATCTGAGAGATAAAGGTTACAACGTAATTAAGGCAACTACTGCTAAAGAAGCTCTAGAACTAGTTTTAGAAGAAAAGCCGGATGCGATTGTTACTGACGTTGTAATGCCGGGGATGAGTGGATTTGAATTATGTCGCTTCCTCAAAACAAATCCGACTAATCCAAAAATACCTATTGTAATTTGCAGTAGTAAGAATCAGACAATTCACCGCTTGTGGGCAAAGAAGCAAGGTGCTGATGCTTATATAATTAAGCCTTATACGCCTGAACAACTACTGAATCTGATTCAATCAGTAGAGGCTATTGTTTAGACTGACGCTCTGATGCGGAGAGATTTTAATAATAAGTGATTAAACCATAGGGTAGCACATATGTACTACCCTAAAAAGGATCGAGGTTTAAATAGATGAAAAAGGCTGTAATATCAGGTTCGGATGGATACTTATAATTAGGCCTGACGCAAAGACGCTCTGACGCGGATAATTTTGAATTATAAGTAATTAAGCGAACTTGATATCATACATCTGATGCAGCACTACTTGAATCTAAAATCCAAAATCCAAAATCTAAAATTCCCTAGGCTGCGCCAAATTCTGATTGTAAAGCATCATCGTTGTTATCAGCGATCGTTGCCACAATGGTGATTAGCCTAGAGACTTCGCCGGGAGACAACTCCGCTAAGGTGCGTGTGGATATCACAACCACCCGATTTTCAATAATACCGAAACGCGCTTCAAAAGTGCTAGAGCAATTTAACTCCAAAAGATACCGCATTAACTTAGGTTCATTTTTGGCAGGTAAATCTAGCACCGCAGACCAAACCGTTATGGTGTCTTCATCGCTTTTTCCACTCAGTTGGACAAATACTTCCACACTTCCGTACTTAAATTTCCAGAGATAACTACCCTCTGGCGTGTGGCTAACCATTGCACTGTCATCTTGTTCTAAGCTGTCGATGACATTTTCAATTACCTCCACATGGTTAATACCCGTTGTCTCGGCGATTAACTCATTGATGGCTTCGTCGCTAGTTAGAGTTTCTTGGTAGCTTGTCATACAGATTTTTTTCTCAATATACTCGCTGTTTTATCTACACATACTATGCCTTTTAATACCGTTTGTGGACTTGTAAAAACAAAATCCCTTCGACTCTACGCTAGCATTACAAGTCTCCTCCCGCAGACTACGATTATCATTCTCATACAAATTTATTTCTACTCAAAGGCGTATTGACAAATTCCACTCGTTTTTAACTTGTTCCGAATGAAATCCACATTCAGTAGACCGAAAAGTTTTGCGATGCCTTCGGCGGGCGCAGCCATCGCTAAAAAATAGTAGTCTGTGATACCGTTTTTGGAGAAAAGTGCAAAAGCTGAAAGATTTAGATGAATGATAAATTTAGATTATTAATCAGAGCCAAAAACCAAGCAACATCAGGCGGACGGTAAATAAACTTCGCAGGCTAACCCATAATTGCGGTCTACTGCTTGGCGTAAAAATTCAAGCATCTGTTTGAGTGTAGACAGATGAGAGAAAACTTATCATCATATTCTGGTGTGAGATTTGCTCTTACACTTAGCTGATTCATTAACTTTACTTATATTACAGAGCCAACTCAGCCATTTAACACTGGCATTTAAAAATACTAATTTTCAACAAAAATCTACTTATACAGGTCTTGATCACGGAGCGATCGCAAAACTTTTCGGTCTACTGAGATTACATCTTTATGCTCACTTTTTCCTTAATTAGAAGTCCCTAATCAAAAATTCGCTTTACATTTCTTTTGTTACAGTTCTGGGTGCGGAATGTGGGATTTATTCTTTGGAAGTCCCATAGCCCAAATCCACGTAATTGTGACAGAAGATTAAGTTTACATTGCGATTGCATAAAAGTTGCACCAACCTCTGAGTATTACTTAGAGCAAAGTGTTGTTAGCGGTAGCGTGGCGTTGAGGCAGTGCTGAGTAAAAACCCAGTTAATTCAAGGCTTTGGGCAATCAACATTGTCCTCACCTATGTGACTATGGCTATAACTTCCCAATTAACTAAATAAAGAGATTAGTTATGAAATAAAAAATACTCGTTAAAAGAAATAGACATTTTGTTGGTAAAAAGTAGAGGAACCCTTGAAAGCATAGTCTTACTAAATTAACAACTTATTGTAGAACTTTCCTAGAGTCCAGCCTGATAATTGTTATTCAATTAAAACATTGAAACTAAGTGGAGTTGATCAAAGTGCATCAAAATACTTCTTCAGAACAAGAAACAACTAATAATCTGCCTACTCAAAATCAAGACCAATTGTATGGTCAACTGCAACGAGTTCCAATTGCGATCATTGGTATGGCTGCTGTATTTCCCCAAGCTAAAAATTTGCAGGAATATTGGAATAATATTATTGGTAAAGTAGACTGTATTACTGATGTTCCCGCTTCTCGTTGGAATATACAAGACTACTACGACCCAGACCCTACAGTTCCCGATAAGACTTACTGCAAGCGAGGGGGATTCATTCCAGACATTGATTTTAATCCTCTAGAGTTTGGACTACCTCCTAATATTTTGGAAGTAACAGATGTCGCTCAGTTACTCTCGCTGGTTGTGGCGAAAGCGGCGATGGAAGATGCAGGTTACGGTGACTCTAGAAACTATAGTCGGGAACGGACTGGAGTTGTTCTAGGTGTAGTTGGGGGATGTATGCAATTAATTACTCCACTGACTAGCCGATTACAATATCCTGTTTGGGAAAAAGTTCTTAAAAGTAGTGGCTTATCCGACGAGGATACAGAGAAAATAATCCAGAAAATGAAGCTGGCTTATGTAGGTTGGGAAGAAAATTCTTTTCCAGGTTGGCTACCTAATGTGGTTGCTGGACGGATTGCTAACCGCTTGAACTTAGGAGGAATGAACTGTGTAGTGGATGCAGCCTGTGCCAGTTCGATGAGTGCTGTCAAAATGTCGATCAGTGAGTTGCTGGAAGGACGTTGCGACATGATGATCACTGGTGGAGTGGAAGCTGATAACTCGATTTTCAACTATATGTGTTTCAGTAAAACACCTGCTTCATCTAAAAAGGACTTTTTGAATCCTTTCGATGCCGAGTCGGATGGAATGATGGTTGGTGAGGGTATCGGGATGTTGGTACTCAAACGCCTTGCAGATGCAGAACGCGATGGCGATCGCATTTATGCAGTCATTAAAGGAGTCGGCACTGGTAGTGACGGTAAATATAAGAGTATTTACGCCCCCCGCCCAGAAGGGCAAGCCAAGACATTACGTCGGGCATATGAAGATGCAGGCATTCCCTATACGAGTATTGGATTGATTGAAGCTCACGGTACGGGAACTCCAGCTGGTGATTTATGTGAGTTTACGGCCTTAAAGGAAGTTTTTAGCGAGAACAACCCTAATAAACAGCATATTGCTTTGGGAAGTGTCAAATCTCAAATTGGACACACCAAAGCGGCTGCGGGGTCGGCAAGTATGATTAAAGCTGCTCTGGCTATCTATCACAAGGTACTACCACCTACGATTAACGTTACCCAACCAAATCCCAAGTTTGGCATCGAAAACTCTCCATTTTACTTAAATACAGAGGTTAGACCCTGGCTTCAGTCCGATCCAAACACTCCCAGACGAGCTGGAGTGAGTTCATTTGGTTTTGGAGGCACAAATTATCACGTAGTTCTAGAAGAATATAACAAAGAGCAGAGCTATGCCTATCGTATACACAACGCTCCTGGGTCTGTCTTAATTTGGGCTGATACTCCAGAACAGTTGTTGATTAAGTGCAAAGCCGCAAAGTCACAGTTAGAATCTGCCACTGGCAATCAATACTATCAAGAACTAATTAACTCTTGTAAATCTTCAGATATTCCAACTGCCGCTGCAAGAGTAGGGTTTATTGCTGTATCCCAAGCTGAAGCCGGTGAATTATTGCAAGTCGCAATTAATCAGCTCCAAAAACAACCGCAAGCAGCATCTTGGGAACACCCGCGGGGAGTCTACTACCGTAAGATTGGTATGTCTCTAAAAGGCAAAGTCGTAGCTTTGTTCCCTGGACAGGGGTCTCAGTATTTAAATATGGGTAGTAAATTAGCCATCAACTTCCCTCCCCTACGCCAAGCCTATAAGTCTCTGGACGACCTATTCATTCAAGATGATTTACAACCACTTTCTCAAACTGTTTTTCCGCGTCCCACCTTTGATAGTGAGGAAAAAACTAGCCAGACTAAAGCATTGCAACGAACTGAAAATGCTCAACCAGCCATAGGCGCTTTTAGTGTAGGTTTATACAAAGTCCTCCAACAGGCTGGATTCAAGGCAGATTTTGTCGCAGGGCATAGCTTTGGGGAATTGACCGCTCTTTGGGCTGCTGGCGTTTTCAGCGACGCAGATTACTTTTACCTAGTAAAAGCTAGGGGTCAAGCAATGAGTACGCCGAAAAATGGCGCTGATTGTGATACTGGTAGTATGCTGGCCGTGAATGGAGAAATTCGGAAAATCCCAGAAATCATCCAGGGTTTGTCTCATTTGAATATTGCCAACTTTAATTCTCCGAATCAGGTCGTACTATCGGGTGCTAAACCGGAAATCGGCACCATAGAACAAATTCTGAACAAGCGCGGTTATTCTGTCACCCCACTACCTGTATCTGCGGCATTCCATACTCGTTTTGTCAGTCATGCTTGTGAACCCTTTGCCGATGCTGTAAGAGCGATCGCTTTCAATAGTCCAAAAATTCCAGTTTATTCCAATACAACTGGCGAAGCTTACTCAACTGAGCCTGAGATTATTCAAAAAACTTTAGAAAGTCATCTTCTCCAGTCGGTGTTGTTTGAGCAAGAAATAGAGAATCTCTATGCAGCAGGCGGTTATTGCTTCGTAGAGATTGGGCCGAGACAGATTCTGACTAATTTTGTCAAGACTACCCTTGGCGATCGCCCCCATCTCGCAATAGCTTTAAATCCCAGTCGGGAAAAAGACAGTGACCTCCAGATGCGGCAAGCAGTTATGCAGTTGCGTATCGCTGGTTTGTCTTTACAAGACATTGATCCCTATCAGCTTGAGCCTCAAACTACCGAAGTTGCTCAAAGCTCACGGGTAAGCATTAGTCTCAATGGTAGTAATTATGTCAGCGAGAAAACGAAGACTGCTTTTGAGAAAGCTTTGCACGATGGTCATCAAATCCAGCCAAGTGTAAATATTCAGCACTCTTTAGTCAAACAATTTGAAAATAATTGCGTAGATCAGTCTGTTTTCGCTGAAGTTATAAATAGCAAGACTAATGTAAGTTCACCAGAATCTACAGATGTCAACGTAAATCTGATTTCATGCGAACAACTCGAACCTGCAAATGCCAACACAGATGCGATTCCCACGGAGATTGTTACTGTGACATCCTCTTACACACCAACTGACACTGCCGATTCTACAGATTCATCCTTTATTATCCCTATCATTGAGTCAAACGAAATGCTGCAACCTATTTCCCCCTCCCGTTCCAATATCGAGCAAATTGTAGGCACTGGCCTAGAGAAGCTCTTAACACAATTTTGTAACCATCAATCAGAAATTCTGCGAGTACATGAGCAATATCTCAAGAGTCAAGCAGAAAGTTCACAGTCCTTTTTCCAGTTGATGCAGCAACAATACTGTGTGTTATTAGGAAGTAACAACATCAAATCTCAACAGTTTGAGTTAACTTCAGAGCAAACACCGACTAACAAGCTTGCTCCTCAGACACCTGCCAGTACTGTGGCTCCTAGCACACCTATTGACGCACCTCAGATTAACTTAGTCAACAACACCCTGACTGTAGTACCCCCTGCTAAAGTTGAGAGTTCATCACCAGCAACAAAGTCAGTAGCATCCGTTGAAACTGTGGATAGAGTTGAGTTATTGATGCAAGTCATTAGTAGTAAGACAGGCTATCCAGTAACTATGTTGAACTGGGAAATGAACCCACGCGCAGATTTGGGTATCGATGCTGTCAAATGGATGGACATCATCAGTGCAATACAAGAATCACTTGCGGATGTGCCAAAAGTCAATCCTAAAGAGTTAGCAGAACAGCCAACCCTGCGCCAAGTCGCTGAGTATATTCAAATCCGCGTTCCCCAGTCAAGTCCATCTCCTCAAGTACCAGTATCTACACCTGCTAGCTCTATTGAAACTATTGCCCCGCAACCAGTAGAGTCTACTGAAGACACTTCCTTAACCCAGTCACTATTAGACGTTATTAGTGACAAGACAGGTTATCCGGCGGAAATGTTAGAGACAGAGATGGATTTAGAAGCAGATTTGGGTGTTGACTCCATCAAGAGAGTAGAAATCATCGGTGCAATGCAGACATTATTCCCCAACTTGCCTAAATTGAGTCCAGAGGAATTAGGAGAACAACGAACCATTGGCAAGATTGCTAATTATTTGGGAACAAAAATGACAGAGGCTAAAAAAAAATGCCTTATGCCAGTTTGATAACCAACAACCTCTGGTAGATCGCCACATTCGGCGCTGTCTGGTCAAAGTTATGCATTTACCTACACCTGATTTTTGGGAATTTACGCTACCCCGCTTCCGTACTTGTTTGCTCACCGATGACGGTTCCCTCACTACCAATAAACTAGCCAAGCTATTAAGTGAGCGGGGTTGGCAGGTAGTTGTTCTCAGCTTTCCTCAATCTATTGTGAGCCATCGCCTGCCTCTACCTCAAGGAATTAATCGCATCGAACTTACAGATTTAAGTGAGCAGCAATTGCAACAAAAACTAGCAGTTATCTCAGAAACTTACGGTGGATTAGGAGCTTTCATTCATCTACATCCTGAACATCAAGTCTGTGATGCTAAATCAGAAAAATCAATCCTCAAGTATCTATTTCTGTTAGCAAAACACTTGAAGCGATCGCTTAATCAAGCAGCACTCACAGGACGCAGTTGTTTCCTTTGTGTTGCTCGTCTCGATGGTGAGTTTGGATTAGGAACAAGTATTGACTTTAGTGCCATTAGTGGTGGTCTATTCGGTTTGACAAAAACTCTGAATCTAGAGTGGGAGAATGTATTTTGCCGCGCCATCGATTTAAGTCCTGAATTAAATCCTCAAACTTCAGCAGACTGCATCATCACTGAACTTCACGATCCTAATTCCCTAATTTTGGAAGTTGGATATAACTCTCAAGGAAGAGTAACTCTAACATCTGAAACAGCATCTGTCGCCTAGTAATTCACAGGGCTAAGTTTGATAAATTTTACAGTAGCTCCAAAGCCGGGTTTCTTAAAGTCTAGGTTCGACAACAAAAACCCGGTTTTGTGAAGCTCATCTCAGATCAAGTTCGGATAATCACTTACTATTCAAAAGTCTCCGCGTAAGAGCGTCTCCCCGTCAGCCTTAATCACAAGTCTTTAACCGAACCTGATATCAATCCCTGTGTTGAAACAATAAAAATAAGCAAAATGAACAGTAACACCAAGATTAATTCATCATCCGTTATTCTTGTCAGTGGTGGAGGCAGAGGAGTTACAGCACAATGTGTTATCCAACTAGCGAAACAATATCAGTGCAATTTTATTTTACTAGGTCGCTCCAAACTTGCCAAAACTGAACCAGAATGGGCTAAAGATTGCTGCAATGAAGCTGAATTAAAAAAGCGAATTATGCAAAATTTAATTGCCCAAAATGATAAGCCTACACCGATAAAAGTCCAACAAGTATTCAATCACCTATTAGCTCAGCGAGAAATTACAACCACAATCTCTAACATTCAGCACACTGGAGCGCAGGTAGAATATCTGAGTATAGACATTACCAATAGTTCTGTTTTACAGGCAGAATTAGCACCAGTAGTTCAGCGTTTAGGACAGATTACAGGAATTATTCACGGGGCTGGAAACTTAGCAGATAAGTTAATTGAGAATAAAACAGAGCAGGATTTTGAAACCGTTTACACTGCCAAAATAGAAGGTTTAGAAAGCTTACTTAGCTGTGTAGACCCCAATCAATTAGATTGCATTGTTTTATTTTCCTCATTTGTTGCTTTTTACGGTAATCCAGGTCAATCAGATTACGCATTAGCTAATGAAATACTTAATAAAACAGCCTACCTACTCCAGCGTAAATATCCCTCTTGTCGCGTAGTTTCTATCGGTTGGGGACCTTGGGATGGTGGTATGGTGACCCCACAATTAAAGAAAGTATTCGCCAAGCAAGATATAAAACTAATTCCTTTAGAAGTTGGTGCCCAGATATTAATTGATGAATTGAAGGCTACTCATCATGGAATTGCACAAACTCTGGTAATGAGTAGCCCAATTGTCGCCCAACCCAAGCAGCTAAATTCTGAATTACAGTCATTTCGTGTGCGTCGTCAATTAAAATTAACCGCTAACCCTTTTGTATACGATCACGTAATTGGCGGGAATCCAGTTTTGCCAGCTATGTGTAGCATTGCCTGGATTGCCAATACTTGTGAGCAACTTTATCCAGGTTACAAGTTTTTCAGTTGTAGCAATTACAAAGTTCTCAAGGGAATTATTTTTGATGAAACCCTGGCAAGAGAATACTTTTTAGATTTAAAGGAAATCATCAAAACTGATACTGGAGAAATAGAGTTTGAAGTACTGCTGTGGAGTGAAAGTTCTAAAGGTATACCTCATTATCATTACAGTACTCAAATAAAAATTGTCCAGCACATTGTCTCATCAGATACTTATGAATCTTTTAATAACAGTCAAGACCAGGCAACTTTGAGACTGTTCCCTTATGAAAATGGCGCATTATTTCATGGGCCAAGTTTTAAGGGATTAAAGCGGGTTCTCAACATCACTCCCGAAAAACTCACCGCTCAATGTTACTTAGATCAGGTTGAAATCAAAAAGCAAGGCCAATTTCCTTTGCAAACATTTAATCCCTATACTGGAGATATTTTATTCCAGTGTCTAGTAGTTTGGGTGAGACAGTTTAATGATTTAGCTAGCTTGCCTTTACATGTGCAAAGGCTAGAACAGTTTCAAACTATTCCCTTCGAGGAAGAATTTTATGTTTCCGTAGAAGTTATCTCCAAAAGTGAAACGAATATTTTTGCTAATATCACAGCACACAATGCTCAAGGGCAAATCTATGTTCGTATATCACAAATGCAGGTAACTGCAAGCGCTCGACTAAACCTTCTCTTTCTACAGAATTCTTGTTCAGCAATACAGAATTAAGTAGTTGTGATTTCTTATGAATTTGCTTGCATATTAGGAGATATAAAAAATGACAGTCAAATTAGCAATTGTAGGCATAGAAGCATTTTTTGGTAAGTGTAATGGATTGGATAAATTTGAGCGTAGTATTTACGATGCGACCCAGTATTTTATTCCTATTCCTTCTATACGGTGTCAAGGCATACTGTCAAAGTTGCCAACACTGGAAGAACAGGACTCTGACAACAATCAAGCATCGTTGGGAGCTTACATTCAGGATTTTGAAATCGATGCGTTTCATTTCAAAATCCCACCCAACGACATAGAAAAACATGACCCAAAGCAATTGTTAATGCTAAAGGTGATCGATCGCGCTTTAAGGGATGCAAAGTTAGACCAAAAGCAAAAAAGACCGCAAAATGTGGCTCTTGTTGCTGTTATCAAAGAAAATCCAGTTAATGAAGTTGATAGGAACTTGGCTGAAACTGGAGATCGTGACAACACTTTTAGTGAGAAAACAAATACTGTTTTCCAAAAAATTGCTGCTTTATGGAATATTTCAGGGCCTAATTTTGTTGTTAATGCTGAAGAGAATTCCGTTTTTGAGGCGCTAAAAATAGCAAAAACGTTACTTACCGCCGGCTCAGTAGACTCTGTGGTGGTGAGTGCTGTGAATTTTGCTAGTGAACTTGACTGTGTAATGTCAGACACTAGCATTCATCCTGGCAAACCAACCCTCAGTTATGATTGTCATGCCAGTGGCTCCATAGTAGGGGAAGGAGCTGGAGCTATAGTTTTAAAGCGATATGAAAAAGCCAAGGACGATCGCGATCGCATTTATGCAGTTATTGACACAGTTAGTCACCTCTACGAAAATTCAACTAACCCAGCCGCATCAGTTAAACAATCTTGCCATCAGGCTTTTGCGAAAGCCGGAGTTAGCCCCGCAGACATCGGCTACCTAGAAGTGTTTGCTAGTGGAGATCGACAGCAGGATGAAGCAGAAATCCAGGGTTTAATCCAAGCTTATCAAGTTCCTAACTTGGAATTGAGTTGTGCGATCGGCAGTGTCAAGGCTAATATCGGACACACTTATATTGCCTCTGGAATCGCCAGCTTAATTAAAACTGCTCTTTGTTTATACAACCGCTACATTCCCGCCACACCGCAGTGGACTAGCCCGAAAAATCCCGAAATTTGGCAGAACAGTCCTTTTTATGTCCCTACTGAATCTAGACCCTGGTTTTTAAATTCAGGACAAACAACAAGAGTCGCTGCTATCAACAGCCTAGCTAGGGACGGGACTTATGCACACATAATTTTATCAGAAGACTCCAGTTCACAAGACCGCGACCATAAGCACTTAGAACAAAGTCCCTTCTATCTTTTGGCGATCGCTGCTAATAACCAATCTGGATTACTAGAGCAACTTGAGACATTAGAACAGACTATTAAAAATAGTTCCTCTTTGTCTACCGTTGCTAGTCAAACCTTTGCCAATATTCAAAATAACCCAGAGGCGATTTATGCTTTAGCGATCGTCGGACACAACCAAGACGAATTGCTCCGCGAAATCCAGCGCGGACGTAAGGGTATCCCCAGTGCCTTTGCTGGCGGTAAAGATTGGAAAAGCCCATCAGGCAGCTATTTCACCGCCAAGCCCCAAGGTAAACAGGGTCATATCGCTTTTATTTACCCAGGTGCCTTTAATTCCTACATTGGCATGGGTCGGAAACTTTTCTACTTGTTTCCCAAAACTTTTGAACGCGCCACCAGTTTTGTTTCTCAACCTAACCTATTTTTTCGTGAGAAATTACTCTATCCCAGAAGTCTCAATCAAATATCGAAAAGGCAATTAGAAGATTTAGACGCAAAATTGCTCGACGATCCCCTATCGATGCAAGTTTCTGGAACAGGGTTTTCAGTGGTGTTAACACACATCTTGAGAGATTATTTTCAAATCCAACCTCAAGCCGCCTTTGGTTACAGTATGGGCGAAAGCACCATGCTGTATTCCTTGAATGTTTGGACTAGCGGCGACAATGTTCACAAATTTGTTCATTCATCAGAATTGTTTCAAACACGCTTAGTAGGCGCGAAAAAAACAGTCCGAGATTATTGGGGTTTACCGGAAAATGCACATGAAGAGGAAGCTGTATGGCATAGTTATGTTCTCATGGCTCCACTATCTAGTGTTGTTTCTCGCCTAAAACAGGAAACTCAAGTTTATTTGACAAATATTAACACCCCTACAGAAGTTGTTATAGCTGGAGAACCCCAAGCCTGTCAAAGAGCGATCGCAGATTTAAATTGCGATGCGTTCCGCGCACCTGCTGACTTGGTACTCCATTGTGAGCCGATGGCTGGGGAATACGATGAGCTAATTAAACTTAACACCTCACCGACTCAAAACGTCTCAGGGATTAATTTCTATTCTTCAGCTAATTATGACTTAATGCCTCTTGATCGGGAATCTCTGGCTCATCGTGTTAGTCAAGGATTTTGTCAGCGCGTTGATTTTCCGCGACTGGTTAACCAGGTTTACGAAGATGGAGCTAGGATATTCATTGAAGTTGGCCCTGGTAATACCTGTTCTCGATGGATTGCTGATAATCTCCAACAAAAAGAACACGTTACTATATCCATCAATCGTAGAGGAGCCGATGATTATACTACTATTGTTAAAGCTTTGGCACAGCTTTTAAGTCATCGCGCCCCTGTGGATTTGTCACCACTTTACTGTACAACCGCAGAAAGTAGCAATCCAAAGAAATCTTTTCTCAAAAAAATCAGCTTGGAAAAGTATCCGCTGATGTCTACAAATTTGAGCGTCAGGAATAATAAAAGCGGTAAAAATTTAGATTCAATCAGCTTGTCTCAAAGTACTGTTTCTGTCTCCAAAAAGTCTGCCGACGTGATTTTTGATGAAGCTGATGTACTTGAGTTTGCCCAAGGACAGGTTTCAAAAGTATTGGGTAAAGATTATGAAATTATTGACCCCTATCCTAGACGAGTCAGACTTCCCAATCCTCCTTATCTGTTTATCAACCGTGTCAAAAAAATTGAAGGTGTCAGAGGCGAGTATGGTTCTGGTTTTATCCAAACTGAATACGATCTGCCTGCTGATGCTTGGTTCGCTGTGGACGGTCAAATTCCTATAGGAATATATGAAGAAGCAGGGCAAGGTTTCCTACTTTTACTTGGTTACCTGGGAACTGATTTTGATAATCAAGGACAACGGTCATTTCGCTTACTCGATTTAACAGCGACATTTCTCGATGACCAGCCAGAAAATATCAAAACCATGCGTTATGACGTTAAAATCAACTCTGCTGTCAAAACTGCGTCAAACTTGGTCGTCTTTTTTAGTGGCGAGTGTTTTCTTAACGAAAAATTATTTCTGAAAATTTCTGGAGGCTGTGCAGGATTATTTTCTGACGAGGAATTAGACCAAGGACAAGGTATTATTTTTACTGAGCGAGACGAGAAAGAAAGAAGCAAAATTCACAAACAGCATTTTCAACCGTTACTATCGTCTCAAAAATCTACTTTTGACCGCCAAGACTTAGTTCACTTAACCCAAGGAAATATTGCTGCTTGCTTCGGCAGTAATTATCAACAAAATGGCTTGAATCCATCACTGCGCTTACCCACAGAGAAGCTGTTGATGTTTGATCGGGTGTTATCTGTTGATCCTCAAGGAGGAGCTGCGGGATTAGGTTTAGTTACTGCTACAAAAACTGTAGAGCCAAGTGACTGGTATTTTCTCTGTCACTTTAAAAATGACCCGACTATGCCCGGTAGTCTCATGGTTGAAGGTAGCTCTCAACTTTTGCAATTTTATCTGCTGTTTTTGGGATTACAAACTTGCACTAAGAATGCCAGATTTCAAGCTATTGCTCAACGTCCACAAATAGTACGTTTTCGTGGGCAAGTTACGCCAGCTTTTGGCATTTTAACCTATCGAGTGGAAGTGATGCAAATGGGGCGATCGCCTCAACCTTTTGCTATCGCCAATGTCGAAATTATCTATGGTAACAAAACAATTGCTTACATCAAAAATTTGGGACTACAGTTATCTGAAAAGCTCATAGATGCATAATCAAACTAATCTATTTACCGAAAAAACGTAAATTTTATTGTAATTATAGGGTTTTTTAAATGTTAGGAAATGAACATCAAGTAAAACATGCCTCTACAACTTTACTAGAAGGCAGCAATGTGACAAGTTATTTGAATAATATAAATAAAGTTGGAAAGGATGATTTAGATTCAATTGCCTTTGAGGAAATGGAAATCAAATCTCGGCTGTTGAATTTGCACAAACCTTGTTATGTTATCCAAGACCAGGGTCGGGTCGGTATGACCAACCAAGGTAATTTTTCCGACCCTAACAACAGTCAAAGTCAAAAGTTAGAGACTTTGATGGTTGCGCCGCCACTACCGCCCCAACAGTTAGGCGATCGCGACTTCCTCGCTTTTCACGGGGTAAAATATGCCTATATGGCTGGTGCAATGGCAGGTGGCATTGCTTCCGCAGAATTAGTAATTGCTTTAGGAAAAGCAGGCATTTTGGGTAGTTTTGGTGCGGCTGGTTTGGTTCCTTCCCGCATTGAAGCAGCTATTAACCAAATTCAGCAAGCCCTTCCCCAAGGCCCTTACGCCTTTAACCTAATTCACAGTCCCAGCGAAGAAGCCTTGGAACGCCGGGCTGTAGATTTATATCTCAAACACGATGTTAGAACTGTAGAAGCTTCAGCATTTCTCGATTTGACGCCCCATATCGTCTATTATCGAGCTGCGGGACTAAGTTTGAATGCGAACGGTCAAATCGAAGTTAAAAATAAAATCATCGCCAAAATTTCTCGCCAAGAAGTGGCGACAAAATTTTTACAGCCAGCCCCAAGAAAAATTCTTCAGCAGTTGGTTGAACAACAACTAATTACAGAGTTACAAGCTACTCTGGCAGAAAAAGTGCCGATGGCTGATGATATTACTACCGAAGCAGATTCAGGTGGACATACAGATAATCGTCCTTTAGTTTGTCTTTTACCCGCCATCCTCGCTCTTCGAGATCAGATGCAGCAAAAGTACCGCTATGACAGACAGGTAAGAATCGGTGCAGCAGGGGGTATTGCAACACCTGAATCAGCATTAGCTGCCTTTATGATGGGGGCTAGTTATATAGTGACTGGTTCTATTAATCAATCTTGTGTTGAAGCTGGCACTTCTGTGCATACAAAAAACTTGCTAGCCCAAGCTAGTATGGCAGATGTGATTATGGCTCCTTCTGCCGATATGTTTGAAATGGGGGTAAAAGTACAACTGCTCAAACGCGGTACTCTTTTCCCAATGCGGGCGCAGAAATTGTACGACCTTTACAGAAGTTACAACTCCATTGATGAAATTCCACTTGAGGAAAGAAAAAAATTAGAAGAGCAAGTATTTGGTAGAGACCTCGAAACTATTTGGCAGGATACGGTTGCTTTTTTCACTGAACGAGACCCAGAGCAAATCACTAGGGCAAACGACAATCCTAAGCGGAAAATGGCGCTAATTTTCCGTTGGTATCTGGGCTTGTCCTCTCGCTGGTCTTCCTCTGGTGAAAAAGGGCGAGAAATGGATTACCAAATTTGGTGTGGCCCTGCTATAGGTGCTTTTAATGAATGGGTGAAGGAGTCTTACTTGGCTGAACCAAATGCACGACGTGTGGTTGACGTTGCTCACCACATTATGACTGGAGCAGCTTACTTATACCGATTACAAAGTTTGAAATTCCAGGGATTGCAAATGCCAGCCCACTACCGTTATTATCGCCCAGTTCCTTTGATGTCTTAATTAGGACTTATATCATGTTCGGTTGAAGACTTATCATTAGGACTGACGCTGGACAGGGAGACGCGGAGAGATTTTAATAACAAGGAGTTATGTAAAAATAACTTGAACAATTAAGTGACTGCTTTGGGTTTGATAATATCAGTAGATCGAACAGTTTTCCAGAATCCTTACCAGCCGTTGATTTGAGTTTAGAAACACAATTTGCCGCAATCCTGTTAGAGTCTGCTTTTCAAGGAACGGGCGTTGTTGGTGGGTTCAGAGTGCAGCACAAGTGATCGCGGGGCTACGCCTACGCCACCTGACTGATACCTCCCCACCCCAAGCTTCGGGCTTGAATTGCTGCCCAGATACGCCGTGTTTTCTCGTTCAAATAAGGCGATAACGAATCGTACTTGTCTTGAATGCTTTTGACTTCCTGGCTATTAGACATTTAACGCTGTAATTTGATTACATTATAATTGTCTAGCTATCTGGTCAATTGTTCAATTTATTTTTACTGATGCCTTACTTATAAATCCTGATGAAACACCCAATATCGATTGGATAGCAACATGAGTGTTTTGGCATACTCCCATTTTTTGTGCTTTGACAACATTCTTACCCCTAAATTCTGACTTCTGAACTCTTCTTCAACCTAGCCTCAAGTTAGTTTCAAAACATCACTCATAGTTGCACAGTAATTTGACAAGCCAAAACTGCTAGGATTAATCGCATTTTCATAACTGAAATGCCGATAATTCATGCAGAACCTATCCCAAGCAGCCATCCGAATGCGGAACAAAACAATAATCAAATTTGCTAAAGCTATAGATACGGGAATGCGAAAGTAAATCTTTTTGCCCAAATAAGCACAAACTTCTTCTATTGCTTCGTTAGCAGTTAATTTTGCTTGACCTAAAACAAACCGACGTGATTGATCGTTTTGAGGAGGATGAGCGATTAAATATTGTACTACAGTGGCAATGTCTCGCCCGTGGATAAAATGAAAACTACCATCTGCATCAAGAAAGCGAATCAAGTTAATATATTTCGTAACTTCTGCAATTCCAGATGTGACAGGAGAATAGGGTTTATTCGCATCACCACCTAAAACTAAAGTGGGAAAAACTGTGGTAATTTTGGGTGCTATTTCTAATTTTTCTTTTTCATGTAAACAATCATATTTAGAACGGATGTAATCTGTACCAATTTCCCCAGCTTCTTTTAATGGTTGATTGTGCCGATCCAAAACGCTAGCTGTGGAAAAATAAATTACTTGTTGGCATTTATTTGGATCTAAGAGCTTCATCAACTCTATAGTTTTGTTGACATTAATATCAAATGTCTGCTCACCACCCCAAGCTGTAGCAGTGAGTACTGCTGTATCAATTGTTGATAGCAAATCAGCAAATTGGCTAATGTTTTGCATATCGCCTTGCAAAACATTGATACCTGGACGTGCGTCAGTATCAACTTGCAGTTTACTGGGGTTTCTAACTAGCAGAAACAGCTCGTAATCTGTTTCTTGAATTAAAGCTTCTGTTAGATAATGACCTATACAACCACTTGCACCAGTCACTAAAATCCGTTTCTGGCTCATAAAGAATTTCTAAAAAGTTAGGAGTTAAACGTTAAGAATTAAGAATAAAGTTAAAAGTTCCGAATCAGGAGTTAAGAATAAAAATAACTTTGGATTTCGCATCAGAATATGCTAAGCCCCACTGCGCTAACAGAAGTAAAGTAGGCTTTATACATAGGTTTAACACCTAGCTTATGTACTTCATCTTTTTTGAAATCCGCTGCAACTTAAAACTTTATAGGTGATAGCTTTGCAAATTTTAGATTTTGCGTCGCAGCTTTGGTGGCTTTCAAGAAGAATTTGGATTTTGGATTGCAGAAAAAATCCAAAATCTAAAATCTAAAATCCAAAATTGAATGGCTCCTAACCTTTAACTCCTGCCAGATTTAGTTCCTTTGCGGTTTCAAAGAAGAAAGCGACATTTTCTTCTGGAGTTTCTGGTAAAACACCGTGACCAAGATTGAGGATGTGTCCCCAATTGCCAGCTTTGCGAACGGTATCATAAATCCGATCGCGGATAAACTCTTTAGAGCCAAATAGCACGCCTGGGTCAAGATTTCCTTGGACTTTGACTTGTTTGCCCAATCTTGCCCGTGCATCTGCCATATCCACTGCCCAGTCTACAGTGATGATATCTGCACCGGATTTGCCCATTCTTTCCAACACACCAGCACTACCGCTAACTAGCAAAATCAACGGTGTATCGGGGTGGGTTTGCTTGATTTGCTGGAAAACTCTCTGCTGATAAGGTAGAGCAAAGGTGTCATAATCTTGGGGACTCAATTGACCCGCCCAAGAATCGAACATTTGCACAACTTGGGCACCAGAGTCAATTTGATAACGGGCATAGATGGCGATCGCATCTGCTAATTTTGTTAACAATTGATGCAATATCGTCGGATCGGAAAATGCCATGTTTTTGATGATGGAATAGGTTTTAGAACCTTTTCCTTCCACCGCATAAGCCGCTAATGTCCACGGCGCACCCACAAAGCCCAACACCGTGGATTTATCGCCTACTTCAGACCGCAACGCCTGCAAAATTGTTTTGATAAAAGGTAGAGCTGCTTCTGGTTCTAGGGGATGCAGGTTATCAATTTGTTCTTGAGTGCGGAGGGGCGAATGAATGATTGGCCCTTTACCTTCGGCAATGTCCATGTCAATGCCCAAACCAGGTAATGGGGTGACAATATCAGAAAATAAAATTACGCCATCTGGCTGGAAAGCTTTCCAGGGTTGCAGGGAAACTTCAATTGCCACTTCTGGAATTTCCGAGCGATCGCGAAACGAAGGATACTTATCTCTTAAGTCTCGATATGCTTTCATATATCGTCCCGCTTGTCGCATCATCCATACAGGGGGACGATCTACTACTTCACCACGAGCAGCCCGTAACAGATGAGGAGTTGTCAACGAAACACCCATTTATCACTTCATCCTAAGTCACTTTTTTATGCCACTGTTTAGCTTATCATTCTGGGATTACGCTTTTTCAGAATTAAAGGGGAGTGGGGATTGGGGAGTCGGGAGTGGGGGGAGATGAGGGGAATGAGGGATTAGGGACTAGGGACTAAGAAATAGGATAAAACAAGAATCAATATTGAGTTGGGAATTGGACATGGGGCATGGGGCATTGGGCATGGGGCTATTGATTATTTCTCCCTCATCTCCCTCATCTCCCTCATCTCCCTCATCTCCCCACTCCCCACTCCCCACTCCCTACTCCCCTAACTTCTTATGCAATCTGACTCCAACAGTCCCGATCATCTTGCATCTGCTAATAATGAGCCTAACCCAGGAAAGTTTTTGATTCCGCGATCGCAGCGACAGAAGTTCTTTTTTCAGTTTACCTTAATGACGCTGATCGGATGGGTTGTCGGTGGCGTTGCCAGTATCGCTTTAGAGAAATTTATTCTCCAAAACCTATCCCTAGAGATGCAAACCTGGAGCATTGTGGTCAGAGGTCTGGGCAATATTGTGTTTGCGCTGATTTTCGCCGCAGACCAAGCCCTTGTCCTTTACCGATATTTATCTGGTTGGCAATGGATATTTGCTACTAGTGTTGGTTGGTTAATTGCCAACGGTGTTTCTACAGCTTGGATTAACTACATTTCATCCTTTGCCTCATCGTTAAATCAAACTTTATCTCCTGAACAGACTTTTATTTTGGGATTTCTATCTGCGATCGCTTATATTATTTCTGGTATTTGGCTAGGGATTTGCCAATGGCTGGTATTAAGAAGATATACAGCAAGCGCTTGGTGGTGGAATTTTTTACCTTCAATCTCTTTCTTATTAATTACTATTTTGGTTTGGTTGCTTTTTCTTGTGCAAAATTTAATTCCAGAAGCAACCCGTAATTTTATCTTGTATTGGAGTGGACAAGGACTTACAGCAATCATTCTGGGAGCTATACCAGCAATTGGTCTGTGTACTTTGAAAAGAGATTCACGCCGCAAAAGTGGAATTTCTCCATAATTTTTATCAAGATATTCCATAATTTGCTAGTGATTTAGGACTAGCCCTTTCAAGCTGGTGAAATTTGCAACGAAGATTGGTTATTTCAATCTTCAAAAAACCCAAAATCTGAGCGGATGATTCAAGATGCTATAAGAATCCGGTTTGATTTTTGAACAACATTAAGTATTTGTAGGGTGCGTTACCCGAACAGTTACTCTATCCCCATAATTATTATACCATGAGCGACGCAGAACTTAAAGCCGTTCTGTAACAAATCAATCTCCAAAACTTGCTCAATCGAATCGAAGGCTTCGATACAGAAGTGCCTTGGGAAAACCTATAGCAATCCTAAATGATTCATGAGAAAACACTATAGCAATCCTAAATCATTTGTGAGAAAATACGGAATAAGGACAAAGGTGTAATTAGCAGCAAGTATAGCGGATATCAATGTGGATGCGATCGTTATCAGAGTTTATCGAAAATAGCCTTCGACTTGCGAGAAGTCCAACGGGCGATCGCTGTCAAGATGCTACTAGAAGGATACACTAAGTTGACACTCCCCGGCGTGAACGCACGGGGATTCTTGGTTCGCTGAGATCACTTAACTTAGATTCCTTGCGTCGTCTAAGCCAGAGGTGAGGCTCTCCCCAAGCGTTACTTTGGGTATGCCCTACCCTAGTTGCATAACTGCAAGTCCTTTTTAGCTTCAAAAACTGATTCGTCACGTTCAATGTGAATCTTTTACCTGCTGCCAGGAGAAACTAGAACAATGCAGCAGAACCGCATAGATGAGCCACTGCGTTGCGGGGGTTCCCCGCGTTGTAGCAAGTGGCGTTCAATTATCAAGGTTCAGTGTCTGCGGTTTAGGCAGCAACCGGGTTTTTAGACAGGTTGATTACCCTTCCTGTTGCCATTATTTTACCACTTCAAGGCCTCCTAGAAGGACGGAGCTTTTACCCAAATTTTCGGTAACCTTAAAACAGTATTTCATAAAATCTTGAGGCAACTCCAATGGCTTGGCAGCGTCCAGACGGTCGTCTTCCCTACGAACTACGTCCGTTCAGCTTTTACCCCAGTTTCACCCACTTTGCTCCCGGTTCTGTTCTCGCAAGATGCGGTGATACTCAGGTACTTTGTACCGTTAGTGTAACCAAGGGAGTTCCCAGGTTTCTGGAAGGGACAGGTAAAGGCTGGTTGACTGCTGAGTATCGAATGCTACCATCTGCTACACAACAACGGCAAGAAAGAGAATTATTGAAATTATCTGGACGGACGCAAGAAATTCAACGCTTAATCGGACGCAGCTTACGCGCAGCATTGGATTTTGAGGCACTGGGAGAGCATACGCTGACTGTGGATGCTGATGTGTTGCAAGCTGACGCTGGAACCAGAACCACAGCGATTACAGGTTCTTTTGTCGCCTTGGCTCATGCTATTTCTAAATTGTTACAGCAGGGGACGTTGGAGCGATCGCCCCTATGTGGACAGATAGCAGCGATTTCCGTAGGATTACTGGAAAAAGAGCCGTTTTTAGATTTAAATTATATCGAAGATGTGGCTGCAACAGTAGATTTTAATGTGGTGATGAATCAACATCTGGAAATCATTGAGGTCCAGGGAACAGCTGAAGAAGGTAGCTTTAGCCGTAGTCAGTTAAATCAGCTGCTAGATGTCGCCCAAAAAGGAATCGAGCAATTGTTAATCGCTCAACGCGAAGCGATCGCTGACTGGGAAAACCTATTTGTGGCCGATTTGTAATATATCATTAGTACCTACTGAAAATACACATTAAGGTAGCGCATCTGTGCTACCGTACTACCCAAAATTCAGTAATTAATTATTTTTATTAAATTTTATTAATTTTTAATAAAATCAGCCATCTGGCGTCAATCAAGCAAGTATTAAGTAACAGGATGTCAATAAAAATTAATGATGACAGTAGTTAGTACGACTGACTACTGACAACTTACACATGAAGGTGATAAGGTGCGTCTAAGTTTATTCAAGCTAGCTAATCTACGATGTTAAATGTTTCAAAAGTTAAAAAGGGGGATTGTAAGAAGTTCGGTATTGTATTGCCAGAAGCCAGCAATATGATGATAAAGCTATGAACAAAACGGTTGAAGTTCTACCGGATCAGCCAGCGCTGGTTGCAAGAGCGCTAGAATTAGTTCTGTCCAAGTTAGAAACTGCCATTGAGCAGCGGGGGCGATTTACCATCGCTTTATCAGGCGGCAGTACACCTAAGCCGTTATACGAAGCGATCGCCAATCAAAAATTGCCTTGGGATAAAATTCATATATTCTGGGGGGATGAACGTTATGTACCGCCAGATCATCCCGATAGCAATGAATTGATGACGCGTCGTGCATGGCTAAATCATGTTGATATCCCAGCTGCTAACATTCACCCCGTACCAACTTTAGAAGCTGAGCCAGCCCTGGCTGCTGCTAAGTATGAACAGCATCTAAAAGAATTTTTCAATTCTTCTGGGGCGGAGTTTCCCGTGTTGGATGTAATATTACTGGGGATGGGTGATGATGCACACACCGCATCTTTGTTTCCCCACACAGAGGCTCTGAAAGTACGCGATCGCTTGGTTACTGTAGGTAACAAAAACGAAAGCCTGCGGATAAGTTTCACATACCCCTTCATCAACTCTGCTCGCAGCGTGATTTTTCTGGTTGCTGGTGCTAACAAAAGACCAGCTTTGGCGCAAGTCTTTGCACCTGTAGCCGATGACTTCACTTACCCATCCCGTTTAATTCAGCCCCAAGGAGAACTTTGGTGGCTGCTGGATGCAGCAGCAGGTTTGTAACTCCAACCTTAGGTAAAAAGACGCGGAGGGGCATGGGG
>NZ_JACJSJ010000170.1 GCF_014698115.1 Nostoc sp. FACHB-973
CAACTAGCGTAGGCGTAGCCCGCCGCAGGCATCGCCCTCTGCCTGTTGCGTCACTTCTATAGTACAAAAGCACTATATTTTAGCGATCGCCTGTGCCAGTTGCGTAAGTCCTGATTATTTATAAATTTACTTTTTTGATTTTTAAATAATTTTTTAGGAACCATAATTTATCCGATAGGTGATTGGAAGGATAAGATGTACTTTGCTGCCAAGTTATCGTTCCAGTGACACTTGTCGGTGTGGGTTTGCAGATAAGATGAAATATGAACAACAAAGTTACAGGAGTTCCAGACGACGGAATTCGCGCATAAAGTGAAATTTATTGTGAAGCAAGGCTTTGAGCCAAATATTCAATTTTCACATAAATTGAAATTTTCCGACTTTGATTTAACGACAGCCCGAATGCTTTTAAAAGTGTACTTTTGAAGTGCAATAGGCTTACTGCCTCACTCTAGGCAATCGCTCCGTGCCATAGGTAGCCAAGCAGCTTGACTATAGAATATTTAGAAAATTAGGTATAAATTGTCATCAATATTGAATAAAATATCTTGAATTTCCGTGATTAGATGTAAAATTTCACTTTACGCGCGAATTGGCTAGCTCAAAGCCCTGCTTCACAGTCGATTTCACTTTATGTGCGAATTGCAGCGCCTGAAACCCGTGTAGTTTCGTTGTCAATTACTGTATAGTTTGAGGTATTGCCAGATTATCCTCTCAAGAGTTGCTTCTATGATTACTCTACCTGGTATTGTCATTCAAGACAAAATATACGAGAGTTCTAATTCTCTAGTTTATCGCGGCATCAGAGACGATGGAGTAGGGATCGTCGTAAAAATGCTAAAACTTGATTATCCCTCACCTCAAGAACTGACCCGCTACAGACAGGAATATAAAATTATCCGTTCCCTCACAGTGCAAGGAGTAGTGAAGGCATACAGCCAGCAAGACTATCAACGCACTCTGGTGATTCTCTTAGAAGATTTTGGGGGAGAGTCCCTAGAGCAATGGATGCACAAGCGCCCAGAGATGTTTTGCCCCATGCCCTTATGCCAATTTTTAAGTCTTGCGATCGCCCTCACCGAGATTCTAGGCAGAATCCATGCAGCCAGTGTCATTCATAAAGATATCAACCCTGGAAATATAGTTCTCAATCTGGATACTGGTGTAGTCAAAATTATTGACTTTGGAATTGCCACCCAATTTAACCGCACGAATCCGACTTTCAAAAGTCCTCATGTTTTAGAAGGGACACTGGCATATATATCCCCAGAGCAAACCGGGCGCATGAATCGGTTACTCGATTACCGCACCGATTTTTACTCCCTTGGTGTGACATTTTACGAACTGCTAACTGGATATCTGCCGTTTCCCACAACGGATATGCTTGAGTTAGTCCACTGTCATATAGCTAAACAGCCTGTTCCGCCTCATGAGATAAACACAACGATTCCTAAGCCAGTTTCAGATATCATTTTGAAACTGATGGCGAAAAATGCAGAAGATCGCTATCAGAGTGCCTGGGGAATCAAAGCGGATTTAGAAATCTGTGCTGAACAATTAGCACAAATCGGTCAAATCTCTAGCATTAAACTGGCGCTTCAAGACGCTTCGGGTCAGTTTCAAATTCCCCAAAAACTTTATGGGCGGGACAAGGAAGTTGCAATGTTACTGGCGGCGTTTGTTCGCGTAGCGTGTCCAGAGTCAATTTCCGTCGCGGCTTTTCCAAACAATTCAGGAACGACTTCACAAAACGAACAAAGAGGCAAACCAAAATTCCAAGTCGAAATGATGTTGGTATCTGGCTATGCTGGCATTGGTAAATCTGCGTTAGTGCAAGAAATCTATAAACCAATTACCCAAAAGCGCGGCTATTTTATCTCTGGTAAATTCGATCAGTTTCAGCGCAATATTCCCTACAGCGCGATCGCCGATGCTCTCCAAAAATTAGTGCAGCAATTGCTCAGTGAGCCAAATGACAAAGTGCAACAGTGGCGATCTCAGCTTTTAACAGCTTTGGGAACCAACGGACAAATCATCATTGATATCATCCCCGAAGTTGAATTAATTATCGGCAAGCAGTCGCCCGTACCGGAAGTTGGACCAATTGAAGCTCAAAATCGGTTTAACCTCGTCTTTCAAAAGTTCATTCGAGTGTGCTGTTCTCATGAGCATCCTTTGGTCATTTTTTTAGATGATTTGCAATGGGTAGACTCTGCTACGCTTAAGCTCATTGAGTTAATTCTGAGCGATCGTGAGATGCAATCCCTGCTTTTAATTGGCGCTTATCGGGATAACGAAGTCACCCAAGCGCATCCGCTAATGGCAACCCTAGAGAAGTTCAAGCAGGAAACTATTGCGATTAATCAGATAATTTTAGCTCCGCTAGAACTGGGGGCAGTAGCTCAACTAATCGCTGAGACCTTGCACACTCGTACTAAGTCGATCGCGCCTTTAGCAGAGTTGGTATGGCGTAAAGCAAACGGGAACCCCTACTTTACCAACGAATTTCTCAAAACGCTGTACACCCAATATCTCATCGTCTTCAACATTAATCAACAACGCTGGCAATGGGATGTTGCTCACATTAAAGCCAAAAATATTACCGATAATGTAGTGGAATTAATGATCGGGAAGTTGAAACAACTGCCGGAGCAAACTCAACGGGTCTTACATTTAGCGGCTTGTATTGGTGCTGAGTTTGATTTAGCGACCCTCTCAGCAACCTGTGAACGAGCAACGGTTGAAGTTTTTGCAGAACTTTCAACAGTGATTCAGTCGGAGTTAATTCTATCTACCTCAGAGTTAGATGAGAATCTATTAATTCAGCATTACAAATTTTCGCATGATCGCGTACAGCAAGCTGCTTATGGGCTAATTGCAGCGGAACAGAAACAGGCTGTTCACTTAAAAATTGGTTATCTTTTGCTGCAAAGCAGCGAGCCTAAAACGATACCTCATAAATTATTTGAGGTAATTGATCACTTTAATATAGGTCGTAATTTAGTCACGGATCAACAGGAGCGCCATAAGATAGCTAGGTTAAATCTAATTGCAGGTCAAAAAGCCAAAAAAGCATTAGCTCATAGTGCAGCACTACAGTATTTAACGACAGGAATAGAATTGCTAGCCACCGATAGCTGGCAGTTTCAATACGCTCTGACATTTGCATTGCACGAAGAAGCGACAGAAGCAGCATACCTATGTGGCGACTTCCAACAAATGGAACAATGGGCGATCATGGTCCTAGAAAATGCAAACACTGTTCTGGATAAAATAAAAGTTTATGAGACTAAAATCCAAGCTTGCATGGCGCAAGGTGAATATACAAAGGCGATTAAGATTGGTTTAGAAGTCTTAGGGCTGCTAAGTATAGCTTTGCCAGAGAAACCAATAAAAATTGATGTTCAAAGGCAGTTAAAAGAAACAGTAGATTACTTCAATTCCATAAATATAGAGGATTTGCTGAAGCTCCCATTAATGAGAGAGCCAGATAAACTGGCTGCTATGCGAATCTTATCAGGCTTAGTTGGAGCTACCTTTCAATCTGCTCCTTCACTACTACCGCTGATTGTATGTGAGCAGATAAATTTATCTGCTCAGCATGGAAACACGTCCTCCTCGATTCTTGCCTATGCTGCCTACGGTGGGCTGATTCTCAATGGCATTATGTATGATTTTGAAGAAGCTTATCAATTTGGCAAATTGGCATTGAGCTTGACTGATAAACTAGATAGTAAAGAACTTAAGTCTAAGGTTTTAGAGGTAGTTGCAGGGCATGTCATGCATTGTAAAGATCATATTAAACAGACCCTACCATTACTTCAAGAAGGATACGAGACTGGGCTGGAAACCGGAGATTTAGTATATAGCGGTTACTGTGCTTTATTTGATTGTTTACATTTATATTTTGCTGGTTCAGAGTTAAGTGAAATTGAATCAAAAATTAAAATCTATAGTAGTATTTTCGTTCCACTTAAACAAGAAGGTGCTCTAAATTATATTTATAAATTGCAGCAGGTTATCTACAACTTAGTAAATCAAGTAAAAAAACCAGATTGTTTACTTGGTAAGCATTACAGTGAAGAACAACTCTTACCAAGTTATCTTGAAACAAACGATAGATGTAATCTCTACTATTTGTACCTAGACAAGCTTATCCTAAGCTATTTGTTTGAAGATATTGCACAAGCTGTGGAGTATGCTTCTCAAACTGAACTTTATTTAGATGGAGTATTAGGAACTTTTGCAACACCTTTATTCTATTTTTATGATTCTTTAGTCCAGATACACGTATACCAGTCTCTCTCTTCCCTAAAACGAGAGCATCTGCGGCTTAAAATAAACAGCAATCAAGAGAAGATGCAGAAATGGGCACATTCTGCTCCAACTAATTTTCAACATAAGCACGATTTAATTGAAGCAGAAAAAGCGCGAGTTTTGGATCAATTCTTTGAGGCAGAAGAATTGTATGAGCAAGCAATTCTTGGTGCTAGAAACAACGAGTATCTTCAAGAAGAAGCGTTAGCCTATGAATTAGCTGCCAAACATTATCTGGCGCGAGGTCGGGGGAAAATCGCCCAAACCTATATGAAAGAAGCTCACTACTGCTATACGCGCTGGGGAGCGACGGCAAAGGTTAAAGATTTAGAAATTCGCTATCCGCAGTTCTTTCCTCAGTCGTCAGTCATGGCTCACACGTCAATCGTCACAACGACTGAAACGACCTCTAATACCTCACCCATCGCTTTTGATCTAGTAGCAGTAATGAAAGCATCCCAGGCGATTTCGAGTGAAATTGAACTGGAGCAGTTGCTTCGTTCCTTAATGCAGATATTAATCGAGAATGCAGGCGCACAAACCGGATGTTTGATTTTAGAAAGCTCAGGAGTATGGGTGATTGAAGCTACTTGTGAACTCAATGATGGTGAGAATGTCTGTGCAACGCAAGTCCTGCAAGCGTTTCCAACGACAAACCGCTTACCCGAATCAATTATTCAGTATGTGATCCGAACGCATGAAGCCGTTCTCTTAAATGATGCGACTCATGAAGGTAATTTCATTCATGATCCATATATTCAACGCAACCAAACTCAGTCAATGCTCTGTTTGCCCCTGCTGAATCAGAGCAAGCTTGTCGGCGTGTTGTATCTAGAAAATCAATTAGCGGCTGGAGCCTTTACACCCGATCGATCGCAAGTTCTGAATTTACTATCCACTCAAGCAGCGATCGCGATCGAAAATGCCAAGCTCTATTCAAAGCTCCGCGCGAGCGAAAGTCAGATGGCTCAATTTCTAGAAGCGATTCCCGTAGGAATTGCCATCATTGATGCGAAGGGTCGCCCTTACTATGCCAATCAACGGGGCATTCATCTCATGGGCAAAGGGATTGATCCTGCCGTACCGCCGGATCAAATCGCAGAGGCTTATCAATTTTATGTGACGGGAACGGATCAAATCTACCCTACTGAAAAAATGCCAATCATCCGGGCGTTGAGCGGCGAACGCACTACGATTGATGACGTAGAAATTCGCCAAAATAACCAAACGATCCCTATTGAGGTGTGGGGTACTCCCGTCTTTGACGAACAGGGCAATGTAGTTTATGCGATCGCAGCCTTTCAAGACATCACAGAGCGGAAACAAGCAGAACAGTTCTTAGCGAATTACAACCGCACTCTAGAGCAACAGGTCGCTCAAAGGACAGCGGCGTTACAGCAAAGCGAAGCCGCACTGCGTCATCAAGAACAGGAATTACGGCTGATCGCCGACGCACTACCAGTATTGATTAGCTATGTAGATGCCAATCGTTGCTATCAATTTATCAATCTTACATATCAGATTTGGTTTAAGCGCAGTCGTGATGAAATTTTAGGCAAGCCTGTTCATGCGCTTTTAGGTGAGATGGTTTATCAACGAGTTGAACCGTACATTAATCAAGTGTTTGAAGGGCAAACTGTATCCCTGGAGGCAGAAATCCCTTTTCCGCCTGGTAAACGGTGCATCAGTGCGACCTTAATTCCTGATTTCGATGACAATGCTCAAGTGAGAGGCTTCTACAGTCTCATCACAGATATTAGCGATCGCAAACGAGCCGAACACGCCTCAATTCTGGAAGAACGCAACCGGATGGCGCGAGAAATTCATGATACACTAGCTCAATCTTTCACAGGTATTCTGCTTCAAGTTGGAGCAGCAACACAAGTGCTGGCGGATGACCAGAAAGCAACCCAAGTACATCTGGAAATGATTGATGAACTAGCACGCGCTGGGCTAGCAGGGGCACGGCGATCCGTATCAGCACTCCGTCCCCAGCTACTAGAAGAAGGTAATTTAGAGAGTGCCTTGCATCGGATTGTAGCTCAAATGCGATCGACCACCGACACGGCTGTGATTTGCGAAACTCAGGGTATAGTCTATTCCTTACCAACCGAAGTGGAGAATAACTTACTCAGAATTGGGCAGGAAGCATTAACTAATGCGATTAAATACGCAAGTGCTGGCGAAATTCTGGTCGAGTTGGTGTACAACGAGACAGAGTGTATCTTACGGGTTAAAGACGATGGCAGGGGCTTTGGAGTGGGTAGCATTCCTTTGAGTAGTGGGTTTGGCTTATTAGGAATGAGCGAACGGGCAGAGCGCATTGGCGCACAACTAACAATTCAAAGCCAACCTGAACAAGGAACAGAAATTATTGCGACTATCAATCGAGAGTGAGAATTACAATGAGCCAATCCACTACGATTCGGGTGCTGATTGTTGACGACCATGCCATAGTCAGAAAGGGCCTAGCAACCATCATTAACCGCGATCCAGAAATGACAGTGATTGCTCAAGCTGAAGATGGGCAGCAGGCGATCGCCGCGTTTCGAGAATACCAACCTGATGTCACGCTAATGGATTTACGAATGCCCAAAATGGGAGGTGTTGAAGCCATTATGGCGATTTGTGCTGAATTTAAGCAGGCTCGGATCGCGGTACTCACAACCTACGATGGCGATGAAGATATCTATCGCGGTTTACAGGCGGGCGCTCAAGGCTATCTGCTTAAGGATTCTAAACTTGGCGAGCTTTTGAATGCGATTCGCGCCATTCATAATGGTCAGAAATACATTCCGCCAGAAGTAGGCGCAAAATTATTGCAGCGAATGAGCAATCCAGAACTGAGTGAACGAGAGTTGGAAGTGCTGCGTTTGATGGCACAAGGAATGGGTAATCAAGAAATTGGGATTGCTTTGAGTATTGGTGAAAGTACCGTCAAATCGCATGTAAATCGGATTTTAAGCAAACTGGGCGTGAACGATCGCACACAAGCTGTGATTACTGCTGTTAAGCGTGGGATAGTCAATTTATAAGTTGTACTAAAGTTAGTAGCCAAATTCCAACTTTAGTTGGAGCCAACCTTCCACTGCAAGCTGGACAGGTTCATCCATCACTTGATTGTACAAAAATGTCAACCCAGAGTGGACGACAAGAGAGGGTCAATTGTCTATATTAAATCCATAGCAACGTTAGCGCAGTTGGGTTGTAAGGCTTAAGTTTGCTTAATACAAACCGAAACATGACTTACAACCGTGATAATCGTTCTTTATTCGTTCTGCCTTCAACCCAGGATCATATTCAAGGTGTACTGAATGCTGCTGTAGTATTCGTCATGTATGGAGATTATGAATGTGTTCAAAGTGCCAATGTATATCGATTGATTAAAGTTGCCGGGCAGCAATTAAAGGTTTCGTTTGGAGAAAACAATTTAGGTTTTATCTTCCGTCATTTTCCTCAGGTACAAATTCATCTACATGCTCAACGGGCAGCGGAAGCTGCGGAAGCCGCAGCGGCTCAAGGGCAGTTTTGGCAAATGCATGAGATATTGTTTATTCATCAACAAGAGTTAGAGAATGGCTATCTAGTAGAGTACGCCAATCGTTTAGGGCTTGATATTTCTCAATTTTTGCAGGATTTATCCAGGGGAACCTATGTTGCTCTTGTCAATGCGGATATCGAAGGTGGACTGCAAAGTGGAGTGGAGGCTGCGCCCGCTTTGTTTATTAATGGAATTCGCTATCTCGATCGCTGGACTGTTGAGCAGATAATGGCAGCCATTGTTGCTGCAAAAGATTAAGGTTTTTGATGCTTATCCCAACAAGTATTTCAGCAGGGAGTATTTCATAATTTCTATACGGACGACAAAAATTCAGAGATTTCAGCAATTTAGCAAGAATACAGAGGCGATCGCAATGATAGTTTTTACATGGAAAAAAGTTCAAAGATTGTTACTGTGGTTACTTGCATTAAGTGCCGTCGTTGGGATATTAATGCATCCAACATCAGCCACCGCCAAGGAATTACCTCAAGCGTCCAACTCTAAACCTGCGCTCGTTCCCGTTCATGGGGCTTTTGCTGACGGTACATCAAAATCATTTTGGCTTCTTAATAACTACCTTACCATCGTCGCCGATCACACCACAACTGATGGTAAATATGACCTGGTTGAGGGCTATTTCCCTCCTGGTGCCCAGACTCCACCCCATCGCCATACACGCTATTCAGAACAACTTTATGTGTTGGAAGGAGAGTTCACTGTCTGGGTTGGTAAGAATAAGGTTGTGCTAGGCGCAGGTGAAAGTGCCTTCATTCCGATGGGCACACCCCATGTTGTCGCTGCACTCAGTGACCAGCCAGCTCGCGGGTTAGTCGTTGCTTCGCCCAGTTCCTTTGCTCGCCTAGTTGAAGCAACAGGGACGCAAAACCAGAATGAAGCACCTGACATGGAATTGTTCAGTCGTATCTCTAGCGAAATTGGCGACGAAATTCTGGGTGCGCCCGGAGATCTCCCTTAGAGATTAAGCTGACTATTCTTACTTGTGACTCCACTCTCCATTAGTAACTGACTACTTTAAACCCAACAATCAAAGGATTAGCATAATGAGAAAACTGGAAGGAAAAATCGCCCTTGTCACGGGTGGCAACAGTGGTATCGGTCTTGCCACAGCCAAACAGTTTGTTGCTGAAGGTGCCTATGTCTACATCACGGGTCGTCGCCAAGTCGAACTGGATGCTGCGGTGGAAGCCATTGGTAAAAATGTTACGGCTGTACAGAGCGATGTTTCTAATCTGGCAGACCTCGATCGTCTGTTTGCCACCATTAAGCAAGAGCAAGGACACCTCGATATCATCTTCGCTAATGCTGGCGGTGGACAAATTGCCCCACTTGGAGCAATCACAGAGAAACAATTTGACAAAACATTTAACATAAACGTCAAAGGTTTGCTGTTCACCGTACAAAAGGCACTACCACTGTTACCAGAGGGGGCTTCGATTGTCCTGAATGCTTCGACTACTTCTATCAAAGGCACTCCAGCTTTCAGTGTTTACAGCGCCACCAAAGCCGCCGTGCGATCGTTTGCACGTAACTGGATACTCGACCTCAAAGAGCGCAAGATTCGTGTCAATGCCATCAGCCCTGGTGTCGTGCCTACTCCTGGCTACAATCTCATGGGACTGAGCGAGGAGCAGGTGCAGGGATTTGTAGCAAGTCAGGCTGACAATATCCCCCTTGGGCGGGTGGGCGCGCCAGACGAGATTGCTAAAGCTGTGGTCTTCCTTGCATCCAATGACAGCAGCTTTGTCAACGGCATCGAACTCTTCGTCGATGGGGGCATGGCGCAGATTTGAAGCGTCTCAACTTTGCCACTAAACAGTAGTGTCAGTTTTATGTTTGAACAACAACCTCAAAATTTACAACTTCATGTCCAACAGTTAGCTAACGAAGCACTACAAAAAGCAGAGCCATCAGCTTGGTTTGAAGTTTTATATGCCGAAGCTCAAGGCGACACAACACAGATTCCTTGGGCTAAGTTAGCTCCACATCCTTATCTTTTAGAATGGTTGGCTAATCATCAACAGTTTATTGGAGGTCAAAAGGCATTAATCATCGGTTGTGGTTTAGGGGATGATGCCGAAGCTTTAGCTCATCTGGGATTTGAGGTAACTGCTTTTGATATTTCTCCAACTGCGATCGCTTGGTGTCAGCAACGATTTCCTGATTCTTTGGTCAACTATGTAGTTGCAGATTTATTCGCCGTTCCCGCGCAATGGCATCAAGCCTTTGACTTTGTGTTTGAGTGCCGTAACATTCAAGCTTTGCCGCTAAATGTGCGCTTTGGGGCTATTTCTTCAGTTGCCTCTTTTGTAGCTCCCGGTGGCACACTTTTGCTGATTACCCATGTTCGGGATACAGAAGCAGAACCAAGTGGCCCACCTTGGGCATTATCAGACTCAGAACTGGAACGGTTTGAAAGTTTAGGATTACAACAAGTAGAAAAGGTATTATACCAAGAGTCTGAGCAATTTGATGTTAAGCAAGTGCGGATCGAATATCAAAGATCATAATTGGCTTAGTTTTAGTTGGGGGAGATATACTAAAAACGGGTTGGAGCTTTACTCTTGAAATCGCTTAAAGTATTGATATACAAGGTTTTTTGCCTGGAAAAAAGTCTAGTATTTATCCGTTTTTAGTATAATTAAACTCGACCTCAGAGAACGCAAGATCCGAGTGAACGCCATTAGCCCTGGTATGGTTCCGACTTCTGGTTACGATCATTTGGGACTCAATGACCAGCAGTTGCAAGAATTCGTGGACAGCCAAGCCAGCGCCATCCCACTCTTGAGAGTCGGCACACCTGATGAGATTGCCAAAGCCGTTGTCTTTCTCGCTTCAGACGATAGCTGGCAATATACCAATGGTGTTCGCAATCTAGAAGCGATTAGCCCCGATACCTGGACTCTGGATCAAGCACTCCTCGATCGCCCTGGCAATATAGATATTCAATTGGCATTAAAATACGACTACCAGTCCAATGTACGGTTATATCCACAGTGGCAAGCTTACTTGCGCCAACATCAAGCACCGACGCTAATTGTATGGGGCAAAAATGACCAGGGCTTTTTAGTCGAGGGAGCTTATGCCTACAAACGCGACTTAAAAAACCTGGAGTTTCATTTGTTTGATACAGGACACTTTGCTTTGGAAGAAGATGGGGACGCGATCGCCGATCATATCCGACAGTTTATGACCACTCACATTGCAGAACGCATAAAGTTGTAGAAGAATAGAGCGAACTTTAGCTGAGTCTATTAATTACAGATAGGGAATTAGAAGATGGAGCAACTATCAAAGATGCGTGCGCTGATTGTCGATGATTTTCAAACTGCAACATTTCGCACTGCTGAAATTCCGCGACCGGAACCTACTGCCAACCAGGTTCTGGTGCGAATCAAGGCGAGTGGTGTTAACCCGCTCGACAGCAAAATTCGCACAGGTAAAGCGCCCCATGCTAAACCTGTTCTGCCTGCTGTACTGGGAACCGATCTAGCTGGGGTCATTGAAGCAGTTGGACAGGATGTTACCACGTTCAAAGTCGGTGATGAGGTTTATGGACTGACGGGTGGAGTTGGTGGACTTCAAGGTTCACTGGCTGAATTTGCTGCCGTCGATCCCGATCTGTTGGCAAAAAAGCCGACTCACTTCAGTATGCGTGAAGCCGCTGCATTACCCCTAGTATTTTTGACTGCATGGGAAGGGTTGGTCGATCGGGCTAATGTGCGCGACGGTCAGAAGGTTCTTGTACTCGGTGGGTCTGGCGGTGTAGGGCATATCGCTGTGCAGATTGCTAAAGCGCATGGTGCTACAGTGTTTGCGACTGCGTCGGCTGCCAAGCATGACATGGTGCAACAACTCGGTGCTATGCCAATCGACTACCGCACCACATCAATCGAGCAGATCGTGCAGACATTTACGGATGGTCGAGGCTTTGATGTGGTCTACGACACGGTTGGGGGTTCCACTTTGGATGATGCATTCAAAGCAGTATGCAATTACGGTCACGTCGTCAGTAGCTACGGCTGGGGACAGCATAACTTGATGCCTCTCTCACGGAAATCTGCGACGTATTCGGGCGTGTTCGTACTTCTGCCTCTATTGACTGGTAAAGGTCGTGCTCATCATGGTGAGATTCTGCGGCAGGCAACGCAATTGGCAGAAGCCAATCAATTGCGTCCAGTGGTTGACTCTCGCCATTTCATTTTAGATACTGCATTGTCTGCCCACGAAGCGGTGGAGCAAGGTACGGCTGTCAGTAAAATCGTGATCGATTTATAACCCGTGCTGTCAAGTTAACCGATTGACAGTGCCATTTCAACAGATTGTCTACTATTCATCAAAGGAGAATATCATGGTTGCTCAAGCAAACTCGCAAGCAGCAAAAATTTTGGAAGTTGCAGACGATCCACGTCTTTCCAAAGGAACGAAGGAATTTTTGAAAGTGCTAAATTCAGGAGGTGTGGCTTTAGAGAAACTCACTGCACTCGAAGCACGTCAAGTTCTTGTAGATGCACAGGCTTCCGTTTCAGTAGACCTTTCAGGCATTGAAGAGTCCCAAAAGACGATTACTGCTGATGGTTATTCAATTACCCTTGATATTGTACGACCTGAAGGGGTCAAAGGCACATTGCCTGTTTTCATCTTTATTCATGGTGGTGGTTGGGTGCTGGGTGATTACCCAACACACAAGCGCATGGTTCGCGATCTGGTTGTGCTTTCAGGGTTTGCAGGTGTCTTTGTCAACTATACTCGCACGCCAGATGCTCAGTACCCACAGGCAATCAATGAGATTTATGCTGCAACCAAATGGGTTGCCGAGCATGGCGAGGAGATTGGCGTGGATGGCAAGAATTTGGCAGTCGTTGGCAACAGTGTCGGCGGTAACATGACAACTGTCACTGCTTTGAAGGCGAAAGAAAAAGGAGGGCCACACATCAAGCTGCAAATCCTGATGTGGCCCATTGTAGATGCGGATTTTGAAACGAATTCTTATCACCAATTTGGCGATCGGCGTTTTCTAACTGTACCAACAATGAAGTGGATGTATGATATGTACATCACTGACCCAGAAAAGCGCAAAGACATCTATGCTTCTCCCCTACAAGCGACGGTTGAGCAACTCAAAGGCTTGCCTCCGGCGTTAATTGTGGTTGCAAAGAGCGATATCTTGCATGACGAAGGTACAGCCTATGGACGCAAGCTCGATGAAGCTGGGGTGGATGTGACAACTGTGCAGTACAACGGTATGATTCATGACTTCGGACTACTGAATGGTTTAGCCGAGTTGCCAGAAACCCGTTCTCTATTTGTTCAAGCTGCTGCTGAATTGAAAAAACATCTGCAATAGGATGCGATCGATGTTTTTGGGGAAAGGAAAAGATGCTCTTCCATCGCTTTGCTGCTTACTGAGTTAGCGTAGGGGAAAAGGGTAAAGCAGAATGGCACTAAGTTAAGACACAGCCCTCGCCGTGACTGTTTTCCAGCCTCCAGGCTAGGAACTAATTCTGAGAGCTTCCAAAGGGTTGATCAGAGGCAGAGCCTCTCGAAATACATTCCCAGCCTACAGGTTGGGAGCAGGGTGAAATAAGACGTTCGGCTTATCTTAGTGCCATTTCGATCGTAATACAAACTACTCTCAGGTAATTATCTGTTATGAACAGCCACACACCGAGCGCTAGGGACATTATCGGATCATCACCGTTGATTGCAATTGAAAATGAAGCACCACCCAAGCTGATTGTCGATCCACCGCTTCCCGAACCATTAGCAC
>NZ_JACJSJ010000171.1 GCF_014698115.1 Nostoc sp. FACHB-973
GAACTGTGGGAGCCGCAGGGGGACACTTATTACAATGGCGAGTTGATTGTGCAGCCCCGCCAGAGATGGACACCAGAGGAACAGTTAGAACTGCTCGACACTCACCCAATGTTTACTGGCAAGTGTCCCCAGTGCGGAGCGGGACAGGGTGTACAAAAATACAATTTTCTCTCTACCCCCCTACGCCCTAATTTCAAGGTTAAAAGCATAATTTTTGGCAATTCTCAAAACCTTACACGATAAGAGACGTTTTTAATTCACATTAGGCATTACTTATAATTCCAGAGGCGTTACGCTTGATGTAACGAAATAAACTTAGTTAAGATCCCGAAATGCCCTCACCACAAATCCAATCCTACGGTTGTAACAACTCTCTAGACCAGCCTTTATCCACTCTGCCGTCGTGGAAAATCAAACTGCTGTATGACGGTCAATGTCCCTTGTGTCTGCGTGAGGTTAACTTTTTGAAGAAGCGGGACGCGGGTCGAGGGCTGGTGGCGTTTGTAGATATTGCAGCTGATGACTACAATCCCCAAGCACATCGCGGTGTTGACTATGAAACTGCGATGGGGCGTATTCATGCTGTGTTGCCAGACGGAACAGTAGTTAAAAATGTTGAGGTTTTCCGTCGCATTTACGAAATTCTGGGGATGGGTTGGGTCTATGCTGCAACTTCCTTACCAGTTATCGGTGCTATTGCCGACTTCCTATATGGGATTTGGGCCGATTGGCGACTTTTCCTAACAGGACGACCAGATTTAGCGACTATTGTACGAGAGCGTTCTTCTCAACTTGCTTGCAAGTCCCAAAGCCGTTGTCGCTTAATGGATGGAAATGACTAAGCCTAGTTTCACAATAAATGTCGCAGTAGATCCAAATCAGCAAAGGTAGTATGTCAAGTAAGTTCATCTTCGTTGCATTCGCTGAGGGCATATCGTAAGCGATCCGCCGAACTTAATATGAGTGGCGCGGCGGCAGAGAATTGTACTGGCGATGTTGGGTGGGGTCGTGTATACGCCGGATGGAAAGAGCATTACCCGACAATGTAGTTAACTTGATAACACCTCAACGACATTTTCCGCAAAGCTTTTATAAGCATCGCCCATTTGTTTCGCCACTGAGTCAGGAAAGACGTGAAAATCGCCAGCTTTGAGAGCTTTTATAATCCCGTCTGCCACAAGTGCAGGTGGCTGTGCAACCTCACTCATTCCTGCCGCATCGCCCATATCCGTCGCAATCGGGCCAGGGTGAACACTTAGCACAAGCGTGCCCTGCTCACCCAATAGTTCTCGTAATGCCTGGGTGATTGAATAGGCCGCAGCTTTTGAGGCACAGTAAGTGGCAGAGTCGGGGAAACCCTTGAGCGAAGCAACAGAATTGATTTGGACAAAGACACCACCTCCATTGGCTTTGAGTACCGGGGCAAACGCCTGAGCCATGTAGATCAATCCATATACATTGATGTTCATCTGAAATTCGAGAGCGGCGATCGCATTCTCAGCTAAGGGAGTTCCAGCTTGAAAGACTCCTGCATTATTGATAACTATTTGCACATCTGGGGCAGTTTGAGCAGCAGCAACAATAGATTGGGGATCGCCTAAATCAACCCGAATTGGTACTACTCGTAAGCCGTATTGTTCAACCAATGAGGAAACACTGTTGAGCTGACGAACAGCTGCATAGACTTTGGTGGCTCCCTGTTCAATAAACGACTCAACTATCGCCTTGCCGATGCCGCGATTTGCGCCCGTAACCAAAATGGTTTTGTCTTTGATGTCGTAGTTCATTTGGATTTCTCCTTATGGTTTTCCATGATCTGAAAAACCTTGGACAATCGATCTAAGTTAGGGCAAAGAAATTTAGCTGCTCTCTTGAAGAAAGACTGCGGCTTCCACCGCTTTTTCTAGCATGGTATCATCATCTATCATCCGAATCTAGCAACACCATTTTTTTAGCTGTCTTTAGAGTTTGTGCTTTTTGAGGCATTTCCCGTAAGTATTGAGGAAACTTATGAGTTTCTCAAGCAAGCGATGCTCGGTAAATGTACTTCTGCTTGCAAATCCCAAGGTATTTGCACAGGACGATAAAATCTGTATTACATCAGAAACTGTACTCAATTTGTTCAATGGAGTTGCGACAGAGTTGGATAGTCTGTGTAGCCATGTTCACTACCACCATAGAACGTCCTGACATCACCTTCGCTTAGAGGGGCATTGAGTCGTAGCCGCTCCACTAAGTCAGGGTTAGAGATGAATGGTCGTCCGAAAACTATGGCATCAGCCCGCCCGCTTCTAATTGCTTCATCACCCTGTTGTCGATCAAAACCACCCACAGCCAGCAGTGTTCCTTGGTAAACGGTACGTAGCAGATCGATAGGGTTGAAGCTCGGTGCAGTTCCTCTGGCATAACCTTGGTTATACCCAACGTGCAAGTATGCCAAACCGAGTGGACTAACGCCCCATCGACAACCTCAAAATACTGCCCTACACATAATTTCAAGATAACTGAATTCCGAACGCTGACAATAGTTCTTAATTATTAATTGCCTCATATATCCTCCTACGGCATAATTATTTCTTATATGTTGCTACAAGCCCACGATTTGGCTAGTCCGGTTGCTAGGGGCGAGGGACGCTTGCGGCACAGAGCAACCGCCAGTTGGCGCGACATCTCTGCATATTCACCGTTAAGATGTTGAGAGCAAAAGGCATCGGTGAGGCGGGTGATTTCCTCAAATTTCCCTTGCATTTGTTTCGGAACTTTTTCACCTACTGGTTTTGGTTTAACCATACAAATCATCAGCAATTGCCACTTTCAATACATTGAATTTTAGACCTGTCCGGCTGTTAATACTAAATCTGCGGTCAAATCCAGCGCAGGGAAAATCACTGATTGAATTGTTTCCGTCCCCTGAAACACAGATTCTTCATATAATCCATCTACCAAAGTCAGCAAAGTAATTCGGGATTTTCCAGGGTCAACAATCCAGTATTCCGGGATACCCCGTGCTGCATATTCAGAACGCTTATAGCGGTAGTCTCTATCCTCATTTACCTTTCCTGGGGACACAACTTCAACTACCATTGCTGGCGAAGGCATATCTGGAGTGATTGTAGCCCGTCCGAGAGCCATCGCTTCTAATAACTCCTGCGTTAAGATCATCAAGTCAGGCAGTCGCACACGAGTCCGGTTGCCTATGACCACAAGTTCTGTATCTTTATGACGGATGAGTTGAATCGGAACAAACTTGAGAAATTGTGACAGTAGATAAAGAGAGATTAAGTTATTTCTATCGCTTTCTGGTGGCATTTCAACCAACTCTCCATCCACAAGTTCGTACTTGGTATCTGTACCATCATCATAGGCAAGGTACTCTTCAAGGGTAAGTTTCTTGACTGCTATGGTCATAAACCCTTTTTTTACTCTCTAAACTTACATTTTACTGATTTTTGGATATTTCAATACTGGCATATTCTAGAACTCTCTTAAACTCCCAGCGCCACACCGTCTCTACCAGTATTTCTTTGCCGTTGGTGATTTGGATGAATTCTAAACTTCGGTTGACTTGTCAATAACGAATCGTTAAGATTTAGACAAAATTTTGGATACTCAATTACAGCTATGCTTCGTCTCAAGTCAATTTGTGTGTTAATGCTGGCAACATCAGCATTAAGCCTCATCTCTCATCCCGTTAAGGCTGCTTTAATTAATTTTAATAGTCAAGGAAATATTACGGCTATCAAAGGGTTACAAATTAAGGACAATTCATATAACGTTGAATTCGTGCAAGATACTTTCAGCAATTTATTCGGCAATCCTTCTAATTTGACACTTTTGCCCACTTTTTGGCTAGATGCTGAAGGCGCTAAAGCTTCAATTAATGCCATTGATAGCATTTTAGAAACAACTTATCCATCTGTTATTGCTTCTGACCAGATGCAAGGCACTACAGACTATATCATCCCTCAACAGTCTGCTTCTCCTCGGGTAGCAACTATAGACGAGCAAGGAAATATCACCTACCTTCCTACTAACCTTTTTGGAGGCTTATGGGGAAACCATAGCAACTATTATCAAGATCGACAACGCAATGAACTGTATAATGCACTTTGTCAAATTAATGTATATTGCAGTGTTAGCATATACAGGATGAGCAATCCAGAAATATTTGCGGGAACAGATATTAATTCCCCTCGGACATTTGCGATTTTCTCTCCTAGTATAAATAAATCTATTCCCGAACCTTCTAATATAGTTGGACTAGGAATTATGGGAATTTTGACCTTATTAATTAGTAAAAAAATCAGGTATAAATTTATTTAAAAGATTTCTATATCTACCTTCTAAATCTGATAGCGTCAAACTCATCACCAAAAGAAGCACTCCCAAGGAAACTAGAAAAAGCAACTAGCATCCAACCGAAACAAATATGTTTTTGAGTTTGCCAATCATATCTATCTTCTATTGTCGGAATTGTGTTAGCTTCAATGATTTCTAATCCCCAGTAGCCCAACGCACTGATACCAAACAACATAGCGCTGACGATAGATAATTTAGCTATGACTTTGAGAATGCAATTGCTTAAACTAGGTGGTGTTTGAAAAGATTGTCTGGGACGATGATGGATAGCTAGTTCACTTGGAGCTACAACCAAAACACGTCTTGGTTTTTGTTGAGTGAGTTGGCAGACAACTTGTTTATTATCAGTCATGGATGGGTCAAACCAAAGCCTGTTGGTTGTAACTAGATTAGTTTCAGTAATTATATTGTAAACTTTCATCAGGTAGATGTGGTTAAATTTACATAAAAATTCCACATTCAGAAAAGATATTCTAATGGTTAAGGGGGTCACACGCAAAAACCCAGAGGACAAACAAGCGATTAAGCTGAAAGTAAGTTAGAAATATCTCCCAGTGCATACTGCACTAAGGGATATACTTAATTAATCCGCATCGCTATGGTAAATTGGCTCCACATAATCCAGTACAGATTCATCGGCAATAATCTCTGTCCTTGTGCTAAGTGACGTAATTTGAGTGTCCATTTCTGGAATATCAATTCCTAACCGTTCGCATATTTCTCTTATTTTTAGGTATTGAGGATGTATTTGCTCATCAATATAAGAATGATGTCCATACCCCTCTGATTCCCAAGAACTAACAATTATTTTCCCCATATTCACTCATTGTTTTAATTTTCAACGATAAAAAACTACCACAAAACTACTATTAGAGAAGCTTTGTGGTAATTCGTTTACAAATGTCGCCAGAAGTTCTTGCTGATAGTCTTGAGACTGACAACCTTAATTTCTGTTGTTGCTTCAGGGGCATGACCAACAGCCCCCGCAGCAACAATTGGTGCAGGTGTCGTTAGCAGAGAATTGAGTAATTCTTGCTGATAGTCAACATCTGCTACTGTGCGGTAAATTCTATACGGGTCTATCTGCATCCCTAAAGGTGTTGGTACTATTTTCAGATATTGATTTAGCATTTGGATGTAATGCTCATCAAAGTTTCTGTTAACAACATAAGAGGATGTTTGAAAAGTCGGCAATTGAGTAAAAAAACTCTCAGGGCGTAAGCTGTTAATAAGTAAACACAACAGCACCACTGAGAGCAATGAGTAAATCATACTCTACCAACCTTACCCAAGACCAATGGGAACTTATTGAACCTTTGATTCCAGCACCATTACCTGGCGGTCGTCCAAGAGAAACGAATATTTGGGAGGTGATGAATGCCATTTTTTATGTTCTGTATGAGGGATGTCGGTGGCGAGCATTACCTGGCGACTTTCCAAACTGGCAAACCGTTTACACATACTTTCGTAACTGGCGCAAGGATGGAACGTGGGTAAGAATGCATGACAGATTACGGGAGTGGAATAGGGTTGCTTCGGAGCGATCGCTAAGCCCCTAGTCACGCTATTGTGGACAGCCAAAGTATTAAAAGTGCAGCAATGGTGAGTGAAGCAGTTGGTTATGATGCGGGTAAAAAGGTTAAGGGACGCAAACGGTTCGTAACAGTAGATACTTTAGGCTTAGTACTACGGGTATTAATTACTGCGGCTAGTGTGGGTGAGCGTGAAGGTGGTAAACAAGTACTCAAAAAGGTCAAACAAATGGAACCTTCTGTATGGCGTCTACATACAATATGGGTAGATGCTGGTTTTGACGGTAACCCATTCATGCAGTGGGTAATGGATTTCTGCCGTTGGATTATACAGGTAGTTATACGACCAAAGGAAAGCAAGAAGTTTGTATTGTTACCCAAGCGCTGGGTAGTCGAGAGAACCTTGGGTTGGCTAACTTGGTGTCGGAGATTGAACAAAGACTACGAGCTATTACCTGAAACCGCAGAGACATTTATATACATTGCTATGATTCGGATTATGGTGCGGCGATTGGCATAAAATCTTACCGTCAAGAACTTTTCAAACATCCTCTAAGAGCGTAAAGCATTGAGTAATTGAATTGCTCTCTCTATCTCGTAATGGGAGCAACTGCTGTCTATCTGAGGTTGACTCTCTCGGTAGCCTTTACCCTTTTTCTCTGCTACCAAATTATAAAATTTCTTGACAGCAGCAGAATTAGAACTACATTCATGAACTTTTGCTTGAGACTTGTAACCAACTCTACCCCATTCAACAGTGAGACTGTTACCTTCGACTTTACCAGACCAAAATTTGTTACTGTTCTGGATAGCATCAACATACACTAAATAGATTTCCATGTTGATTATTTGTCTGTAGGTTGTGTATTTGATACGCCTAAAATCCTGTTCTTAAAGGTTTCAAAGCTTTCTTGTTTGGATTTGACAGGTGGTGGAACATTTTTGTTTAACAAAGAGTTTTTGAAGTCCTCAAAACTTGGATATTGGCTCATATTCTCCTCCGGTCTAATTAATTTGATTAATAAATTGGTGTTTGATTTTCAAACACTTCTTTCTATTTGGGCATTGCCCCATCTAATTTGATGTTGTAAAGCTTCAAGTATTGTTTCTGCTTCGTGTGTTGTTAATCCATTTAAAGTAGAGCAGATATCGTACAAATCTTGGGGGATAGAATCAGGAATTACTAGCTCACACAAAGCATCTTCAAGGGCTATAGAAAATGGATATTCAGTTGGAGTGTACTCTTGTTGCATAACAATGTATGTAGACAGAGTTACTCGTAATAGCAGTTTTGTTTCTCTGTTTAACTTCTCTAAATACGCACCATATTTATTAACCAGTTGGTCAATGATTGGAGTCTGCCCGTAATAAGTAACTAAGTCTGTTGCCATTTTCTTTGGTCTATCTAATTATTAAGAAACTGCTGTCAATTACTAAAAAAAAAAGTGATTGCCCCCATAGGATTAGGGAGCAACCGCAATTAATATCAGTTTAGGTTTCTGTATTTGGCAGCACGTAGCGATTGAGTTTTCACCGCAACCGCAGGGCTACTAGCCCGTCGTGCGGTGGATGCCCAAGGCTGCATTCTTTCGACCGCCGCAGCGTCCTGAATCGCAAGCGGGGTAATGGTTTGACGGCAGGTTTCGAGGTCAGCAAGCGTTACCTGCTGCGGTCTACCCTCATCGAATGCCAGCAAAGCAGCTTCCGAAGCAAGGGTTTCCAGTTCTGCCCCTGAAAACTTCGCGGTATTAGCTGCGATCGCTTCAAGGTACTCCGATTCCAAGTGAATGCCAAAGCGTTGTAGATGAATCCCCAGAATCTGTACACGCTCTGGCTCTGTGGGCAAGTCAACAAAGAAATTTTCATCGAAGCGGCCTTTCCGTTTTAGTTCACTTGGCAGCGCAGACGGGTCATTACAAGTTGCTACGACAAACACACCACACTGTGATTCGGACATGAATGTAAGGATATGAGAATCTTGTTCCTATAGAACCCATTTGGGATCTTGGGAGAGAGGGTAAAATAAGAAATAAATGTCGTACTCTAGCAGTTTAAGCGATAAAGAGTGGGAAATAATTGAACCACTGTTGCCCCAGAAAAAGCAAACCAGACCGCCGAAGTGGACAAAGCGACAAATTTTAGACGGCATCTTTTATCAACTTAAGAATGGGTGTAACTGGTGCGATTTACCCAAAGACTTACCGCCCTACTCAACGGTGTTTTGGCATCTCCTTGCAGTGGCGAGAAGGGGGAGTACTAGAGCAGATGATGATGACGTTACATGGAAAAGTGCGCTCCGACGCGAAAAAAAACCCAAATGGACAACCCTACTGATCATTGACTTCGGTTGCAGTGAAGAATACATGCAATGCCAGCGTTATGTCCAAAGGGTTCTGTCATTACAAATGCACTAATGGCATTAAACGACATCTCGCCGTTGATACGCTGGGCTTACCATTTTTTACCCACTGTACTAAAGCGAATGTGAGTGATGACCAGGGCTTGATTGAATTACTGAGTAATAATCTGGATTACTTACGAGCCAAACCCGTGAATATCCCGAAGATTACTATCCTGCTTGACCACGGTTATCACCCAGACAAACTCACACTCGAACTACAAAAGCTCTACCCTCAAATCATGACCAAGATCCGGTTTCAACTCGCACCCAAGCCTACTATTGCCGAAAAAGCAGCCCTTGGGAAAACTGGATTTGTACCTGTAGCTACCAGGTGGGTGATTGAGCGGTCAAATGCTTGGGTGGAACGCTGTAAAAGTTTGGTCAAGAATTTTGAGAGAACCCTCTCCCATGCCACCGCGAAGCTCAATCTTTGCTTCATTCGACTCATGCTCAAGCGACTGGCAAATGGATAGATCCCAAATGGGTTCTATAACAGAACTTAAACAGCTGAACCTCAGATTGTTCTCCTGACTTAAATTAAGACTTTTAAGAGAAGAGGAGCAGCATTAATCATTGAGGTTACAAACTCCTGAAGATCGAATTCAATTAGGTATTTGAAGGCATCAGCCAAATCACGCCCGCCTTCAATTAAATTGAGGCTTTCATAAAATGCTGTGATGTAATCTCCTTTTTTGACTGCAAGGACTGCATCAGCTAAGGATTGACCATCTTGAAATTTAGCCAATTTAAAGGCAGTAGATAAAGCATCTACATAGTTCTCTTTTTGCAAATTATCGATAATTTTGACCCAATCCTGACCTTGTGCGAACTTACCTAGAGCCAGAACGGCAGATAGGGCATCGAGATATTTTCCATCTTTAACAGCCCAAATGGTATTTACCCATTGCGTGACATCCTGAAAACCTAAATAGGAAAGTCCCAATTGAATAGCTTGACGATCATTAGCTAGGTTTCCATCTTTCAAATCCTTGATCCAACTGCTCTGAATAACCTGTTGATTATTTCCAGAAAGGGCGATTAGAATGTCTGCCGCTTGATTGGGTTTACCATCTCGAATGGCAACTGTAAGATTAAGAAAAGCATCCGCCTTAGCTTGATTGATCCCAAGGTTGGTAAAACCTACCAGTTGTAGTCCAGTTTTGAGGGCTTCTTTATAGTTTTGGTCAATAATATCCCATGCCATATTGACAAGGGAACTGGCATTATTAAAACCAACTTTAGTCAGAGCAGCATTAATTGCACTTTCCCAATTGGGTTCAACTGCCACCGACCAAGATACAGCGACAAACAAATCGGATACTGTTTTTTGCATTCCCAGATTTTCAAGAGATGCTGAAATAGCCCCTTTATAATCTGAGTCTTTAAGTTCCCAGAATATATCAACCGCAAACTCAACCATGTTGGGAGTAATCACGTTTGATGCCCCATAAAAAGCTAATGCTGAATCTATTGCTGATATCAATACCTCTTTTTCATTTCCTAGTGCAGCATTAACTACTCCCTCTATCACACCAACAGCAGTACCCAGAACAGGAATCTTTTTCAAGCCATCAACAATTACTTCAATGTCTCCTGTCTTGATAGCCTCGACAGTATTGACAATGATTGAATTAGGAAGGGTGACTGGTAACAGGACAATATCAATGACATCATTATCAGGGATAGAATCCTTGATATCAGAAACAATATCTTCCGTTTTGTCATCTATCTCTTTAAAAAAGTCAAATACCTTGTCGGCAACACTTGTAAAAAATGCACGTGTAGATAACCAGAAGGCTCTTAGGTCACTAGCTCCTATTTCCTTGACCGCCCAATAAATCTCATTACTATTTGCACCTAAAGAATCAACTATATTAGCGATTTCTTGATCCGAGACACCATAACCACTGTCCCAAACGGCCCTGGCGACATCGTTATAGTTAAAACCGATACCGGGTGCATTTTTTACTGCATAACCAATCTCTCCTTTACTAAATTCAAGCACCCTTAGTGCTTGACCAATGTCTCCTTGACTAGCTCCTTCATTCCAGAGAAGTTTGGCAAGTTCTCCTCCATTAATGCTATACCCACTTCTCCATAAGGCTATAGCTGTATCAATGTAGTTAAAGTTAATAGGGCCATCATCCATAGCATCGGCAATAGTTGCCAAATCGTAGCCAAGCACCCTTATTGCCTGACCAATATCTCCTTGACTAGCTCCTTCATTCCAAAGCAGACCTGCAAGTATTCTTGTGTCCAGACTGTACCCGCTATTCCAGAGAGCTATGGCTACATCAATGTAGTTAAAATTAATAGGTCCATCATCTATGGCATCAGCAATGGTGGCCAAATCGTAGCCAAGATACTTGATTGCCTGACCAATATTTCCTTGACTAGCTCCTTCATTCCAAAGAAGACCGGCAAGTTTTCTTGTGTCCAGACTATACCCACTATTCCAGAGAGCTATGGCTACATCAATGTAGTTAAAATCAATAGGACCATCATCCATTGCATCAGCAATGGTGGCCAAATCGTAGCCAAGATACTTTATTGCCTGACCAATAGCTCCTTGAGCAATTCCTTCATTCCAGAGAAGCCCCGCAAGTTCTCTTGTATCAAAGATATAACCACTATTCCATAGAGCTATGGCTGTATCAATGTGGTTAAAGTTAATCGGTCCATCATCCATTGCATCGGCAATGGTTGCCAAATCGTAGCCAAGATACTTTATTGCCTGACCAATTTCTCCTTGACTAGCTCCTTCATTCCAAAGCAGACCCGCAAGTATTCTTGTGTCAAAACTATAGCCACTATTCCAGAGAGCTATGGCTACATCAATGTAATTAAGTTTAGTTCCATCAGTGTTTGTAACGCCATCATCCATAGCGTCAGCAATGGTTTCTAAATCCCAATTAAAATATTTAAATACCTGACCAATCTGTTGTTGGCTTGCTCCCTCATCCCATAGCAAATCGGCAAGCTTTCTTGTATCAAGTCCATGACCGCTATTCCAGACGGCTATGGCTGCATCAACGTAATTTAAATTAGTGCCATCAGTCTGTGTAATTCCCCATTTAACAGCATCAGCAATATCTTCTAAGCTCAGACCTAAATACTCAAATGCCTGACCGATTTTTTGTTGATTAGCACTGTTATCCCAAAGTAAATCAGCAAGCTTCCTTGCATTAAAGCTATAGCCACTATTCCACAAAGCTTCAGCTACTTGGTGATAATCAAGATTACTGCCATCAGCCTTTGTAATTCCCCATTTAACACTATCGGCAATAGTTTCTAAACTTAAGCCAAGGTACTTCATTGCCTGCCCAATTTCTATGGGATTAGCACCTTGATCCCAAAGTAAATCTGCTAGTTTTCTTGCGTTAATACTGTGACCACTATTCCAGAGAGCTATGGCTACGTCAATATTATTAAGCCCAGTTCCATCACTGTTGGTAACGCCTCGTTTAACACTATCAGCAATCTTTTCTAAGCTCAACCCTAGATATTTCATCGCTTGACCAATTTGTTGCTGAGTGGCGCCTTCATCCCAAAGCAAGTCTGCTAGTTTTCTTGCGTCAATACTGTGACCACTATTCCAAAGAGCTATTGCTACATCAGTGTAATTAAGATTAGTTGCATCAGTTTTTGTAATCCCCCATTTAACGCTATCAGCAATCGTTGGTAAATCGAAGCCTCGATTTTTGAGGTTGATGCCGATTTGGGCAACCGTTGATCCTGTATCCCAGAGAAAGTCAGCAAGTCTTTTTGGATCTGTATTATAAATAGTAACCGTATCAGCGATCGCTGTACCTAATTTATAATTCGTACCAGATGTGATAGTGAAAATAACGGTTTCACTTGCTTCCAGAATATTGTCATCAATCGGTGTGACATTCACTACTGCTGTAGCCGAACCTGCGGCAAAACTAACCGTTCCCGTCAGGTTTGTATAATCCGTTCCCTTCGTTGCTGTCCCTACTAAGGTGTAATTGACTATCAGGGCTTGGGTTAAATTCCCGGTACGAGTTAGGGTAAATCTTCCCGGATTTGCAGTTTGTCCACTGATGGTTTCGGCTGCACTTGCATCCGTAGCAGCCACGCTAATCACAGGAGTTTCATTATCAGCAATGGTGACGATGGCAGTGGTTGTTGTTCCCAGGGTATAACCTGTGCCTGTTTTTAAGGTGAGAATGGCGGTTTCACTATTCTCAGCAAGGGTGTCATCGGTTGGAGTAACTTTTATAGTGGCAGTGTTGGCTCCTGCGGCAAAGCTGACGGTGCCAGTTAAGTTGCTGTAGTCTGTGCCCTTGGTGGCGGTTCCTGACAAGCTGTAATTAACGGTTAAAGCTGTGGCTAAATTGCCTGTGCGAGTCAGGGTGAAGGTTCCGGGGTTGGGAGTTATACCTGTAGCGGTTTCGGCTGCATTGGCATCGGTAGCTGCAATGGTAATAACAGGAGTTTCAGCAATGGTGACGTTTGCACGGAGGTTCAGTGCTTGACTCAGGCTATTCGACTGTTCAACCGCGATCGCTTTACCATCAATAATAATGAAGCCACGATCATCCTCTGAATTAATCAGCAGCTTCTCTGCATTACTTAGAGGAAGTCCCATCACAGTTGCGGCGAATAATTCTCCCTCATCTCCAGCAGTATCACTCCCTGGATTAATAAGGGTATCCACAAAGTGTCCGATTTCTTCTAATAAGACACCAGTAATACTTCCCGTCAGGGTATCAGGATTGCTTGAACCTTGGGAAAGATAGTTTGAAGACAAATAAATTGTGCGAGTCACTTCTGAAAATGCGCCATTTGCACCATTCATGGAATTATTCAGCAGCACCTGAATAGTCGGTAATTGGCTGAAATCACCCATTCCCCAACTAGAAGATAATGCTTGCAGTCTGCTTAAATCTCTAGTTCCACCAAAGATTCCCGCCATTTTAGGCAGAAAATCGTCACTTTTCGAGGCAGCGATGAGATTGCCGTAAGCACTTTGTAGAGATACTTCAAGATTATTCGCAATTTCTGTGCCAAAATCGGACTCGTTTCCATTAAACATAACGTTAAAAAATTTCTCTAAGTTGACTAAAGAAAACCCACCTGAATACTTGAGTAATCGGTAAGTCCTGTGAGCGTTTAATTATTGTGCAGACTTCTTTTTCAGGCACTTTCAAATAAAAAATAGTGATACCAATTCTGTATGAAGATCCATAGAAAGAACCCCACCGCCTGCGGCACTTTCCCTTAGCAAGG
>NZ_JACJSJ010000172.1 GCF_014698115.1 Nostoc sp. FACHB-973
TTGAAAATGATTGCTTAGTACCCATTCCCCACTCCCCATTCTCTTACCTCACTCAACACCTATGATCAATTCCAAGCCACGCGACGTACAAGTTTTACCAATTGCCACAAATACTAAGGTTCTCAAGGCACGTAGTTGGTCACGTCTGCGGTTTGAAATTGAATACGCATTGGAAAGAGGTACTACCTCTAATTGCTATTTAATTGAAGCTGATAAAACCGCACTAATCGATCCACCCCCAGAAAGCTTTACCGAAATTTATTTAGAGGCATTGCGGCAGACTTTAGATTTGACACGTTTGGATTATGTGGTTTTAGGTCATTTTAATCCCAACCGAGTTGCAACCCTCAAAGCAATTTTAGAACTAGCACCACAGGTAACTTTTGTTTGTTCTCTTCCCGGTGCTAACAATTTGCGTGCTGCTTTCCTAGACCGCGATTTGCAGGTTTTGGTGATGCGGGGGAAAGAAACTCTGGATTTGGGCAAAGGTCATGTTTTAAAATTCCTCCCTATTCCCAGTCCCCGTTGGCCGGAAGGACTTTGTACCTACGACCAGCAGACCCAAATTCTCTACACAGATAAATTATTTGCAACTCATATCTGTGGCGATGAACTGTTTGATGATAATCCAGAGGCGCTTAGAGAAGACCAGCGTTACTACTTTAACTGCCTGATGGCTCCCCAAGCTCCTCACGTGCAAGCAGCTTTGGAGAAAATATCAGATTTGCAGGTGAGAATGTATGCTGTGGGTCACGGGCCTTTAGTACGCACCGGCTTAATCCAACTGACCAAAGCTTATGGAGAATGGAGTCGTTCTCACAACGATCGCGAAATTTCCGTTGCTTTACTTTATGCTTCAGCTTACGGGAATACAGCGACTTTAGCACAAGCGATGGCTCTGGGACTGACCAAAGGCGGAGTTGCAGTCAAATCCATCAACTGTGAATTTGCTACTCCCGATGAAATTCGCATCAACTTAGCACAGTCAGATGGTTTTATCATTGGTTCTCCCACCATCGGTGGTCATGCGCCGACTCCCATTCATACTGCTTTAGGTATTGTGCTATCGAGTGGTGACAACAGCAAACTGGCTGGGGTGTTTGGTTCCTATGGCTGGAGTGGCGAAGCATTTGACTTAATTGAAGGTAAACTCCGGGATGCAGGATATCGTTTGGGTTTTGAGACCTTGAAGGTGAAATTTAAACCCGATGATGTCACTCTCAAATTCTGTGAAGAAGTAGGTACAGACTTTGCCCAAGCATTGAAAAAAGCTAAAAAGGTACGCGTACCCCAACAAGCTGCGACTCCAGTGGAACAAGCTGTGGGCCGAATTGTTGGTTCCGTTTGCGTGCTGACAGCTAGGCAAGGAGAAGTATCTACTGGGATGCTAGGCGCTTGGGTTTCTCAAGCTACCTTTAATCCACCTGGACTGACGGTGGCGATCGCCAAAGATCGAGCGATCGAATCTTTAATGTATCCTGGTGGTAAATTTGCCCTGAATATACTAGCTGAAGGCAATCATCAAGATTACATGAAGCATTTCCGTAAATCTTTCGCCCCTGGGGAAGATCGATTTGCGAACTTTAGCACAGCAGTTGCAGATAACGGCTGTACCGTTCTTACCGACGCTCTAGCATATCTGGAATGTTCAGTCAACCAACGTATGGAATGTGGCGATCACTGGGTTGTGTATGCAACCGTGGATGAAGGTAAATTACTCAAGCCTGATGCTGTTACCGCCATCAACCATCGCAAAACAGGTACTCATTACTAACTCCGGTTTGGCTTTTCACATCATTTGTAAAAAGCAACGCCAAACCTAACCCCCTACCCCCTTATACCATTTCACTCAATTATTGATACAAATTACTTCCCCTGCCTGCCATCTGTATCAGTCTTAAAGTGAAACGGTATTACTAGGGGAAGAGGGAAAATTCAAAGTAAGACCCCTCCTTTCCCCACAAATGTAGAGACGTTGCAATGCAACGTCTCTACTTATTTGCGTGACAAGGAGTAAATTTAACCAAAATGGTATGATTTCATCTCCCGATAGAGCTATGGAACTATTCCTTTCTATCTTTGGAATATTACTTGAACTCTCTCAGAGGAATTAAACCTTTGAATAACTATACAGAATGGATACAAAGATTTGTAATAAAAACATCTATAGATAGAAGAATTTAATTTTTTTAAAACGTATTCTATAAACATTGCAAGCCGACTTCGGTAACGCAATCACGAATAAATAGCTAAACAATTTAGGAGTAAATTATGAGTCTCGAAGAAAGAGCAAAAGCTGTTGCTAAAAATATCGAAGGTAAAGCTCAAGAAATAATTGGGGATATCACTGGCAACCCTGATGATAAAGCTGAAGGTCAAGCTAAGCAAGTAGAATCACAGGTTCGCCACACAGTTGAAAATGTCAAAGATGAAGTTAAGAAAGCTGTAGACTAAATTGAAGTTTATATCGGTAGAAGGTGTAAGCAAACTCATAGTTTACTAAACCTTCTCCCTACTTCTAGCTTTTCTGTGTCTGTCTTGACTTCAGTTGTAATGTAGTATTTTGCAACTGAGTCAAGTAAAAAATCGACAACTCAAAACCAGATTTTGATAACACGGTTTCCAAAATAATTTTTCAGCCATCTCTGAATTTTTGTTGAAAGGTGTCAACTCATGATTAATCTACTATTTACTTATCTTTTAACAGACATACCTGTTACATCAGAACCTAGTTCTAGTTACTCTATTGTATTGACAGGATTATTCGTAGTCGGCTTTATCGCTGCTGTAACTATAGGATCGATCGCTTGGTATAATTCCAAACGTCCTGTAGGTTGGGAAGATAAAGAACGTCCTAATATTGTTCCAGAAATAGATAAGTAATCAAATTTTTGTCTACCTCCTCCTGAAGTCCAAGTGTTTTCTTAGTGTTCACGGATTTTACCTGTGAACACTATTTTATTTATGAAAATTTGCGGTGTTTAGATCCCCCACTTCTTTGATAAGTCAGGGATCTAACTTTTAACAAATAAATAGCCTCTGAACTTTTAGTTTTCACCAGCCACAGGTAAACGTATAGTAAATGTACTACCTTGCCCTGGCTCAGATGTGACACCGATTGTGCCTTGATGTGCTTCAATAATGCAACGAGATAGATATAGTCCCAAACCACTACCAGAACGCTGGTGTTTACCTTGGCGAAATCGCTCGAATAATATTGCTTGGTCTTGTTTAGAAATTCCCGGTCCTGTGTCTTGGATATTAATAGTTACATCTGCCAAATTCAGATAACACTGAATATTTACAGAACCTTTGTCTGTAAATTTGATGGCATTGCCGATGATGTTTGTCAAAACTCGCCGCAATTCTACGCGATCGCCCATCACCGTAGTTGCTGTTTCACCTTTATCAAGGTTGACAGCTAATCCTTTTTCTTCAGCTAAAGGAGTTAATTCTTGAGCAACTTCACTCACTAATTCCTGAATATTACAATCAGAAATTTTTAAGGTTTTACAGCCTGCTTCATGACGATAAACTTCTAACAAAGTATTTACCATTTCTAGCAGGTCTTGATTACTGCCAATCATGGTATTAATTATTTCTTCCAATTGTGGCGAAACATCGCAAAACCTGCCTTCTAGTAATAATTTTAAAACCCGATTAGAAGCTACTAGCGGTATGCGTAAATCGTGAGTAAAACGTGAGACAAAATCTGCCCGCAGGTTAGCCATTTGATCTCGTTCGTCAATGCTATGCTTGAGGCGGAGGAGCGATCGCACTCGTGCATGTAGTTCATCTGGATCGAATGGTTTACGAATAAAGTCATCTGCACCAGCATCAAGTCCTTGAACAACGCTGGATTCATAATGAGCCGTAATCAGCAAAATTGGGATAAATGGCAACGCTTGATTTTGTCGGATGCGTCGAGTAAATTCGTACCCATCGATCTCTGGCATCATCACATCTAAGAGAATTAAGTCTGGCGGTGACTGCTCAACCATATTCAGAGCAATTTTACTATCTTCCACCAAGCTAATTTCATAGTCATTATCTTGTAGGACTGCTTCTAATATCAGTAAATTGTCAAAAATGTCATCGACAACGAGAATTTTATCTTTTTTAACAGTTTTAGTTAAAGACATGGCTAAATAAAAAGTAAGAATTCACAACTTCAGAGCCAGAATTCAGAATTTATGTGGATTTGGCATGATTACCGACGAAACAAGGTAAATTAAGAGTTTGGTTTTTGGATATTCTGACTCCTGAATTCTGACGCCTTGGCAAAGCGTCCTTAGCTTTGCTCCTGAATTCTGAAAATAAAAAAAACAAGTGCTTGGTTATTCCTCGCAAATCTAGTAATAGCTTACTCCAACAGCGTTGAGACTATTAAAATTTCACATTTTCCCTTAAAATTTCCTGAATCGAGGACATCAATATCAGTAATTATACTGATATTGATGTTTGTAAATGTATTTATAAACAATAAATATAACTTTTTTACAAGTATATTAGCTGACTGATTATCCATATCTGGGAGTAGAGTGCTAGGGTGGAGTAGTTGAGTCCATTTTGTATGCATCATTCCTTCTACAGCAAGGGTAAGGGATCAAATAGTCAGCGACTCCTGGTTGCTACTAGATTTTGAGAATCAGTTTTAGACCATAAAACATCTATCTTCCGAAGAATGTATAAAAATATTTTTTGATCAAATTGAATTGTCAGATGAAAACTCTTGTGTATTGAAAAACTTACAAGATAAGCTTATTTATGTCTAAGAGGAGATGCAGTCCACGGAACAATAGCAAACGTATTGCTTTTTGTATAAAATCCTGAATGTGAGAACAAGATTATTTTAATGTGTACCTTAGATAGATAACAGTAAAGTTAAGCAACTATGGATGAAATCAAGATCCTCGTGATTGAAGATCACAACCTCACAAGAATTGGTTTGCGGGCTGCCTTACAAACCCAGCCAGAAATAAACATTGTTGGTGAAGCAGCCAATGCCGCAGATGGAATAGAGCTTGTGAAAACTCTCAAACCTGATGTTGCTACTATTGATATTGGTTTGCCTGATATGGATGGTATCGAGCTAACACGCACAATTAGGCAATATCAAGCAGAGAATGAAGATTATACAACAAAGCTGCTGATTTTAACAATGCAGAATAGCGAGCAGGCAGTCTTAGCAGCATTTGCCGCAGGTGCTGATTCTTATTGCATGAAGGATATCGAAAGTGAGAAACTAGTGGAGGCTGTGCGAACAACCCATGCAGGTAGCTCATGGATCGATCCGACGATCGCAGACCTCGTACTACAGCAAATACGTCAAGATTTCCCCGATGGCAGCAGAGGAGCAGCTACAAAAAGAGTGTTGATTGAAGGTATTGACCCAGATATTGAGAAAACTATCGTCAGCTATCCTTTAACTCAACGGGAAATGGATGTTTTAGAGTTGATTGTCGCTGGGTGTGACAATGCAGAAATCGCCAAAAGACTCTATCTCACAGTTGGTACTGTTAAAACTCATGTTCGAGGTATTCTCAATAAACTCTGTGTAGCCGACCGGACACAAGCCGCTGTCCGTGCTTTGCGTGCCGGGTTAGTACCTTAAAAAAATAAGTCGAAAGTCAAAAGAAATACTGAATTGTTGTTTCTTTTGTCTTTTTGGAACTTGACAAAAGTAAAAAAATACGCAAAAATAGTAAATCGTGAGTAAAAAATGCCAGCGGAACTGGCGGAATTGGCAGACGCGCTAGATTCAGGTTCTAGTGCCGCAAGGCTTCCGGGTTCAAGTCCCGGGTTCCGCATATTTTAAGTTAGAAGTTAAGAGTTAGGAGTGAAGAGTTTATTTAATTTGTTTTAACTCCTAACTTATCACTCCTAACTCATAACTTTTTGATGTTAACCAGCTTACAGAATCCCCTAGTCAAGCAAATCCGCAAACTACACTCTACCAAGGAGCGGCACAAGCAGGAGTTATTTTTGCTAGAAGGGACGCACCTGTTAGAGGAAGCTTGTGCTGTGAATTACCCGCTAGAGACAGTGTGTTGTACCCCAGATTGGCAAGCAACCCATCCGTCATTGTGGGAAGAAGCTTGTAGCCGATGCGATCGCGCCGAAATTGTGAGTAGAGAAGTTTTAGATGCGATCGCCACCACAGTCCAACCCGATGGTGTCGTGGCAACAGCAAAACGAAGCGATCGGCAAACTCAAGTACCATTTACTGGTATAGTCCTAGCTTTAGAAACAGTACAAGATCCTGGTAACCTGGGTACGATGATTCGCACTGCGGCGGCGGCTGGGGCATCCGGATTGTGGCTCAGTGGAGATAGCGTAGATTTAGACAACCCCAAAGTTCTACGTGCATCGGCAGGGCAATGGTTTCGCCTAGCAACGGCAGTCACCGAAGATTTAAAAGCGACAGTGCAACAAAGTCAGCAAGCAGGAATGCAGGTAATAGCAACCTTGCCGAATGCCAGCTTAACTTATTGGCAAGTGGACTGGCGAAAACCGAGTTTGATATTACTGGGGAACGAAGGTGCTGGTTTGTCAGCAGATTTAGCAGCGATGGCAGATCAGCAAGTGAGAATTCCTCTGAGTCCTGGGGTGGAATCGTTGAATGTGGCGATCGCAGCTGCTTTAATGTTGTACGAAGCTCAGCGGCAAATGAGTCATTAGTGGGGAGTGGGGAGTGGGGAGTAGGGAGTAGGGAGTAGGGGAGTTAAGAGTAAGAGTTATTCTCTCTCCATCCCCCTCATCCCCCTCATCCCCCTCATCTCCCTCATCTCCCTCATCCCCCTCATCCCCCTCATCTCCCCTACTCCCCACTCCCCACTCCCCACTCCCGATGCCCCATCCTAACTTTTATTTCGTTTTTTGCTCCAAATATTGTTCAATATCGGCAACGGCGTCTTCAAAAGCCGCTAAATCAATATCTGTCAAATCTTGAGCGAGTTCGACTTCATCAGCACTCTCAGTATGCAATTTTGGTGTATCTTCGTCCTCAGTAGGACTTTCTTGTAAGATATCCTCCAATTGTTCGAGGGCTTCTTCAAACTCTTGTTCAGCATTGTAGTGCTGTGGTCGGTGACTTTGCTCCATAATGTTGACTTGAAAATCCTGATTTACTAGGGTAATTTTTATAGATTTAAATTTTGCATATATAACATCATATTTGTGCTTATCTGCTTTATCAACTTTATAGCGATCGCTATTTTTGGCTAGTTGCTCCAATCGTTGGGCACAGAGGAACCAACAAGCACTCAAAAGGGCGATCGCTTTCCTACTACCTTTGCAACCACTCATCCAAGCGAGTTAAACTGTAGGGGGTCAAGTTTGGTAGCAAGCACCAGCAAACCCGTTGAGACTTTGCACTTCTCTTCATTCTTTAGCCTCACAGCTTACCCTGCGATGCAAGCAGTTAAGGGCGAAACACCTTTAAGCAGGAATGAGGCTCTTGAGGAACTTGAACAACTATGAATTGCGAGTATATGCCTAGTTTTATCACTTTTCAAAAAAGTCGGGGTTCTGGGGATCTGATTGAGCAATGACTTAAAATCGAAATTGATCGCTCTATCTCAACCAAAAATACATAATGAAGCAAACAAAACAACTCACTGGCATTATTGAACGGGAAGGAGACGGCTATGTATCGCTGTGTCCCGAATTCGATATCGCCAGCCAGGGAGACACTATTGAAGAAGCACGGAATAACCTGATTGAAGCATTGCAACTCTTTTTTGAAGTTGCAGATCCTTCTGAAATCGAAGAACGGATGCACACCGAAGTTTTTGTGACACATCTAGAGGTAAGTATTGGGTAAACTGCGTGTTCTTTCTGCCGGCGAAGTGTGTCGCATTTTAGAACAGAATGGTTTTGTACAAGTGCGTCAGCGTGGTAGTCATATTATCATGCAGATGCAAACCGAAGATTCAACAATTACTGTTCCTATTCCTAATTACGAAGAATTACGCATTGGTACTTTGCGCTCTATTATTCGCCAATCAGGATTAGCTCGTGCTTTATTTGAGGTTAATTAAGTTGATTTTATGGGTGCAGTTGAGAGTCGTGGTTCTGGTTTCTGTTTTTGCAACGAACTCATAAAAAGACGCGATTTATCGCGTCTCTTGCATTAAGAACAAGTCATATGATGTCCGGCTAATTCCCATAATAAAAACCTCTCTGCGTCCCTGTGTCTCGCTGTCCCCGCGTCAGTCCTAATTATGGGTCTTTAACCGGACATGATATCAAAAAAGTCAAGGAAAAATTCTCAAGTTCGCCACAATTATCAACTCTACAGCAGTTCAAACCGTGCCTGAAAGAACCGCAGATATTTTGGTTCGTAAATCATCTTTAGTCCGCGTAGGCGATCGCGATTATAATAAACTTCTTCAACAGCTTCAGCAGTCAAATCCATGTGAGCCTGGGTATACACTCGCCGGGGAATAGTCAGGCGCACTAGTTCCAACTCTGGATAATAATTATCGCCTGTTTCTTTACTACGCCCAGCCGAAACGATACCCCGTTCCATTGCCCGAATTCCTGCCTCTAAATAGAGTTCCGCTGCTAAGCGTTGTGCCGGAAATTGCTCTTGGGGAATTTGCGGTAAAAAGCGTTTGGCATCTAAATAAATCGCATGTCCACCAATGGGCACAACAATCGGAATACCCCAATCTAACAACTTTTGTCCCAGGTATTCAACTTGACCGATACGGGCACGAATATGATCGTCTTTCACTGACTCTTCGATACCGCGTGCCATAGCTTCCATATCTCGGCCAGCCATACCACCATAAGTATGCAGTCCTTCATATATTACTATTAAATTACGTGCTTCCTCGTAGAGGTTATAGTCATTGAGAGCCAGCCAACCGCCGATGTTCACTAGTGCATCCTTTTTGCCACTCATGGTGCAGCCGTCAGTGTAGGAGCAAAATTCATGTAAGATGGTGGCGATCGCCTGATTGGAATAATCTTCCTCTCGCTGCTGGATAAAGTAGGCGTTTTCCACGGCGCGAGTCGCATCAAGAATAATCCGGATACCGTGAGTTTGGGCTAACTGATGTACCTCCCGCAGATTAGCCATTGATATCGGCTGTCCGCCAGCCATATTCACGGTTCCGGCGACGCTGATATACGGAATCCGTTCTGCCCCAACTCGCTCAATTAGGTCTGTAAGCTTTTGCAGGTCTACATTACCCTTAAATGGATGCAATGATTCGGCATCGTGGGCTTCATCAATAATCACATCTACAAATGTACCGCCAGCCAACTCCTGATGCAGCCTGGTTGTGGTGAAATACATATTGCCGGGTATGTAATCACCTGGTTTAATCAGTATTTGAGAAAGGATGTTTTCAGCACCACGTCCTTGGTGGGTAGGCACTATATGGCGATAGCCGTAATACTTCTGAATGTTTTCTTCTAAATTATAAAAGTTCTTGCTACCAGCGTAAGCTTCATCACCCAGCATCATCCCCGCCCACTGATAATCGCTCATGGCTGAGGTACCGCTGTCAGTCAACAAATCAATGTAGACATCTTCAGAACGTAACAGAAAAGTATTGTAACCCGCTGTGGCGATCGCTTGTTCCCGCTCAGCGCGAGTAGTCATTTTTAATGGCTCAACCACTTTGATTTTATACGGCTCTGCCCAAGAGCGACGGCGGCGCGGGGAAGTATGCTTGGCGTCAGTCATAGATTGATGCTCCTTGATACCGATTAGCTGAATATTTGCACCCATTTTGGTTGCTAAAAGCTGTTATTGCCAAGACCCTGACAACTAATTTTGACGCTGTTTGGGGGCACACCACTGAGCTATTGTTTCGATTCGCGCTTGCTGCATCAATTCCTCAACTTGCGATTGATTACAACCATAGGTAGATGCTAATAATTCTTCACCTTGATTTTTTGCCTCATCGGCAGATGCACCAAAGGTCATAATTTCTTCGTCTTGGTTACCTGTAATTTTCTCAACTGGAATAATACAGGTATATTGAGGTTCATTTTGTCTGATTTCTTGCACCATTACTTACTTACTAACCTCACTGATAATAGGTGTCTATTTTTAATATATTTCTAACTCCAGATAAACACGAGTCAAAGAGAAATAGAGTCAATATTTCCGTGGTTACGATTTGAAAAATACAATTTTTTATACATAGTTAAGATAATGTTAAGAATCCTCTCAAAATCCTCCTTATCTGGAGTGTAAACAGTTACCTATGTGAGAATTAAGTTAAGCATCAATAAATATCTTTTTGTAAACTTTTGTTCGATTTCGAGCATAGTAACCCATTCTGAATTCAGAATTCTGTTGCTAAAAGCATCATAAAAATTGGAGGTTATAAGATGGCATTTCGGAATAACTCAGTTACTAATTTATGGCAGAGATTACAACAAGATTCAGTTGTTTGGGGATCGTTAGGTCTTTGGATTACTGCATTAGTTGTATTGTTACTAATGCTGGCAATGTTTTCTAACGCTTAATCGGGGCAAAATTATTCTAGTTCTAGTTCCCGAATAGTAGCCTGGGAACTAAGCTAGAATAAGCTGCCATCTTTAGAAAACTGAAATTATGAACTGCAAAATTCTGGCTACAGTCGTAATGCTAGCTAGTACTAGCTTTGCTACTCCTGTTAAATCTCAAGAACCTGTAACTGAGACTCCAGCAACATCAAATCAAGTTGTGAATGCTTGTGTTCAAAATCAAGCCCAAACTTTACCAAATCCCTTTACAGATGTTCCGTCAGACCATTGGGCTTTCAAAGCAGTTATGACCATGCATTATTGTGGTGCATTTCGCCAAGCTACACCACCAGCTTTATTTGAAAAACTCCAACCAACTGAACGCCAACAAGAACCGCAGCAAGAACAGCAGTTTCGTAGGTAGCTAGTAGGGAATAGAGAATCAGCCTTTTCGAGGAATAGGTCGTTTTTTCATAAATCAAATAGGAGTCCTATAGAAAAGGTAAATAGGCCTGAAACCCTTCGCAATTCTGAATTCATCAATTCTGCTTTAAATTGACTACTCATTACCCAGCAGAGCAAAAATTCCACTCGGATTTAATATTCCATCGCTTACCGTCGTGAAGCAATAAAGTTAATTTGTCAGCCGTAAATTCAAAATACAACTGACGTTTTTCAAATTCTGGCCAAGCAGCTTTAAAGTTCTGCTTTGTTAAATCCCGAAACGCAACTGTCATGTGGGGTGCAAAAGGTCGGGTTTTAGAAACTTCGTCAACAATTCCCAACTTGCTTTCTACATAAGCCATTAAATCAGCTTGCAAAGTCAAAAGTTCTTGACTTCTCACCACATCAATATAGATCACACGGGGTGGAAAGGCAGCAAAACCGCTGAGTGTAATGGGTATTGACTTTTGTTCCCTAGCAAATTCCCTCACAGATGCTTCTAGCAATGAAATGTTAGCATCTGCCCATTCAAAAGGCGGTTGTAGGGTAATATGAGGCGGAGATTTTTGTGCCCCACAACTGGCATAATTATCAGCAAAATACTGCTTGATATCATTAGCGTAGTCTTGAATGTCTTGCGGTGGTAAAAGGGCGATAAAAAAACGGCTCATTATTAATTATTTTTATTCCTTAGTAATTAGAGAACACCAGAAAATAAATTATTCAATATTGTCGGATGGGCATCTTGCCTGTCCTTTAGTATTAGCGGGCAAGATGCCCGCACCACAAGAAATTTTGGCATATTTTTTTTATTTGCAAGTCCCTTAGTGGTTAATGGGAAAACTTAGGTAAGGGGGATCGAGTTGGCGCTTGAACCACCATGTTGTGTTAACGAAAGAGAAAACTAAATGAGCGATCAAATTATTCTGTCCGATGAGGATGTTCTTTCTATGGCTCAGGATGCTAATTTTACTGAGGCTTCAACATCGACAGCTGAAGAATTGATGGAACGTCTGAAGTATTTGGTGCATAGGAACAGCAATTTACAAAAAGACAAGGCTGAAGCCTGGGCTGCGAATGGACTCAACTGTAACGTTTTACTTGCTCAGGGTGGCGGCTGGGAAAAAAGTAAAATCCGAATTTGCTTTGAATTTGTTCCTGACAAGCCGACACCAACAAAATCAGTGATTTCCACTAACTGGGTATCTCCACTGGATGATCTGCTATCGCACCTAGAGGTCTAACATTCACAGATGCCTAGCTTGTGCTGTTTTAACGCCGCACCTTGAATTGTTGATGGTGCATTACGCCGTAGGCTAACGCACCCTACACAGGCTATATTTACGTTTATTAATATAGCTGGAAATATTAGCGCCGACTTACAGCAATTTTCAGGTAAATAGACCAAGCAGTAGGACACAGAATTGCTGTGACCCTACGGCTGATGTGGTTCCAATAAATGAAAACTACTGTAATTAATATAGTAGATTCTTAATATGGGCTTTTCTCAGGATATAAGAGCTTAATGCGCTTCTGGCGTAGTGCAAATTCTTCTTTTTGTAGCTGCTGTAACTGCTCTACTACCTCTTCTGTGACCCCTATAATAGAAGCCATTTGCCGAATTTTGGTCTTTTCCTTTTCATGAAATTCTCCATCAGCAGCACAAGCCCTAATTGCCGTGAGGAGTAGATCTCTCTGTGCTATGGAAACCTGAGGAGAGCGAGCAATTACTTCTTCTAAATCTTCATCCGCCTCATATGCTTTTAGCTCTTCAATCACCCAGTCTGCTACTCCCCAAGATGCACAGAATCCAATAGCCCAATCTTTTTCTTCTGGGGAGAGAATTCCATCTCCTTTAGCACAACATAAAACTGATTTCATATAAATGCAACAATCCTCATCTGTAGGAATCTGGGTAAAACCAAAGAACCAGTTAAATATCCATGATTGACCAAGCTTTTTGATTTCAGACATAAGTTTGTTTTCCCTGTTTGCAACGGTAGTATCTTCTCATTGTTGTTGCAAGAATACAAAGACACTTAAAAAAACATAATTAAGACAGTTAAGACAGTTAAGACAGTTAATTATGAAATATCTTAACTTTCTTTGCATTTTCATTAAGAAGCTATGAATATGAGGTTAATGATTCCGGTATCAATAAAAACGGAAAAATCAATGTGTGTAGAAATAATCCAATTATCAGACTAATAGGTACAGCGAATCAGCGATCGCACTACTGTCCGCCTTGATTTAGCCTATGCCCAGATTTTTGATTGCTACTCAAAATAGTAATAACTTGAGTGAAAAGCCTTTTGTCATGGGAGCTAGTGAGTAAATGCCAATATTTGTCAAGAAAAGAGCGAACCACGCTAAAAAGAGGGTTTTATCGATTCCACCAAGTTTGCTACTTAGATGCTACTCAAAATCACAAATTTTGTTTTGATTTTTAGCAGATGCTAGCCAGATCGCGCTACTCAAATGCTACTCAATTTGATTTTTAACCCACTCCTGAAATCGCCGCAACTCGTCCCAAGTGCGCGATCGCGTATCCAGTCCTTTGCCTTTGGAATGCTGGTTTGGGTGCAGGTTCTGTCGCCGCATTTCAATGTAATTGGCAATCGCG
>NZ_JACJSJ010000173.1 GCF_014698115.1 Nostoc sp. FACHB-973
ATTTAATTCAGCAACTAAAACGCCCAAGTGTTCCTATGTGCTTGGTTTGATTTAAATTGTTGCGTGGCGGAGCTACACCCCGCCCGCTATTTGTGCCAGTTGCGTAAGTCCTGATGAAGCTGCGCTAAATAAGGCTTCAAGGATAAAGTCGTAAGAAGTAAGAGAAGCAATCATCTCAGGTGTAATTGCTTTGAGGGCATCAGTTAACTTCTGCTGTAGTTGTGCGAGGGTTTTACAATTTTCCCATTGGAGTTTAGATTTGAGAAATTCCCAAAACCGCTCAATTGGGTTAAGTTCGGGAGAGTGAGGAGGTTGAAAAATCGGGATAATGTTATCTGGACAATCGAGAGCTTTCGCTTTGTGAAAAGAGCCTTGGTCGAACTGGATAACCGCGATCACCTGCTGCTCACTTGCCCACTCTTGAGCCAATAAAGCATTTGCAATCTTTCTTTGCTGCTTGCTTCTGTGGCATGTCTGAGAGCTTTCTCCAATTCTTCTTGGCTTTCTGAAATCTCGATTTGGAATGGACGACTCATAACAAAATTACTAAATGCACCCATCTATAAGTTTGACGTAGTTTGGCGCATCTTCATACAGAATTGGTATTACGTGAAAAAATTGATGAGTCTGAGAGATTTATGACTTACGCATTGACAGGAAATACCAAATATGGATGATTGAAAAACCACATATATCATAGGGCACAGCACTGCTGTGCCCCTACACCCATTCCATGTGAAATTATTCACTTCATTCCAAATAAAAAATAACCCCCGAAGCTTCGAGGGTGGTTTTTCTTAAATCAGTTTTTCAACAATTTTTAGAATGGAGCGATCGCTAAACAAACAGCAGCTAAAATTGCAGCAATGATATAAAACACTCCAACTACTTGCAATTCTGACCAGCCTGTGAGTTCTAAATGGTGGTGTAGGGGTGCCATTTTGAAAAGGCGCTTGCCTTTACCATCAGGGCCTTTGGTGGCTTTGTAGTAACTTACCTGTGCCATCACAGACAGAGTTTCTACGAAGAAGATACCGCTAAGGATGAACAGTGCTACTAAGGTGTTTGTCAACAATGCCACAGCAGCTAAAGCTCCTCCCAGTGCGAGAGAACCGGTATCTCCCATGAAAACGCGGGCTGGGTTCCGGTTATGGGCTAAGAAACCTAAGCAACCGCCACTTAAAGCAGCACAGAAAACCATCAAACCCGGTGCTGTCGGTGCGATTAGGGCAGCTAAGGCTAAAAGAGCGATCGCTACTGTTCCGCCTGCCAAGCCATCAATCCCATCAGTTAAATTAGTAGCATTACTTTCTGCAACTAGCACAAAACCTGCCAGAGGCCAGAATAGGAACCCTAAGGGTAGTGTAAAGCTAACCCAAGGCAAAGCTATACTTGTAATATTAGAAGGTTGATTAAACATCAGCCATACACAAAACACCACGGCAAAACCCACCTGTAAAGCCAGTTTCATCCGGGGAGATATACCTTTATTTGACTTCCGGCGGAGAATTTGCCAATCGTCGAGCCAGCCAATCAATCCGTAGCTGATTGTTAACGCTGAAACTGCAAGCACCTCTGTGGCGAAGTTGGACAATACGCAGGCTAGTATCACAGCTACAGGTACAAAAAATATGCCGCCCATTGTGGGAGTCCCTGCTTTTTTGAGATGAGCTTGGGGTCCATCTTCGCGGATTATTTGTCCAGTTTTGAGCGCTTGTAGTACAGGTATTACTAGATAACCCATAATACCTGAAGCTAGGGCACACAACAATAATGGCAAAGTTAGCGATATCGCTTGCCAGGGTGACCTATTCGCCATCCAATCCAAGAAAAATGCGGTTGTGCCTAACCCTACGGCTAATAAAGAGGCTAGAGCGATTCCAGAAATGTTTAATCCTTGCTCAGGAGATAATTTAGCGTCCACAGAAGTTTCCCTTCACTCCACACTTATAAAACTAAATACCAGAAACTAGGCAGATCACCAAGTTCCTAAAGATAAAAGACTAATCTTCAGCAATTCCTATATCGTCGTCATCATCAAGGTCGTAATCGACAATTCCATCTTCTACACCCATTAGGGAGTCTATTTCTTCCTCATCATCTTGAAAATCCGGTTCGTGAACGTCACGCGCAATGATACGACCGTTACTTTGTAACCAATCTAGGAGCGAGGATTCTTGCTTTAGGGGGATTACACCAGCTCGTTGATTACGGGGTTCTTCACGTAATGGAGAGTTCAACATATCGACGAAGACAAGAAAAGGTTTACGTAAGTTGACATTTAGAGTCTATCACTCGACACGGATTAATTTAGTTATCCTTTCAACCCTTGAGTCGAGAAATCCGCATTCAGATAGAAATTTTTTATTTAATACGCTGATGGTCTAGGTCAAGTCGTTATTAGTAATTTTTTTGGTTTTACACATAGGTTATGAATAACTTGTTTATGCTGATGAAAAGTGAGTGATTTTTGAGGTCACAGACAATGATTGGAAAAGCGGCTCTTATCGATGCCATCGCTGGTACAAATCGCGGTCTATTGGCGACCCAAGTACAGAAACAGGCTATCTTAGCAGCGATCGCCAACTTAGAAGGCTTTAATCCTACACCACGTCCGGTGGAAGCTAACGACTTGCTAAATGGCAATTGGCGATTACTATACACCACTAGCAAGGCTCTTTTAAACTTAGATCGTCTACCTTTGTGCAAACTAGGTCAAATCTATCAGTGTATCCGGGTAGAAACTACCAGCGTTTACAACATAGCAGAGATTTACGGCTTACCTTATCTAGAAGGATTAGTCAGCGTAGCTGCCAAATTTGAGCCAGTTTCATCCCAACGTGTCCAAGTAAAATTTGAGCGGTCTATTATCGGCTTACAACGTTTAATAGAATACAATTCTCCGGTAACTTTTATCCAACAAATTGAAGCAGGTAGAAAATTTCCGGGGATTGATGTTGCTATAAACAACAATCAACAGCAAGGCTGGTTAGATATTACTTATATAGATAACGATTTGCGAATCGGTAGAGGTAACGAGGGAAGTGTATTCGTATTGAGTAAAACATAAGGTGATGCAAAAGTACTGTTTGCGAACGAAGGTACATGATAACGAGAACTTTGTCAATAAGGGTTAGGCACTATTTGGGATTGGGGAGATGAGGGAGCAGGGGAGGCAGGGGGAGAAATAACCCATGCCCCATGCCCCATGCCCAATGCCCAATGCCCAATGCCCCATGCCCAATGCCCCAGTCCCCAGTCCCCATGCCCCATACCCTACACCCAATTCAGACAAATAACTTAACAAAGCCTCTTGCTGCGACCTTCAGGTTGTAGAGTGAAATCAATTAGCCCTCTAAATTGGCAATTGATAACTAAAAGGGAAATTAATCATGGTTCAACGTGGCTCTAAAGTACGTGTTCTCCGCCCTGAATCCTACTGGTTTCAAGATGTAGGAACTGTGGCTTCTGTCGATCAAAGCGGCATCAAATACCCAGTAATTGTCCGTTTTGAAAAGGTAAATTACTCTGGTATCAATACCAACAACTTTGCCGCAGACGAGCTATTAGAAGTCGAAGCACCAAAGGCTAAGGCTAAAAAATAAGCAGCAAACCCACAAGGGGACTGTTTAATGGGATGATGAAGGGAAGTCTCAAGTATGAAGTCTGAAATATGAAACTTTCAGTTCTTTCATCCTTGCTCTTAGCCTACCTTAATCTATGAGAAGCCGCCCTGCGGGTATTTACGGTTTCTCCTCAGTAGTATGGTTTTGGCCACCTACGGGTGTCTACACACTACGTCATCTCTGAATTGCTTAGTCCCCAAATATACTAAAATTTGCTTGCTTAATCAGCTTGAATGCCTGAACTGCCTGAAGTTGAAACAGTCCGGAGGGGTCTAAATCAATTGACCCTCAACCAAAAAATCACGGGTGGAGATGTGTTGCTCGATCGCACCATCGCCTACCCGTTTTCTGTTGGTGAGTTTATTGATGGAATTAAAAACAATGCGATCGCCATTTGGCATCGTCGCGGCAAATATCTGCTAGCTGAATTCACCCCCTCATCTCCCTCATCTGCCCCACACTCCCACTCCTCAACCAGTTGGCTAGGGGTTCATCTGCGAATGACCGGTCAACTACTGTGGGTGCATGGAGATGAACCATTACACAAGCACACGCGAGTCAGATTATTTTTTGGCGATCGCCAAGAATTACGCTTTGTGGATCAGCGTACCTTCGGCCAAATGTGGTGGGTTCCGCCTGGTGTTCCTGTAGAAAGTGTCATAACGGGTTTGGCAAAGTTGGCAGCAGACCCATTTTCACCTGAATTCACTGTTGAGTATCTAGCAGGTAAACTCCAAAAGCGTCGCCGTCCCATTAAGACTGCGCTACTGGATCAGTCGGTTGTGGCGGGATTAGGTAATATTTACGCTGATGAAGCCCTATTTAAGAGCGGAATTTTACCTGAGACGTTGTGTACCGATTTGCAGCTAAAGCAAATCGAGGATTTACGAACAGCGATAATTCAAGTGTTAGAAACCAGCATTGAGGCTGGTGGCACGACTTTTAGTAATTTTCTCAATGTTAAGGGTGTCAATGGCAACTATGGGGGGGTAGCCTGGGTTTATAACCGCGCTGGAGAACCCTGTCGAGTTTGTGGTACACCAATTATGCGGATTAGGCTTGCTGGGCGATCGAGTCACTTTTGTCCTCAGTGTCAAAGGATGTAGGGAATGGGGAGTGGGGAGTTGGGAGTTGGGGGTTAAGAGTTAGCAGTTAGGAGTTAGGAGTTAGGAATTGGGAGTTATACCATTTCACGAAAATTTTGATACATATAGATTTACCGTAGGGTAGCACCGCTGTGCTACCCTATCAAGGTATTTGTATCAACCTTAAAGTGAAACGCGGTATTAGGAGTTAGGAGTTGGGGGTTAGGAGGGAGTTTTTAGACCTCATTTGTCACTTGTGAGTTCTAACTCTCTTAGAATGCAGATAAAGCAAGTTACAAATTTGAGAGGGGAATTCATGGCAGTCAAAAAAGGCGATATGGTTCGCGCTATCCGCGAGAAACTGGAGAACAGTCTGGAAGCAAAAGCTAGTGATAGTCGCTTTCCTTCCTATTTATTTGACTCTAAGGGCGAAATTGTAGACCTCAAAGGTGATTATGCACTTGTTAAGTTCGGGAAAGTGCCAACACCAAATATTTGGTTACGTGTAGATCAACTAGAAGAGTTTAAATAAGAATTCAGAATTGAGAATTCAGGAGTCAGAATTGAGCATTCATTCTGTCTCCTGGATTCTGAATTATTTTTGAAAAAAATTCCACTTTCATTTATGTCTTTTTCTTCTAACTCTCCAATTGTGTGTAATTTACCTCGTGTCACCATTGTTGGTGCGGGTAGGGTTGGCAGTACTTTAGCCCAACGCATTGCAGAGAAAAACCTGGCAGATGTGGTTTTGCTAGATATTATCGCGGGAATGCCCCAAGGTCTAGCACTGGATTTGGTTGAGGCTAGGGGAATTGAATTACATAATCGTCAAATTATTGGCACAAATAATTATGCTGATACATCTGGTTCGCAAATTGTGGTGATTACCGCAGGAATCCCCCGCAAAACAGGTATGAGTCGGGATGATTTGCTGAAAACTAATGCCAAGATTGTAGTTGAAGCGGCGAAGAATGCGATCGCTCACTCTCCCAATGCCATTTTTATTGTCGTCACCAATCCTTTGGATGTGATGACTTATTTAGCTTGGCAAGCTACTGGTTTACCACGCAGTCGGATTATGGGTATGGCTGGTGTGTTAGATTCTGCCCGTTTTGAAACCTTCATTGCCTTAGAATTGGGAGTTTTACCCGCCGATGTCAAAGCGATGGTATTGGGTAGCCACGGCGATTTAATGGTGCCTTTGTCTCGTTATGCCACTGTTAACGGCATTCCCATTACTGAATTGCTGGATGCAGCCACAATTGCACGTTTGGTGGAAAGAACTCGCAATGGTGGTGCAGAAATTGTGGAATTGATGCAGACGGGTGGCGCTTTTTTTGCTCCGGCATCGGCTACTAGTGTGATGGTGGAATCGATTTTATTAAATCAGTCACGATTATTGCCGGTGGCGGCTTATCTCCAAGGTGAATACGGTTTAGAAGATGTTGTGATTGGTGTTCCCTGTCGGTTGGGATGCGGTGGAATTGAGAGTGTGTTGGAATTAAATCTCACCGATGAAGAAACAGAAGCTTTGCATACTTCGGCTCAATCTGTACGGAAAAATATTGAGCGGGCACACGAAATATTGACAACAAGAATGTGACTGCGATCGATACTTTTTTGTTAATAACTTCATCGAATTCACATTAAGTTAGTCCTGTGCAAGAACATTGCTAACTCTATCTCCGAACAGATGTGGTGGAATCTGTTCTTTTGGCAAGAGTAAATTATCAATTAGTTCTTCTCGCAAACCTTTAATAGTGTAGCGACTTTCTTGAATGCAATCTAACAAAAGATTACTGACATAAAGGTAGTTATCTAGAGCTTTGGTATCCTCTTCTGAAAATTGCACATCATAACCAATATCTAGCTGTTCAAGCATTACATTTTGTAAGTCATCTGCCCACTGTTGCCATTCTGAGGTTGAATTCCTATTGGAAGGTTGACGAGATTGTAAAAATTTTAAGGCATCTGCTAAATTAACATTACTATTTTCTGTGGCGATATTAATCGTTTCCTGTAATTTAGACTCAAGGGTAAAATTCTCATCAACCTCTAAACGGTTTTGAATAAACTTACTAGATTCGTAAATTTTCCAACTTTTATTAGATGCCTTATTACTAGCAAAATTATGGATAACTGACAAGTTTTTTGTAACTAAGTCTTTATAATTTCTATGTATGATTTTGTTGTATTTTTTGTTAATCTCTCTCAGCTTGATAGAAAGGCTTTCGGCTGTATTACGGTCTATATTTATTTCATTATTAATATATAAGTCTGTATCTAGATCTATCGTTAAGTACAAAGCTCTCCACGAACTAGATGAAAGCTCTAATGTCTTTGTTGTTAGTTTATATAGCCATTTCAGCATTTTTTGTAATTCATCATTTTTAACTAGTTCATTTGCATAGTAAAAAATTAATTTTATAAAATCGTCAGCATCAGCCTTGGGAAATCGACAAGCAAGAATTACAAATACTTCTCGCCAATGAGAATCTGTTAAATGTTGTTTTAAAATCTGGTTTAAAAGACCAGGAACACGGCTTTCATATATATATTGAGCGGTAAAATACTCCTGAAAAGTTAAATGCGAGAAAGCATAAATTCCTTTAGCTTGCTCAGCAATAAGACCATGATGCATCTCAAGAGATTTCAAAAATAATTGGCTATCATCATCCAATTTATGAGGTTCAAATCCATCAATATTTTCAATGTGTTTACGAATCTTTGCTCCTAACTCAAACTTATGCCATAGGTATTTTTGTGGTTTTTGGATAAAAGCATCATATGCTATTTCTCCTAAGATATTAATTTTTAGATGACGTGATAGTTTGTCTGACGAAGTTGTGTCATGTTGTATTTTACGACTAGTATCCCACCTTTTTAATAGTACTTCTACTGCGTCTTGATATAGCTGATATCTATTTATAGGTAAATCATAATCATCCCCAGCAACCAAACATAACAGAGTTAGTAATAATGGATTTTTTGCTAATTGTTTGATAGATGGATTTTCATTTAACCTCCGCAAAAAATTTTCTAATTTATCCTGATTTGGGCTTTTGCTAAACCATTTATTTATAAAAGCTTCTATTTCTTGATCGTCAAAATCTGCTATCTCTACTTCTGCGAATTCTTGAAAAGTATACTCACAAGCTGCATGACGACAAGTAATAATCATATAATTTTTACTATACCTTTTATTGAAATCCACGATACTTTTATGTACATCATCAGTATCTCTAGCTAAAACTTCATCTAAGCCATCTAATAAAATCAAGCATTTACCCTTGTCCAAGTAGTCTATGATTAATTGGTCTACATCGCTCCGAATATGTTTTAATTGTTCGGGAATCCATTGAGCAAACTCTTGAAGAATACAATTAAATAAGCTTTGTCTGTTTTCAGATTCTGCAAATTTTTTCAGAGATATAAAAAAGGGCAAAGGTTTTTCTGATGCATCCTCCTGTTCGGTAAAACCATGCATGGCTATATACTTTAAAAAAGTAGTTTTACCTGCTCCTGCCATCCCCCATATCATCAGCCTGTGGTGTTTTTTTACTACGTCTAGACCTGGAACCCCTTTTTGGTGGACTATCTGACCAAATCTGTTACAATCTAGACTATTATCTTCTAATTCTTGTATACTTTTTGCTCGTTGTCCTTTGATACTTTCAATAATATTTACCTTGATAAAAATATCGTCCAAAGAAATAGGTTCTCTCATGGATAATACTTTGACAGTGTTACATTCTTTGATTAGATGCTCTAGATAAGAATCTAACCAGCTTTGTTGTACAAATCTAGATGCAGTTCCAGGAGCAAATTTTTTTACTGCTTGTTGATAACTTGTACATTCTTTTAGTAAAACAGTGCATAAGTAGTTCAGATTTTTCTCCTGCGTCTTGGGTGTAGGTAAGGTGTTGAAAAAGTTACGTATTGTTCTCTCTGAAATCAAATGCTCATGTTCAGCAAGGGGGTATGGAGATTGCAAATCAAGCTTTGACATGAGATCCTTGAGAGAACCTCCAAATTTTTCGCTATAGGCCTGTTTAAGTTCGTTAAACACTTGCTGATTAACTTCAATTGCTGCCATTGATAACCTCTTATAAGGTGCTAATATTTGTACAACTATGTTGCTATATAAAAATCATATCTGATTTGTAAAAATTCAGATTTGAGAAATAGGGTATCTTGTTTTTCGCGAATGATTTAGGTTTGCTATATAAGAATTAATCCATTATCAAAAAATTCAATAATTCAGGGTAAGTTTAAACAGTGACTAGTCTTCTATGATAAAGCTAAAAAGTGTTCTTTATGTCAAATTGCCGTTGATTACCGCTTATTGCCGCTAAATGGTTTTAAATTTTTGGGTTAAAGTGTATTGAGATTAAGAAACCCCCAGCTTTTTGCCAGGGGTAGTAGTCTAGAATTTAGAATCTTTGACTATTGATTTGTTGCTTTAATGTTTACCAGCTTTTTGCTGCATTGCAGGAAGCAAAACCTGAATTAGTCCAGTCACTGCTCGCAATAAAATGGCACTAGCAATGATGAAGCTGACTACACTATCAGGTGGTAATTCGTCTGTAGGCTTTATTGTTACAGGCGTTGACACACAACAATCTATAGAAGTACTAGGATTAACTGACTGTTCTTGATTTTTTAGCATTGTGATTTCCTCTTCAAGACTTCAAGTCAAAACCCAGAGGAAACTCTGCATCATACTTTAGGAAGTATGATAACCTGAGATTAGATAATAAAGGTCTTGGTCTAGCAAGCCTCTGGGTTTCTAGGCCATTTTTCTGCCTTAAATATAGTATTACAGACCATATCGGCATTCCAGAAGTGCATTAGCAGGCAATATGGTGAAATTAACGGAATTTTAGTGCCCTAAGTTACTAATTTTTAGACTCATTTTTTACGCTTGTTTTTTTAGCACTAAGTCTTCTATCTTTTTGCCTAATTAATTTAAAAATATCTTAATCCTGAAGACTGAAAAGCATTTACTACTTGATATCAAGCTAATTAAGTAGATAGGCAAAATTAAAGTATCGGAACAAATATCAAGGGCTGATAATAGTTTTCTTTTTTGCCATCTGTATTGTCTTAACAGTAAATATTAATGCCAACCTACTTATACCATTTCCATATGAAGACGCATAAAAAGAAGCCCACCGCCTGCGACACCTCCCCGAATTCGCGGGGAGGTTGGGAGGGGTCAAAATAATATGCAGCTTCAGAGAGAATTGGCATTACGTAAGAGTAGAAAAGCATGTTTTAAGTAGTATAAATTACTTGATTTTCTACTGGATTAATGGATTGTTTTCAATTTGTCGGTTAGTGCAACCTGTTTAGCAGATGTTGTACTGTCATTCTCTTGCTCCTCAAGATTTCCAAAATAATTCTTTGCTAAGAAATCTTCTCCACAACAGCCTTCTTTCCAGCTATCGCCTGCCTTATGTTTGCATACATTTTTAACCAGACTTTTATTTATAGGAGTTTGACTCATGGTTGCTTACCTCTGCGATCTAGAAATCTCTCAATGCAAAAAGTATACATTTAAACGGTAATAAGCGGCAATTAGCGGCAATATTGCAATGTTTTAAGTGGTTTTTTACAGAAATAAATTGCAGACTTATAGTAGTATTTTTTACATAAATATTGGATTATAGCATTTCTCCACAAGCGTGAGGTACATCGTAAGGGCACGGCAGTGCCGTGCCCCTACACCTTCCGATATGATGTTGTACTGCATCTGAATGGGAACCGCTATAAGTATTTTTTGACAAATAAAAAAAGGCAGTAGCATCAATTGCCATTGCCTTTTTTCAAAATTAGTTTCAGAGTTTATTACTGCATCAAATGTTACTAACGTTTATAATCGTCTGCGGGATCACCGTAGGGGTCTTCGCTGGCTGGGCGAATGTTGCGGTAAGATGCTGGATCTGCGGGATCGCCGTAGGGGTCTTCGCTAGCTGGGCGGACATCGCCGTATGATGCTAAGTCTGCGGGGTCGCCGTAGGGGTCTTCGCTAGCTGGGCGGACATCACCGTAAGATGCTGGGTCTGCGGGATCGCCGTAGGGATCTTCGCTGGCTGGGCGGACGTTACGATCGCGGAATTCAGGGTTTTGCTCACCTCGATCGCTGTTCGACCCTAACAGCAAATCCTTCGCTTTTCGCAAAAATTCATTTACCATGTTTTGTCTCCTTGTTTAGTTTCGTGTATTCCACGTGCGCGATCGGCGTTATCCTCCGGGAAACCCGCTTGAGATTTACACACGCTTGACTGAATCTACAGAGCTGGTGCTGCGGATGAAGTTATGCCAGTTAAATCACGGCCTGAGGAACTCCCGTTGTAGCCTTGGAATTGCCGATACTGTTGCGCCTCAGATTCTGGTACTCGAATTCCTTCTGCTGGTGGGGTTACCCAATGAGCGCGATGTTCAGCATCACGGTAGTATACGCGCCCGTTTTTGGATAGATAGTACTTACCTTGCGCTCCTTCTTGTGAAGCATTTTTATGCTGGTTGTACATGTAGTAAAGTGCCGCGGCTCCTGCCAAAAGTGCCACTTTTTGACCGCCAGACAAGCCCTTTTTAACTTCGGGTTGGTTTGTGGTGCGATCGCTCACTGTTCTACCAACGGTATCATCAACAGGTGGTGGCACAGATGCATTTCGGGAACCGCCTCCGCAGCTACTCAGCAATGGCACTGTTAGCAATGCCGACAGCAATACTGCCAGCAAACGTGAAACTACTTTACCTTCTTTAAATATTGTAATCATCGTATCTCATCATCATCTACGTTTACTAAAAGCCTTGCTGTTGTAAGAACAGAGTTAGAGTTCCTGTCACTTTGCCTCGGATTGCAAAAACATTTACCGCTAATTTACAACAGCACAATTACAGCATTTGATTAACATAATGAGCGAATTTATCAAATATTCCATCCTGCCTTTGAGAGAAACTCACTTCATCCCAACGAAATAACTTGTTGATTTTTGATGAATTTTTTTCCTGGAAAGACAAAAATATTCAGCAATTTCTCGGTTATTTTTGCGTGGCTCAATAACTTAAAAAGATACAGGTACTACGATGATATTTGTCAAAAAATACACTAAATATGACATCAAAAAACACAACCCAAACCAGAACTCGTGTGCTTTTAGCTTTGTGGGATTTGGGAGGAATTCAGCAGCAAGTTAGTAAAGGTGTACTCACGAAACGAATTGTATCCAAAAATAAAAAGGTAGCAGATTATCAAGGCATATTCGAGGAATTACAGAACCAAGGAGCGATCGCCATTTCCAAAAAGGGATATTCTCTCATATCTCCCAAGGGTTTAGAGGTATTGGGTGATGGTTTGAGAAGAGGTGATTTTAAGTTTGAAGGGACGATTGTCGGAACTTGGGCGGCGAATGCGTTGGTGAAATGGATTAGTCAGATTGATGTTGCGGTAGCTAGTGCAGATGTATCAGTCAATGGGAAGAGTGGGGCGATCGCTTCTTATGACGAGTTTAAGTCAGTGGCGTTGGAAGTCTACGACAAGCTGAACCAAAACTACAACTTAGATGATCTGGTGCCAATTTATCGGATTAGGAGAGAAATAGGCGATCGGGTGAGTCGTACAGAGTTCAGTGAATGGTTACTGGAAATGCAAGAAAAAGATGTTTTACAGCTTCAAGGTGGAAGTTTACCAGATAACGACTCAGCCAAAGTTGAAGACTCTGTAACTACTGAAGTAAGTGGACTGCGTTGCTATGCCAAACGTTTAAATTAGTTTATCAATTTTTGGAATTTTTGCTAATTCTCTGTTAAACCTCATACACAACTATTTCCAATAAATCCATGTCTAAGTCTAATGATTTAATGAATGCTATTAACAACCACAACCCATTTAAAGGTCGCTTAGTAGTTAAAGATCATAATGTTTGGGGAGAAGGTTTTCCTGATGAACCATCTTTAAATGCTCATGCTTCCAATGCTGTTTATCAGGCAATTGAGGAAGTTCGTTGTGGACAGCAGAAAGTTGTGGGTATTACTATTACAGCAGAAAGAGGGTTAGGAAAAAGCCACGTTATCAGCAGAATTCGCCATAGATTACAGGTGGATGGGAGTGCTTTATTCGTTTATATGAGTCAATGCAATAATCTAAACCGGATTAAAGCAGAATTTTTAAATACTCTTGCAAATAGTCTGAAACAAACAGGCAGTCAAAGTGTTAGTCAATGGCAGGAACTAGCAACAGCTTTAATTAATGAAGCGTTTAATAAAAACTATACATCTCAACAGCTAATAAATCAATTTCCTGGAGCATTAGCTAAAAACCCCAAGGTAGTTGAAGTTTTGCGAGACAAGGTACTTGGTATTAAGTCTGATATCCAAAATCCGGATATTCTGACAGCAATTATATGGACACTTTCTCCTGATCCAGCTTATGAAATATTTGCTATTCGATGGCTGGCTGGTGGTAATTTACCACAGACTAAAGCTGATGCGATGGGTTTAGCTAAGTAGAACAAGGTGAAAAAACCAAACTGTGTAAAGATAAGTAAATACATAAATGTGTCTACCAAGGTAACAGGGTATGGGCAGCCGTTTAAGGGTATTTCTGACTCGTGAGCAAGATAGAACTTTGTTCAACCTGAGAACGGCAGATGTACCGCAGAAAGTTAAAGACAGAGCAGAAGTAATTAGA
>NZ_JACJSJ010000174.1 GCF_014698115.1 Nostoc sp. FACHB-973
TTTACCCGTTCCAATGGCTGCAATATCTACTCCAGTAGCGTTAATTGTCGTTCCGATCGCAGAAGCGTTATTACTGCCTGCATAAGCTCTGGTGGAACCATTTACCTTGGAAGTTGCCATAGAAGCTCCAATAGCTGCAATGGAAGAACCACTAATTCCATAAGCGTTGGTAGTAGCGGAATCATTGCTATCTGCCCAGATGTTCAAGTTCTTGGTGTTGATGGTAACGCGATCGCCTATATATGCAGATACATTAGAGCTTATTGTTGCATCAGCTTCAGCGCCAGCCCCGGAACCCCCTAACGCGATCGCGATTGAAGTGGCTACCGAAATTGCGGTTAAGGTGGGTTTGGAATCGACATCTAAAGTGATGTCGCCACTCTTGGCATTAACTGTCGCTTGTTCAATAGCAGCTTTGACAGTATTGTTAACAGTAATATCGGTAAGGGAAACAGCGATCGACCCGCCTAAAGGAGCCAGTACCCCCGCGCCACTACCCACACTAGAAGTGATGGTAGGAGTATCGCTAGCAGTTAGCTTAATTGCCCCAGTCGAGGCAGTTACCGTACTTCCCCCTTGAATTAAAGTGGCGATCGTGTTGGTGAGGGTGTTAGTAATATTCGCTCCCCCACCGGATAAACCTATTCCAGCTTTGGAAAAGGATGCTGCTACTGCAACTGCGGCGGCGGTGGATTCAATGTTTGCGGTGGAAGTGGCGTTTAGGATTATACTAGGAGCATCGACGGTGGTGGTATCAGTAGTGACACTATCTTTACCGATATAAGCCCGTACTTTGTTGGTGAAGGTATTGTCCACCACCACCGCACTAATAGCTAGGGAACCTGCGCCACCGGAACCTGCCGCAGCCGACACACTAGTTCCCACCGCTAAGGCTTTGACTTGATTGGCTCTGATTTGGTTGCCATTGCTATCTGTAGTGGCATCTTCTGCTTTCAGGGTGACGGGACTGCCAGCATCGACATCGCTGTTATTAATGATTGCGGCTTCAATCGTGTTGGTAATGGTATTGTAAGAACCCGCTCCAGCCCCACTGAATGCCGCTCCACCCTTAGAACCTGCTGCAACGGTGAAAGCACCGCCTAGAGCGAAGGTGTCGATCCAGCCGTTAAATTTAGCCCCCAGATCGAGGGTAGTCTTGGCGTTAACGCTAGCCCTATCGATTAGTGCTTGGGTGGTGTTAGCGATGGTGTTATCTGCGATCGAGAAACCAACGGATAATCCCGCACTCGCGCCAGAGGAGACACCCAAGGCGATCGCCATGCCCCCCGCATCGGCAGTAATATTGCTGCTGTCTAGGGCAGTTAATTTGATGAAACCATTCTTAGTAGTAACGCTCTTAGGGGTATTAGTGATAGCGTTCATAGCACCGCTAACATTTGCGATCTTGGCTTGAATCGTCGCAGCAATGTCATTGTTGCTAATTGCAGCAGTACCCGTAAAATTCAAACCAGCACCCGATCCGCCAGAGCCAGCCGCAGAGCCACTAAAGGCTAAGGCATCAATAGTGGCGGTGGAGGTAGCAGAAATACTTAAGTTGCCATCGGCGGTAACGGTGGAGTTATCAATGTAAGCTTTGATGAAATGGCCTTCTTCTTTGCCAATCTTATTCGTGCCTACAGAAGCCCCAACGGAAGCGTTAAAACTGCTCGATCCAAATGCCAGGGCGATCGCGATTCCGCCTGCATCAGAGATAATATCGCTGTTATCAGTTGCCGTCAAAGAGATATCGCTGTTATTGCTAGTGCTGACGTTACTGCCATTTTGAATCGTGGCAGTGATGGTATTGTCAATCGAGTTGGTTACCCCAGCTCCGGCTCCACTTAAATTCAGTGCTGCACCTGATGATGTACCTACTGAGCCAGAGGCAGAACCGCCAATCCCCAGAGCATCAATAGTATCGGTGGCGATAGCTGTGATGTTGATACCTCCAGCCGAGCTGACTGTGGCGTTGTCAATGTAAGCTTGAACGGTATTACCGATGTCATTGTTAGCAATGGAAACACCGATCGAGAGATTGCCGCTTAAAGCCGAACTACCCAAACTCAATCCAACGCTGTAGCCTCCGGCATCGGCGGTAATCTCGCTGGCATCACTGGCTGAGATCGTAATCGAACCGCCGTTACTGGTACTTACAGGTTTGGTTGACGAAACATCAGAAATGTAAGCGGTGATGGAATTATCGACCCAGTTTGACGATCCGGCTCCTGCTCCCGTCAGTGTTACACCTAATCCCTTACTGGTATAACTGCCTGCAACTGCGGCTCCAATTGCAAACGCATCAATAGTTGAGGTGGAACTAGCCGTAACGTTGAGATTACCACCGGCATTAGCTGTAGCATTATCGATATAAGCAGAGATGTTGTTTTCGATACTGTTATTAGCGATCGCTGCCCCCACTGAGACACTACCACTTGTCCCAAGCGACTTACCCGTGATAGCCAGAGCGATCGCTACCCCTGCTGAATTTGCCGTAATATCGCTATTATCTGTAGCTGAAACACTCAAAGCGCCCGCCGTTGTTGTTACCGACGCATCATCGTTGAGATAGGCAGCGATCGTATTCTTAATTTCGTTATAGGTACCCGATCCTGCCCCACTGAAGCTGAGGGCTGTACCGCCTTGACTGGTATAACTGCCAGCAACACTGCCGCCAATGGCTAAGGCTTCGATTGTTGCAGTAGAATTGGCAGAGACAGTAACGGATTTTGCGCTTAAGGTCGCATCACTAACGTAAGCCTCGATCTTGTTGGCGATTTTGTTAACTGCAATCCCTGCCCCCACGCTTCCTGTGGTGGCAGAACGTGACTGTGAAGCGGCGGCTAGGGCGATCGCAAATCCCCCGGCATCCCCATAAATCGTGCTGTTATCAGTTGCTTTAACTTGAATTGCACCCTTGGCAATCGAAATACTGTTGCTATCGGAGATATAAGCGGTAATGGTATTCGTAATTTTATTATGGGTTCCGGCTCCCGCACCACTGACCACCCAACCGTCGCCTGATAATTTGGCGGCTGAGACTGTTCCCTCGAAACTGTAAGCCTTAATCTGGGCAAAAGAATCTGTTGTTAAGGTTAAGTTACCAGTACCTGTCACCGAGGTACTGTCAATGTAAGTTTGATTAGTATTGTTAATTGTGTTGAGGGCAACCGAAACACCAAGCGTAGCTGTACGATTTGTGTTATTCGATGAGAGGGAAGAGAGACTGAAAACACCTGCAACAGAAAGAATTGTTGAATTGTCGTCAGCATTTAATGTAATGTCTCCAGTAATATCAATGCCATCATCTGAAGCACTACCTTCGATATAAGCTGCTGCCGTGTTTTGGGTGTCATTATCAGTAAAGGAGAATTCGGCTGCCATCTTACCTAGACTGGCTCCCGCCGCAGCAGCAATACTCTTGATGTCGTTATCATTCTCAGCCTTTAAAGCCAAAACAGCGGCACTAACATCTGAATTTTGGAGATAAGCTTTAGTGGTGTTGTCAGTGAAATTTAAGGCAATACTTGCTCCAATTCCATACTGTCCGCCATACTCCAATGCTCCCGCTACGCTCAGAATTGTAGAGCTATCTGTGGCGTTTAAATTCACATTACCAGTAGCATTAACATCTGAGTTGTTACCAATATAAGCTAAGGTATTGTTGGTAATATCATTATCGCTGACCGAACCCGCAATAGCTCTACCTTTATCATTGAAGGCACCAGAGCCACTGGCAACAACTGACAAAATATAGTTGTCGTTAGTCGCAGAAATATTAGTACTGCCTATATTTAATGTAGAACGATCGATGTAAGCTTCAGTATTACTATCTACATTGTTAAAGCCGAAAGAGCCAGCAATTCCATAGGAACTTGTGCTAGTTTCACCTTTAGCATTAGCGAGTGCGACTGCTCCACCGATAACCATGATATCAGTATCGCTTGTAGCAGTGATTGAAACTTGTTGCCCGGCCGCAGTAATAGTAGCATCTTTGATATAAGCTTTTGTGGTGTCGGAGAACAAATTAATGGCAGCATCACCAGCAACAGCTACTCCTCCGGAAGCACCAGTTAAAGATTCATAATCTCTCTCGTCATCGTCAATATCATAATCATCATTACTAGAACCTGATGAATACGTGCCAGCGATCGCCCCAGCAATGTTATATCCTGTATTTTCACTACTAACGGTGATGCTTCCTTCGGCACTTATGCTACCCGCAGACAAATAAATCGTTGGTTTTTGGAAGAATTGATGCCCTGTACCACTGCCAGCACCTGTTAAGTTTATGGCTGTATTATTAATAGCACTATAATTAATTGCATTGCTATAAGAAGTAGCAAGCTTAATTGTGTTTTTGTCAATTACAATAGCGTAATAAATTTCACCATCAGTTAACGCGCCATTGCTTGTGCTGATACTTGTACCACCACCATTGCTGTAAATAATCGCATCCCCACTTTGGAGATCGTGCCGCTTAAGGGTAATTGTATCTGCTGACAAATCTAGGAAATTTACTAACGAGAATGAATGCTTAGTTCCACTTCCCGTACTGGTGAGATCTATTGCTGTATTATTGCTTGAGCTATAGGCGATCGCATTCGCGTAGGAATCGGCTAACTTAACAGTGTTTTCATCAATAACAATAATGCAGTAAGTTCCTTCATCTACTAGCTGTTTAGCAGCATTATTAGCTCCTATACTAGTGCCGCCATTATTGTTATAAATAACTGCATCGCCAGTTTTGTATCCATGTCCGATTAAATTTATTTTATCGGCGTCAATATTAACAGTGGCAGCGCGTAAGGTGTGGACATCTCCCGAACCTGTAGTCGTTAAATCAATTGCTGTCCTGTTAATTGCATCACTATAAGATTGAGCCAGCTTAACACGATTTTTATCAACCTTAATAATGTAGTAAGTTTGCTCGTCTACTAATTGACCGTTACCGTTATTAGCTCCGATACTGGTGCCGCCGCCATTACTATAAACAACGCGATCGCCAGTAGCAAAGCCATGCTCGTTATCAACAATAATATCTTTGTTCAGATCGATTACCGAGCGTTTGAAGTAGTGATTGTTGATGCGCTCGTCAACACTAGTATAAGTTATATCTAAAGGCGTATTAGTAGCATCATTAACTGCCGCTAATTGAAAAGTATTGCCGTTAACATTAATAACTTTATAAGTCGTACCTTGGGCTAATACACCAAGATTTTTAACCTGGATCGTCTCACCATTAGCTTCAGTCAGACCGCTAAGATCGTTAGCATCATTGTAATAGGTAATTAAATCCCCATTAGATAGCCCATGATTCTGTAAAGTGATTGTGTTATTAGTGATTTTTGACGTATCTAAATAACCAACAACAACTGTTTGTCCATCGGGGTCAATATAGTTATAATCTTCTACCCCATCAGCCGGATCGAAAACAGTTTTTGACAATGAATTTGACTGTAATTCATCTAAAGTAATTAATTCATGACTTCCTTTTCCTTTGGAGGTTAAATCCCGTTTAGTTCCCGCTAAAGCCTTGCTGCAAGAATCTGCTAACTCAATCGTATTTTCATCAATGACAATGACAAAATAAAGCTTATCGTGGGTTAAATTTCCAACGCTCGTTCCTGACTCATTGCTATATAGAATGATGTCTCCAGTTTTTAGTCCGTGATTTTTAATTGTAATTGTGTCATTGGCTATATCTACATTATTATCAGCATCAAAGCCCAATGATTCCGAAGTACTTCCAATCGAAGCTTCTGTTGTTCTCTCCCAATCATTGAGACCAATTCCTATACCAACACCCTGATTTTCACCACTAGCGAATCCTCCAGCAAAGCTATAGTTATTAGTGTTATTACTGGCATTAACATTAACTTGACCTTTGGAAACAATCTTCGCCAGATCGGAAACATTAGCTAAAACTGTATCGCTGCCATCATTGAGCGAAAAACTAGCATTTACGGCTGCTTTCTTGGCGATACTAGCAAAGCTTCCAGTTGCCCCAATGGAAATATTAGTTGTGGTTAAATTAGCTATTACATCCAGCTTGTCTGTGTAAATATTTGCGCCATCTTTAATAGTAGCTTTAATTGTATTTTCAGAACTTGATTGGACCAATGCCAACTCCCTTATCTGCTACTTTCCCTGAGCCGAACAACATATCATAGACTTCACTTTTAATGCCAAATCTATTTTTGATAAATGTTGTTAACTCTGTAAGAGGATTAAAATCGCCAGCAAAATTGAGTGTAAACGAATTACCATAAGCGTTTACTGCTACTGTTTGATTTCCAGGCGAACGATAGCTTAAATCTTGGTTGATTTGGGCATTTTCACCAATATAAGCCTCGCTAGTATTGTCAATATTTAAATAATTAACTGAAGCCCCAAAAGAAACGTTATTACCATAAGCTTTAGCTTTCGCCCAAGAACTGAATAGGACACTAACTCCTGCGTCCTTTTTTAAGTGACTGAAAATAACACCAGTAATTTCATTTGCTGTCGGATTTTCAAGCGTAGTAAATGCTGTAGTAAAGTCTTCATCAAAAGGCATATCAACCTTTGACTCAACCTTCATTGCTCCTTTAGCATCTGCGATCGCATTGTCTCCGATATAAGCTTTAGCAGTATTATCAATATCACCAAGTAAAATTGCTACGCTAGCAGCTTTCGCATCTAAATCAGGATTTTTTACTTTAACTTTACTTTTTGATGAGGAGGAGAATTCAGGATTTTCTGTCACCTTTGCAGTTACATCCAGCGTTCCTCCCGCTTTTACTGTTGCCCCTGTGCCTATTCTGGCAACTGCTGTATTATCATGCTGGGCATAAAGGAATGAACCAGTAGCTCCTCTTTGGGATTGATTAATTTGCTCAGCAGATTTACCAGTTATTTTTTTCTGTAGGGTTTCTATACCTTTAACTATTAAAGATAAAGCAAATCCATCAGGCTCACCTACGTTAACTCCTGACGATACTTTATTACTTGTTGTCAGTGCCTCAGCATTAATTCCCACACTACCAGATGCGGTAACTTTTCCATCTACTAAAGCTTGAGCAGTGACATCTGCAAAAGAAAGATTAATCCCTAATCCATAGCCCCCTTCTTTACTAATTCCAAGTATCGAAACTGAGGAGGAATGATCTTTGTCAGTTTTAGCGTCAATTGTCACATTTCCGCCTGCATTTAAAGCTGCACTACTGGCAAGATTTACTGTTGACTTGACAGTGGAATTTGTACCAGCCATGCCAAAGAAATATTTACTATTACCACTAAAAGTTCCAAGGCTGTTAGCTGCCGCTGTTATACTAAGGGTACTATTGGCATTAGTATCAATATCAATATTGCCAGTAGCATTAATCTTAGCATTAGTATCAATATTGATATTTGCCGTTGGGTTTGATTCTCCATAAGCTAGAGCTAGTCCCAATTGCAAGCTAAAGGCATCAACGGTAGCACTGGTGTCAGAAGTCGCATTAATAGTTAGATTGCTGGCTTCAATATTGGCATTTTTACCAATATTAATCGTTGCATTGGAATTGGCACGGGCAACACCAATCACTAATGATGTGCTATCAACAAAACCAACTCCAGTGTTGAAGTAGCCATCAACAAGTTCTTCTAAATTTTCTAATACAGTATTATCTTCGCTAAAACCATCATAGGTGTTAGAACTATCTGAAGTGGATCGCAACGTGATATCTGCACCTTTGAGAATTGAACTATCGTTGAGATAAATTCCCGTAGTGGCTGTATTCGAGCTTCCCGTATCGCTGACTATTAATTCTATATTTCCGGCTGTATAATTACTTCCTGTTTCTACCTGACTGAGTAGCTTAGAGTTACTCCCCAAAGTAATCGTTTTGCCTGTGAAGGAAATTTTGCCAGAGTTCCCAGTTGAGTTATCAGTGAGATGATTTCCACTGACTTTACGAGTAGAAATAATGGCATCATTGCCGATATTAATCGTTTCTGCTTTAACTGTTAAATTATTTCCTTGGGTTGAGGAATTCAACCCATTATACATATCCAAGTTAAAACTGTCGTCACCGCCCTCGCCATCGATGGAGACAGATGCATTCAGGCTTATATCATTGGTAATGCTAATGCTGTCATTTCCACTACCTGCCTTGATTTGCAAGCTGGAGATTGAGGAAGTTTGGACTTGAACTCGATTATTGGTAACGCTAACATTACTCCCAGCAGTCAACCCTGTCGAATCTTCGATCGCCAAATAACTTTGACTGGCGTATATTTTAATTTGGTTGCTAGTAGAGTCTGTAGACTCATACACCAAAGCACCATTATTAAATGAAACCGTTGCTGCTAAGACAGACTCAAAATCACGAGCTGCTAAACTAACTGTAGCGATCGCGCCTTGGTGATACTCTAAATCCCAATCTCCACCTAAGCTGGCATTCCCCGTCAAGTCAACTGAAGCTGCTACATCTGCTCCAGTCAAGTTAGCTAAATTTTGAACAAAGGTTTGACCGATTGCTCCCTCTGCTACGTCACAGCCATACAAGAGAATATCTGCATCGGCGCTTAGGTAAGTACCCCAACTTTGTAATGTTGCTTGATAGCGAGCGAGGTTATCTGCACTTAGGGTAGTTGTACCTAGTTGCAGTAATCCCTGATTTCCATGAGAGAGAATGTGTACCGCACTTACATCCTGACGCTGAGACAATACCGCTCCAATCTGCTCAACGCCATCTTGAGCTGCATCCAACCGAACTACCTCTGTTCCGGGTGCGAGTCCAATCAGCAAAGATGAGACATCGCCAATCGCACCATCCACGAAGACAATTGAGCGATCGCCATTTGAACCTGTCCCGTGCGTTAAACTATCTCCATGCTCTGGTGTCCCCACTAAGCAAGATGTTGTCCCAATCAGTCCATCTCCACCAGCTGTGACATCCCCAGATAACCAAGATGTTGCCCCAACCGGTCCATCCCAACCAGTTGCGACATTCTCTGGTTTCAAAGAAAATTGCTCAGTAATAACGCTGAGGTTATCAGGGAGAATACTGATACAACTCTTGAATGACAAAGATGCGCTTGGTGTAGTCGCTGACATCAAGATCTCTGAGGATGGAAATAAACTTCCTAAACCTGAAAGCTTGAAATCATCGAGTATGCCAATATTTCCAAGGGACTGAGGTAGGCTAGCGTCAGTCGGTTCAGGAATCATAGTGGGATGAGTGAAAATAATTAACCGTAAGTATAGCTTACTGCATTTGAATTATTGCGGGAATCAGTAGAGTTAGCTAAAATTATTTGAAATAATAGACCTCTTGTACGAATGTAAAACTTCCCCTCATCCTCCAACCACATATCCCAATTGTGTGATAAGAGTAGCAAATCTTAAAGTCCCTCTTCCAAGCATGGGAGAGGAATTGAGGGTGAGGGATTTTGATTCATGCAAGAACTCTAATATTTTTAGGTTGTAATAAATGTGTTATATAAAGCTTTACAGCTTGATTTGGTTGAATCAGGCTGCTATGACAAAGGTTGAAACATTTGTTGTTTTTCTGGAAAGGTTGTCTCACATTTTTGCTGGAGTACAAAGTTAAGATGCTAGAGGCGTAAACCGAAGAGCTAGTTCTATAATTTAAAATTCTCTATTGACGATAATAGCTAATTAACTTATTTTAGTTAAATCTTGCCTTATACAAACTAAAACTTGTGTATTCGCATTACAGCAAACTTAGTAAAGGCTATAAGCAGTTGATTTGTCTGTGTTGCGAGGGGGGCAAAATTAAACAACTATTTAGGTATTTTTGTGGCGACAATACAAAAGAAAGTCTATATAATTACTGAGCAACAGCGTGATGCATTAATTGAATACTTACAAAACCGCCCATTTCGTGAGGTAGCAGCAGGGGTTCAGTTTCTTATAAATGCGCCTAGTGCTAATCTCAATACTGAGGTTCCCGATGAGGAATCAGCAGACATCGATACAGAACAGACAAAGCAACCAAAATCTGCTCTGCAAGAGGTAAGTTTATTACCAGAAAAGCTGGCTATCCTAACTCAGCCATGACTTGAGTTCAGATACCCGTCGTAATGAGTGACCCAAGCCAGGTGAGGGTAAAACATTGCTAATTGAACTACGAATTGCGAATTGATTCTTCGCAGTGATAGTTGGTGATGTCTGGGTGGATTAGGATTGTGGGTTGTTCATGGCGAAGTCGTGATCGGGAATAAGGAGAAATTTCGACAAACTGTTTAACTTGAAACTTGTGCGACAAACCCGCAACAGCAATACCGTGGTGGCTCCAGTCCGCCGATACCAGAGAATAGGGAAAGAACAGATATCATGCGACTGCCTCCAGGTGTTGAGAGTGCAAATCAATCTCTGCATTAAACAAACCTTGCCTACCAGTGATAGGTATAGGGCGTATGATTCGCTGAATATTCTCCAATTGCCATGCCATACGCCCGATTCGCCAATCAAGCCAATTCGCAACTCGCAATGGGCTAACGCCCCGCTCCGCTAACGCAACTCGCAATTAATTTCATTGGTTGATTTTATCCTTAATTTTTCGAGTACAAGCAACTAGAATTTTCCAACTTCTCTGGTTTCTTGAAGCAAAGGTTCAAACTTATTTTTATCAACCAGTTCTGATTATACTAATATTTCCAAGCAGTATTTAGTGTTACACTTCGGAGTAATTGTTTTGATAACTTCGGCTAACTCCAGGCTTTTCATCTAAGAAAGTCAAGCTTTGACTATTCTGATTATCAAAGCTTTTGCTCTGTGAGTAATGCTAATATTTTGAGTCATACATTTAGTTCCTAATTAATAATTGCGAATTGCGAATTGCGAATTGTTTGGCTGATAGCTTTGATGATAGTTGTACTCACAGTTTAAAACCCCCGACCACAAGATAAATTCTTGAAGGAGGTAAATTGATGGTCGAATAAAAGCTTGACCGTCCCAGTAGGGCCATTGCGCTGCTTCCGCACAATTAACTCAGCAATGCCACGCTCAGGTGTATCAGGATTGTGCATTTCTTCCCTGTAAAGCATGATTACAACATCGCTGTCTTGTTCAACAGCACCACTTGACCGCAGATCGCTCAGTACAGGGCGTTTGTCATTGCGGCTTTCAACTTCACGGCTTAACTGCGATAGAGCAAGTACTGGCACATCCAAATCCTTAGCAAGTTTCTTTAATCCCCGGCTGATTTCCCCAACACGCTCAGTCATATTAGCCCTGGAGTCAGCACCTTCAGCCATCAGCTGTAAGTAATCGACAACCACAAGCCCAACACCGCCGTAATGCGATGAAACCCTGCGAACTTGGCTACGGATTTCTGTCAAGCTGGGGCAAGAGTTATCGTTGATGAAAATCGGTAGTTCGCTAAGGGATGCGATCGCCTGACTCAACGGTTGCCACTGGTTATTGGAAACACGCCCAGTTTCAAGAAAATTGTTTTCAATACCCGATTCGCTGCTCAAGAAACGCTGTACATATTCATCAGTGGACATCTCCAGGCTGAATACACACACAGGCATTCTTGCGCTACTCGCGATCGCCAGAGCGAGATTACCAGCTAAAGCCGACTTGCCAACAGACGGACGAGCAGCCAGAACATACAACCGACCTTTACGGAAGCCACCGCTAAGTATACTGTCCAAGTCGTAAAATCCGGTGGACACGGCAGGGCTAGCAGTGCCAGCATGACGCGCCTCAATCTCTGTGAAAGCATCAGCCAGGGAATCGGAAATGTGAACTAAATCTGTAGCAGAATGCTCTGATGCAATGCCGTAGACTTTTTGTTCGGCTTCATCAAGGACAATCGGTAGCTCGTTTTCGGTTGCATAGCCCAGCTTGATAATCTCCGTGCCTGCTTTTATCAACTGCCGCCTTTGGTATTTTTCCATGACCAAATCAGCGAAAGCATCGATGTTCACGGCACTGACAGTGCGATTGACAAGTGTGGCCAATTTATTGCGCCCACCAACGCGAAACAACAGACCGTTGTCAGACAACCAAACCAGCTGGTTATGTAAAGCAAATCCGTCGGGTTACCTTGGCTGTACAGTCGTTGCGCGGCTTGATAAATATCTTTGTGGGCATTGATGTAGAAAGCATCGGCACTCAGGCGATCGCTGATTCGGCTCATGGCATTTGGGTCAAGCATGATGCCGCCGAGTATTGCTTCTTCAGCTTCGATGCTTTGTGGAGGTAAGTGGTCTGTACTGGTTGTGAAATCCAAATCTTTTGTCATAAAAACCTCTGGTATGAGAATTTAGAACTCAGGGTTGGGAACTGGTTATTGGGTATTAAGCATTGGACATTGGGCATTAGGCATGGGGCATTAGGCATGGGGCATTAGCATTGGGCATGGGGCATTAGCATTGGGCATGGGGCATGGGGCATGGGGCATGGGGATGGGGCATTGGGCATGGGGATGGGGCATTGGGCATTGGGCATTGGGCATTAGGGCATTAGGCATTGGGCATTAGGGCATTGGGTATTGGGTATTGGACATGGGGCATTGGGCATTAGGCATTGGGTATTGGGTATTGCTCTAAGCAGCGAATTGTTTTTATGCTGCGGCTTGATTCAGATGTGCATACATTTGGGGATGATGAATGGACAACCAGTTCAACCAAGCATCAGTAGCACCCGTGTGTTGTTGGTCATAGCGGGTACTGAATTGGGCGATCGCTCGATCCGTGCCGACCTTATCCCCAAGGTCAAGTAATTCGCAGAATGTTGCTTTGTGCCACTCAAGGGAGCGATTCGAGTAGTAGCCAATGGGTTGGTCAGTAGTTGCCTGAGATGTTTCTGTTGGTGATGCAGCCGACTCAACAACTTTTGACCAATAGCCCAGCAGTTCTTCTAATCCGCCCTTAGTTGCTTCCAAATTGCCAATGGACTTGATGACTGTGGGGATTTTTTCTTGCCACTCGCATTTGCTCCACTTGGCTCTTTCTTTAGCTATCAATTCCACTAAACGGCGATCGCAGGTTTGATAAATCTTGTCTCTGGTAGGTGTTCTCCAGGGGAACCGCCAGCCACGCAACTTGATTTCGCTTTTGTAAACGGCTGGCAACGGTTCAGATGCCATAATGCTGGGGTCGAGTAAAACTTGATTAAGCAAGTCTTCAATCGATTGGAATTTTTGTTTGCTGAGTTTATTATTCGATTGTTCGTTTTTATCGAACGACCCCGCCGCAATAGTAGGTCTACATGAGGGGTTATCGGTTTGATGCAAAGATCCTGATTTTGTTGACAACGAAGTGAGAGATTGGGGAATTGCTTCTTTTTCTCTAGCGTGGCAAAACTTACTAGAGAAGACGACTCTCTAAATTAGCCAAGTAACCCTTGGGGTCTCTGCGAAATCGATATTGTTCAATTCTGGCAATGCGTAGTGTTTTTGCAA
>NZ_JACJSJ010000175.1 GCF_014698115.1 Nostoc sp. FACHB-973
CCGCCTCTTCCCCCTCATAATGATTATCATTATTAATTAAATTTGGACTCTTGATTTTTATTGAGTAATTTATTCCTTGGAAGTCCCTCAGCTCTGAGAGCGAACTAGGAAAGAACGGGGCACTATAGTTGGGTAGTTGTGCGCCTTATGGTTGATATCTAGTATTAAAGTAGGTTTTTAACTGCGCTGCCTTGACATTATAAACTTTAGCAATCACTGTACTGCCGACTATAATCAAACCATAAGAGCCACTATCAGCAAACGACAGTTGCGATGGCGCTAATCCCATCAGCAAGAATTTATCTTCATTGACATTAAAATCAAGGATGGTATCGAAGTTTATTGAATCAAGACGCAAAACAAAGGTATCGCTACCTGTGCCACCTCTTAATCGATCGCTACCTGTGCCGCCATCGAGGTAATCGTTACCAGCATCGCCGAGCATGATATCATTCCCTTCATCACCATATAGTCGGTCATCATCATTACCTCCCTGTAGTACGTCGTTACCAATGCCACCATACAGGGTATCTCTACCATTATTACCATTGAGACGATCGCTTCCAGCACCACCATAGGCGACATCATCTCCATCGCCAGCATAGACAAGTTCTGCACCACTGCCACCATTGACTACATCGTTACCAGCACCAGCATTAATGATGTTGTTGCCACCGTTACTATAGATAGTGTCATCGCCATTGGTGCTAGTGAACTTACTAATAGTATGACCTATACCTGTCAGGCTGATACTATAATTTGCTTCATCAGCATCGTTGTTACCGATCGTTAGCGTAGCAGTGCGAGTACCTACAGTACTGGGGTCAAAGCGGACAGTGAAAGTAGCGGTTGCGCCTATGGCTAAGGTTCCGGTTGGGATGTTGCCTACCAACATAAAATCCCCTGCATTGAGTCCGCTAATCTTGATGTTGGCAATATTCAGTACAGCTTTTCCAGTGTTTTCTACAGTGAATTTAGTTTCCACTACCCCATTGGTAACATTGAAAGAGCCAAAGTTGAAAGTTGCGCCGTTAGTTAAATCAACTGTTCCTTGTTTGATGTTGATTTCTGGTAGTTCGTTGACATCGGTCATAGCAAGTGTTAGAGTTGCCACTGCATCAGGAGTAGTACCAACGGTAATGTCATCTATTGCCACTGTGACATTAAGCGAGGTTTTCGTTTCGTAGTCAAGAACTGTGCCAGCTTTCAGGTATAGCTCATTACCAAGAATTTCAAACTTATCAGCATCAGTTCCAGTGAGACTGAGAGTATTTGTACCCAGCACATCATCAGCGATCGCAATGTCTGCTACTTTGACCCGATTAGATGTATTCGTGTTTTCAGCTAGGCTAACCACTTGGTTTTGTAGAGTTAGTGTTGGTGCTTCATTGACATTGGCGATCGCAATTACCAAATTTTGCGTACTATCTGGAGTTGTGCCAACAGTAGTGTCATCTACTGCGACTGTTACCTGTAGTGATGGCTTGGTTTCATAGTCGAGTGCTGCGCCAGCTTTGAGATAGACAGCATTGTCAACTATTTCAAATAGATTAGCATCTGCTCCCGATAAGCTAAAAGTGTTTGTACCGAGTACATCATCAATAGTAATATCTGCTACTTTGACACGATTAGCAGTATCAGTGTTTTCTGCCAAGCTGGCAACTTTGGATTGCAGTGCTAGTGTGGGAGCTTCATTACTATCTGCGATCGCAATTACCAAGTTTTGCGTACTATCTGGTGTTTTACCAACAGTGGGTTCATCTACTGCTACTGTTACCTGAAGTGATTTTTGGGTTTCGTAGTCGAGAACTGTTCCTGCTTTTAAGTAAAGTTGTTTGTTAATTACCTCGAATTTATTTGCATCTACCCCGCTTAGACTTACTGTATAAGGGTTAGAGCCACCGTAGGTGATGTTGAGATCGGCAACTTTAACTCGGTTTGTGGTGTCGGCAAACTCAGACAGAGTAGTAACTGCATTATCTAGGGCGATCGCGGGAATGTAAGGGCTAAAACCATAGAGTTGGTAGGTAAAGGGATTTTCGCTAAACTGTTTGCTGTAGAGCGTAAGAGTGGCAGTGTGTTCTCCACTGTTCAAGGGCGCGTATTGTACGGTAAAGGTAGTGCTGGCTCCCGATGCCAGAGTGCCTTTAGGTACGTTGCCCACTAAAGTAAAGTTTTGATTTAGTCCGTATATATAGATTTGATCCAAATCCCAAGCAGTGTTACTGGCATTGGTGAGGGTTAAAGTCTTAGTAACCGCAGTTTGACCAACTTCAACATTTCCAAATTGCAAGAAACTGTTTCCAGTAACAGTCGTGGTTCCATCGGTGAGAGTAGCAGTTTGGGATTGGGTGCTAGAGGTTTCGGTTCCTGTACCACTGAGAGTAAGGGCATAGTTGTACAGCGAAAGGCTAGCGGTGCGATCGCCCACTAGCTTTGGATCGAACGTCACTTTAAAGCTGGCACTGCCTCCAGCAGCTAATTGAGTGGGTAGAGTGCTGGTGTCAAGGGTAAAATCACTCGCCGCAGTGCCACCGATCTTAGGATTAGTCAGGCTCAGGGAAGAAGAGGTGACATTAGTGAGCGTGAAGGTTTTGGTGATAGAGCCACTGTCAGCAAAAACTGAGCCAAAAGATAGAGTATCAAATTCTCCAACAGCAGTGGTTCCTTGCGTCAGGCTGACAGTTCGAGTAGTCGATGTTCCAGAAAGGTCGATGAAAAAAAGATCATTACCCTCTTTAATCACGAAATTACTGAAGGAATTTCCTGTTTTTGATCGAGTGTAGCTAATGGTAAATGTCACTTTTTCACCCATGTTTAAAGTGAATCCATCTCCATATGGATAGCTTCCAGACCTCAACGTTGTTGGTGCTTGCACGAAGGAGAAGTCATAACTCCCACTTCGAGGGATAATCTGATACACAGGAATATTGAGAGCTTCGGTTCCATAATTTGCCAGTTCTATCGTTTGCGTAGAACTACTGCCTCCTACAGCCGTAGAGCTAAAATTCACAGAGTAGTCAGCATCATCTGATATAACTGTTTTATCTGACCGGGATACATACATTCCTTTACCAGAAACCAATCCCTTACCCAAAAGGTTGATCGTGTAGGGGCTTTCGTTAGAGTCGTTATTTAGTAAGCTCAGGGTTGCTGTATGATAGCCGATCTCACTTGGGTCAAACTGTACGGTAATGGTAGTACTTGCGCCTACTGCCAGTTGTGTTGGGATCTTACCTATGATCGCAAAGTTACTAGCATTGGTGCCGCTAATGCTCGCGCCAGTGAAAGATAAAGTGTTAACTCCGGTATTACGGATAGTATAGGTTTTTTGGCTAGTTGTGGTAGTACCAACACTACTATCAACAGCAATTAATCCAAAGTCACTGGTAGCCCCGTTACTTAATGCTGTATTGTTCGAGTCGGTAATTGCAATTTCTGGACTTAGTAGGGTAAAGTTTTGCTGTAACGTATTCGTGCCAGTACCGCCATCAATTAATTTGTAACTATCATTGCTGCCGTCGCTGTTGCGGGCATCGATCGCATCATCTCCCGCACCACCAAACACGACTTCTTTGCTACCGTTACCAGTGGCGATCGCATCGTTACCGCCTTCACCATAAATTACATCCTCACCATCACCACCGTAGAGTTTGTCATCTCCAGAGGTGACAGCACTGGTTGGCACAGGACGAGAGTTGGTAAATAGTTCAATTTTACTGGGGAAGGTGAAACCTGTATATTTAGCATCGCTAGCAGTAGCGGGGAAGGTAGAATCGCCGTAGATTTCATCGCTACCCTGGTTGCCATAAATGGTGTCACTGCCTGCGCCTCCCCCGATTAAGTCATTGCCCTGACCGCCTTGGATGGTATCGTTGCCATCATCGCCGTTGATTACCACGCCAGTTGTTAACAGCGAAGCATCTACAGAATCATTACCTGCTTCTCCATTGAGCGCAACTATGCCAGTGGTTCCTGTAGCTGTAGTCGCTGCAATCGTGTCGTCCCCTGCCCCTGCCTTGATAGTGAGTTGAGAGAAGGGGGATAAGCTAGCAATATTGACGCGATCGTTATCATCTCCTGTGTTGACCACTGCTTTGGTAGAGCCAGTCGTAGCAGACAGAGTAACATTATCATTGCCGCTACCTGTATCTACTGTTAACTGAGTAACACCGGATAATTCTGCTACAGTTACCCGATCGTCACCCTCCTGTGTATTAATGCTCAGTACCAGAGTGCCACCTAGCCCCGTGACATTCACAGTATCGGCACCTGCACCTGTGATTAAAGTCAGGGATTGGGTGTAAGAGGTTAAGGAGTTGATTGATATTGCATCTTGTCCTGCTCCCGTGTTAATCACAATATTCTCGGCTTGGTTGGCACCCTTCAACCCTTTTCCAGTAATCCCCTGGATCTTGGTGTTATTGAAGGTGGTATCGATGTTTATCGTCCGATTGGTTGTATCTGCGGCGGCGTTGACAATCAGTTCATCATTGCTACCTGATAGCTGGCTTATGCTAATTTCTCCCAGAATGTTCTCAATTGTTCGGGCTTGTGGATCTCCGATGTTAACCGTAGTTTTGGCTTGAGACGATACGCCCCAGTCCCGAAGTTCTAAAGATGTATCGGCAGCTATAGACTCAACAATCAGAGTGTCAGCCCCTTCTCCAGAACCTACAATCAATTGTTGGAATTTGCTGTATTTGACTGGATTAGAGCTAAGACCGCTGATGCTGGTGTTGGTGACTCGTATGGTATCGTCAGACTTGGAGCGATTGCTGTTGAAATAATCAATATCTGAAATCCAAAGGCTATTATTACCGCTGCCGCCATCTACACTAATGGTGCCAAGAACAGCGCGGGAATTCTGGGTTGAAATGCTTGCGTATTGATCTCCTCCTACAAGGATTAGGTCGTCGCCACCATTCATGTTGATGTCCAGTTTGGTGATGGCATCTAATGAGGGAACATATACGTAATCATTCCCACTGCCCATATTTAGTTGAATGTTTTCAATGCCGGAATAATTTGATACATAGGACATACTATTGCTTTTCACGACAAAGGTTCTAGAACCTGTGTAAGCAGTATCATCCAAGATGAAGCGATCGCTTGTTCCCCCATCATCAATAATACTAGCGTTGATACTAAGGCTGTCTAGGGTTGTTCCAACACCGAAGCGGTAAGTGTCGTTACCCAGTCCACCATTGATCGTGCCACCACCTGAGAGCGATCGCATCACAAAAGTATCATCACCAGCACCGCTATAAACCTGAATTTGCTTTGAGAAATTGAGATCGAATTGGTCGTTACCAGAACCAGTGTAGAGGTTCAATTTATTGTCATTGACACCAATTTTGCTTGTAGCATTGAAACCTGACAGGACTCCATTACTAAGGTTGTAAGTATGACCTGTTGAGTTTGCTGTGTCGTATACATTTAGAGTGGCTTCATCAAAAGCGATGTTGACCGTTCCTTTAATATTGCTCAAGTCATTGGTTGCACTACCGATGAAATAGTTTCTAGCATCGGCCGCGAAGTCAGGATCGGATGTGTAAACCTTGGGATTAAGAGTTTTCGCTCTATTAAACAGGGAATCAATATTGAGCGTTGTTCCTGCTGCAACAGAGTCAATCTTAAAGCTAGCTGTGGTGTTCGCCCTAACCACGCCTGTTGTCACGATATTCAACTGGTCAATATTCTGATAGTAAATACCTTGGGTTGCCAATCCAAGCAAATTAGAGTCTGTAACCGTTACATCCTGACCTGCTGCAACTCCTTGAAGCATGATTTGATATGAGCCATTACTGGTGGAATTAGTCACTGGAGCCGTTGTTAAATCTGCCCCGTCGTTCACAATCAGATTGGTTTGTCCTGCTCCTCCATAGACGTTGACTTTGCCTAAAATCCGATCCAGGCTACCTGTATTAAAAATGGTTGAATCCGCCTCGCTGCCTATTACTACCCGCTTAAATTCTACGTTCTGGTAGTAGCCCAAGTCAAATGTATTCGTTCCTGTTCCGCCCGTAAGATTTAAGTTAGTGCTGCTTCCTAAAGATTCCACCCCTACCGTATTGGTAGCATTATTGGTATTCAGATTCAGGTTTTCGATGCTGCTGTAATTAATGATGCTATTCCACAATCCTGTTACTTGTGTATTTGTTACTTTGATTGTGCGATTGGTTGTACTGAGATCCTTCAATGTCAGGATATCTTCTCCCTGCGATCCATCCAGCATTAATGCGGTGTTTGCCTGAACAGAATTCACAGTAAAGCTATCTTTAGCTGAACCCGTGTAGATGGCGATCGCATCAACATCCGTATAAGCGATCGGTTTTAACCCAAAGGCATTAATTTCAGTATCAGTAACCGTAACGGTATTGGCAGTTGTATCGGCTGAGTTGTTGAGCAGTAGCGTAGTGGTGCCAGTTCCACCGTGAATACCGAGCGAACCAGCAATCTGGCTAGCATTTACGAGATTAGAGTTACCAATTTGAAAGGTATCTGTTCCCGAACTGCTATATAAATTGGCAGTCTTTGTTGCTCCCAAAGATGTAACCGCGAATGTATTCGTTCCAGAACCGAAATTGACGTTGACAGATTTAAAACTGCTATAGTCGATCGTGCTACCAGAGGTTGTATCCACAACTGCTGAATTTGTTAACGTACCTGCATGACCCAGGAAGTTAACATTTAGTGCGTCATCCGTTGATAAATTGCGAACGTAAATGTCATGACCTGTATTTACAGTCAATGAGCCAACAGAGTCGAGGTAAATTTCTACTTCATCGCTAGCCGTACCGATGTTACCGCCACTGCTGAGAGCAATCGCTTTACTTTGAATGTTGTTAGCTGTATCACTATAGATATCAGTAATAGTACCGCCTGAATTTAGGGTGACAGAAGAAACGCCATAAATTTGTCCTACACTCATATCCTTAGCAGAACTGATGTTAATCGCATCTCCTGCATAAGCTTCATCAACGTCAAGCGGATTTTGATTGATTTGATGAATGTAAATATTATTGTTAGCGCGGGCAGTTAAAGTGCCGACATAATTATCTAGCTCAATAATTCCCTTATAGCTGTTAGTGGTGGCAGTGTCATCCCATTTCTTATTGTTGGTGTAATTTATTACTACACCATGTGGTTTTCCATCCCCATCACCCGGTTCCCCAGGAGCCCAATTGGTATAGCTAAGAGATTCACCATTAGTCCATTGGGGGAATTGTCCCAGTGTCACCTTATCAGTTAAGCCAATCCAATATTGCTGGCTGGTGCCAAAAGTTTGTTGCAACCATTGTTCTTCAGCAGTATTATTAATTGCCGCCAAGTTGCCGCCAATAGACTGGGCTAAAGTTTCAGCAGAATTCCATGTTTGCGAACCAGTTAGTAGATATAAATGTCCGTTGTATTCGTGAAGATCTAGCTCAATAATTCCCTTGTGGCTGAGAGTGGCGGCAGTATCATCCCATTTCTTACTGTTGGTGTAATTCATTACTACACCATGTTGCTGTCCATCTCCATTACCCGGTTCTCCTGGTGCCCAATTGGTATAGCTAAGAGATTCACCATTAGCCCATTGCGGGAATTGTCCCAGCGTCGCCTTATCGGTTAAACCAATCCAATATTGCTGGCTGGTGCCAAAAGTTTGTTGCAACCATTGTTCTTCAGCAGCATTATTAATCGTAACTAGATGTCCGCCGAGTTGCTGGGCTTTGGTTTCTGCTTGTGTCCAAGTTAAATTATCAGTGAGGAAATAAAGTTTATTGTTATAAACCGCAACATCTCCCAATTGCGTTAACAGTGGCGCAGCACTGGTTCCCAAGCTGCTGCCTCCTGCTTCTAGGATGGCACTGTTAGCAGTAATGTTGGTAACAGTACCCGTATTGTCACTGTTATAAATACCCGCTCCAGTCTTGATCCGAACTTGATAACCGGATGCTTTTACTTGATTAATTGATAGATCATCCTCCGAGCCTAAGAAGACATCTCCTGTAGAATTGACAGTTAACGCTCCAGTTGCAGTGACATCAACATCTTCTACACTGGCGATCGCCATTTTCCCAACATTACTCAAGTCACTGAGTGGCGTGGTAATTTCTATACCGTTGCGATCATAGTAGGTGATATCGTTGCGTTCTGCTGTTAGGAAAGCCAATAGTTGCGCTTCAGTTGCACCACCTTGAGCTTTAATCGCAGCCATATCCAGTATTGTTGTACCTGATTGCTGACCAATCCCTTGAGCCGTTAAGTTTAGGTCTTGTGCCGTAATGTTATCTGCTTCGATCGTGGTTTCTGTATCGGATATGGGTAAGAACAAGCCAGCACTGAATGTATTCTTTAAAGCCGCCTCGCTCCAAATCCCGCCTTGGCTTAAATTAGCAATTTCGCTGCTGTTAGCTGTGTAGCTGTAGTTGGCGTTGTAGCTGGTAGTTAATCCCTTGCTAGCCAGTGCTGTATGCAATGCCTGATAGTTGGCATAGCCATAAGCAGTTAGATGAGCAGTTTCGCTATCGGTGAGAGTATAAGTTGCATTAGGATTGTAAGCGTCAGCCGTGTAGGAACCATCGGCATTTTGAGTGAGGTTGCGATCTTGCCAATAAATCTTATAGAGGTATTCTTGGGCGCGTTCGTAGGCTGCAATTGCAGCATCAATGCTATCTTGTGCGCCGTAGTCTGAGGTTAAGCGGAGGTCTTCCCAAACAGCCTGAAGAATTGCTTGTTTAGCTGCTGTATCTTCTTCTTCGGTGCTGTTGTAATCTAGGATTTTACCATTGGCAACCTTAATTGTAACGTCACCCCCTTTAGAGGTGGCGTTAATCAAGTACAAATCGCCAGTAGTTTCGTTGAGATTAATATTCCCTGCGGCGCTGGCACTCAAGCCACCGTTAACGGCATCTGTGCCTGAGTCGATCGCTAATAAGCTGTTGGTTGAACCCACATTTCCTGTCGTTGCAGTCAAGGAAACTTTGCGACCCGTAATACTAGAGGTACTGTTAGCTGCCAGCAAATCGTTTTCTGCCGTTAAATTGACATTACCGCTAGTGGCTTTGATAGTAGTGAATGTCAAATCTCCATCTGTTTCAGAGATATTGAGATCTCCACTAGCAGTAGTTGCAGTTATATTTCCTCCTTGTAAATCTGTTTTTATGTTGCTATCGCTCGTTCCAATTCCTGTATTGGCACTTAGCACCACATCTTTACTGATAATTTCAGCAGAATTATTACTTTGTTTAATAGCTCCATTCGTACTGGTTAATGTTGTTGTTCCCGTATTATTGGTGATACTGCCATTAACTAGAATATTTTTTGCTGAGGTAACATTAATCGCGCCAGTGTCGTAACCGATAAATTCAATTCCAATGTTGTAATTACCTTTAAAGTAATGTCGCAACCGTTCTTCAATCTCAAACGTTCCTTGAATCCTACCTTGTGGGTGAGTGTAAACGTAGGTTGAGCCGTTATATTTGAAGGTGTAGCTATCCGAGCTATATGTAAAGTTATTAGAAATAGCTTCTCCAGCTAGTTGAAAAGCATAATTGGCATTTGTAACTCCATTCAATCCTAAGCTAGAGGAATCGCTGACGTAGCTGTAACTTTTATCTTGGGTTCTTTGTCCTACCAGCGTGAAGTCGCTCCACTTATTTAAGGTTTCTTGTAATTCCAGATCCATGTAGAGGTTGTAAACATTCCGGCGATCGCTATAGAGGTAGGTCGAATCAGCAGGAGTATAACTAGCTGTTCTAGAACCATTATTTGTATAGGTTGTAGTCGTGCCTTTCTTCTTGTCAACGATAACAACCTTTCCGTCAATACCTTCACCGCCAGTATCTAATTGATTGAGTTGTAGTTGATAGTTAGTTTGGTTTTGAATGTTAATTTTTCCATACCCATCCATCGCTTTGATTTTCCCGTTTCCGGTACTCATAATCTCGCCGCTTAGGTAAACATAACCGCCCCGAACTTTAACGTCATCCATTTCAATTTGATTGGTTTGAGCGTTATAATAAGCGGTGATATTGTTACTTTTACTGAGATAAGGCGTTAAATTTAATTTAGAAGAGATGGAGTTAGGTAGAACCGAACTCGAAATTTCAATAATGCCTCTGTAGGATTGGTTATTGGAAGCATCATTCCACTTGCCATCAGTTCTTAAAGCGGCGTAATTTTCTGCACCTCCATAATTATTTGGTTCACCTGTACCCCAATTGGTATAGGTGGAGGTATCGCCACTCATCCAAGCAAATGTTCCCTCAGTCAGGCGATCTGTATAACCGATCCAGAGATTTTGACTTCCTCCGAAGGTACTCATTAGCCAAGATTGTTCCGAGGCATCATTGACAGTTACTAAATCGCCGCCCCATAGTTCAGCTTGTACCTGGGCAGCCTCCCAACTTCCTGCATTACTCAGGAAATAAACATGACCGTTATGAGAATAAAGATTAGAAGGTTTGCTGGAATTGGAACTATAAGCTGTACCAAATGTACTAATAATGCTGTTTAAGCTGCTATCTAAATTCAGAGTGTAATCAGAAATACCGCTCTGTACCAACCCGTTAATATTAAGCTGACTCGCATTGATAACAATATTGTTACTGGCGACAATCTGGCTAGTTTGATTGGCTAATCCCTGTTGATATAAGGTTTCATCTGTAGTTGAATTTTTAATAGTGGTGTTTATGGCTGCATTTTGGCTCGTGGAATCACCACCATGAGTAAAGGCATATCCACCATAGTTAGGGGCAGTACCGAGTAACTGGATACTGGCTTCAGGTGTAAAGCTGGGAATTTGTAATCCTTCGGTGTATTTAATCAGGTCTTTAAAAACCGCCTCTGGATTTCCACCTGTGTTAAACATTCCACTGCTGTTCAGGAAGAAGTTATTTCCAGCATTAATATCAATCGTTTTCGCTTCGAGGTTGCCTAAAACACCAATGCTGCCATAGGTATTGGATAGGCTGAGCGTACCGTTCAGGTTCTCAAGAGAACCATTATTAGCTACAAGGATAATTGGTGCAGCAGTGTTGTTATTGCTAACTGTTAATTGGCTGTTTGCAGAAGCATTGGTAATAATAGACGCAAAGTTTGCCGTGCTGCTTGTATGAAAGTTGCGGACGTTAATATTACTGTTGTTGGTGACAGAACCATTGTTGAAGAGAACTTGTCCCCCCGAATTATCATCAATAATCAAATTATTTAGCAGCAGATTCAAGTTACCCTCGTTCCTAATTGCGATCGAGGTGTCTGCCTTCGCTTCCATCGCACCGCTACCAGTTACATAATCGCTCGTGACCTGAATATTGCCTGAAGAAACATAGACATCGGGAATACTTAGGAAGGTGGCATAGCCATTTGCCTCAGCACCAAAACTTTGTAACATGGCTTGCAGGGCTGTTTTTTGATCTTTGAGTGCTGTTATCGCACCTTGATCGTTAGTGCTAGCAATTTGAGCATCTAGGCTAGAAATTTGGCTGAGAATTTCTGACCCTAAATTGAGAGAAACTAAGCTAGGAGCATCAATATTGTTTCTATCAATCCCGTCACTGTTAATCGTGAGCGATGCTTTATTCTTAGTACCCGCCGTAATGGTGCCGTCAATTTGTACGCCAGAAGTAACATTTTCTGAAGTGTGACCGCTAGAAATTTTAGTGGAAACATCCGCTCCAAAGACGCTTGATATCGCTTCTACTGCCGTTCCTAAACTACTTTGTCCGATTCCTTCTGCATTAACGCTGGTTGTTCCTTTTACGGTGTCCAAGTTGGTATTGCGAACGCTCTCAATTGTGGAGTTGCTACCAACCTTAATCTTGTTATTCAGCGTCAGGTTTGCCTGTGCTTCTGGCGTTACTCCCGTAGCGGCTGTCCCGTTAAATAAATAAGTGTCGGCATTGATATTGATGTTGTTCCAATTACCATTATTAAGCTTACCCGCCCGCAAATTAGCATCCCGTCCGGCTGAGATTTTTGCTCCACTCAAGAGGTCGATCTCATTGGTTCCCGTTAATTCTGCTAAGGAGGAACCGATCGGACCTCCAGCTAATCCCCAAACCTTTGCTTTAGCATAGGCATCTATATTGGCATTAATGATAGTCGATAGATCGATATCTCCCACGCTGCTTAACTCAGCAGCACCAATCTCGATCTGGGCGATATTCTTATTATTTTTAATGGTAGTATCTGCCCCCGCAACGGGTACGATTCCACCAGTTTCAATCTTGGCATCTTCATCGGCAGAGATATTATTAGTGGCAGTAAGTTTAAAATCTCCAGGGTTAACGGAACTGCCATTGACTGTTAGAAAAGTACCATTACCAACAATAATCTTAGTTTCATTGCTAATGGTGGTGTCCACCACTACTGCCGAACCATCAATAATTCCTCCAGAACCCGCTTCGGCATTCTGGTCATTTAAGGTACTTTGAGCGATCGTATTGTTGGCGTTTACCTTTAAATCTTTGGTCGTGAGATTGACATAAGAACCCAAATTTACATTGACGGTAGAATCGATCGTATTCTTAGCTGCTGCGCCGCTTCCTCCTACTACAGAAGCATTGATGGCATCGGCGCGACTGTTAAAGGTGGTCGTTTGTTCGCCAGTAATGGAGACAGTGTTGGCTTTAATTGTGGTAGTGCTGTTGTTGCTGTTATCTGCCTTGGTGGGGTCGTAGTTCAGGTAAACCTTGCTAGTGCTGATGTTGGTGCTTTCTGACTGTGCCGCACGACCGGAGACGATTCCCCCGCCACCTGCCTGGGAATCGGCAAAGTTATCGCTACCCCCAGAGGCATCGATCGCCAAGCTGCCTGCCTTAATCGTGATACCAGAACCAATATAAGTTTGGGTAGTAATATTAGTTTCGGCATAAGCCAAGTTAGCACCACCTGCCAAAATGCCCGCATTATAGCCATCTGCGTAGGAATTTTGGGTGCTATCTGCATCGGCTGTAATTGACAGCGCATTGGTAATATTTAAGGTGCTGTTGTTACCAATATAAGCGCTTAGTTGCCCTTGGTTTTTAGCGGTACTGACGGTAGCGTTGACCGAACCCCAAAGGGCACCACCGGAACCCGAACCATAGGCATCGGCAGTATAACCTCTTGTTGGTAAGATTTGTTGAGCTAGTACCGTCAAGTTGCTGGCAGTAATCTGGCTATTTTTACCTATAAATGCGTTCACGGTGGGCGCAACTTTCGCTAATGCTTCGGAGTAGCCCATTTGCACCACACCAGCTACACTCACGCCTATAGCATCGGCATCAGTCTGGGGTTGAGCCGTTGCCTTAACACTGACATTTCCCGTCCCGATATTTAATGTAGTGGAGTTACCAATAAAGCCTTCGATAGTGGGACTAAAGATCGCTTGCCCATAATTACCTGCCCC
>NZ_JACJSJ010000176.1 GCF_014698115.1 Nostoc sp. FACHB-973
GTCTGCTCCCTTCTGAAAATCTGTGACGATGTCTAGGTTTTTAGCAGCAACAGAACCATCAAAGTACTCTAAGACAAATTGATCGTTTCCTGCACCACCATACAAGGTATCACTTCCATAACCACCCAATAATTGATCGTTTCCAGCTTGTCCAGAGAGGCTATCATTACCGTTTAAGCCTTCAATAGTATCATTTCCAGAAGTACCGACTAAATTATCGTTATTGTTCGTTCCTTTAATAAGCATAGTTTTACTGTCCTTTTTTGGGTTCAAGGTAGTGCAGAAATACTTTAACACATAAAGTAATACGTACTACACTATTTTTTAGTTCAATTTTTGATATTAAATATTAATTATTATGGGGTTGACTACTTTGAATCAATACATTATTTTTGTATCGTAATATAATAATGCACTTTGATTTTTTAAATTATTTGTTTAGGTGTAGAGTATGGAATCGGGAGTAGGGAATGAGCCTTTTTGAAGTGTACAGATTTTTTTAAATTAAATGATATTCCTATAAATGACTCCATCCACATGGGTTTGAGTGACTCAACTCGAAAGCAAGCTAACATTACTTGTGCCTGTCAAGCAAAATTTATAAAAATCAATTGTATTTGTATTTGCTATTGGATAGCTTGAATTAATAGACGTGATAATACCAATATTTTGATTAGTAGTCAATGTAGTTTATGAATTTTTTTTGGAAAATTTGGACAAGCATTCCTAGAGATTGAATATGGCAATCCAGTTTGATTTTTGAAAAAAATTACAAGAAAATACACGGCTCAGCTTCACTTGTAGAACCTATGAAAACTATAAAGCGATCGCCTGTCATAAAATTGATAATGCTACTAACTTGATGGTATAGCGGTTCTCGGTAAGCGTGAAGTACAATTTTGACTCTCTCCACCTCTCTCCTAAAAGGAGAGAGGCTTTGAATTATTCCCCCTTCCCGCTTCGGGAAGGAGGTTAGGGGGTTAGGTCTATTTGCATACCTGTACCTCACCAGATTGAAAATGGCTATATGATGATCCTACTGAATTAACTACTAGCGTAACAAGGCTAAAATGTTGCAATAATTTTTCTTGTGGTGTGGACATCTTGTCCGCACCGGACGTGCGAGACGCCCATCCCACAAGAGTTTTGTAATGCAACATTTTAGCCTTGCCACGCCACTACTTAAGATTTACTTTATAAATAGTCTTTAAAGGACTAATGACTAATTTGTTTAATCGGAATTTCAATCCAAAATTCTGTACCTAACCCTGGTTGAGAATCACATTTAAATACACCATTGTGCTTATCGACTATAATTTGGTAACTAATTGATAACCCCAAACCAGTGCCTTTTCCTACTGGTTTAGTAGTGAAAAATGGGTCGCAGATTCTTGCTTTCAGGTCTTCGGGTATTCCTGGGCCATTGTCTTTTATGCGAATTACTACACTCTTGATATTATCTTCTATTTCCCCAAGAGCAGTAGAGATGGTAATTTGACTGGTATGAGTTTTTGATTTAGAGTCCCTGTAATCTTCTAAGGCGTCGATCGCATTGCTTAAAACATTCATAAATACCTGATTCAATGGCCCGGCATAGCATTCTATCAAAGGAAGCTCGCCATATTCTTTGACTAATTTAATCGCCGGACTTTCGGGTTTTGCTTTCAAGCGATGCTGCAAAATTAGTAAGGTGCTATCAATGCCTTCGTGGATATCAACTGGTTTTTTTTCTGCTTGGTCAAGGCGGGAAAAATTCCGTAAACCCAAGACAATTTGGCGGATGCGATCGATGCCAATTTTCATTGAGGAAAGAGTTTTGGGCAAATCCTCAGTGAGAAATTCTAAGTCTATTTCTTCTGCGCGATCGCGAATCTCTGGGTTGGGGTTAGAGCAATTTTGTAAATAGAGGTCTAGGATACCGAGTAAATCTTGGGCGTATTCGCTGACATGATTGATATTCCCATAAATGAAGTTTACTGGATTATTAATTTCGTGGGCAATACCAGCTACCAATTGACCCAATGAAGACATTTTTTCTGTTTGAATCAGTTGGGTTTGAGTTTGCTTTAAATCATGCAAAGCTGTAGCCAGTTTTTCTGTCTGCTCTTTAGTCTGATTATGCAATTGGGCTTGTTGGAGTGCAACCCCAAGCTGATTGGCAATTTGAGTAATAAATTTAATTTCTGAACTTTCCCACTGACGGGGTGCAGAGTTTTGGTAAGCTGCTAGTAAACCCCAAAGTTGTTGTCCAATAAATATTGGTGCGATCACATATGCCTTTGCTTGAATTTTCTCTAGAGTCGCAATGTGGCACTCAGAGTGACCACCTTGATAGATGTTATTAACTACAAAGGTTTGATTGTGGCGATATCGCCCGCCCTGGGTTTCCTGCAAATAGCTATCTCGCCAAACTGTATTAGTATTAGAATTTACTAACTTTACCCAACCTTCACCCACAAACTCAGCAATATATTCACCACTCCAATCAGCTTGGAAGCGGTAGACTGCAACTCGATCCGCTTCTAGTGATTTACAAATTTCTTGAGTAGTTGTCTGAAAAATTGCATCTAAATCCAGAGATTCCCTAACTTTCGTCACAACTTCAAATAATACCCGTTGTTGTTCTGCTGCTTGCTGCAAATCTAAGGTCTGTTCTCGTGTCTGAGTGAGTAATTGAGCTTGCTGGAGTGCTACCCCCATTTGAGCAGCAATCTGACTGAGAAAGTCGATTTCAGAAGTTTTCCATTGACGGGGGCCAGAGTGTTGATAACTTGCCAGTAAACCCCAAAGTTTTTGCCCAACAAAGATCGGAGCAAGTACAAAAGCGTGAATTTGAAACTGCTCTAAATTGTCGATATGACACTGAGAAAACCCAATTTTATAGATGTCATCGACTGCAAATGTTTCGTTGTGGCGGTAGCGTCCTCCCTCTGTATCTTGTAAATAGGTATCATTCCAAATTGTATTAATGCCTAGTTCGGATTCATTCGACCAGTATGGACTAGCAGCCTCGAAATCACCGACAAATTCACCACCCCAATCAGCATCGAAACGATAAACAGAAACGCGATCGGCTTTGATTAATTGACAAACTTCTTTAGTAGTTGTTTGAAAAATCGTGTCTGTGTCCAAAGATTCCCGAATCTCGGCAATCACTTTAAACACAGCCTGTTGTTGTTCCGCTGTCCGTTGTAATTCGATTGTGCGTCTTTTAACTTGATGTTCTAAATTTTCATTGAAGACTTGTACTTGTTGGTATAATTCATACTGCTGAACTGCGGAAGCAAAGTGTTTACCGAGGCTTCTAGCCAGTTCAATTTCTTCAGCCGTCCACGGCCGGACTTGTGCTTTTTTCGATTCTCGCCAAACTTCAAACGATCGCCGGGGGTATAGTTGCCTCTTGTCGCTGTCATACTGTCCCGCCCATAAAGTTTCTGTATCTATTTCGTTGCGGAAAATACTTAAATAACCCAACAATTGCTGACGATACTGGAGCGGAATCACCAACACACTGCGAATTTTAGTTGGTTCAAAAGCAACTTGCAAACTTCGCCAGCCTGGAGTTTGATAAATATCTAAAATCGCCCAAACATCATATTCTTCACCGGATTTGTAGTGTTCCTGCCAAGCGTTATACTGCTCTATGAGTGGATATATGGTCTGTTCTTGGATTAAAGGTTGTTGACCACAGGTATAAAGTTTAATGCAAGTATTTCCGGGTATTAAGCATTCTGTGAAGCTGGCGATGCTGCCATTATGGAAATCAAAAGCTGCATTTCTGATGCAAAGCCGACCACCAACACCATCCAAGGCAGCAACGGCGGCTTCTAGGGCTGGCTGTAATACAATTGTCGGGAGTGAATGTAGCAGAGTAGCAATGCGGTTAATGACAGCTTGTTGTTCGGCTGTTTTGCGGACTTGACTCAGGAGGGTACTTTGAGCGATCGCTACTGATAGTTGATCGACTACTATTTGTAATGCTTCTAGTTGCGATTCTGAAGTCAAACGCGCTTCAGAATTATGAGACACCAACAGTCCCCAGAGTTGATTTTCGTAAAGAATAGGAGCTACGATGGTGGACTTTACCCCCATTGCCTGCAAATATTCAATATGGCATGAGTCTACAGTCCGGTAACAGATTTTTTCTGAGATGGTTTCTCCATTTTCCAAATCACGCAGGTGACTTTGACCGATTTCTTGAGTATCAACATTTACAACAGAACGCACCCGTGATTTGATAAATAGTTCACGGGCGCTGGGTGGAATATCATCAGCAGGGAAATTCAGTCCTAGTAGGGATGGTAAATGATTGTTATAAATCGACTCAGCAATAACCTGACCACTATCATCGGGATGAAATTTGTAAATCATCACTCTGTCAGTTTGCAGTAGCGATCGCACCTCTGCCGTTGTTACTGTGATAATCTCTTCTAATTCTAAGCTTCGTCGGATACGGTTTGTAATCCGATGTAGTAAACTTTCTTGATGGCAAGTTTCTCGCCAATCTCGTTCAGAGTTCGAGGTCATTGCTGATAATATCTTTAATTAATAATTCGTCAACACACATGATTAAATCGTCAGAATTTAGAATTCAGAATTCAGAATTCAGAATCCAGAATCCAGAATCCAGAATCCAGAATCCAGAATTAATAAGGCTTAGATACCCAAACTTGATAATTTCAACAAAATCAAGCAGTATACAATCATTGATTTTTCAATTATTCTAACTACTGGCTCCTGAATTTACATTAATTATAATGACATTTTTGAATTTATTTCATCAATTTGTCTTCAGTAAAACTACGGCAAATGACTAAATAAATTTAGAAAAAATTCAAAAAAAGACGCAAGGATAATTGCGTCTTTATCAGCTATGAAAAAATATTTTTGCTTTTGAGTTTTAACTTTTTGTTGACACGTAAATGTCCAACAAAATTAAATTATTACATTGGAGCAAAGCTGATTTTCAGATAGTCATCTTCCATCTTTGCTCCTGCTGGTTGTAGTGCTGCTAAGGCTTGTGGCAAAACTAAGTTACGACGGTGATTGCCAATAGTAATATTCAATTCGTCCCCAGTCTTACTCAGTTGAACCTGGCTTTTAGGAATACCAGGTAAGTAAAGTTCTAAACTGTATTGATTTTGCTCTTGCACGACTCGAATAGTCGTTTCTTTGTAATAAACCTGAGTTGGATCTTCATCTTTATAAAGCGTTTCTTTCAAGCGTTCTAATGAAGCCAATCCGCACATCTCCTCAGAGAATAGCGGAACTTCTTTCACCGGTAGAGGGTGGAAATTATCATGAATTTCCTGGCGATATTGCTCCTGACTTTCCTTCCAACGTTGAAAAAATGGGTCTTGTACCTCTCTGGGAATAATGCGATTAGCCACAACTAAATCTGTAGCAACATTATATAAACTCAAATAAGCATGGGCACGGAGAGATTCTTTGATCACCATTTTTTCGGGATTAGTCACAAGACGCACTGAAGTTTGAGTATTGTCTGTTAATACTTTTTCCAAAGCTTCAATTTGTTCATAAAATTCATAAGGCGCATCCATTACCTCTTTATCTGGTAGCGAAAAACCAGCAATTGGTCTAAAAAGAGGTTCAACCAAAGGCCGGAGTGCCACCGAGATGTTTTGAAATGGTTTGTAAAAGCGGCGCATATACCAGCCGCCGACTTCAGGTAAACTCAGCAAGCGCAGTGCTGTCCCAGTGGGGGCTGAGTCGATAATCAAGACATCAAACTCACCTTCATCGTAGTGGCGTTTCATCCTTACCAAGCCAAAAATCTCATCCATGCCTGGTAAAATTGCCAATTCTTCCGCTTGTACTCCTTCTAAACCCCTTGCTTGTAAAACTTGGGTAATATAACGTTTCACAGCACCCCAGTTTCCCTCTAGTTCTTGCAGTGCGTCTAATTCTGCACCCCACAAATTTGGGCGAATTTTTCGGGGTGCATGTCCCATTTCCATGTCAAAACTGTCTGCCAGGGAGTGGGCGGGATCTGTACTTAAAACCAACGTCTGATAGCCTAATTCTGCACAACGGAGTCCAGTTGCAGCAGCAACAGAGGTTTTACCCACGCCGCCTTTACCAGTCATTAAAATTACACGCATGGATAGTTCTTTCCTGCCTGAGGATTTTTTACATTTATTTACAATTATCGACTGTTTAAGGAAAATAAATGCTGCTTTAGCACGTCTAGACGCGAACAATTCAATAATAAATATGGGGAATAATCCAGCTATATTGCCATATTGACCGTGCCAATTTTAGATTTTAGATTTTAGATTATTTCGGTTCATGCCCCGATGCCACTTGCTTTATGCAGGGTTTCCCGTCCACCGCAGCGGCTCCCCCTTGTGGGCGGAATAAATCCAAAATTTAAAATTCTTGCATCCCTAAGCCCCGTACCGCAAGTGGCGCGGGGTCAATCCAAAAGACGCGAGCGACGCTCGATTACTCGCTTGCCGCCGGCGCTATCGTAAATCTAAAATCCAAAATTCGTTGACTGCTATTTATATGGTAATGGATTAGGCAAATACGGTAGGAGGCGGTAAAGTCAAAACCAAAAATTCTCCAACCGGATGGGAACTACTGAACTGTTGGGTTTTGCTGTAGTAATTGATCGAGCTTCGTTTCAAGTGCTGAGAGTTTTTTGAGAATTGTGGGGCGATCGCCATCAACAGAAATTAGTAAATTAGTTATTTTATCTTGTATGTTGATTAATTGTGCCACTGCATTCTGAAGTTGGATCATTCCTTCTCGGAGTTCTTGGCGTTCCTGTCGAGCTTCACTTATTTCATCTAACATAGCTTGGACTGTTTTAGCATTAGTTTCAATTAGATGTTTGAGTTCTTTATCAGTCATTGCGATCGCACTTTGAAGTTGAGTTTATTATTGATCATAATTTGTAGGTTGAATAGAGCGATCGCCAAACTCAATATTTACAGCAGAATTCAGAATTCAGAATTCTGAATTAGAATAGGCTCTCTTGCTAGCTACCAGAGCTAGATGGTGTCAGTTAGTAACTTGAAATTTGCTGTATACAGTGATTATTGGCTTTCACTTTTTTGAATCCAACCTACATGGCTATTTACTGACTCAACATGGCAAACGCTTGCTCAACAAGCATCTTAGCCTTGTGCAAATTCAATAGCTTTTCCTGTTCAAATCTATCTGGGTAACTCATTCTCCTACCTTCGAGCGTCATCCGAATCAGTGCTATTTGCTCATCTGTAGGTGAATTCATCTCATCTATCGCTGCGCCAATACACTGAAAAGTTGCGAAACTCGGCGGCTTCAACCCTCTTCCTTCTTGCATTTGATGTAGTGCTAATTGCGGAAATACCATCAGCGAAGTGATGTAGCTTGTTTTGTATCCTGGGTTACCTGTTGGCTTGATACCGTATCTACGGCATAAGTCGCGTAACTCTCGGATAGTTTTGATTTCTAACTCGGAACGCGTGAACATAAAATAGAAGTGTCCATTTTTGATGGTGGATATTTGGTGGGTATCTAGTTTCTCAGGCGAAATACCCACTTAATAACCATTAAACGTTTGTATACAGATGTTTCGAGTATTATTTATATTTATTAACAATGCCTAATCCTAAAGGGAACCCAGACAGTTTAAAACCAATTCAGTCTGATAGAGAAGATAAATTAACTGACAATCTTAGTTTTCGTGTCACCAAGGAAATGAAGGAAGAGGTCAAAGCTAAAGACGACCCTCCAGAATTTTGCCGTCGTGCTATCCAAAAAGCACTAAATGAAGAGAAAGATTAGTAGTGCTTATAACCGTTTCCGCATACGTATAGTATAGAAAAAATAATTAACCACAGATAAATATAAATCTTCGTAGGGGCGCACAGCTGTGCGCCCCTACCCGTGTATAGCGGTTCCCATTCAGATGCGGTACAACATCATATCCCAAGGTGTAGGGGCACGGCACTGCCGTGCCCCTACAGGTGTACCTCACGCTTGCTTGTTGGGAAACGCTACAGATGATTCAAATGAAAATCTCTATTTTGCCTACGACTCTAACCTATCAGTATCAACTCCCAACGCCTTCAATTTAGCCTTCAGTTCTTCCACTTGCTGATGTGCTATTTCAGCTTCTCGTTCTGCTGCTTGCGCCCTTTCTTCTGGAGTCGCTACTAACTGTTTATCCGCGTTAAAAAATCGTAATTTTGACTCATAAACTCCCAAAAATAACTCTAACTGCTGACTCCACAGCCACCCATCAGCATTTGCTTCCAAAGGTTGATACTTACCACCCACTAAACGAAACCCTTTAAACTCCAAAGTATCGGGGTGAAACCAAAAATATTCCGGTGTGCGAAAAGTCTCTTGGTAAAGTTCAAACTTCAGACCTTTGTCAACTTTAGCAGTGCTATTACAAAGTAATTCAATAATCACATTCGGATACTTTCCTTGTTCCGCCCATAATACCCAACTTTTGCGGGGGCGATTTTCACATCCCAGGACGACAAAAAAATCTGGACTTCTAAATTCTCGCGTGGTAATTTGTTCTGGGCTATAGTAAATCGTTAAATTTCCAGTAGCATAAAAATCATTACGGTTACGCCACCACCACTTCAGACAAGCCAATAATAGTTCGATTTGGTCACGGTGCAGATCGCTTTCCAAAGGAGGTTCATCACTCCATAAATTACTAGGTGGAATGATAATATCTTCTGCTTCCGTATGTATAGTTAATTCAGCAGGGATTTCAGGATTCTTGGCAGCCGTCATAAAGATTCATGGCTTTTGTTGATACCTTTAGTTTAATAGCAATGAACTCTTCAGTTGTTTCAATATCAATTTTTTGAAGATAAAAAATGCTGCTTCACCACGTCTAGGCGCGAACAATTCCAATAATCAACATGGGAGACAATTAAACCATCAGAATTAAGACCTAATTCACTCCAACCAGGGATGGAGATACGTGGCTTCCAAGGGACAGGGGTATTCCAACTGAGTGTCCACTCTGTTTTAATTGTGTTTCCCAAACGTTGAATATTATGTAAATCCATCTTGGGATTTAAAAACCAAGTCTGGATAAAATTAATCATTTCTTTGTAGCGTTTAACTCCACGAAATTTATTCATTGGATCTTCAAAATAAACGTCTGAAGCATAAATGCTGTAAGTTTGATTTACTGGGAATCTTTGATAGTCTTCTTTGAGAATTTCAATGATATCCATAATTAATTGATTCTGAGTTCTGAATTCTGAGTTCTGTATTCTTCTTCAAATCTATATCTCATTCCATAAGCGTTCTAACTGACGCCGCCAAGCAGCTAGGCTTTCTTCTCGCGCCTCTGGGGTTTGGTTCATTTCACCCATTATTCCTTCTGCATAAAAGCGTTCTAAGTTTTGGATGGTAGCTTGCAGAGATTGTCCTTGCAGTTTTGCTGCTTGGATAACTTGGCGGATGCGGCTTTCAACTAATCGATTGAAGGCATTATCTATACCTGTTTCATGGAGAGAGACTAGTCGAGCGATCGCTCTTTCAAGATCCGCTTTTACCAAAGTGGTACTGTTATGGTGAAATACTGCCCAAATTTGCCCATCATGCAAAGCATACCGCACTTCCTGAGTTTCATCAAAGTTAGCTGACAAAAACTCTGCTAAAAAAGATTCGGCTTCTTGTAATGGTGATATTGGCAGTAAAACTCGCAGCCAAGTGTTATCTTTCGATAGTAGCACCAAGAGCCGAAAAGTAGAAGTGTTTACTTCCCAGGAACCAGGGGCTAACGCACCAACATTTGTGCCAAATAACTCTGTGAGTGTAACCGCAATTTCTTCAGGTGTCATATATCTTTGTTATATCTAGCCTCTAGATTAGCAAAGATGGGCATCAGCTTATTCATTCAAGTGCTGTGCTGCTTGCTGGACGACTTCTAGAGGTAAATCTAATAATTGAGCGATCGCTTCTAAGCTCAACCCAAACTCTATCATGCGTGGTATTGCTTCTAACTTACCTTGATCTTTACCTTCTTCTAAGGCTTCTTGATAAACTTTAGTCTGCTTCAGTTCACTTAAACCCAACATTGCTTCAATCTCCTCGCGGCTCTTTTGTGGTAGTTTATAGACAATAATTGTCTCAATTAAATTGATGAGGTCGCGTTGAGTAACTTCATCAGTTAGCTGTTGCTTAGCTTGCTCAATTAAGCGTTTTGCTAACTCTGGTGCTGTTTCCTCCGCCTCAATAACAAGCTTAACAACACCAAACTGATGAAGTTACTCACCGCGTCACCCCACCCCGGTTTTGTCTAAAGCCAAAACCGCCCCTCCCCTTAGCAAGGGGAGGGGTTGGGGGTGGGGTAAAGCGTATGTGGGACAAGCGTTTAAGCTTAAGTTGACACCAATGGCATCTTGCCCACCCCACAAAATTGAATAATTTATTTTCTATAAATCAAAAAAACTGAACCAATGGGGCCATAATTTTCTACATAGGTTTTTTGGTTGTAATACAATCCTGGAGACATACCTCCATCAAATAAAATTCCTTCTTGAATCTTGCCTAAACAGTTCTTGCTAGCAATGCCTTCCAAGACATTATCAAATTTCTCTGGTAGTAACTCTTGATTAATTTCAGATAGTTCAATATCGGAATTAGCTTTCGCGTCATTAACTAATAATATTACATATCCTTGATTAGTGATAGCTGCCATAGAGCGATTAGTTGCTCCTTGACAAGCAAATTCTCCCAAATCTTGACAAATATTTTTAAATTGACCCTGACGATAAAATCTGCCATTACCGCCTACTAAATTGTAATTGAGAACATCACTTTTTCTTCTACCAGCTTGGATAGTAGCTTGTCGTTGTGTGGGTGAACCTCCTGATATACCAAAGGAAGAACGCTTATTTTTAAATGCTCCTGAATATTCTACGCCACGAGAAATATTTAAGCCTTGTGGTTTATCAGCGGTATCTATATAATCGGCGTTAATTGCGGCAATGGGTAGCCGTCCATTTAATTTGGCGTTATCACCAACGATAAGTTCACGAAACTGTTTTGGTACATATTCTTTCCGTAGTTTTCCCTGGGCATCTTTGGCGTAGAGTTTATGAGATAAACCAAGATTAACTTTAAAATCTAATTCTGCTGATTTAGGATTAAAAATAATCACATGGTTAATACCTCTGGGATTTTTCTGTCCTTGATTATTAGTTTTAAAAAAATCAATACTGAATTTGGGATTTTTACCAGGACAAATTTTAGATGCTTTTGGTACTGAATTGGCTGCAATTTTTTGACAACCTGGTAACAAGGTTGCAGCTGCGATCGCCATAAATAACAAAAGTAATCTTTTTTTAGACATGATCATACAAAAAACCCGCTACAGAATTACTATAGCGGGGAATAATTTAAAATTTCAGTCTGGAGTTAATCTGAGAACTAAAACTTAAGAGAGCCATTCTAGAACAGCATCTTCTTTGGTGTTAGTATTCCGGGATGGTGTTTCACGGTTAAATTTCATGTGAATTGACCGAGTTTGTTCACCATCAGCAGCCACAGCCAAAATTGGATAGTCAATTAAACCATCTTGGAAGGACATTTGGAAGCGGAATGTACCATCTGGATTCAGTTTAATTGGACGGCCGCCAATGGTTACGGTAGCATCGGGTTCAGTTGCACCGTAAACAATTAATTCAGCATCGGCTATTAACCAGAACTTGCGGGGACGCACTGGTACGGCGGAAGCTGAGAAGCCAACACCTGACATTCCCACACCGGACATGGTTAAGCCTGACGCGGTAGGAACTGCCCAGGCACCTACACCAGAGGGGAATATGTAGGAACTGATGGCTTGTTCGGGGCGTGCAGAACCTGGTACTTGCTGCATGGAACCGAACAGAGAACCAGCAACGCGTTGTGCTTCAGCAGATTCGGCTAAGCCAAAGATTTGGTCGTAGATCGGGTTGCCATTTACACCATTTGCAGCGGTTGCAACTTTCTTGGCGGGTGGAACGAGTTCGTATTGAGTTTTGCCACGTAAATCTTCTTCAAAGTTGACGGTGATGAAGACATCTTCAATCCAGTCAGAAGGATAAACGGGGGGAATATGTACTCTCGCAGAACGAGCAAGTATCAACCAGCGACCATCAGCAGCGCGATAACCGATATCAATGACATAATCGCGATCGCTAACTGGAATTGGTAGATACCATTCTCTTGCTAGTTCATCAGCAGGATATTCTTGGATGCTGTGGGGGCTTTGGAAATCGATATCGATGTCGGTAACATCATAAATCCGCAGTGCCAGTTGTTGTCCGCCTTGGCGACGCAGTTCTTCTTTATGTTCATTGGGAACATCCCAGTAGGTGTAAGCCCATTGAGGATCGCGGGGTAAAAGTACAATCCGGCTGTCACCATAACCAGAGGGCAGATCTGGGAGTCCTTCATCAACATCAGCAAGAGATCCACCAGTACGATCTTCCTGACCTAATTCAAATTTAGCTGCTTCCACGGTTTCTTGTGCCTCCAATGAACGAGATGGACTGAGCGAAATTTTGCTGCGCTGGACTTCTTGAATTGATGCCAGCAGTTGGGATTTACGCATTCGGCTATAGCGAGAGATGCTATATTCGCTGGCAACTCTACGTAGTTGCCGTAAGGTCATCTCCTCTAGTGGCGGGCGTTCTTTTGCCATTAATTTGGCCTCCAGTAGTTTAAGCGGTAAATGATTTCCCCTGGTTAAAGAATGCGATATTAAATGTCATCCACTCCAGATGAATTTCTTATTCCTGACTCCTGGTTTTGCCCAGTTTTTAAGTTTTTTAGTCTTTTTTAAATTGAATTCATTTCCTATCAATTCCTTTAGTTATGCAAAAATTAGCATTTCTTTGGGATCGGAGGAGTTGTATTTGTTAAGTCAATATTAACCACTAAGCATATGTAGGGATCAAGGGGTTTGAATAGATTTTTTGGCTATTTCACGAATTTATCAGGCCTCGTGGGATCGTATTGTCATGATTTCCTGATATTTAAACCTGGAACATCTTGTGCAGGAACCAAAAATATCAGAGAATCATGACATTATTTTCCGGCTAGCCCAAAACCCTAATCCACAAAGGACTTTTGAGGGGGAGAGTGGTTTCATACGAAAAAAGAAAAATACATAAGTCTTGATTCTCGTTTTGTGGCATGGCCTTTTACCCCACTTCTATTCCTCTCCCCCACGGTGGGCTACGGTGTACACACAAGTCGAATTACCCCCCTTAATCCCCCCTTAGAAAGCTACCGTGTATACACAAGTTAGTAAGGGCACGGCAGTGCCGTGCCCCTACGAGA
>NZ_JACJSJ010000177.1 GCF_014698115.1 Nostoc sp. FACHB-973
TCTAATTACTTCTGCTCTGTCTTTAACTTTCTGCGGTACATCTGCCGTTCTCAGGTTGAACAAAGTTCTATCTTGCTCACGAGTCAGAAATACCCTTAAACGGCTGCCCATACCCTGTTACCTTGGTAGACACATTTATGTATTTACTTATCTTTACACAGTTTGGTTTTTTCACCTTGTTCTACTTAGTCAGATTTTCCCTAAAGTCACATACAATTTTGGGTGTTAGTTCCACACTGCTTCTAGGCGATCGCGATCAAGAAATCAATAGACTAAACGATGCCCAAGCCGTTAGATCCTAAATGTCAGTTATGCGCCAAACTACCCGCAGCTAAGGCTAAGGTGCTGCATGGGCCAGAGGGTGATGGCTGTTGGAATCCGAAGGTTTGTCACAATCGCCGTTCGTTTTACCGCAACCGTTCGCAGAATAATTCAGCAGAAATTGATTCAGTAACAGTCGAACCACCAGCAACATATTTTGCAGTGCTGTATTTGTATAAAGAAGCGGGGGATAAACCATTGCACGCCTTGGGTGCAGAACTGTGGCTGGGACAACAGCCTATTTGTCGCTTAGAACCAATTCACTGCTTTGGGTTAACGGCTGGCAAGATCCGCGCCTATACAGATCAGGTGTTACAAGCATTTGCGAAACAATATGGTGTTTCGCTCTATCAATATAAGGAGCTGTTCGAGATTGCACCAACACATTGTCCAGTGCGTCCTTGTCCCCTGCACCCTGACTGATCGTCATACATGCGATCGCTCCAGCCTCACTCACATTTATACTTCGAGGATCAGCTATGAAGCAAAAAATAGTCCTCACACACGAATTCGTTGAATACATTCCTAATGATTTAAAGGATGGAACGATTTATGTGTCGATGCCTTTCGCAACAGTGACCCATAAATGCTGCTGTGGGTGTGGGAACGAGGTTGTTACTCCACTTTCTCCTACAGATTGGAAACTAATCTTTGATGGACAGTCGGTTTCGCTCGATCCATCGATCGGAAACTGGAATTTTGCTTGCCAGTCTCATTACTGGATAAGAGGTAATAGGGTCAAATGGGCATCACAATGGTCGCAAGAAGAGATTAATGCCGGAAGATTCCAGGATTCCTTAGCTAAGAGAAAATACTTTAGCAGCACTAAGCCTTTAGATGTTGATGGTGCAATTGCAAGTAGTAAAGAAGTGAGAGCAGGAACAGACGAACCAAAAACGAGCTTTTGGCAGAAACTGAAGAGGTGGTTGTTTAGGACAAACGGATCTTAATTGAAAGTAACAACGAACATATACACTTGAGTCAACTTTTCCCTTGATAGATTCCAAACTGTCCCTGAAGGCTCCACTTATAGGCTAGAAAATGTTTCAGAAGAACAATTGAGAACGTACAAGAAACTCTTCCTGAATTAAACGGTCGATATGTTCAGCTACTTGATGAGCTAAATCTTCACCGTGAACTAGTACTCCCATTTCCATATTTAATGTCAGAGCGTACTCAGTGAGGTTAGCACTGGAAATAAACAGGTGCTTTCTATCAGCAATCGCACATTTAACGTGTAAGGAACCATACCTTCCTTCTGAATCTGTAAGCCGCTTATTTCGTGGCCAAATAAAAATGTGTGCTTGTCGGGCAATTTCCAGTCCCAATGCTGCACTGACTCCAAAAGGTATTTTACCCTTGCTAGATTCGGGGGTTTCAGCAATAATTCGCACAGTGACTTCTCGTTTCATTGCTGTTAATAATGCTTTTGTAATCTCTGGAATCTTATAAACAGCAAAACTGACAAGAATTATTTCCCATTGCGCTTCGTGAATTAATTGTAGTAACACTTGTTCTGTTCTGCGAAGTGGTATACCCTCACTTGTGGGGCCAGTCCAAACCAACTCAACAGACAACTCATCCTTTGCCGCCACCTCACAGTAAATTGCTGTGGCTAATGCAGAGGCGATCGCACTGCTGTCCAAATAAACAGCTTCCCGACACCATGTTTCTAATAATTCCCCTACTAGTCGGCGAAAATTAGTATTGGGCAGTTGTTTCAAGATTGATGCTTTCAACGCAAAATCACAATATCTTGCTGGAGTAGCTATCAACAAATTAATTACAGCATCTAAAACAGGAGATGGAAGTTGTTTGGCACAGGTACGAATTTGAGCCAATAAAAGCGGTGGTAAAAAGCTCACGTTTTCTCCTCTGGGAAGAACGCTAAGTCTGCGGATAGTACAGTGGGAATAAGTACCGCGCGATCCAGATACTTATTGCCGCGTTCACAGGAGGTTTCTGGGCTAAACAGACAAGCATGACAAGCTGCCCAATGTAGTGATGTAGCTCCTTTAAAGGGGGTATGTTCTGCACACAAGGGGTCAGAAGCACATAACCGCATTTGTTCTAAAGCTTGATTTATGTGGTAGCCCAGCGTCTTAGGTTCTCCCAGACTGACTAAACCACCCAAAGTACCTTCACTATCAGGTGCGGCAGTATAAATTAGTATGCCTGCCATCGGGCCGCCTTCTTCTTCTGGTCGTTTGGAGTAAATTCGCTCCTTCAAGCTGGCAGCATTGTAACCACACTCAAGGGCCATTTGCCGCATCAGGGCGTGAGCAAAGGAGTGTAGCAAAATGTAGCGTACACCAAATTTACCTTTTTCTGGATCGAGAGAACGAACACTACACCACTTTTTATGAGCATCGAATACTTGACGTTCATAATCTTGCAACAGTTGATTTTGCTCCCATTGATGAAGTGTCGTTTCTTTGAACTGGATAAAGATACCTTCGCCTTTGACTTCACTTGCCGGTACCCATTTAGGTTTGCTGCGACTCAATGGAACCCGATGCTCTGTGAGAATTTCTCCAGAGTCAATAAAATCCCCAGGTGATTGAATGCGTGTAAAGCCAATTAAGGCACGAACTTCTCGCAATCTTTCTACCAACACCACCTGCGAAAAGTAATTTTCATACCCAGATGGTGGGTTTACAGTCCGCAGTTGAAAATCTGGGGTATTAAGGTTTGGGTCTGCTGCTGAGAAAATTAGCCATTCAGGTGTTTTCAAGTCCCTGACGCTTTCATCATCAAAAGTGCTTTGCTGCTGAAGTTGTTTTTGTTCAACTAGCGACCAAATTTTGTCTGTTGTGTATTTAGATAAATCCTGAAGTTGCCCCATAGCGAAGAAAGCTTGCAGCACAGCATCTAAGGCACTAAAGTTACTCGCTTTTCCCAAAATAGTCCAGTTTTGATTGACCAACTGCTCTAATTGATTGGAGGTGATGGGAATTGATAAGGCTGAGAGTGTAATTGGAAACCAGCTATTGGATGCTCCCAACAAGATGGTTTTCATCTGTTCGTCGCAGCTATCGTCAAAACCACGTAGATGCGGGTGACGAGCGCGACAACGCGGCATATTTTTTTTGCCTAATTCACCAAAAGCATCGGATAATCGACGTTCGCTGTTGCAGCCATTGCATTTGACTACAATATCTGTAGGTGAACCAGATACACCGTATTCCTCCAGCCTGAGTGGCCCCTTGCAGGCTGTATTGCCACGATGGACAAAATATAACCAAGGAAAGTCATCTAAATGTCCGCCTTCGCAGGAAACGAGGAACCGCGATGGTATTGCTGTTGGGTCTTTCTTTTGACTTTTGGGACAGTTTAGATGAACGTAACGGGTTTGGTCTGGACGATAAGAATTTTCTTTAAGTTGGAAATAAGGATATAAAGGGGCTAGCAACCGACATCTCGGACATACCATCCATCCAGGAAAGGGAGCAACGGGAATTCCTATTCTGGCATATTCGTTAAAAGGACTAGATGAAGAGGCATCTTCAGCAGGTATTGGAGGTGCAAGTAGTTTTTTAACTTGTTGACCCAATTCACGACGAATGGCTGCAAGGAGACGCTGTTCCCCTAATTCAACTACTCCCTGTTGGGTGTTCCAGTCCTCCAAACCCATAACCATAACTGAAAGGTTTGGCAAGTCGAGTACAGCACCTACACCGAAGGAAAATAAAATCTGGCTGGGTCGCAGTTCGCCTACTCTGTATTTATAGTTAGATTGGCTCATTTTGGGGAATTGATTGAGAATTCGGGATTGGGCATTGGGCATTAGGCATTGTGGACTATTAAACTGTATTTTTTACATATTCCCCATTCCCTCTTCTTTCATTGCTTGAGGCAATCGGCTAAAGTCGTCATCAGGCACTTGATCTTGAAAAATTAACCCTACTGTCGGTTCGACATTTCGCAGGGAGTTCAAACAAGTAAATTCTTGCCAAATTCCTTGACCTGCTGATTCTAATAGTTCAATGGTTAAACCATCACGCTTGTCTGTCTGATATTTGAGAATACCGCCCCCAATCAAGTTTTGTGCTTTACTCAACCAGATATCTAATTTGGCTTCCAGTGCTTGTTTAACGAGTTTTTGGGCTTCTGTACCCGCAACTAAATTAGCCCGATCGCAAATTGTATTAATGGCAGATTGTATATAAGGATGGTTGCGTTCAATTCGTCCCGCTTGGTTGTTACCGTTAAATTCCCTACCCGCCAACCGCACAAGGGATATAAACAACGCAGCTAAACCCCTGTCAATCGCACGGGGCGCAAAGGGTGTTAAAGATAGCGCTTCTACGTGTTGATAAAATGTAGCGTGGTAATGCTCAAATCTTTCGTAGTGGGATAAATCTCTAGGACGCGCCCAGTTGTAAACTGTAAATACGATACCAGGGAATGTCCGCCCGACACGGCTGGTAGCTTGAATATACTCGGCAGTATTTTTTGGCTGACCTGTAACAGCCATCACACCCAGGCGTTTCACGTCTACACCCACGGAAATCATATTAGTAGCAAGTAAAACATCCAGTGGTTCAAGCTGATCGACTTTTTCCCCAGCTTTGCGTTTGGCTTTGATTTGTGCTTCTCGCACTGGATCGAAGGATGTTTCTAGCCTATCTAAAACTACGGGAATATCTGTAGAATCCTTACGGGATGTAAGTTCCTCCAAGTTAATCCGCAGACGTTTTGCTAGTCCCCGGCTATCCATTTTCGCAAGGCGGATGCGAATATCATCATCCACTAAGCGTCGCATACCCCCTAATTCCCGCATAGAGTTGAAGTAACCGACCAACGTCATCCAGGGGTCAGCACGATTTCCGTATTGTTTGTTTTCATACAGGTCTTGAGAAGCAGCAAGAATAGCAACATAAACTCGAATTAATGCAGCTTTTAGCCGTCGCCCTGTGGCACAAATACCGACATAGCGCCGCCCTGGATTAGTCTCATTTGGTTCTCGCTGGCGTGAGAAGAAATTATCCCCTACATCCAAGCCTTGCGGTGGAAACACTTGTACTTTCCGCAGAAATAGGTTATGCATCTGAGTTTCTGCTTGACGTATTGTTGCAGTAGAAGCTATGACTTTGGGGCGAACCTTTTTACCATCCACTTCCCAAGAGGAGAGTTGGTCTACTGCGGTTTCATAAAGTCCTACTAAGGTACCGAGGGGGCCACTAATCAAGTGCAACTCATCTTGGATGATTAAGTCGGGTGGGCGTAGGGGGTTGCTGTGAATTGTTTTAGCACCGGGTAAATACGCAGTTTTTTTATGTGAATTAGTATCTTCAATATCTGATGTCCGAAAACCATGCCGTTCACAGTAACCATCTACTTGCCCAAATAGCATTTGAATTTCCCCTTTCCAAGGCATTTGGGCAAATTTATCTACGGTAGCAATCAACAGCGTGGGTAAACGACGGTAGATTTCTTCATCAACTACAAGGATGGGTAAACCTTCGCTTGAAGATTGTTTTTTACTAAACAGACAACGCCCCAAAGAGTCGCCGCAGTAAATTAGAGTACGGGCGCGACCTTTACTAAAAGATTCGACTTCAATGTTTTTACCTGGATCGATTTTAGAACCACACCACGGGCAATTTGTGAGTTGGTGAGGGGAACCGCTAGCACTTTGCTGGTACTGTCCTCGCGCTTGTTTGCAAAATTCTTCGCTTTGGTCGGTGTGGTTGGGGGTAGTGCGCTGACCTACCCACAACCCAATACGGAATGGTTCGTTTCCCCATTTGGCTGGGTTGTCTCGACGAATAGATTCGCAAGCACAAATTAAGGCAGTGGCGCGTTGAAATTGTTGTAGCGTAAGTAGGCGTAGGGTGTAGCGCATAAGGACTGCAACGCCATATTCTCCAGAACGTCCCGAAATTACTCCTTGTAACCTCCGCAAGCCGATGGTGTAGGCGGTTAATCCCAGGTAAGCTTCAGTTTTACCACCACCAGTGGGGAACCAGAGTAAGTCTGCAACAGCATCGGTTTCGTGACTCCGATCGCAATGGTGTAAGTCGGTTATGCTGGGTAAATTCAGCAAGATAAAAGCTAATTGAAAGGGAAACCAGGTCGGATTAGGGATTTCGTCTTCTGGTTCAGGCGTTTTACCTTGGCGTACCTGTTCTGAGGAAATAGAATGAACACGCTGCAAGTGCATGGCTTGATTCATAAATCGGAAAGCTTCGGCTGCTTCCGGGTTGGTTTGCAGCAGTGTTAAACCTGACTGAATGCGTTGAAGAGTGTGATCGCAATTTTTAATTGCATCTTCAGCTACATCTTGGTAATCTGTCAATCCTTCATTAGAATTAGAAATCCGTTGTGCTTGTTGTTGAATCCAGACTGCGTAAGCTGTTACCAGGGGATTTAGCTTACTGATAAAATCTGCGGTTGGAGTTTGTGCCAGTTCTTTCATATCCAAAACCAATCCCGCCAATTCAGGAATTTCATCTGCTTGAGGTGGAGAGGTTTTGGGAACTTCGTAGACAGGTACAACATTGGTAGATAATTTAACAGCACATTCTGTAGTATTTTGTGCTGTTTCGGCATGGACGCTTACCCCATGACCAATGGCGAACTCTACCTGTTTGCGATAAAGCATTGCCATTGCTTTTTCTTCAGCATAAATCACCGGGTCAAGCTTACCAGCCTGACGGGGTTTGTGTCGCTTGAGAAAAATATCAAGATGGTGAGAATCTGCTGATTGTACGCTTAATTCTGGTTGAAATAACCACGCTTCATCACGTAATTTGGCGGGTTCTTTTTGCCCATTAATTAAAAACAAGCTAACAATCCAATCCCCGTTACTTTGTTGGCGAATTTTGCCTTGTACTTGCACCTGGGGATATTCTGAATGCACCGTCCATTTAGGAATTTCTCCCTCAATTAGAGGAATGGGTGGTGAATTTCCTAGAATTTGTTGGCGCTTCCACACCATTTTTGGTGTATCATCTTTTTTGGTAATGGTTTCGCTTTTAGTGCGTTTATATTGTCCCCAACCTGCGTTAATTTGCAATACTTTGGCTGCACCACTAACGCAAAAAGTCATCCCAAAAGATGACGGAAACATGGTTTCAGCCGGTGGAACACTAACCTCAGTTGTGCCTTCCTCGACAGTACCTTTACCAACTACAGCTAATTCATCAAGAAGTTCTGGTTGTTGATAGTCAACTTCTCTAAATAATTCGTCTTGCACTTCGTCAGCCACAACCGATTTATTTACAGTCTCAGCACTGATACGGCGTTGTTGCGGTGCGAGTAACCCTACAAGATAGCGATCGCTTACACTATCCTCATCTACTTCTTCTTCCTCACCACCCGCAGGCCCAAGTAAATCTGCCAGTACTGCTTTTTCTAATTCATCACGGATTTTATAAGGTGTGGGTAACTGCGATTCCAGAATTTTACTAGTTTCATCTGCTTTTACTTCTAGCTTTTCCTCAACAAGTGGATCAATCGCAAGTATAAATTTCTCTTCTAATAATTGACCTTGGTTTGTTGAAGGTATAAATTGCGTTTCTAATAGTTTTCTCTGTTCCCAAAGTTGAGGAGTTACTTTAGTTTCTAGCGGCTTTTTCTTAGAACGCGATTTTTTAACTTTCGGCTTCTGCTTGTTAAAGAAATTGATGATATCATTAGCAATTTTCTCTGCAATATCTCCATTTATTAACCAATCAGCATCTTCTACTTGATCGATTCCGTCCAGTAAAACCACAAGCTGAGATTCTGGTGCAGACACAACCGCACTCCAATCAAGCTGAATTTTATGTTCCAGCAGTTGTTTATTGATATTTAGTAAATCTAATTCACCTGGAAGTACAGAAGGAAGCTTAATAATTTCCATATTGCTGATAAAAGTATATATAGTTAGCCTAAATTATGCGTGTAAACTTCTTTCTTACTCCCTTCTCGCTGAGGGAGAAGGGTTGGGGATGAGGGCAAATTTCGCAATTCAGCAATGCCATTTTTCTTTCTTATTCCCTATTACCCAGATTCCACAATTGAAAATCAAATTTTTCCAAAAGGAGAGAAGAGTTGCTTGCAGGAACAATAACCAACAATGCCCGCATAGCACGAGTCATACCAACAAATAGAGTCCGGCGATCGCGTGCTAAAATTTCTGTAATTTCATCCTCCGGTGTACCTTTGGGAATTGTTGGATAGGTTGCATCTAAAAATCCTGCGATCGCTACAATGGGAAATTCTAACCCCTTCGCAGCTTTAAGCGTAATAACTTTAACACCTTGTTTATTTAAGTCCAAGTCTTTGCTAGACATGAAATGCGCTTCTAAACCTAAGTATGAAAGTTGACCAGCTATTTTTGTACCAGCACTTTCTGTCGGCACAATTACGGCACAAGCGTTAATACCCAACCGAAATTCACGGGCAGCACTTTTGCAAAATCGTACCAGTAATTCGGCTTCATCCCCTGGATTATTTACGGCACGGACAGCCGGTGGTGGGCCATTGTGGATATAGTCTCTACTTGGAGAATGGGAAATTTCTCCGATTCCCAATTCTCTATTCCCCATTTCCTCATCATCTAAAATCGAATTTGCCAAGTAAGATATTGCAGCTTCGTTAATTTCGCGGGTGGTGCGGTGATTAACGCGCAGTACTCCTGTGCGTCCGACAAATTTCAAGTCTTGGCTAACGTCACTCCATCGAAAGCTACTACCATATATGGATTGATTGGCATCGGCGGTAATGAACAGGCGGTTAGGGTGACGGCAGACTTGAGTCAAAATACGTAAAGTATTGGGGTCTAAATCTTGGGCTTCGTCAATTACTACTGCATCATAAATCGGCGGGTTATCCATCTCCCGTAATGTTTCTAAGGCACGGGTACGGACTTGCTGCCAAGTTTCGAGTTCTTGTTTTTCTAGCAGCTGGTAAAATTGTTGACGCAAGTGCCAGATTGCTTGACGTTGCGTTTTGTTAAGGGAAATTGCCCTACCGCTTCGTGGCGTTGCTTGATATGCTTCGAGAGTTTTGATTTCGCGTGCTTCGATAACTGTAGCAATTTCATCGATGAGATAATCAATACTCAGACGTTTTAACGTTTGTTCTTGGGCTTGACGTTGCAGTAGGTTGCCTTCTAGAGAATCAATTGCGTAGATTAGCGCCTGCTTGATGGTTTTTCGCAGGACATCACCAGAAGCAATATTGGGTTTTCCGGTACTTTGGGAAATGACTGACGCAATTATTGCATCGGCAGTTTTGACATTAACATACTGTATGTCTTCGCCTAGCAGACTTGCTAAAAGTTGTTGAGAAAACGCAACCAGTGCATTTGTATAGGTTGTAAATAGGATTTTAGGTTTTTCGATTCCGTTGGCTTGGAGGATTTCTACCAACGCACGAACACGGTAAAGTGCAACGGTACTTTTTCCCGTACCGGGGCCACCTTTTAGCAGTGTAGGGCCAGAAGCGTTGATTGCCCAACTGACGAACTTTTCTTGTTCGGGATTGAGTTTGAGTAAAAATCCCAGCAACTCACCTTCAGTGAAGCGCAATAAATCATCAGTGCTACCCGTAACAAAGCTGGGTTGATTCAGAACTTGGTCAAAATTGGGTTCAGCGATACAATCAAAAATGCGATCGCACCACTTACCTGGTAAGTTGACTGCCATTAAATCATCTAATGTCCGACACGCGGTTAATGTTGTCCAATATTCTTCCGGTAGTCGCAACCTATGAAGCAAATCTTCGGTAATTTCCACGGGTAGCGGGCTTTCTGTGTTGGAGGTATCAGGCAAAACCAAGTTTGGGGTATAAGTTGGTTTTACAGCCAGCAATGCTTCTACATCTGGCAGAGTGCTGATATCAATATCGGTTGTTTCTGCAACTAGCTTATCGCCTTTGTATACATCTTTACGAGCATCTACACCCAGCAAGATTACCCATTGATCGCCAAAAGTATAAATTATGCGATAGTCGCCTGAACGCAAGCGATACACATCACCCTTGTAGCCGTGTAGTTTCTTCTTTAAATTACCGTGAGGTTTGGGATCATCCCGCAATACTTCGATTTTTTCTAAAATTTGCACTACGTACTCTTTAGGAATAGCCAAGAGTTGGTTAGTGAAGGTAGGTTTATGGATGATCTCGAAGGTCATTATGGATAAGTATTTATACGTATGAAATATAAGTGTGTTTAAACACTATTAAAAATTATACTCAATCTTCAATGAGGAATGGGAAATTGGTAATGGGTAATGGGATAAAAAACCCTTTTATCTGCTTTATGCAAATGATTTAAATGCCAGCAAGTTAAAGTTTTACTCATTTTTAAAATGTAATATTTAGTTGATAACTATAGTAATTTATTATTATAAAATTTTTATTTATTAGCCAGAAAATTATAAAATTGTATTGGATTAATTTTGGGTGTAATTAGTGTCTTTTGATAATGTTTGTAAAATATTAGCAGAGAAATATCCAACGGATTTTGCGCGGTGGTTGCTACCTGATGAACCACGACAAATCAAAGTATTAAAAACTGAATTAAGCATCGAACCAATTCGAGCCGATTCTGTAACTTTTTTACAAACAGAGAATCGTATTTTGCATTTGGAATTTCAAACAAGAGCAAAATCTGAAACTCCCATTCCTTTACGAATGTTGGATTATTTTGTTAGGTTAGTGCGAAAATATGATGTTCCAATAACGCAAGTAGTAATTTTCTTACAAGAGACAAGTAACGAAATTGCTTTTACTGAAGAATATGTAAATGAGATGACACATCACCGCTATCGTGTTGTACGAATGTGGGAGCAAGATTCGGCGTTATTTCTGGATAATCCTGCATTATTACCGTTAGCACCTTTAACACAGACAGATTCACCCCAAAGGTTATTATCGCAGGTTGCCCAGAGTGTTGCTAGAATCTCAGATAGGGAAACTCGGCAGAATATCGCCGCTTACACAGAAATATTAGCAGGTTTGAAGTTTAAGAAGGATTTAATTCAGCAATTTTTAGGAGAGGAAATTATGCAGGAGTCAGTGATTTATCAGGATATTTTGCAGAAGGGGAAACAACAAGAAGCGGTTTCATTTTGTTTGCGGTTACTCAATCAACGTTTTGGGGAGCTTAATTCATTCACAATTGAGAGAGTTCAAGTTTTATCTGTTGAGAAACTCGAAGCTTTAGGTGCTGCATTGTTCAACATTTCAGAAGTATCTGATTTAATTACTTGGTTAGATCAGCAGGAAAGTAATTAGTTTTAGGTTTTGATAAACTATAAAGCAATAAAGCCGGAGGTAAAAACTCCGGTCTTTTATATAGTGATTGTTCATAATTATTAAAGTAAATTTAACTTAATTCATACTTTTACAACAATAGGCTATTTATTTTATAGTAAAAATGTACTATATTAATATCTGGTCAATTATTGAGTGAGGATTTTATGCAAGAGTCAGTCAATGATGAAGATATTTTATATCCAGGTGTGTATCATTTATTTAATTGTTTAGTTCGTAGTCGTTTTTGTGATATTAGTGAACTTGAGGAAGAAATACCTGGAATATCCGAACGCATTCGCGGATTGAATCTGCAACAGTTAGAAGGATTTGCAATAGCTTTTATGGAATTTACAGATGCAATTGATTTAAAGGTTTGGTTAGATGAATATGAACATGAAAAGGATTGGGAAAATCGGTTTGTAAAAAAGGTATTTAATTGGTGAAAGAGGTTTCATCTTCGATATTATCAACCTAAAACAAACTCAACTGTCCATTATCATTATCTTGCTTTTTAGATTCCGCTTGCGCCTTATTCTTACCTCCAGATTTACCTTTTTTCTTACCTTTATCATGTAAACCCTGTGCTACCTCTTCAGCATAGCGTTGGTGATTTAATTCTAATAATCTATCTAGCACTTCTCGCCGTGCAGTTTCGCTGATGGTGAAGCGTAAGCCTTGTTTGGTTTGGTGGAAACCATGAGATAATTCTAAATCTTGCCAACCGTAAGCAGCAGCTACAGCATTATCCATTTCTATGTGCAATTCGCGCAATTGTTGAATATCGGCGGCGGTTTCGTCGGGGTTGTGGAAGCGGTTGTAGGTTTTGGTTAATCCTTCTTGGCGTGTTTGCATGATATTTTGGCGATGGTTGTAGTAGCGATCGCCTATTTCTTCTAGGTTTGCGGTTGATGTGGGGAAGGGGAAAGTTTCAAATACATCAGAAGGGGTATAAACTGCATCAGTTCTTAAAGAACTCCCTTGATTAATAACCCACCAATAGTGAATGTGAGAGCAAAGGATACTAAACCAGATATTACTGTCAGATACTATTACAACAACTTTTTGGTCAAAAACAATTCCATTTGAAACAAAAGTGGGATATTTTGTTTTACTAGTTTGAGCGAACACTAACACTCGGTTTAAGTTTGCGACCATATCATATAGTGCGGGTCTTTTATCAGCATAAATCCACCATTTTTGAGGCAGTGGATTCCTTAATACAAATTCTCCTTTTTCATTCAATCGTGTTCGCTCAGGCTTAACTCTTTCCTCTAAAATTGCCAAACAATCAGGATAATCAGCCGCATAAGGTCTACCTTCTGGCTTTTTTGGGTCATCATGTTCAGCATCTAAAGGATAATTCTTAAAGTTAATCACCCAACGACTTGGTGATTGGTCGGGATGCGAATTTAAATCCTCACCATTTAAATAAGGAAATAATACATCTTGATTTCTTGTATTTTTCTCAATTAGTACCTGTGCTTCCTCTGGAGTCATCACAAAACCCATCCCCAGCACATAGGAGCCAATAAAAGATTTATTTTGATTTGCTACTAATTTATAAGGATTTCCTACTGCTTTATTTAACCTTATTAAAAATGTAGTAATTCCATCAACAGGCTTGTCTTCTAAAACAAACTCACCTAACCAATTACCTTTCCGTAACCAGACATAAGCAACTTCTAAACTAGCTGTACCTGGCCATT
>NZ_JACJSJ010000178.1 GCF_014698115.1 Nostoc sp. FACHB-973
TTAAAGCTAGGGGACAGAAAGGTAACTACAGTACTCAGCGTGTAAAATTTAACTTTAATTGCTCTGGTTAAATTTTCGTTACATACCTATAAATTTTTCTGCCTACCTACTTACTAGCGCTGTAAACTAACTGTCCTGGTTTCCCTTTCATCTTCATCCAAGGTAGCCAAGGACTAATGCGATTCCAAGTGCCTGAAACATTTAGTACTGTAGGAACGTTGGGCTGTTCAACTCTTGCTTTAGGAACTACAAACTTTAAAAATTCCCCAGCTTGATAGAGCGGTTCGGGACTATAGTCTTGAAACTTCGGATCGCTGGCTAGAACGTTAGGATAGGTGAGTGGAACATCCAGTGTAAGAATGAGATTTCTGCCAGCCGCAAAAGCGGGGAATCTCCCTTGTCCTAAGTTGTTCTGAACGGGATTATTAGCAACATGCACTACGGGCACTACTTCCCCTGTCCAGGGATTCTGCCAGCGATTTAGCACCTGATTCGTCTTTGGATCTAAATAGTACTGAAGTTCACGAGATGTTAATAACCATTGTCCTTGCCGATTCTGAAAGCAGCGTGCAACATTCATGCCGATGATATTAAATAACTTTCGCTGCTGTTCTTGAGGAACAAACGCATAAACAGAACCGCTCCATTCAATATAGGTGTTTCGTGAATCGGTGGCACAGCGAGTTCGGACTAACTCCTGAATGTCAACCGTTTGTGTGTCTGAGTGGGTTTGAGCGCCACCTGGAGTTGGTTTTAAAACTAAAACTGTAACGACGACTGTAGCCCAAAAGTACAGAAACTTAGTTTTACGTCTCATACCTTGAATCCTTGTTAAATTCTTGTTCATTTGCAAGAAGGTAAACGTCTTTACAGACTTAAACCTCCGAGGTTTTGGCATAACGAGAAACGATGCCTGCGGTGGTCACTGAGCCTTGCCGAAGTGCGGTAAACTACGAATTCTATTGCAGATATTTTTTCAATTGGGCAGTAGCTTGAATAAACAGAGAACGGGTTTCTGGCAACTCTGCTAAACCATTTAGTAGTCCGAAGTCATGAATCATACCGTTGTACTGCACAGTTGTTACATCGACCCCAGCTTCATCGAGCTTGCGTCCATAGGCTGTGCCTTCGTCATGTAAGATATCGCTCTCTGCAACCACAATTAATGCCGGAGGCAAGCCTTTGAGTTGCTCAACCGTCGCCTGTAGGGGAGAAGCATAGATGTCTTTGCGCTTTTCTGGGTCAGGGATGTACATATCATACATCCACTTCATAGTTGGTACAGTCAGAAAACGCTGATCGCCAAATTGGTGATAAGAATTCGTTTCAAAATCTGCATCTACAATGGGCCACATCATAATATGTAGCTTGATGTGTGGTCCTCCGTTTTCTTTTGCCTTCAAAGCAGTGACTGCTGTCATATTTCCGCCGACACTGTTGCCGACCACTGCCAGATTCTTGCCATCTACCCCAATCTCCTCACCATGCTCGGCAACCCATTTGGTCGCAGCATAAATCTCATTGATTGCCTGTGGGTACTGAGCATCTGGCGTGCGCGTGTAGTTGACAAAGACACCTGCAAACCCTGAAAGCACAACCAAATCGCGAACCATGCGCTTGTGTGTTGGGTAATCACCCAGCACCCAGCCACCACCATGAATAAAGATGAAAACAGGCAATGTGCCTTTGACCCCTAATGGTCGTACAATATTGAGTGTAATTGAATAACCGTCAGTAGTAATCGTCTTTTCAGACTCTTCAATGCCTGAAGGGTCTACTGGAACAGAAGCCTGTGCATCTACAAGGACTTGACGTGCTTCGAGTGGAGTGAGTTTCTCCAGTGCCACACCCCCTGAATTCAGCACTTTCAAAAATTCCTTCGTTCCTTTGGAAAGACGTGGATCGTCGGCAACTTCAAGAATTTTTGCTGCTTGCGAGTTTGCTTGAACAACCATGACATTCTCCTTTAATAAATTGTAAACAATCTGTTGAGATGTTAAGTTAATTGATTTAACACTGCTGCTTAATAACTCCCAATTCGCTGACTTTTTTCGGAGTTAGAAAAAAGTCTACTCAGGAGTAAAAGATTGACTACCAAGTTGAGTATAAATAGTAGTCGGGAACCCAAGAAAAACAAGAATATGCTGCTGTAAGGGTGAAAGAGCAGTTGAATGGCATAAACTTCATTTTCTACCTCAATTAGCAGCAGTGTGATTTCTTTAAATGCTGCAAGAAGAAGTTTTGAAATTGCAGTAGGGGTGAAATTGCAATAGACTGCGCTTGCTTGACAATACCATCTCCCTGAATAATCACCTGAGAACGTGACTTTATTAATTCTTGTATCTGCGGACAACCTAGAAATTGAGTCAGTTCTGTTAAAGCAAAAAGAAATTCTGTGTTTAATTTATCTAAAGATGGTCGCAATATCTGGTTTAAGTCTGGCACGTGAGGAAAAGATTTAATTCCTTGCTTTTGCCAGGTTTGAAAATCAACTGCTTGGATAAGTTTTCCTGCTTCTATTTGTGCTTGAAAAAATGCTGCAACCATATCGGGATCTAGGCTATAGATTGTTGCTTGTTGCCTAGCCTTTAATAATAACTCTTGTTCACGCTTTCGATCCTCGATAGGACGTTTATGATTCCATTTCCACCGGGCTACATCATGTGCAATTAGCAATCGCTGCTGGATCAATTTTAGTAATTTATCTACACGTAATTGTTGATCTGCACTTGTAATTCCTGGAGGATTTACTGATTGTAACAACCCAAACTTATTGGCAGTAAAATCTGATTTGAAGCTGACAGCGACTACTCTACTACTGAAAAAAAGCCCAAATAAAATTATCATGATAATTGATTGGACTGCACAAACTGTGCGAGAAGTGGTCATACGTTTACTCTTTTGAATTCAAACCGTTCAACAAAATCAAAAATAGTTGATCTCGTTTGGTGAAGCTTCTTGTCAGTCTTTAGGAACAGACCAGAGTTTGATGGTTTTGTCAGCACTGCTGCTTATCATGTTTCCATGTGGTCTGAAAACTACTGACCGCACGCCTCGCTCATGCCCGATCAAATTCTTCAAGAGTTTGCCTTCAGGCAATCCCCATAACTTGATAGTGCTATCGTTACTACCACTAGCTAATCTCTTGCCATCGGGACTGAAAGCCACTGACCACACAACTCCATCATGTCCAATTAGGGAGTGCAATAATTTACCAGTGGGCATTTGCCAGAGTTTCACTGTCCGATCAGCACTGCCACTGGCTAAAGTCCGTCCATCAGGGCTAAAATTCACTGAGCGCACGGCTTGTGAATGAGCATTCAGGGTTTTTAGAACAGCACCATCCATCAGCCGCCAAATTTTGAGTGTACCACCCTCATTGCCACTAGCTAAGGTCTGCCCATCTGGACTAAAAGCAACAGTTCTTACCCACTTTCCATCCGATAACTGATGAACTTGCACGCCAGTCTGCACGTTCCAGATGCGGATGGTTGTGTCAGCACTACCACTGGCTAACCACTTTCCGTTGGGGCTGATGGCAACGGCTTCTACATCATCTGTATGGCCATCTAGGGTACGAAGCAGTTGCCCCGTCTCTAAATTCCAGAGTTTAATCCGGTTATCCCAACTGCCACTAGCTAGCAGCTTGCTATCTGGACTGATGGCAAGGCTTACCACTGCATCGCCGTGTCCTTCTAAAGTATAGAGTAAGGTGTTACTAGGCAGATCCCAAATTCTAATTTTTTTATCGTAACTGCCACTGGCGAGGAAGCGTCCATCAGGGCTGGTTGCAAGAGCGTAAACCCAAGTTGAATTTCCTTGAATAGAACGTAAGGGTTGAGTGGCTGCAACAGAGATACTAGCAACACTAGCGTTTCGGAAGTGGAAGAATAGGCTAGCACAACTGCTACTACCAACCAAGATCGTTAGGGTGCTGATTGCCAATGCTGCTGAAGATTTCGAGGTAATTTGTTTCGATCTCATAACAGTACATTCCTTGTGCGAGTGGGAGAATAATCTGACTTACACCCACTGCGTAATGGTGTCGGAGATTAACGGTACTAGAGAGTAATTTTTTCTGGAATTTGAGATGAGAACGCTTTTCCTTTCGCTTTTTGTTGTTTATTGCGATGTTCAATCCAGCATCGTATTAGAAATAAAAGGGTTGTTGTGACAATCCCTACTAACCCAATCGGGGTTAAATAGCTCCAATGCTCTAACATTTTGTCCCAAACGTGCCAAGTGAGCAAAAACATAGCTAAGTAAGTCAGGGTATGTAATCGCTTCCAATTTTTTTTCAGTCTTTTCACACTCCAGTCATTAGAAGTAATTGCCAACAGGGTAAAAATTATTAGGGTAGATATACCCTGGATATAAATCCAGTAGGTGTTGGGATCTAAAAAATCAAGGTCTCTCTTTTTCACTAAGAGGAAACCGTGAAGTAAAGCCAAGCCAAAAGCCAGAACACCGATAAGTCGCCGATATTTTAACAGCCATTTGGGAAGGTTCGCTTGTTTAGTTTGAGGAAAAATGATTCTGAGATTCGTGGGCATTAAGGTGAGAATATAAGCTCCTAAAGCTAGAAATCCCAGGCTGTTTTCTAACGGTGCTGTATCGATTGTTGCCATGACCAATCCTCCTTAATTTTTCACTAAAAGCCCTTACAAAGGTAAGTATTTTTATTTTTTTAGAGAATTGGTTTAATCCATCATTTCCAACGATCAGGTGAGAACGGATTGCAGTCGTGATGTGAGAAATTGAGCAATATGGTCTGCGATCGCATCCCCATCCTCTTCCAAGGCAAAATGTCCGGTATCGAGTAAATGGAACTCAACGTCTTTCAAGTCACGCTGGTAGGGATAAGCACCGTCAGCAGGAAAAATGTAGTCGTTCTTGCCCCAAACAATCAGGGTAGGGGGTTGATGTTTGCGGAAATACTCTTGCCATTGCGGATATAATGGTGGATTAGTACCATAGCTATACAGCAGTGCCAGTTGAATCTCACCGTTGCCAGGGCGATCGAGGAAATGTTGATCGATAGTCCATGTATCGGGGCTGATCGCTTCTAGATTGCGAACACCATTGGTATATTGCCACTTTGTCGCTTCCAGAGTGACAAGATATTTGAGCTTTTCAGCATTCTCAGGCGATCGCTCTTGCCAGTATGCTTTAATTGGTTTCCAGAATTCCCGCAGACCTTCCTCGTAAGCATTGCCATTTTGAACAATCAGAGATTGCACGCGTTCTGGATATTTAGCTGCAATCCGATAGCCAATCGGCGCACCATAATCCATCACATAAAGGCTGTACTTTTTGAGAGCGATCGCAGCAATAAATTTTTCCACAATCTCAGCCAAATTATCAAACGTGTAATCAAACTCATTTACACTTGGCATCGAACTATTGCCGTAGCCAGGATAGTCAGGAGCAACGAGATGGAATTTATCAGCGAGGGCAGGTATGAGATTACGGAACATGTGAGAGGAAGTTGGAAAGCCGTGCAATAGCAAAATCGTTGGATTATCGCGAGAACCAGCCTCACGATAAAAGATATCTAAACCATTAATCGAAACGGTGCGATATGTAGTCATGAAATTACTCTTTGTAAGTGATAAAAGCCTTTTGGACTTCAAATCTGTGCCATACCGCCATCAACAAACAACTCAATGCCATTCACAAAGCTGCTATCATCTGAAGCGAGAAAGACAACAGCTTTGGCAATCTCATCGGGTTTGCCGACTCGTCCCAGTGGGATGGCATTGACTTGGGTGTCCACAAATTCTTGCAACTGCTGGTCATTCAGTCCCAAATGATCGTAACCAGGAGTTGGAACCACACCAGGGCTAATGGCATTCACTCGGATCTTGCGTTCTCTGAGGTCGAGTGTCCAATTCCGAGCAAACGATCTCACGGCGGCTTTGGTAGCGCTATAAACACTGAAAGCTGGCGTACCTTTTATAGAAGCAGTCGAAGCATTCAGGATAATAGAAGCGCCCTCTGGTAACAGTGGCAGTGCCTTTTGTACGGTAAACAGCAAACCCTTGACGTTTATATTGAATGTTTTGTCAAAGTGTTCCTCAGTGATTGCTCCAAGTGGGGCAATTTGTCCACCGCCAGCATTAGCGAAGATGATATCAAGGTGTCCTTGCTCTTGCTTAATGGTGGCAAACAGGCGATCGAGGTCTGCCAGATTAGAAACATCACTCTGCACAGCCGTAACATTTTTACCAATGGCTTCGACAGCAGCATCCAGTTCGACTTGGCGACGACCCGTGATGTAGACATAGGCACCTTCAGCAACAAACTGTTTGGCTGTGGCAAGACCGATACCACTATTGCCACCCGTGACAAGGGCGATTTTTCCTTCTAGTTTACTCATGATGTTAATGCCTCTCTATTTCGTGGTCGCAGCGTGTTCGATGAGCGTGGCAACGGCATCTGGATGGGAAACCATCACCACATGAGATGCGCCCTGTACGGCGATCGTCTCCTTTGAGTTGGCGCGCTTTGCCAGGAACGCATGCGCCGCCGCTGGAATATTTAAGTCGCGTTCGCCATAGATGAACCAGGACGGAATAGACTTCCATGCAGGCTCGCCCGATGCTTCGTTAAGTGCAGCTTCCGTAATCGGTCGCTGGGTGGCAGCCAGCACCCTTGCGTCTGCGATGGACACATCTGCGGCAAACTGCGCCTGGAACTTGGACTGCTTAATATAAAGGTCTTTACCACCATCGGGTAGAGCAACTGGAGGCGCAAGCGTAGGGCCAAGCGTGCTGCCGGGATAACGACCGGTGAGTGCGGCGGCAGTCTCACCTGCTTCGGGAGCGAAGGCACCAACGTAAACCAGCGCCTTCACGTTCTGGTTGTTCTTGACCGCATTGCTAATCACCAAGCCGCCATAGGAGTGCCCGACCAGTACAATGGGTCCTTCAATGCCGTCAAGGATGCTGGCGACATAATCCGCGTCGCTCTTGACACTACGCAAGGGATTGGCGGCGGCGACCACCGGATACCCTTTTGTAATCAACTTGGCCAATACGCCGTTCCAACTAGAAGATTCGGCAAACGCGCCGTGGACGAAAACGACGGTGGGTTTGTTATCTTGGGCGCTGGCAGTAGTCATAATGGCTCCTAATGAAGTAATGAGAATGATTCCGAGGGAAAGTGCGGCGATCAAAAGCAGATGGATACTATTTCTGTGGATGAGCCTGTTCATGTGGTGATCTCCTGTGTGTTCGTTTGCGGCGAAGCAATCTGCCAGATCAGCTTGGCGAAGTCATACCGATATTTGTCGTAACCTGCCCGACCGCGTTCCGTAGCAAAATAATATTGATACCACCATTGAAGTTCAGCCTTTGGTGGTAGCGGCATTTTGCCGGACTTTTGGCTGCTGATCAAATAACCGCTCACGGAGACGAGTGCTTTGCAGCGTTCCGGCCAGAGTGCAGCGATGATGTTGGCTGTCCGCGCGCCCCAATCAAAACCAGCGAGGATTGCCTGCTTGATCTTGAGCGCATCCATTAAGGCAATGATGTCGAGCGCGATCGCCAATGGCTGTCCACTCCGAAACGTTTCATTGGAAAGGAACTTCGTCGTACCATAGCCGCGCAGATACGGGATGATCACTCTGTAGCCCGCTGATACCAACAAGGGTGCAACATCGATGAAGCTATGGATGTCGTAGGGCCAACCGTGCAGTAGCATGACCGCAGAACCATCGATTGAACCAGCTTCGGCGTATCCAACATTCAGGACACCCGCATCGATCTGCTTTAGTAAGCTAAATGATTTGTTCATCCCCGCCTGAATCGGGGTTGCCTCCGCCAGGTTTATCTGGCCAGATTGTGCGTTCGCAGAACCGCTCTTGACGAGCTTGGCAGTGGCAATGATCATGACCGAAGTGCCCAAAAAACGACAATTACATCAAACATTGATCTCTCTCCAAATTGCTCTCTTTCCAATTAGATTCAAAGCTGTTGCGCTTAGAGAGCATTGCCGCCATCTAAATTGATGAATATGCTGGGTTTTGGATGTTATCTCTAGCGAGAGGGGTGTGTTGAGCGCGACTTGCTTTAATTAAATCGGCTGCCTTCTCAGCAATCATGATAGTGGGTACGTTCGTATTTCCCGTGGCGCTCGTGGGTATGATGGACGAAAAGCTGGCAGCCTTACGATCGGCAATTCGTTCATCAACAGCGTGAAGCTCACTGTTACTGCCAGGTCAAGCGAGCAGGCGCAACGATTCATTCCAGAGCCGATCGGCATTGTCTGGGTTCAGGGCGTAGGGGGCAACTCCGCTCAGATAGCCGTTCCCGTTGGTGACGGGAGTGGCTTCATTACAGTCCTCGAAATAGCGTCCGCCAACGCCTTTTAGTAGCAAAGAGGTTGCCAACAGAACGGAAGTTGCCGCACCCTGCGCTATTGTCTTCTGCCGCTCAGGTGGGGTTCTAAGACCGCCCGTATTACGCTGGAGGTTGGTTGCGATCGCCCCAGGCATCAGGGCATTAGCGGTAATGCCATCCTTGAACCAGCGCGCAGTAGCACCCACAGCAAAGAGGATGCTTGCGGTCTTGGACTGTCCATACGCCAACCACGGATCATAAGGACGAAACATGAAGTGAATATCATCGAACACAATGGGCGACATCAGGTGTCCGCTAGAACTAACCGACACGATACGGGCGGCACCCTCAGCAGCGAGAGCGTCGTGTAGTCCGAGCGCTAGGGCAAAGTGTCCGAGATAGTTAGTGGCAAATTGCATTTCCCAGCCTTCGGGTGTGCGCTGTTCGGGCAGTGCCATTACCCCTGCATTATTAACGAGGATGTGCAGCGGCTCACGCCAGGCAGCGATGAACTTGGCAATTGAGTTGCGATCGCTTAAATCAAGCAAAGCAACATGAATATTCCGGTTCCCAGTAGTAGCCGTAATGTCAGCCGCGACTTGCGCTCCAGCATCGGTATTACGCACAGCTAGGGTGAGGATCGCTCCAGTTTGAGCCAGTGCCCGCGCCGTTTCTACACCGATGCCCGATGCGGCTCCCGTAACGATCGCCCGCTTGCCGGAAAGATCAATTCCTTCTACGACCTCGGCGGCGGTGGAATGTCGTCCGAATGGTGTTGTAATCAGTGCCATTGTGTATTCCTTTACAGAGGTCGAGTGTTTTGTTTGCCTAGCATCGACCGATAAACGCTCAACAGGTATGATAATCTGAGATTGATCAAAGACGATCGCCCGTTTCTAAATAGATGAATACGCCGGATTTTGGACGTTAGATTTGCTGAGAACCGTTCGTGCTGTGCGACCTGCTTTAATTAAATCTGCTGCCTTCTCACCAATCATGATGGTGGGTGCATTAGTATTTCCGGTCGTGATGGTGGGCATGATGGAGGCATCTACAACCCGTAACCCTTCAATTCCATGTACTCGTAGTTCAGGGTCTACCACTGCCATGTGGTCATTGCCCATTTTGCAAGTGCCAACCGGATGCCACACCGTGCTGCAAGTGTCCCGGATGTAAGCTTCGATATCTGCATCGCTCTGAACGTCAGCACCCGGAGCAATTTCCGCCCCCCGAAACTCATCAAAATGACTCATCTGAAACAATTGGCGTGCTAGTTTAATTGCAGCGACTAACTTTTGCACATCGGCTTCACTTTGCAGATAGTTCATCCGAATCATGGGGGTGTCTTGCGGATCAGATGAGCGCAAACTCACACTGCCACGATTTTGCAGACGGGTCAAAGAGACAACATCCGTGAACCCAAAAGCAGCAGCAGGATAGCCAAGCGGCAAGAACTGGACAGGAGCGAAGAAAAACTGTAAATCAGGTGCAATCTCTGAGTTACCTTCGCTATGTAAGTACAGTCCAGCTTCTCCGATACTACTCGTGCTAGCAAAGTGTAGATCCTGAATTGACTGATAGACCACAGGAACCAGAATGTGATCTTGCAGGTTTTGACCCACTCCCTGCAAATCTAATACGACAGAAATCCCCAATGCCTGTAACTGTGAGGCATTGCCAATCCCGGATAGCATTAGAAGCTTAGGCGAATCGAATGCACCCGCACTTAAAATCACTTCTTTATTGACTCCAACTTGGTGCAGCATTCCCTTGTGTAGATATTCCACGCCAACAGCGCGAGTACCCTCAAACAACAATCGAGTCACCAACACCCCAGTTGTAACGGTCAAATTAGAACGCTCGACAATGGGCAAAAGGAAAGCAGCCGCAGCACTGTGCCGTTTACCGTCCTTGATAGTGTGTTGATAAAATCCTGCTCCTGACTGCTGCTTGGCGTTGAAATCAGGATTATAGTCATAGCCTGCTGCAACACACGCCTCTACAAATCGGTGAGAAATCGGAGCAGGCGCAATCAGATCGCTCACGCTCAACTCTCCATCCACACTGTGATAGGCATCAACACCGCGCTGCTGGTGTTCGGATTTTTTAAAATAGGGTAAGACATCCTCGTAACTCCAACCGGGATTTCCTAATTCCTGCCAGCGATCGTAATCGTGAGGATTGCCTCGAACATAGAGCATGAAATTAATCGAACTGCTGCCCCCTACGACTTTGCCACGGGAACAAAGGATCTTGCGGTTGTTCAGATACGGTTCTGGTTCGGAGAAATAGCCCCAGTCCACTTCAGTGCCAATTAGATTCACGCATTCTGCTGGGATTTGGATTTCCGGTTTCGTCGCTGGATTGCCCGCTTCGAGCAACAGTACAGTGATTTCTGGGTCTTCTGTGAGACGATTGGCGACTACGCAGCCTGCTGACCCTGCACCGATTACAATGTAGTCATAATTAGTCATAAAGTTCTCTTCTTCTGTTATCTACAATGGATAAATGGAGTCAAGAATCAACTGATTTAAAGAGCGATCGCTGAAGTACTGTTAGTTATTCATTTACAACACCTGATCTACTGAATTTAACTGCGTACCAATGGTGTATCCACCAAATGTTCTGCCAGAAACCAAACTTGCGTCTCATTGGTTCGCAGGACTTGGCTCACTAACAAATCGTTAGTGCCACTATCTTGATTTGCTGCTGTTTTATCGATCGCCACTCTCAATTCCCCAATGATTAACTCGTGGGCTTCTAATAACCGCGACAACATCACAGGTACTTCCTCAACGCCGTTGGGCGGACGCTTAATCTTAGTGACTTCTGCTACATGACGCGGGTCAGCGATCGCCACACCTCCCAGTGTTTGTACCCGTTCACCCAGTGCATCAATTAACTCAATTTGTTCGCTAGCGTGTTTGTCGAGCAATAGATGCAGTTGATAAAACGTATGTCCGCGCATCAACCAGTGATGTTTCTTGTAAAGGTGATAGAGAATAATCGTATCTGCCAAAATCTGATTGACTAAAACACAGCTTTCGCTGCGGGCACTGGGGTTGAGAACAATTGGCAAATCACGAAGAGTCCCATACTGCTGAATTTCATATCCATGTTGATGCAATAAGGGTTGACTGCCATCGACTTCAGTGATGTCTGTATTTTGAGTCGGCACGATCGGATCTCCTAGAATCAATAATTAGGTCTGTTTTATTTGTATGTACCGAGAAACTGTTTCTCTTAGGATTGGGATGACTTCACAGAGCCGTGCTTGCTGCTTCAATCACTTTGGCAACCTCTTTTGGATGAGAGATAAAAGGAACATGACTGGAGTTAACTTCGGTTGTCTTAGAGCCTGTCAAGAAACAACTTTTACAAATTATTGTCTAGGAAGCTTACTGAGAAAGCATTTCTAGCTCAAAAGAAGCAAGGTTGTTACATGACAAGCTCTTAGCACCAATCCGTTCAGCCATAAATCGTTGAAGTTCAGGGTTGATGGCGCGTAGACGCGCAGCGGCTTGTCGTCAGACATCGCTTTGAGTCACGAGAAACCAGGAAAGAATTGTTTTCCAGGCGATTTCATTCACTGATTGCTCAAACGCTGCGCTGGCATCGGCAATACTTATTAAGATAAGCACCAAAAGCCTTAATCATTTGCAGCAACAATAGCTGCCATTATCTGCTCAACAGTCCAGCGATCAAGATAGCGAATTCCATTAATAAACAGAGCGGGTGCAGCCTCCACTCCACTTCGCAGTCCACCTTCGATGTCTGCATTGATACGAACAACATACCTTCCCCTGGATAAATCCTGCAAAAATTGAGAAATATCAAGTCCTAAACGATTGGCATACTCTACTAGATAGCCATTCTCTAATTCTTGTTGATGAATGAACAGTAGCTCATGCATTTGCCAAAACTGCCCTTGAGCCGCAGCGGCTTCTGCGGCTTGGGCTGCCCGTTGAGCATGTGGATGAATCTGGATTTGTGGAAAGTGACGGAAGATAAAACCTAAATTGTTTTCTCCAAACAAAACCTTCAATTGTTGCCCGGCAACTTTAATCAATCGATAGACGTTGGCACTTTGAAAACATTCATAATCTCCATACATTACGAATACTACAGCAGCATTCAGTACACCTTGAATATGATCCTGGGTTGAAGGCGGAACGAATAGAGAACGATTATCACGGTCGTAAGTCATCTTTTATTTTGTATTAAGCAATACCTTTGCCTCACAACCCAACTGCGCTAACATTGCTATGGATTCAATATAGACAATTGACCCTCTCTTGTCGTCCACTCTGGGTTGACATTTTTATACAATCGAGTGATGGATGAACTCGTCCAGCTTCTAGTGGAAGGTTGTCTCCAACTTTAGTTGGAATCTAAAGCCAATCTAAAGGAGAAAAGGTAAAAATTCCCTTCCCTTCTTTTCCCCACTTACAAACTGACAATCCCACGCTTAACAGCAGTAATCACGGCTTGTGTGCGAT
>NZ_JACJSJ010000179.1 GCF_014698115.1 Nostoc sp. FACHB-973
AGAACAGCTATGTCTTTTCGCTTTTTTGATTGGTTGACTCTCCATCGTGACCTGTTTGTTTCTTACAAAGCTAGTTTGGGCTATATTTGGGCTTGATTTTTGTTTAAGTCCCGCTAGACGGTAATGTAATAAATCACACAACGAGGTCATGAAAATATTCCTTTCCCCTATTTCCAAAACAGCGATCGCTACAAACTGACTCTTAATATGCTTACAATCGCGCCTATTACGATCTGATTTATTCATCTTCTTTACCCAATTCATAGCGCTCTTTTATCTCTCTGAAAAGAGAAAAATAATATGCCGATCTGGAATCTTTTTCCAAGCCTCACTTTATCAGTAAAGTCACAAAATCTTTGTTTGGAAAAAGCACCGATAAATCAGATTTTCAATATTCTCTAATGAGAAAAATAAAAGACAGCTAGTACCCAATACCCAGTCCCTTGTTCCTTAAGTCATTTGTTTGCTAATTTGGGCAAATTATCTACCATCAAAGTATAAATAATACATAAACATCAGCACATAAATGATACATTTTTCCCCAAATATATAAAGAATATGCAAAGATATGTATTTCAGTGTGGACATTCAAATAAATGTTTAGTATATAAATATTATCAAGTTATTTGATGTTCTCTATTTTTTTCAGGCTAGAAACGCCATATCAGAGTCAGGTGACAACTGGATTCCTAAATCAAGGATGGTTAAAGAAAACTTCAAACATCCTATTAATAGGAATGCATAAGCTGACGAACTTCTACAGTAAGTAAGACCTAGATTATCCTAAATAGGTAGATAAACCACGTCTACTTTAAAAACCGTAGTTTTTTTGTAATGAGTGTAAAGCTCAAAATTACTGCTAAGCCTGAATATTATACTCTCGTTAAAAACTAAAGTTTTTAAAATTGATGGGGTTTAATTGCGCTCTTGCAAACTGAATAACATGGCGAATTTTTGGGAAAAATTGCTGTTCCTGAACAGTGACAGATAAGTGTGTCAAAAGCGTCAAATTTCGGCTAGTTCTTTTTGCTCTAAGGGAATTCCAACAAATAAATTATCCAATCTTGTGGGGTGGGCAGCGTTCGACTGAGCGCTCACGCCGAAGTCTTGCCCGCCTTTGGCTAGGGGCGGGCGAGACAGTCCGAAGTTCTGAGCGCCGGCTTCCGCCCCTCAGGCTTCTCTCCACCCCACAAGAAGTAGTTCAGTATTTTTTTATTTGGAAGTCCCTAAAACAGCATTATCTCCAAATTGAGAACTTCAGTTACTCAACAAATTAATTTAGGTAGATAAAAAATCATGGCAAATATCAATGGTACCAGCGGTAATGATTACCTCTATGGCACAACGACCGATGACCTCATTCAAGGCCTATCAGGTAACGATCAAATATATGGCAATGGGGGTAACGACACTCTAGATGGTGGTTCTGGCAATGATGGACTGTATGCTTCCTATTCTACTGGAAACAATATCCTCAAGGGCGGAAGTGGGTCTGATGTTTTAGATGTTTCCTATTCCTCTGGAAATAACACCCTGACTGGGGATGCGGGGGCTGACACTTTTTATATTAGCTACTCTACTGGCAACAATACCGTTTCCGGCGGAGATGGGATTGATATCTTTTACGCCTATGGAGCTCAAGGTACCAACACCTTCAATGGAGGGGATGGCGATGACTCCTTCTATTTGAGCGCCCCGTATACTTTCCCCTCTTCCTTGTTCAGTCAAACGGTGAATGGAGGAACAGGTAATGATTACTTATACATCGATTACACCTATGCTAGTGTCGGAGTTGACACAAATCAGATTACCTACAACTCTATTGAACGATTAGAGGTCAGAGGTACAGCCTACGATGACAACATTGTGGGGACAAATGGCAACGATGTGCTTTACGGTGGTAGTAGTGGCAATGATACCATCGCTGGCGGTGCAGGTAACGATACCTTAAATGTTGACTATTCAACAGGCGATAACTCCCTCCAAGGTGGCGCTGGGAACGATAACTTGAGCGCTATCTCTTCAAATGGTGATAATTTGCTCTCTGGTGGAGATGGCAACGATGTGATCTCCGCGTCTGCCTACTACTACTACTACGACTACTATGGCTACTACAGCGTAGGGAGTCCCTCCTCAGGCAATAACACGCTCTATGGTGGCGCTGGCGACGATAACTTGAGTGCCAACTATTCAACAGGTAATAATCTGCTGGACGGGGGCGATGGCAATGATTCTCTCTCTGTCTCTGGCTACTCTTTCTACGACTACTATGGAAGCTATTCCTACTACAATAGCTCAGGCAATAACACCCTCTATGGTGGCGCTGGTAGCGATAACTTGAGTGCCAACTATTCAACAGGCAATAATCTGCTGGATGGAGGCAGTAGCAATGATTACGTGTATGCCTATTACACCTCTGGTGAGAACACCCTGCAAGGTGGCGCTGGTGATGATTACTTAAGTGCTGAATCTTCAACAGGCAATAACCTGCTGGATGGAGGCGATGGCAATGATTACGTGTATACCTTTTACGCCTCTGGTAATAACACCCTCAACGGTGGCGATGGCAATGACTATCTCTATGCTGGGAATGGCAATGATATTCTCACCGGTGGTAACGGTAACGATATCCTTTATGGAGGAAGTGGTACTGATACCTTCGTTTTCAATAGTTTCAATGAAGGAATTGATACTCTTTATGACTTCAATGCCATTGATGAAGTGATTCAGGTATCGGCCACTGGTTTTGGTGGTGGCTTATCAACAGGTGTACTATCCGCTAGTGAGTTTACCATCGGAACATCTGCAAGCACTAGCACTCAGCGATTTATTTATGACTCCACTACAGGTGGATTGTTCTTTGACCAGGATGGTAGTGCAGGTGCGTTTGCTCAGGTACAATTTGCACAACTATATGCTGGTGTGTCATTAACCAACAACAATTTTGTGGTTGTTTAGTCGTAATTACAGTTCTATCACTTAGCCGCAGAGGACAAGAATAAATTTTGAGAATGCGAGGTGTTGAAAATAGCACCTCGCATTTGATTGCTGAATACAGTCAGGTTTAGAAACCAAGGCTTACGCATTCCCAAGGTATTTGAAAAATGCTGATAATGTTTAATGAGCGATCGCATCTTGCCGATTTTACTTTTCGCTGCGCTTAATTTTTCTTCAAAAATCTCCAATTATTAGTAAGTTGGCACATATTTCTCAGCAAATATTACGAAAACTATGCAAAAGTTTTTATTTAAATGTAGACATCTCAGTAAATACTCGGTATTGTATTTTTTGTCGGGTCATTTACATGTTTTTTAGGCTAGACGTTCATGCGATCGATTACACAACGAGGGCATGAAAACATTTCTTTCTGATTTCTTTCCAAGTATTGAGTCCCTATTCTCAAAACAGTCAGAATTACGCATTGACAAACCAACCAACTTATAAGGTGTGGATTGAGGGCATTGGAGCTTGATTTTTCAACTGTTTTTCAGCAATGCTTGGTGTAAATACTTGCTTGGGCTACTGATGAAGCATGATGTTAATCAGCCTTTTACTAATTGTTTTTGTGAATCCACACCCGTCAGAATTTGTACAGTGCTTAAGACTTAGATAGTCCTAAATACTTGGATAAGTAATACTTGCAAGCCAATCAAAGAGGAAATGTTCAGAGAAAATTGATGACTCTCAAGGGGGAATAAAGTATGCCGAAAGTGTCGTCTAGGATCGAATTTTCGTGCCTTCAAACAGCACTAACAATTGAAAACTCAAGTTACTGAAAAAATCGATTTAGGTAGGTAAAAGTGATGGCAAATATCATTGGAACCAACGGTAACGATACCCTACAGGGTACTTCTGACAACGACCCCCTAATTGGTGGCGGTGGTAACGATAAATTTGTTTACAACAGCTTAGGCTACTACGGCACTAACGCGATCGCCGATTTCGGTGGAGTAGGTAAAGGAACAAACCCCACAGCAGAAGTGATTGCCGAGGTGGATACCCTGGTCTTCACTGGTACTGAGTTCACTGCCCAAAATTTGCTCCTCACCCAAAATGGCACAAATTTGGAAATCAGCTTTCAAGGGCTTGGTAGCCGCAAACTCGTCCTGCAAAACTTTGCCCTGGAAAACTTGGATAACCTCAGCAAATCCACTGGAGCCGCTGTAGACTTGGGCAATATTGTGTTTGATGGGCAAACTAGCAGCACCGACAGCTTTGATGTCTTCAATGCCAACTCCACCCAAAGCACTATCTTCAACAAGAACACAGTCACCTTCCTCAACGACCTCAACAACAATGTTAGTGGCTTTGACAACTCAGATGATGTCATCAATGGTCAAGGGGGTGATGACATTATTAACGGTCTAAGTGGCAATGATCTGTTGAGGGGTGGTGCGGGCAATGACCTTTTGAGAGATGGTGCAGGCAATAATACCCTCAACGGTGGTGCTGGCGATGATACTTTGAATGCTAGTGGTTCAACAGGCGATAATCTTTTGGATGGGGGTGATGGCAATGATTTTCTAGACATCTCTGGCATATACTTCAATCCCGTGAATTATGACTCTCGCTCATTAGGCAATAACACCCTCAACGGTGGTGCAGGTGATGATACTTTGAATGCTAGCGGTTCAAGAGGTGATAACCTGCTGTCTGGGGGCGATGGCAATGATTCTCTAGATATCTCTGGCAATTTCGACACTAATGGCGGCCAAGAAAACGCCACCGACTCTCGCTCTTTAGGAGATAACACCCTCAAAGGTGGTGCAGGTGATGATACCTTGGATGCTAGTGGTTCAATAGGCGATAACCTCTTAGATGGAGGCGATGGCAATGATTCTCTAAAACTGACCACGAGTGGCAGCGGAGGATACGTCTACTCTGGCTCAGAAGGCAATAACACCCTCAACGGTGGTGCAGGTGATGATTATCTAGACATCTCTGGCTATCTTGATAACTTGCCAGGCGCCTACACCGATTCTCGCTCATCTGGCGATAACCTCCTAGATGGGGGCGATGGCAATGATACTCTAAGAGCCTTTAGCACTCTTGGTGATAATACCCTCAACGGTGGCGCTGGTGACGATATCTTGATTGCTGCCGATTCAAAAGGCAATAATCTGCTATTTGGGGGCGATGGCGATGATAGTCTCTCCTCCGGTATCAGGGATAATGATACCCTCAAAGGAGGCAATGGCAAGGATAAATTTTTTTACAACCAGTTGTTCAGCAACTACGGCATAAATACGATCGCTACGATCGCCGATTTCGGTGGAGTAGGTAAAGGAAAAAACCCCACAGCAGCAGTTATTGCTCAAGTGGACACTTTGGTATTCACTGGTGATAGCTTAACTGCCCAAAATTTGCTGCTCAACCAGAATGGCAATAATCTGGAAATCACCTTTGAAGGGTTTGGTAATGGCAAACTCATCCTGGAAAACTTTGCCCTAGAAAACCTGGATAATCTCAGCAAATCCACTGGAGCCACTGTAGATTTAGGCAATATTCTGTTTAATGGGCAAACTAGCACCACCGACAGTTTTGATGTCTTCGATGCCAAGTCCACTCAAAGCACTGTATTTAGAAAAAACACAGTCACCTTCCTCAACGACCTATCCAACAATGTTAGCGGCTTTGACAATTCAGATGATGTCATCAACGGTCAAGGGGGTGATGACATCATCAACGGCTTAAGTGGCAATGACATTTTGAGAGGTGGTGTGGGCAATAATACACTCAACGGTGGTGTTGGTGCTGATACTTTGAATGTTGACTTCCTCTCAAGCAACAATCTGCTTAATGGTGGCGATGGCAATGATTCTCTAACAGCCTCTGGCTACAAGTACGACTACAGATCCTATCTAGATGGCGAATCTGGCTATGACCTGCGCCCTCTAGGGAATAATACCCTCAACGGTGGTGGTGGTGCTGATACTTTGGATGCTAGCGGTTCATTAAGTGATAACGTCTTATATGGGGGCGATGGCAATGATTCTCTCTCCATCTCTGGCTATTCGCAATTTGATGAGGACTTCTTCGGCGGCTACTCGACGTTTAACTCTAGATCAGATGGCGATAACACCCTCAACGGTGGTGCGGGTGATGATACCTTGAGTGTTAGCGGGTCATCAGGCGATAACCTGCTTTTTGGAGGCGATGGCAATGATTTTCTCTCCATCTCTGGCTATTCTTCAGATCCTGGTGACCCATACTACTTCTACGACTCTCGCTCAAATGGCTATAACACCCTCAGCGGTGGTGCAGGTAATGATACTCTTATTGGAGCAAGTGGTATTGTTACCTTTGTTTTCAATAGTTTCAATGAAGGACTTGATACCATTGATGACTTCAATTTGGGTCAAGTGATTAGGGTATCGGCTGTTGGTTTCGGTGGTGGCTTATCAACAGGTGTATTATCTGCTAGTGAGTTTACCATCGGAACATCTGCAACCACCAGCACCCAGCGATTTATTTATAACTCCACTACAGGTGCATTGTTCTTTGACCAAGATGGCAGTGCAGCTGGCTTTACTCAGGTACAATTTGCTTTAGTTACTGCTGGGTTATCATTAACCAACAACAATTTTGCGGTTGTTTAAGGGTAATTACGGTTCCATCACTTAGCCGCAGACGACAAGAATAAATTTTGAGAATGCGAGGTGGTGAAAATAGCACCTCGCATTTGATTGCTGAATATAGCCAGGTTAACAAACCAAGGCGATCGCATTCCTCAGGTACATGAAAAATGCTAATCATATCTGCGTTCGTAATTTTTAGTCACCCCTAGCAGTTTTCCCTTGGGTAAAAAATATTGCTAGCTACTGGTTTTATTTTCATGATAGCGATCGCATCTTGCCGATTTTTAGTTGTTGCTGTGCGTTATTTTACTCAAAAAAATTACAATTCTTAGTAATTTGGCACACCTTTAACAGCAAATATTACGAAAACAATGCAAAAGTTTTTATTTTAGGTATAGACATTTCAGTAAATACTCAGTACTGTAGTTATTATTGGGTTATTTACATGTTTCCTATTTTCAGGCTAGACGTTCATGGGATCAATCACACAACCAGAGCATGAAAATATTTCTTTGCCAGTTCCCAGTCAAAAATCCCCATTTTCAAACTAGTAAGACTTATGCATTGACAAACCAACCAAATTATCGATTGTAGGTTGAGGGGATTCCAGGTTGATTTTTCAACTGTCTTTGAGCAATGCCTACGGTAAATACTTGTCTGGGCTAGCAATGAAGCGTGATTTTAATCAGCCTGAAACTATAGCAGAATTCAAAGAAACTGAAGTACACAAGGATTCATCCCAAAGACTGGAATCAACCCAGGGCGGCCGCATCATGTCAATAAGCAACCTCTATTCTCAATAGGCTTAAAAATAATTTCATTAACTCTTGCTGATTGCGAAAATTTTAGGCGTAGCCCGCCGCAAGCATCACTTTGGGGCTTAAAAATAATCAAACGCGAAAGGAAAGATTTTTTCGTTTGTTCTTAACCTTCGCTGCGATCAAGAGTAATTTAGATGCGTTTGTCCTGGGAATCAACCCTGTTTTACTTCCCAATTCCCAATTGATGAATTCTGAATTCACCAACTCTGCTGTCATTGTTTTTGTGAATCCACACCCATCAAAATTTGTACAGTGCTTAAGACTTAGATAGTCCCCAATAACTTGGATGAGTAATACTTACAAGCCAATCAAAGGGGAAATATTCAAAGACAAATTGCTAGCCCTCAAGGGTGAATAAAGTATGTCGAAAGTGTTGCCTCTGGGCGAATTTTCCTGCCCTCAAACAGCACTAACTCGATTATTGACAACTTAAATTCCTCCAAAAATCGATTCAGGTAGGTAAAGTTATGGCAAATATCATTGGAAGCAACGGTAACGATACCCTACAGGGCACTTCTGACGACGACACCCTAACTGGTGGCGGTGGCAACGATAAATTCGTTTACAACTCAGAGAGCTATGGTATTGATGTTATCACCGATTTCGGTGGAGTAGGTAAAGGAAGAAACCCCACGGCAGCAGTGATTGCTGAAGCGGACACTCTGATATTTCAAGGTAGTGGGTTGACTGCCCAAAATTTGCTCCTCACCCAGAATGGCAACAATCTGGAAATCACCTTTGAAATCCCCTTTCAAGGGTCTCCTCAGGGCAAGATCATCTTGGAAAACTTTGCTCTGGAAAATCTGGATAACCTCAGGAAATACAGTGGAGCCACTGTAGACTTGGGCAATATTGTGTTTGATGGGCAAACTAGCATCACCGACAGCTTTGATGTCTTTGATGCCAACTCCACCCAAAGCACTATCTTCAACAAAAACACAGTCACCTTCCTCAACGATTTAGACAACTATGTTAGTGGCTTTGACAATTCAAATGATGTCATCAATGGTCAAGGGGGTGATGACATTATTGAAGGCTTAAGTGGCAATGACATACTGAGGGGTGGCGCAGGCAATAACCTTCTAGATGGGGGCGATGGCAATGATTCTCTGACAGCCTCTGGCTACAGATACAGTTTCAATTTCTCCTACGAAGACCATGACCTCAGCTCCATAGGTAATAACACCCTCAACGGTGGTGCAGGTGATGATAACTTGAATGCTAGCGGTTCAACAGGTCATAACTTCTTAGATGGGGGCGATGGCAATGATTCTCTCTCTATCTCTGGCTATTTGCAAGTTGATCAACAAATCGACGAATCTCAATACTTATTTAACTCTCGTTCCTTAGGCAATAACACCCTCAACGGTGGTGCAGGTAATGATAACTTGAGTGCTGGCGGTTCCACAGGTGATAACCTGCTTTTTGGAGGCGATGGCAATGATTTTCTAGACATCTCTGGCCATTACAACCGTGACGGCAACCCCTACCGCAGCTACTCCAGCTACGACTCTGGCTCGTCTGGCAATAATCTCCTGGATGGGGGCGATGGTGACGATAACTTGAGTGCTGGCGGTTCCACAGGTGATAACCTGCTTTTTGGAGGCGATGGCAATGATTCTCTAGACATCTCTGGCTATTTGCAAGACGAATACTACTACGGCGTAGCCTACGACTCTATCTCATATGGCGATAACCTCCTAGATGGGGGCGATGGCAATGATACTCTGAGTGCCTCTGGCGCTAGAGGCAAGAATACGCTCAACGGTGGCGCTGGTGATGATAGCTTGAGTGTTAACAATTCACGAGGCAATAATCTCCTAAATGGGGGCGATGGCAATGATACTCTGAGTGCCTCTGGCGCTAGAGGCAAGAATACGCTCAACGGTGGCAATGGCGATGATATCCTCACAGATGGCAATGGCGATGATATCCTCACAGGTGGCGGTGGCAAGGATAAATTTGTTTACAACTCAGGGATCTACGGCATTAGTACTATCACGGATTTTGGTGGAGTAGGTAAAGGAATAAACCCCACAGCAGCAGTCATTGCCGAAGTGGACACTCTGATATTCATTGGTGATGGGTTGACTGCTCAAAATCTGCTCATCAACCAGAATGGCAAGGATCTGGAAATCAGCTTTCAACGGCTTGGTGGTGGGAAAATCATCCTGCAAAACTTTGCCCTGGAAAACCTGGATAATCTCAGCAAGTCTACTGGAGCGACTGTAGACTTGGGGAATATTCTGTTTGATGGGCAAACTAGCATCACAGACAGTTTTGATGTCTTCGATGCCAACTCCACCCAAAGCACTGTCTTTAGAAAAAACACAGTCACTTTCCTCAATGACCTCAGCAACAATGTTAGTGGCTTTGACAACTCAAATGATGTCATCAATGGTCAAGGCGGTGATGACATTATTGAAGGCTTAAGTGGCAATGACATGCTGAGAGGTGGTGCGGGCAATAATACCCTCAACGGTGGTACTGGTGCTGATACTTTGAATGTAGACTATCCAACAGGCAATAATCTGCTTAATGGTGGCGATGGCGATGATTCACTCTTTGCCTCTGGCTACTACTACTCCAGTGATTACGGAGGATACGGTCAATTCTTATCCTTAGGCAATAATACCCTCAATGGTGGTGCTGGTGCTGATACTTTGGATGCTAGCGGTTCAAGAGGCAATAACCTCTTAAATGGGGACGATGGCAATGATTCTCTCTCGATTTCTGGCAGTCAAGAAAGGCGCGAAGTTGTTAACCCCTATGCCGACTACAGCGATAACTACTACTCTGACTCTCGTTCCTTAGGCAATAACACCCTCAATGGTGGTGCTGGCGATGATACCTTGAGTGCTAGCGGTTCAATAGGTAATAACCTGCTTTTTGGAGGCGATGGCAATGATTCTCTAGACATCTCTGGCTACTATAATCAGTACTTCTCTGGCGACTACGAATACAACTCTGACTCTCTTTCTTCTGGCAATAACCTCCTAGATGGTGGCGATGGCAATGATACTCTGAGTGCCTCTGGCGCGTCGGGTAATAATACTCTCAATGGTGGCAACGGTAATGATATCCTCACAGGTGGTGACGGGAATGATATCCTCACAGGTGGCTGCGGTAATGATAGCCTTTATGGAGGAGGTGGTATTGATACCTTTGGTTTCAATAGTTTCAACGAAGGTATAGATACTATTTATGACTTTGACGCAACTAATGAACTTATTGAGGTATCAGCTACTGGTTTTGGTGGTGGCTTATCAACAGGTGTACTATCCGCTGGTCAGTTTACCATCGGAGCATCTGCAACCACTAGTACTGAGCGATTTATTTATAACTCCACTACGGGTGCATTGTTCTTTGACCAGGATGGCAGTGCAAGTGGCTTTACTCAGGTACAATTTGCACAACTATCTGCTGGGTTGTTATTAACCAACAACAATTTTGTCGTTGCTTAAATGTAATTAGGGTTCCATCACTGGGCGGCACAGGACAAGAATAAATTTTGAGAATGCGGGGTGTTGAAAATAGCACCTCGCATTTGATTGCTCGATGCATGTAGCGATTTTTAATTCCTCATTTGAAGTGTTTTGAAATCAACTTTGAGTTACCCTGAAGAAAGTTATGAGGACGCAAATATGACTGATAAAAATCGTTCTCAATGGGACTTAGGCAGGTTTATCGAAACCCTGACTTACTTTGAGGTAATTCCTTTCCTTAACTGGGTACAGCAATTAATCCAAGGCCGTCCTCAGGATAATCAAGATAAACCCAATGGAGGAAGAAACGTGGGTGTAATATTAGTAGCAGGTGCCACAGGCGGTGTAGGTAAGCGAGTAGTAAAGCGATCGCTCGAACGAGGTTATAAAGTTCGGGCGCTAGTAAGAGACATTGACAAAGCACGGTCAATTCTTGGTAATGATATTGACTTAGTAGTTGCAGATATCACCAAACCAGAAACTTTAACTCCTGTAGTTATGGCTAATATCGAAGCTGTAATTTGTTGCACAGCTGTGCGCGTGCAACCAGTAGAGGGAGACACAGCAGATAGAGCAAAATACTATCAAGGTGTGAAATTTTACCAACCGGAAATTGTCGGCGACACCCCAGAAAATGTGGAATATCAAGGTGTCAAAAACTTAGTCCAAGCCGCAGCAAAATATCTACCCCAAGCAAATGAAAAACTCATATTTGATTTTACAAAGCCATCAGCAGAACTAAAAGATGTTTGGGGGGCGCTGGATGATGTCGTCATGGGTGGTGTAAGTGCCAGTAATATCCAATTATTAGAAAATGCAGCTTTGTTTGCTGGCAATGTTTCCACTGCGAACTCCGGTGGATTTGCTTCTGTGAGAACTAAGAATTTTGATCCGCCATTTAATTTATCTGGCTACGAAGGTGTGAAATTGCGCGTCAAAGGTGATGGTCAGCGTTATAAAATCTTCCTACGAACAGATACAACATGGGATGGCATTGGGTATAGCTATTCTTTCGACACCGTAGCTAATACCTGGGTAGATATTCACATTCCCTTTAGAGATTTGATTCCTGTATTTCGGGCAAAAATTGTCAAGGACGCGCCGCCAATTGAGCAGAGTAGAATTTGTTCATTCCAACTAATGTTAAGCAAATTTGAATATGATGGCGCATTAAATCCCAAATTTTCTCCAGGTGGCTTTGCTTTGCAGTTAGAATCAATTAAAGCATATGGCGGCGCTAATTTACCCCAATTTATTCTTGTCAGTTCAGCAGGCGTAACTCGTCCAGGACGCCCCGGTATTAATTTAGATGAAGAACCCCCAGCAGTAAAATTAAATGACCAATTGGGGGGAATTTTAACTTGGAAGTTGAAAGGAGAAGATAGTTTAAGAGCAAGCGGAATTCCTTATACAATTATTCGACCTTGTGCTTTAACTGAGACAGTAGGAAGTAAGGAATTAATATTTGAACAAGGGGATAATATTAAAGGCAAAATCAGCCGTGAGGATGTCGCCAAACTTTGCGTGCAAGTGCTAAAAATAGCAAAAGCATTTAATGTAACGTTTGAGGTAAAAGAGGGAGACAACACTATTAACTCTATCGATTGGCAGAGGCTATTTTCTAATTTAGAACAAGATAAATAAGGAGTCAGAATTCAGTATTTTTTGTCGGATGGGTAATGCTTAGGGATTTCCAAATAAAAAACCTTAAATTTTTCTTGTGGGGTGGCCTAACGTAAAACCCTTCTCAAGAGGTGATATTGAGTTCATTAGACTTCTTGCATAAATCAAAAAAAAGAACCCCACCCCGCCTTTGACTTACGTAAAAGTCTCCCCTCCCCGCAGGCGGGGAG